>CADCIP010000027.1 GCA_902801485.1 uncultured Bacteroidales bacterium | reverse complement strand
GGAAGCTTTGCGTAAGAAAGCTTATAAGAGCGGTGGTAGCATAACAGTTACTGACATTCGTCCAGGTCTCGTTGATACAGTAATGGCTAAAGGTGATGGCCTGTTTTGGGTGATGCCAGTCGAGAAGGTTGCCCATCAGATTATTTCCGCTATTCGCAAGAAGAAATCCAAAGTATACGTCACAAAGCGTTGGCATATTCTCGCAATCATCAACAAGAATCTGCCATTTGCACTATATAAGAGAATGTAAGTTAACAATAAAATCAATATAATGTTGAACCCTCAAACGAAGAAAAATGTCATGAGTCCGTAAAAGAAATATCCATAATTATTTGAGTGTCTTAAGGAATAATAGTACCTTTGCACCCAGTATATTGTGATTATGGAGCTATGACAGCTTTCTTGTAAACTTCCGAACAACGCCAAAATTTAGTTTCTCAGTTTACTCCAAGAAAGATTGCCTGCCTGCTCACACCATATGGTGTGGGCATTGGCGGTATAGACAACTTGGAGTAAGGCTGATTGGCGTTGGCCTGGAAGTTTTGTCGTTAATGTACCAATAATGTCCACCCTTTTTTCCAAAAATCACAATATGTACATTATCAACAAGTTTTGTCTAATAAGGTTGAAAGAGAATTAAGAATATGAATTACAATAACGACGAGGATAGCCTCGATGAATTGAATCGCCTGCTTGAACGGCTGCATCAAGCAGGCTATGACCAACATTTCAGCCACCTACAAATAGTATATGTATCGCCAGGCGCACAGCACGTGGATAAGATTGAAACGCAAAGAATAGAAGCCCGTCCCCCAACCCATCTCCAAAGGGCGAGGGGAGAAGATAACTCTGAAAAAGCCAATAGCCTACCTAACGAACTCTGTACCGAGGCGGCAATGGTACTATGGAGGAAGGCGCAGGAGGCGGGGTATGTCGACGAGAACTTTCAGCCTACAATCTCCCGAACGCTATCAGCTATTCTGGCCTTCGAGATGGCTGTTCGGCTGGATATAACAGAGAAGTGGAAGACTTTTGAAGGACTATGGAATCGGCGAAATATGTATCGCGACTATTACAAGGCTCTCAACATGCAACAGGCGTTGACGTTTCAGGATGAAATAAAGCGTATTTTCCGATAAAAACAACACATTTAGGGGGTGGGTTGTACCCGCTACATGTAGCAGCCATGTAGCGGGTTTTTATTTCTGCCTATCCGTACCTTTGCAGCAGGAATTCCAAACATCGGAGTTTCTGCTGCTTTTCTTTTTATAAGTCTGTCAGCAGTCAAAAACTGAGCACGGCTCCGGGGCACGAGATGAAGAACGCCTTTCTATATCATCGTGCAAGTGCTGGAAGGGCATTTTAATTACATTATTAATTTAAATTTCTGGAGTTATAAAATGAAGTCAAACAGGAAGTTATGCGCTACGCGCAGGAAGTTAAGCCAACAAGTTGGCAGGACGATAGTTCTGCACGTGTAATGGTCTTGTCCATTTTAACTCCCACGAGCGTAGCGAGTTTACTTCCAATTTAACTTCCATTTTAACTTCCGATAGCTCAATTTTTAATTATGTTTTTATTATGCAACACAGACTTGTGCATGGATGTTAAGACACTCCTGCGCACAGACAGAGTGACTAGGATTGGTAAGAATTACAGGGGCGTGCTGATGCGCGACGGGGAGGACCACTACACTTTCCTGGAGAGCCATCCGGCAACGCAGAAGCGCAACCCGCACATTTACATGGGGAAGTACATCAACGTGAGCCGTGCCGATGACGGTACGCTGTACCCTACGTTCAACCGTCCGCGTTACAGCAAGAACTTCACGTTTCAGGACTTCTGCCGTGAGGCTGCCGAGGAACTTATCGTAGTAACTGGCCTTGTAAAGGGAAGTGAAGAGTGAAGAATGAAGAGTGAAGAATTCGCTGAACAGTCTCAAATCTCAGTCTCAGTTAGAAAAAAAGTCACAATCTAACTCGCAGCCACCTCTTATAACACTTGTAACTTATTGATTATTAGATAGATATATAATAAATATATATATAAGAGTGAGTTGATGGGTAGGTTTGAAAAATAACTGAGACTCTGAGACTGAGACTGCCGGCTATATTATCAGTTAATTTAACTCTCTAAAAAGCAATGACTTACAATATCTTCAACAGCACCGCTCCGGCGATGCCTAAGCCTTCAAAAGGCACAGAAATTGTGAAATTACTACTCTCTCAGGCCTCAAAAGACATGCGCGAACCGCTAGTTCCGATGGCTTTGCCTGCACTTGCTGCTCATCTGACCGACGTGGAACTGATGTATTCCGATAACCAATATTATGAACTTTGTGGCCAAATGGGGCATTTGGTAGGCCCAAGCGGTATCGGTAAGGCGCAGTTGACACATCTCATCGAGGCCATCATGAGACCATTCCGAGACCACGACGAGGTGGAATATAGGAAGTTGGCCGACTGGATTCGTCAGATGAAGACGCGTGGAGCAAACAAGGAGAAACCTGAGCGTCCTGCAGTTAGCTTCTGGTTCCCGCCTGCCGATATCACAGCGCCCGCTTTCCTGCAGAACGCCTTGGCACTTGAGCAGCAGGGAGGCCGCACGCAGTATCTGAACCTGCCCGAGGTGGAGATGGCCGACAAGATGTGTGGCGGACACAAGCAGGTGAGCCAGATGGTGCGCAACATCTACGACCGCCAGCGTGCAGGCGCTTTGCGTGCTACTGCCGAAGGAGTGACCGGCAATCCCTTGCTCCGCGTAAACCTTACATTCAGCTCGACGCCAGAGGCTGCCCGTTTGTTCTATAAGCGGGACATGACGAACGGATTCTTCGGACGTATTCCCTTTGCCTACAAGGGGCGTAGCGAGCGCAAGGGCAGGATTCCGCGTCAAGGTCAGTATGACGAAGGTTTCCTTCAGGAACTGGACCAGTACCTGCTGCGACTGGATAACTGCAAGGGGCGATTCGTGGTGAAGCCGCTGAACAAGGTTGCCGACCAGTTGGCTGAGGAGATGGCGCGTCTGGCAGACCTTGCTGATGACGACATGTTGTTTGAACTTTCGCATCGCTCGATATTCAGCGCATGGAAGAAGGCCGCCACTTTGTGGGTTCTGAACAATCAGACGTATAGCCGCTCGATTGGCGACTTCATGGTGTGGTTTTGCTACTACGACCTTTGGTCGAAGGTAAGGGTGTTCTCGGATATGTTCAAGGGTGGCGATGCCCTGATGGATGAAGCGCAGAGGACAGGCCCGAAGAACATGCTCGACAGCCTTGACCGCTCGTTCAACGAACAGCAGCTGGAAGCCTTGCGCCAGGAACTTGGCAAGAGCCGTGAGGGCACCAAGCATCAGCTGAACGTGTGGAAGAACCGCGGCTTTATCGAGTACTCCAGCCAGACGGGACTGTATACGAAAACGGAAAAGTACAGGACCCCCTAACCCCCTTTAGGGGGAATAATAAATTCCAAATGTTTAAATTCAAAATTCAAAATCCTTCCCCCAGGACACTCCCCCTAAAGGGGGATGGGGGGTCTAAATTATGACTAGATTTGAACTTCAGAAGCTCCGCGACCTTCCCATTGAGGGGGTCGCAGAGCGACTTGGGCTATACGTGAGCCACCATAAATGCTTGTGTCCGTTTCATGACGACCATCATGCAAGCATGTCCTTTAAGAAAAATAAGTTCAAATGCTGGAGCTGCGGGGAAAGTGGAGATACCATCAAACTGGCAGAGAAAATGCTGGGAAAGGACTTCGTGGAAACTTGCCGCTGGCTTGCCGACGAAGGACCCTCTCCAAACCTCTCCCTCTATGGAGAGGCTAAACCAAATTCTCCCCTTAGAGGGGGAGATAGAGGGGGTCTTTTTGATGCTTCTCGATATGCCCGTTTCTTCGAGCATCCTTGGCTTTTGCCTGAGGCCAAGAAGTTTCTCTTCGAGGAGCGGCGTTTGGATGAGCGGGTAGTTCGCTGGTGTCGTTTGACCTCATGGAAAGATAAGCTGGGCGTACCTTGGTTGCAAATACCTTATTATAATTGTGAGGGCAAGTTGGTGGGCATTCAGAACCGCAACCTCATTAAAGGTGCCCTTCCTCGCTTCCGCTTTCCCCAAGGCTCGCAATGTGGCATCTATAACCTGCCTGTTCTGAACCTGCTGAAGCCAGGCGATGAGCTCTACATAGCTGAGGGTTGTAGCGATTGCTGGAGTCTCTTATCAGCTGGCCATAAGGCCATCGCAATCCCGTCGGCCACGCTGATAACGCGAGATGTAAGAAGTAAGATGGAAGAGGTAAGAGGTCGATTCTCCATTCAGTTCCACATGTGGCCAGATTGTGACGAGCCTGGCGAACGACTCTTCCTGCAACTTCAAAAGGTGTTGCCCTCGCTGGTGCATCACCAATTGCCACCCACCTGCAAGGATTTCAGCGAGTACTATTTGAAGGCCCCCTCTGGCTCCCCCTTTGGGGGAGTGGAAGAATGCTGAATGTATAATCTAACAATTATATTATGGATGATTTCAGAATACGACCTTACACCAAGAAGGAATTGGCGCTGATGTACTTTCCAGACAGCAGCCCACACACAGCCGTGAGCCACTTGATGAGTTGGATTCGACGCTGCACCCAGCTTTGTCAACAACTGCAGGAGATGGGCTACGAAACCACCTGCAAGACGTTTACGCCCCGTCAGGTAAAAGCTATCGTAGAGCAGTTGGGAAAACCATGAAGATGTAAGATGTAAGAAGTAAGATGGATGATGTTTTATCGCAAATAAAGTACAGGAATCGTACGGCATCGCCAGCTATCGTCAGAACGGTGGCGGCGAATGTCGTACCTTTGTAGTGTCTTAAGAAAGCAGGCACGAGCGCGTGCATTTGCACCCTCCCCGAGCCCACGTTTGCACATTCCCGGGAACAACACGTGCAGGCTCCGGAGGGGAAAAAATTGAAAATTCAAAATGTTTAACCAAGACTGCCATACCCCTGTTTGCAGTCCCCTCCCATTTGGGCGACTGGGGTCTTTAGAGGAACCACTGAATGTGGTTCCGGCCCCACAAAGGTGAGCGAATCACCATTCGCGAAGATGGGCAAAAGGTTAGGGAGAGGGTTACTATTATGATTCAGATTAAAGCAAAGCAACAGAACGTATCGTTCGAAAAGAACGTTGAGAAACTGGCCTACGTGCTCTCGGCACACCTGTACAACACGCTGGACGCCAGCAAGGTGATCGAGGAGGCTGCCAAGCGAAGCGGCATCAGCGTAGGGGTTATCAAGGCTGCCTGGGACGCAGCAGGCGAGGTTATCCGCACCTGGGCAACCGAAGGCCACAACGTGCCTCTGCCTGGTCTGGGCAGCATGCGCTTCAGCGTCCGCTCCAAGAGTGTGCAGAACGTAGAGGACGTGAAGACCTCGCTCATCTCAGCCCGTCGCGTTATCTTCACTCCATCCAAGGAGGTGAAGGACGAGCTCCAGAACACCAAGATTGCCATCACCTGCTACGACAAGGACGGCAACATCGTGAAACGCGTGACCAGCGCCGACACCAACGACGTGGAAGACAACGAGAACGAAAACCAGAATGGTGGTAACACCAACGGGAACGTTAACCCAAACCCTAACGAGGGAAGCGGTGACGACAACGGTGGTGGTGGCGATGAGCCAGGAGCGGATGAAGACTAAGACCCCCTAACCCTTCGGGCCCCTCCGTCGCGAATGGGGATTCGCTCCCCTTTGTGGGGCCAGAGCCACATTCAGTGGCTCCTCTGAAGACCCCAGTCGCCCTTTAGGGGGAATGGAGAGCGGGGCGAAAGCCCCCTCTCTTCAAATTGAGAATTAAACTACTTAAGCTATTAACCCATTAAACTATTTAATCGAAATGAAGAAAGAAACTTGGAAGACGATACTTCACCTTGTAGCAAGCATTATTGCTTCTATCATTACCGCATTGGGAACTACCTCTTGTATAAGGTAAGTGAAAGAATGAAAAATTATCATTTTAACAAAGTCCTCATAACCTTGGCTCATCGCTCACTCTAAATAGTTCCCCTCTCCTCGGAGAGGGGTTAGGGGTGAGGCTTGAGGGCGGGGGGAGAGGCTGATATTATGAGTGAACCAAGAGGAATCAGGAACAACAATCCGTTGAATATCAGATTATCAAGTGATAAACGGGAAAGGGAACATCGACGGAAACAGCTCCCTCTCCTCGGAGAGGGCGGGGGGAGAGGCTGTCTTTTGTGTGTTCTCATCTATGGAATATGGTTGGAGAGCAGCCTTTGTGATTCTCTGCCGAACCTACTATGGAAAGTACGGGTTGAAGACCATCAGGGACATTGTGTCCCGATGGGCACCACCCAAGGAGAACAACACGGAGGCCTACATCCGTCATGTGTAGGACTACACGGGAATAGGCCCCGACAGGGACTTGGGTGACCCGCAGACGCATCCCACCAACTGGCTACTGATAGGCTACGCTATGGCAGTAGTGGAATGCGGCAAGGCGCTCCCTGCGGTGCCGATGCTGAAAGGCTTCGCCCTGGCCTGTGGCCAGTAACGTTAACGTCAACGTCAACGATAACAGACGTGAGACTTTAGACTCTAGAAAGGGGCATCTGCTTTTCGCAAATACCCCTTTCTTGTTTCTTATTCTTCCGCGGGTTTGGGCGCGGTTTCGGTAACGGGTTCCGCCACCTGGGGGGCGGGCTCCCGGGGAATCAGCCTGTTGAGGTAACGCAGGGAATAGTAGAGGATGGGAACGGAGACGAGGATTAAGATGACGTCGATAGTTGGAGTTGGCTCGTATTCCTCGGAAGAACCGAAGATTTTTTCTGAGACGATAGCGATGGCACAGAAGCAATTATTGATGATGTGAGCAACGATGCTGGGCAGGAGACTGCGCGTACGCCAGAAGAGCCAGCCGCAGAGGATGCCAAAGCCAGTGCAGCCAAGCATCTTTAATCCATCGCCATGCACGGCGCCGAAAGCCAATGCGGAGATAAGGATGGCCAGCCAGGGACGGCAACGCATTCGCAGCAGTCCGCCAAGGAGGACGCCACGGAAGGCAATCTCTTCTGTTACCGGCCCTGCAAAACTGAGGTTAAGAAGGGAGAAGAAATCGAACTTCATATCTTCATATTTCTGCCAGTCTTCTTCGGGGAAGAGGTTGTGGTAAAATGGCAAATCCATGATTGAGCCATCAATAAAAAAATAGCTAATGGTAGCCAAGGCCAAGATGCCAAGGAATTTACGTGCGCTCTTCCTCTCTATGAGCCCGGGTGACAAGGTGACGTATCGCTTGCCAAAGAAGATGGCAATGATGAGCAGAGCGCCCAGAAGGGCTGTAACTGTGAACTCGGGGGAGTCGAAGAGTTTTTCTATATACTCTTCCTTGCTAATGTTAGGGTTTCCTACAATAACAACGATTGCACCAACGAATATTGTTCCATAATAAATAACCCCCCAAAGAAGCAAGAGGCGAAGCATTCTCCAAAATTCTTTCATAATGACATGTGTGTTATTTGTTTATACATTATATTATATTACTATTGTCAGGACGGTGAGCCAATGGGCCATGGCGCCAAGGAGGACGAAGACGTGCCAGATGGCATGATAGCCCGGTTTGCTGTCGTGAGCAAAGAAGTAGGTGCCGGAAGTGTAGAAGACGCCCTCGGCAAGCAACAGCGCCATAGAAATGGGCTCCAGACGGTCCATAACGGGCTTGAAGATAAGCACAACGCTCCACCCCATCAGCAAATACAGAGCCAGGGAGAGGCGAGGCCACTTGCCTATGGCGTATATCTTATAGAAGGTGCCGCCTAATACGATGGCCCACAGGAAAGCAAAGACACTCCAGCCTAACCACCCTCCGACTACACCCAGGCAGATGGGAGCATAGCTGCAGGCTATCATTACGTAGATGCTGATGTGGTCCAGCTTGCGCATGGCCTGCTTTACCCTACCGGGACTGAGCCAATGGTAGATGGTGCTGCTGAGGAACATCAGGAACATTCCTGCAATAAAAAAGATAACGCCCATGGTCATCTGCCAGCCTTGCTTTACGGCAGGCCAGATAACCCACATAGAAGCGAGGGCGAAAACAGCCCCTATGAGGTGTGTCCAAGTATTTCCTTTTTCTCCGTTACACATATATTTAACGATAACGTTAACGTTAACGATAACTTATTTAGATGTTCTAATAACCTTTTTAACCCTTTAACATTTTAACCTTTTAACCTTAGCCATCCAGGCCAATATGCCCCAATGCTGCAGAAAAGCAACGGTAAGGGAAATGGGTATCATAAGCTTAAGCAGCCAAGAGGCGCTCTTCCATGTGGAGGGAAGGGCGCTTCTTAACGATTGCATGAACTTATCAAGCAAGTCTCTGCCTGGCATGCTGTTTCCTAATCTCGGAAAATACGATGACGAAGAAGAGGATCACCCTCCAAAGCTGGAGAGGTGGCAACTCCATCGGGAACTTTCTCTACGACTTTACCATCCTGAGAAAAAACCAGAACCTGCTGGTCGAAACGGGCACGGGCAAGAAGGCGCTTATGGGCCAAAAGGATGCCGGCATCTATCAGACGCTGCATCTCACGAACTTCATAATCTGTCATTTTGTCTTGCCCTCCTCCGGCTGATGGTATTTTTTAAAAAGGGTTTGATAACGCTCTTTGTCGAAGACCTCTATCCTCTCTGTTCCAAATCCGCTGGCTATACGGACGGCAGGACAGTTACTGTTGTCGTAGAGTGTCCAATAGTCGCATATAGGCATATAAAGCTGGAACAGGTTCTGAAGCCCGGCCTCGTACCTGCGCACAATCACATCCGACGGGATATTATGGCCTCCCATGCTCACACGCTGAGCCACACGGCGCTGGGCTTGCTCGGAAGTGCTCAGCGAGAAGAAGAGCAATGTTACAAAATAACCGCGCTTTTTGGCCTGCTGAATCAACTTGACGTATGAACGGGTGGCAAGCGTTGTCTCGAAGGCAAAGGTTTCTCCGTCCTTCAGCAACTGGATGATACGGTCTATCATCAGTCGGCCTGCCTGAATAGCCACTCCTTCGGGGTTGAAGGGCGAGATACCTGCGGCAATCTCGTCGGCATTCACAAACTCCCTGCATTTCAGCATCTCGGGCAGCACGGTAAAAGAGGCCGTTGTCTTTCCGGCTCCGTTACAGCCCGCAATAACATACAGGTTCATTTTCTTTTTCTGGTGTTCCATAACTCTTACTTTTTCTTCAAAAGGTCTGGACGTAATCTTTTTGTTCTCTCTAAGCTCTGCTGAAGCTCCCACTCCTTTATCCTGGCCTCGTGGCCGGAAAGGAGAACATCGGGCACACGGCCCCAATCCTTGTATTCGGCAGGACGTGTATAGACAGGAGCTGCCAGCAGATTATCCTGGAAGCTGTCTGACAGGGCACTCTGCTCGTCGCCAATGACTCCTGGGATAATACGCACGATAGCATCCGTCATCACGGCAGCTGCCAGTTCTCCGCCTGTAAGCACGTAATCGCCGATGGAGACTTCCTTGGTGATAAGGTGCTCGCGAACGCGGTAGTCGATACCCTTGTAATGACCGCACAGGATGATGATGTTCTCGCACAACGAGAGGCTGTTGGCCATCGGCTGCGAGAATTGCTCACCGTCGGGAGTGGTGAAGATAATCTCATCGTAGTGGCGCTCACTCTTGAGCTTGCTGATGCATCGGTCTATGGGCTCGCATTGCATAACCATACCGGCAAAGCCGCCAAAGGGGTAGTCGTCAACACGACGCCACTTGTCCAGCGTGTAATCACGCAGGTTGTGAATGTGTATCTCCACCAGCCCTTTCTTCTGCGCACGGCCGACGATACTCTCCTGAGTAAAGTTCTCCAGCAGTTCGGGTAGTACGGTTATGATGTCTATTCGCATATACCTATTATATCTTTTACGCTCTGGAATCCGTGACGGTCCAGATAATCTTTAATTCCCTGTGCCACCTTAACGGTAATGGCAGGATCGAGGAAGTTGGCAGTTCCAATCTCTACAGCCGTTGCACCCGCAAGAAGGAATTCCACTGCATCCGTTGCACAGCTGATGCCGCCTAAGCCGATAACGGGAATCCGGACAGCATGTGCTACCTGATAGACCATCCTGAGCGCCACAGGTTTAACGCAAGGGCCGCTCAAACCGCCTGTTCCGATACTGAGTACACGCTTGCGTTTCTCGGCATCGATGGCCATTCCCATCAACGTATTGATAAGACTCACAGCATCGGCTCCCGCATCCTGAATGGCCAAAGCAATATCCGTGATGCTGGTAACATTGGGCGAGAGCTTAACTATCAAGGTCTTCTTATAAGCCTCACGGACAGCCTTAACAACGCTGGCAGCACCCTCGGTGGTGGTACCGAAGGCCATTCCGCCATGCTTGACATTGGGGCAGGAAATATTCAACTCTATGGCAGGAATATTTTCCAACTCATTGATGCGAGCGGCGCACTCGGCATAATCCTCAGGACTATTGCCCGAGACATTCACAATCATATTGGTGCGGATATCCTTGATCTGGGGATAGATATGCTCGCAGAAATAGTCAACGCCTTTGTTCTGAAGGCCTACGCAGTTTAGCATTCCCTGTGCTGTTTCTGCCATGCGCGGGTATGGATTGCCCTGGCGAGGCTGCAACGTAGTGCCTTTTACGATAATACCGCCTATCTCTTCCAGATTCACAAAATCCTGGAACTCCAGACCGTAGCCGAATGTTCCGCTGGCGGTCATTACGGGATTACAGAGCTGCAAGCCTGCTATGTTAGTTCTTAAATCTGCCATTTCAGTTTGTTTATGTCGAATACCGGACCTTCTTTACATACACACACATTACCCATCTCTGTATCTTCCACACAACACAGGCAGGCACCTAAGCCGCAAGCCATCATATTCTCCAGGCTTACTTCGCAAGATGTATCAGCACTCTTGGCATAACGGGCAACAGCCACCATCATGGGCTTGGGACCACATACGCTAATCTGATCAAACTTCTCCTGCTGCAAAAGACTGTGCTGGGTAACGAAGCCTTTCTCGCCCATCGAACCGTCTTCTGTAGTAACAAACACGCGTCCCAAAGCCTTGAACTTATCCAACTGCAGCAAATCTCCTGCACTACGGGCACCTAAAAGAAAAGTAGGTTCTATGCCTTTCTCTCTCATTACGGCACCCATATACAATAGGGGAGCCACACCCACGCCTCCGCCAACCAGCAAAACGCGCGATGAGGGGTCGGTAGGCATCGTAAAACCGTTCCCTAAGGGAAGGATTACGTTCAGCGTATCTCCCGGCTGCATCTTGGCAAGCTGACGCGTGCCGTCTCCTATGGTCTGCACAAGGAACCAGACCTCGTTTTGTTTCCTATCTACATTATGAATACTGATGGGACGGCGCAAAAATGTCTGCTTGCTGCCTTCTATCTGTAATTGGGCAAACTGACCGGGGAGCATTTCTGGCAAAGGACGAGTCTTATCCGTAGCCTTTATCAGCACATAGCGCTCATGCAGACGCTCAACAGCCGTCAGTTTCAAGTCCAAAATATACTTCTTCATTTACTTATTCTGCCTATTTTTTTGCGAAGGTATAAAAAAAACCTGAAACACAAGGCAGAGTTTCAGGAGTTTTTTCATTTAAGATGAAAATGTTTCGAACGTTCCGTCGTCATAAAAGACTCTGATTTCAGTTATTTTACGTTGCGGTTTGTCAATATATTTTACCACCTCATGAACTTGGGGTACAGAAGTGGGGGCAGAATTACCCTCGGGTGAAGGGGTTGATTCGGGGGAAAACAGATCGGACTGTCCAGTAGCAGATTCCGGAGTTTTAGAAGAAGCTCCGTCAAGAAGCATTTCACCCTCACCGAACATCAGCCAATTAATACTAATGTGGGGGAAGCATTCATGTATCGCATTAACGATATTGTTAGTGGGACGGGTTCTTCCGGTGAAGATTCCCGACAAAGTTCCTTCCGCAATACAAAGGGTAGCGGCAAACTCTTTTTGCGACATACCCTGATATTTCATCAACTGATAAATCCTGTCCTTCATCTGTTTTTGCATTTAATTAGTAGGGACGCCCCCTTGATTTTAAACTCTAAACTGAGTGCAAAGGTAGAAAAAGCGATTTAATTATCCAAATTTTGCAATTCAAAAATCAAAAGAAAAATTTTTGCGAACATTTATGCTTTCAAATATTTACAGTTGTAAATCGTAAGGCGGACTTATTAACATAATCCAACAATTACATGCAGATTTGCAAATTTACACACCTAAAGCAAAGTGCATAGGTTGAAAGACATAATAATCTGATTATCTTTGTATTATAAATGATAAAAATCATCTGAATGGTGTTAAAACGGTAAATTTGAGCAATTATTCAAAAGTCATTACACTTTAATGAAGCGAGGTTGTAAACAATGATATAAAACAGACTGATTTTTAATCTGTTACGTATAGAATTTGCTTTTGCATATTATTCAGTTTTATGATTAAAATTGCGTGATTTAAAAATCGTGAATGCAATACACAAATATGCAATTTACATTTGTGTATTTAAATTCCTGCCCTTAATTTACATTCACAAGACAATTGTGAGTGTTGCGATTGCAAATCGGGTTTATGATTCTGAATTACAAATGTAAACTCAAAAATCGCAAAAACACCCATTTTTTACCAAATTTTGAATGCTTAAAGAATACCAGTCCAGCTGTGAAAACGCACAGATTTACGCGATTCTCAGCACGCAAAAAAAAGCCCTAACTTGCTATTTTACAGAAGATAGGGCCTCTTTTTTTATGTTAGCCAACTGTTACAATCTAGACAAAAATCAATGTAAAATAAAGTAAATAAGCTCCTGAAGAAGCTCCTCTTTTGGAGTTTTACAGCCCCCTACCCCCTTACCTTTGGCATCAGTTTTGCGTATTTCAGATAAGATCTGTAAAACCTTCACTCCTTTGTAGTTTTGATAGGCCGGAATAATATCCTTTCTGGCTTGCCATTCCGGGATTCCTAACCAGGCAGCAATTCCCCTGTCACTTTTATCCGGAGCATAATATGTAAGCAAAACAGCAGAAAAAAATGTAAATAAATTGGAAAGCGTCTGCGGAAGGGCAAATTTCTGTTGCTGGCCCTGATAGTACTTAACTATCTGCATGCTCTTGAAAACATCTTTATAGGCTAAAGCGGTACGCAATTCAAAATCATTGAATTCCTTGCTCATTCCGGTAAGCTCCTCTACCCTGCTTGCCGTTACGCTATCCTCGTTCTCTGAGAGCGAGAGCAACAACTTGTCCATTTCTGCAGACAGACGGCACAAATCGGCTCCTACGTGTCCGGCCAGCATCTGGACGGCCTGCGTTTCTATTTTCACCTTTTTGCGGCTAAAATACTGAGTGATAAACTGAGGCAACTGGCTATCATAAAGCCTTTTGCTTTCAAATATCACACCATTCTGCTCTATCAGCTTGGCCACAGCCTTACGTTTATCCAACGTGCCGTGCTTGTAACAGAGAATGAGTACCGTAGTGGGCGTGAGATGCTCCAGATAAGCTTCCAGCGCATCCAAAGAACGCATAGCCTGTGCCTCGCGTACCAATACCACGCGCCTGTCGGCCATCATAGGATAAGCCCTGGCTAACTCCACCACCTTGTCGGCACTCGTTTCAAGACCGTACACGATATCCAGGTTAAAATCACGTTCATCCGGCTGTAAGAGCGTTTCCGTAAGAAAATCACTCAATTTATCTATATAATAGTCCTCTGCGCCCATCAAGAGATAGACGGGCTTCACCTCTCCTGCACGAACGGAACGGATAATATCCTCGTGCGAAATGCCTCCTTTTGCCTGTGCAGCCATTAATAATCGAATTTCAAATGACGAACCGTCTTCTTCTCCTGTTTAATCATCTCAAGCGCCTGAATACCTATTTCCACATGGTCTTCGACATATCTGCTTGTCACAATCTTATCGCTCTCATCGGTCTTTACGCCATCCGGAACCATTGGATTGTCACTTACCAGCAAAAGGGCGCCCGTGGGAATATGGTTGGCAAATCCGCAGGTAAAGAGCGTTGCCGTCTCCATATCCACAGCCATAGCACGCGTAGTACGCAGATAATCCTTAAAACTGTCATCGAACTCCCAAACACGCCGGTTGGTAGTATATACCGTTCCCGTCCAATAGTCAAACCCTAGGTCTCGAATAGTACTGGAGATGGCACGCTGCAACATAAATGCAGGTAAAGCAGGAACTTCGGGCGGGAAATAGTCGTTACTGGTTCCCTCTCCCCTGATGCCGGCAATGGGAAGAATCAGATCGCCACGCTGTGTTTTGGTAGAGATACCTCCGCATTTACCCAAAAAGAGACAAGCTTTGGGCTTTATGGCACTCAGCAGGTCCATAATAATTGCCGCATTAGGACTTCCCATACCAAAATTGATGATGCTAATACCATCTGACGTTTCCGTACGCATGTTGGAAGTATAGTCCGGAGGTTCTATACCGAAATGCTTGCAGAAAATATCCACATAGTTATTAAAATTGGTCAGCAAAATATACTCGCCAAACTCTTCCAGCGACTTATGCGTATATCTGGGCAACCAATTTTCAACAATCTCTTGCTTGGTTTTCATAATTTATGTAATTTTGTAGGCAAAGATACAAATTATTCTGAAATGGAAGTGCTGAATTTACCAAAAACGGACCTAAAGTTACAAAGAAAGGGAAATCGGATAACGGTTTTTGATATTTTACGCAAAAAATACGTTGTCCTAACACCTGAAGAGTGGGTCCGCCAGCACTTCATTCATTTTCTTATCGGACAAAAGGGATACAACGCCTCATGTATAGCCAACGAGGTTGCCCTGAATCTGAACAATACCCAGAAGCGCTGCGATACGGTTGTCTTTGACGCTCAGGCTCGCCCCGTTATGATTGTCGAGTACAAAGCACCTCATATTCCCATCAGCCAGAGAGTATTCAGTCAGATAAGCCGGTACAACATAAGAATGCGAGTCCGTTGGCTTGTTGTTAGCAACGGGATGCAACATTATTGCTGCAAGGTTAACTACGAGGACGAAACCTATGAGTTTCTGTCCGACATACCCTCGTGGAACGAACTGAGGGGGATTTTTTAGGAGCAAGGGGCAAGGGGCAAGAAAACCTTACCCCTAACCCCTCTCCGAAAGAGAGGGGAACTTTAGAGGTTAGAGGTTAGTAAACCATAAACAGTAAACAGTAAACAGTAAACAAAAAAAACTGGCAGGAAATCCTGCCAGTGTTTTTTAATCCTCCGTGCCGTCTTCTGCCTTCTTGCGAATAGATCTTCTGCGCTTTGGCTTGTCTTCTTTTCCTACCAGTTCTACACCAGCCAGTTCGGGGTCAACCATAATACGTCCGCAGTATTCGCAAACGATAATCTTCTTACGCATACGGATATCCAACTGGCGCTGAGGTGGAATCTTGTTGAAGCAACCGCCACAGGCATCACGCTGTACATAAACAACGCCCAGACCATTACGGCTATTTCTGCGAATACGCTTGAACGCACCCAACAGACGAGGCTCTATCGTTAATTCCAAAGCCTTAGCCTTCTCGCGAAGCTTATCCTCATCAGCCTTGGTCTCTGTAATAATCTCCTCCAACTCGCTGCGCTTCACTTCCAGGTCAGCACGTCTTTCGTTAGCCAACAGGTTACAGCGTGTAACCTCTGCAGTTTTGCTCTCTACCTGCGCCTTGGCTTCGTTTATCTTCTTCTGATTCAGGACATTGTCCAGTTCCGCATACTCAATCTGCTTACTCAGGGTGTCGTATTCGCGGTTGTTTCTTACGCTGTCCATCTGAGTCTTAAAGCGCTCTATATTTCCATTATTGACCTCTATGTCACCGTTACGCTGGTTGATTTCACGCTTTAACTCTGCCACTTCTGCAGTAATCTTCTCTACGCGAGTAGAAAGACCTTCTATTTCATCCTCCAAATCCTGAACCTCAAGGGGCAATTCACCACGCAGAGTCTTAATCTTGTCAATCTCTGTCAGCAGCTTCTGCAACTCATACAGGTTTTTCAGCTTTTCTTCCACGCTCAAATCGGCGGGATCCTTAACTTTTTCTCTTGCCATAATTATATTTACGATTTGATAATATCTTTTTCTCTAAACTCTAAACCCTAAACTGTAAACCGTAAACGGTAAACTAAACTAAAGGTACTTTATCGGGTTTGTACAAATGCTCGTCTTAAAGAGTGCCAGACTGGGAAATTTGTCCTCTATCACACTACGCAGGATGTCCGTTGTGTACTGCTCGCTCTGGTAATGTCCCAACACGCCAATCTGTATCTGCTGGGCATGGCCGAAGTATTGATGGTAATGCATTTCACCCGTCAGAAAAGCGTCTGCTTTCAGTCGGATAGCCTCATCCAACAGGAAATCTCCTGCTCCGCCACAGATAGCCACGCATTGTATGGGGCGCTGAAGCAACTCGTTGTGCATCAGGCATTCCACACCGAAGGCCTGCTTTACCCTTTGCAGGAAGACCAACGAATCTTCGCCCTCCGGCAGATAGCCAATCACACCATTGCCTGCCAATACCATTCGTTCTCTTGCATCAGAGTGCACAGGCACCTTTCTCTGCTGAATCAACTCCACATCCATCAATCCCAGGCGCTCCGCAATAGCGTAGTTTACACCGTCTATGGCGCTGTCCAGATTGGTGTGGGCGGCGTAGATGTTTATGTCGTTCTGAACGGCCATCCTTACACAGCGCTGTACCATATCGGTATCAGAAAGCACTTTCAGGCCTCGGAACAGCAGCGGATGATGAGACACAATAAGGTTGCACCCCAACTCTACGGCCTCCTGAATCACTTCTTCGGTCACGTCAAGGCACAATAAAACCCCTGAGACTTCCGCCTCTGTCAGTCCAACCTGCAAGCCAGCATTATCATAACTTTCCTGCAAGGGCAGAGGCGCGAAATTTTCAAGGGCGTTCATCACTTCCCGAACTCTCACGCTCATAGTAAGTACATTTCTTGGGCGCAAAGGTACGCCAAAAGAAGATAAAATCCAAATTTCTTCTCTCATTTTTCACTTTTCACTATTCCCTATTACTTTTTTTCGTATCTTTGCAGCCACTTAATATATATAATAAGGTAAGAGGACTTATGGCTATTCATATTCAGAAACCGACAACAACAATTACCGATCTGCTCATGCTACTCCGATATGATGAGGAGCATGGCCCTGAACTGACAGAAATCCGATCTACCCATCTGCCTGCCGAATGGTATCCGCAATGTGCTGTTCAGCTAACATGGCCGCATGCCGGTACCGACTGGGCTCCCGTTCTGAAGGAAGTAACACATTGCTACATCCAGATGGCCATGCAGATTGCCTCTCGCGAGAAGCTTCTCATCGTTACCCCAGAGCCCGAACAAGTAAAGGCGCTCCTTACAGAGCAGTTGCCCAAGCAGGTATGCCAGCAGATTATGTTCTGCCAGATGCCCACCAACGACACTTGGGCTCGCGATCATGGGTTCATTACCTTACTTACCGAGACAGGCACGTGCCTGCTCGACTTCCGATTCAACGGATGGGGCGAGAAGTTTCCTGCCGAGTTGGACAACCAGATAAACCGGAACCTGATGCAGCAAGGCATTTTCAAGGGTGAGTACGAAGACCATCTGGATTTCGTTCTCGAAGGCGGCAGCATAGAGAGCGACGGTATGGGAACCATCCTCACTACCAGTCAATGTCTGTTGGCTCCACACAGGAACCAGCCTCTCACACAGGCCGATATCGAGAAGAAGCTACTCTCTTACCTCCATGCCGAGCGCATCCTCTGGCTCGATCACGGCTATCTGGCCGGCGACGATACGGACAGCCACATAGATACCCTGGCCCGCTTCTGTCCCAACAACACCATTGCCTACGTTCAATGCACAGATAACGAAGACGAGCACTATGCCGAGTTGAAACTCATGGAGGAGCAGCTACGCACCTTCAGGACCCTCAGCGGCGAGCCCTATAATCTTATCCCATTGCCAATGGCTCCCAAGAGGTTCGACGAAGACGGTTCCCGCCTGCCTGCCACCTACGCCAATTTCCTTATTATCAATAAGGCCGTGCTGATGCCCACATACGGCGATTACGAAACCGACCGTCAGGCACACAGCCAACTGGCCAAAGCGTTCCCCAAGCACGAGATTGTGGAGATAGACAGTCAGACGCTTATCCTTCAGCACGGCTCCATCCATTGCTCAGCCATGCAATTCCCGTTAGGAAGCCTCACCCCTACCCTCTCCGAGGAGAGGGAGAACCAATTAGTGGTTAGAGGTTAGAGATTGGAAACTCAGAAAAGACAAAAACAATGAAAATAGGAATCATACAGCAAAGTTGCACAGCTGACACCGAAGAGAACAAGCAGAAGCTGACCCGTAATATTGCCGATGTGGCAAAGCAGGGCGCACAGTTAGTGGTGTTGCAGGAGTTGCACAACAGCCTTTATTTCTGTCAGACCGAGAATGTGGATAACTTCTCGCTGGCTGAACCCATCCCGGGGAACAGTACGCAGTTCTATAGCGAATTGGCCCGTCAGTATGGTATTGTGCTAGTAACAAGCCTCTTCGAGCGCAGGGCTGCAGGTCTGTACCATAATACGGCTGTGGTATTCGAGAAGGACGGCTCCATTGCCGGCAAATACCGCAAGATGCACATCCCCGACGACCCCGCTTATTACGAGAAGTTCTACTTCACGCCCGGCGACTTAGGATTCCATCCCATAAAGACCAGCATAGGTGTGCTGGGCGTTCAGGTCTGCTGGGACCAGTGGTACCCCGAAGGAGCCCGCCTGATGGCCCTCCAGGGAGCCGAATTGCTCATCTACCCTACTGCCATCGGTTACGAGAGCAGCGATACGCCAGAAGAGCAGGAGCGCCAGCGCGAAGCCTGGACAACCGTCCAGCGCGGTCATGCTGTTGCCAACGGCCTTCCTGTGATTGCCGTCAACCGTGTAGGTCACGAGCCCGACCCCAGCGGACAGACCAACGGCATCCAGTTCTGGGGCAGCAGCTTCGTGGCAGGTCCGCAAGGCGAGATTCTCTATCGGGCTCCCAAGGACGAGGAAGTAAATAAGATAGTAGAGGTAGATATGCAGCGTTCCGAGAATGTCCGCCGCTGGTGGCCTTTCCTGCGCGACCGCCGCGTAGAGAATTACAGCGGCCTTACGCAACGCTTCATAGATGAATAATAGACCGTGATAACGTACGTTATTACAAAAACGTAAATTGTAAATAGTCAAATAGTAAATATAAATGTCAAGTACACTCAGATTTCAAGTAGTAAGAGGAGCTTTCAACAAGAAACCCATTTCCGTTCCCAATCGCACGGAACGGCCCAGTGAGTTCTTCGGTAAATACGTATTCAACCGTAAGAAGATGTACCAGTATCTTCCTGCCAACGTATATAAGAAAATGTGCGCTGTTATGGACAACGGCGAGACCTTGGATTTGGCAACCGCCAATATTGTAGCCGAGGGCATGAAGAAGTGGGCGATGGAATTAGGCGCCACACATTGCACCCATTGGTTCCAGCCCCTTACAGAGGGAACGGCCGAGAAGCACGACGGCTTTGTGGAACACGACGGCAAGGGCGGTCTGGTGGAGGAATTCACAGGCAAGCAGCTTGTCCAGCAGGAACCCGACGCCAGCTCTTTCCCCAGCGGCGGCATCCGCTCTACCTTCGAGGCGCGCGGCTACTCTGCATGGGACCCTGCAAGTCCCGTATTCGTGGTGGGCGATACGCTGATGATTCCTACCGTTTTCATCTCCTATACGGGCGAGGCACTCGACTATAAGGCTCCGCTCAAGAAATCCCTGATGGCTGTCGATAAGGCTGCTACCGCTGTGGCTCAATACTTCTATCCCGAAGTCAAGAAGGTTATCACCAATCTGGGTTGGGAACAGGAGTATTTCCTGGTTGACGAGGACCTCTATGCCGCTCGTCCCGACTTGGTAATGACGGGGCGTACCCTGATGGGTCACGACAGCGCCAAGAACCAGCAGATGGACGACCATTACTTCGGCTCCATCCCCGGTCGTGTAGCTGCCTTCATGAAGGACCTGGAAATCAAAGCCCTCGAACTGGGTATTCCCTGCAAGACGCGCCACAACGAGGTGGCTCCCAACCAGTTCGAGCTGGCTCCCATCTTCGAGGAGTGCAACTTGGCCGTTGACCATAATATGTTGCTGATGATGCTCATGCGCAAGGTAGCCCGCAAGCACGGCTTCCGCTGTCTGCTGCACGAGAAACCCTTCGGAGGCGTAAACGGAAGCGGCAAGCACAACAACTGGAGCCTTTCCACCGATACAGGCATTCTCCTGCACGGCCCGGGCAAGACGCCGCTGGACAACCTGCGCTTCGTAACCTTCCTGGTAGAGAGCCTGATGGCTGTTTACCGTCATAACGGACTCCTCAAGGCCAGCATCATCTCTGCTACCAATGCACATCGTCTGGGTGCCAACGAGGCGCCTCCAGCCATCATCTCCAGTTTCCTGGGCAAGCAGCTTTCCGAGTTGCTCGACCATCTGGAGAACGCCACCGACGAGGAGATTATCAACCTCAAGGGCAAGCGCTCGCTCACCCTCGATATTCCTCAGATTCCCGAGCTCCTCTTGGACAATACCGACCGCAACCGCACCTCGCCCTTTGCCTTTACGGGTAACCGCTTCGAGTTCCGTGCTGCCGGTTCGCAGGCCAACTGCGCCGCCTCTATGATTGTCCTCAATACCGCTATGGCCGAGGCGCTGACCCATTTCAAGGAGCGTGTTGACCAGCTTATCCAGAATGGCACAGAGCCTATGAAGGCCATCCTGAAGACCGTTCGCGAGGATATCCTTACCTGCAAGCCCATCCGCTTCGACGGCAACGGCTACAGCGAGGAGTGGAAGCAGGAGGCAGCCCGTCGCGGCCTCGATGTAGAGAACAGCGCACCCCTGATGCTGGACAACTACCTGAAGCCCGACACCATAAAGATGTTCGGCGATATGCACGTCCTCTCCGAGGCCGAGCTGGAGGCTCGCACCGAAATCAAGCAGGAGACCTACACCAAGAAGATACAGATCGAGGCACGCATCTTCGGCGACCTCTGCCTGAACCATATTATCCCCGTAGCCACCAAGTACCAGAGTCAGCTAATAGATAATGTACATAAGGTAAAGGAGATATTCCCCGAACAGACGGCCCTGAAGGTCAGCGCCAACAATCTGGCACTCATAGAGCGCATCAGCGAGCACAGTAGCTTCATCACAGAGAATGTGGAAGCCCTCATTCAAGCCCGCCGTGTGGCCAACAAGATCGAGAGTGTACGCGAGAAAGCCATCGCCTACCACGATACCGTAGCACCGCTCATCGAGAAGATCCGTTATCACATCGACGAGCTGGAGCTTATCGTAGACGACGAGCTGTGGCCTCTGCCCAAGTACCGCGAGATGCTGTTTATCCGATAATTACCACTCATCACGCCAACGTACAACTGGTTTCCCATCCTCAAATTCTATGGGAAGCCAGATGTATCGTGCATCTATGGGATGACGAGGACGCCAGATATCAGCCATAAAAATCAGTTGAGAGTTGAGAGATGAGAGTTGAGAGTCGTTCCCGTCAACGTTTAACACAAACGTACTCTGCCCGCCGAATGTTATTTCGGCCTTCGGACCCCTGCAGGGATTAGGATGCTGCTTCCAGGGTCCCCAGATGCTGGGAGCAGAGAACATACGGGCCTCGTTGGGATCCCAGCCCGTACAGCCGCTGGTAATCATCCAGTAAGTCCCCTCGTGCTTAAAGATTGCTGGCGCCTCGTTATGTCCCGCAGGAGCCAGACGCGTATAACGCCCCGTATGGTGCAGGTAATCGCCCGTCAGCTCGGCTATGTGAAGCGTCAGGTTCTCCTCGCTCGAGAAGATGTGGTAAGCCTTTCCGTCATCGTCCACAAAGAGCGTCATGTCGCGCGACATCTGACCGGTGCCGAAGTCACGCTTCACTATCAGGCCCTCTCCTACTGCCTTACGCCAGGCAGGTGTCCACCACTCCTTAAAGTTTGCCTCGTTCAGCGTATCCACCACAGCCATGGCTTGCTTGTCAAACTCCACAGGCCAGGTTCCTGCATTGGCCCTCTGGGAATAGAGGAACTTATAAGGTCCTTCCGGCTTGTCGGCCACAGCAACACCATAGCGGGCGGCATTGTACCCCTGACCCTTCAGTTCCAGGTGGAACCACATGCAGAACTTCCCCGTTACCTTATTATATATAACCTTCGGGCGTTCCAGCACACATCCCCGCTCTATGTCGTGTCCGCGTTCATCCGTTACGCTCAGCGCCACACCGCAGTTGCGCCAGTGCCTCAGGTCCTTCGAGGCATAGCATGTCACGCCCACCAGAGCGCTGCTCGTATGTTCTGCCTTGTGTTCGCCGAACCAGTAGTACGTATCGCCGTACTTCATTACACCTCCGCCGTGGGCGTTTATGTGGTTCCCGTCCTCATCCGGCCATATTTCACCGGAACGGATACCTTGTGCATTAGCACTCACTGTTGCCAGCATACAGGCAGCCAGCATAGTAAAAAAATTCTTTCCTTTCATCGTTTTATTTTTTAACTCTAATCTCTAAACTCTCAACAGTAAACCGTAAACAGTAAACAGTAAACAGTAAACTCTCTAAACTCTCAACTCTAAACTAAATAAACTGACTCTCAACTCTAAACTCTCAACTCTAAACTTTAAATTCTAAACCTAATGTCCTACAGTAATCGGCTTAAACCTGAAATTCCCGATATTCCTCAAAGTGGCAGTCCTACCGCTTTGATACCAGAACGTATGACTTCGGCTGAAGTTATCCAACGTCTCAGCGGCATTGGCATCATCTGTCGGCTGCCAGTTCGTCACAAAGACAGGACGCCCGTAACGGAAAGCAATACTCTTCAGCCAGCCCGTCTGAGGAGCCGTCTGATTGGATGCAAAAGCTATCACGTCACTCAGTTTCCAGGCCAGATAACACAAATCAGCATTCGCTCCGCCCTGATACTCCAAACGGTTCCAGCCGTTGGTGGTACCATGATATAAAGCCCTGCGATAATCAAAATCAGGCGCAAATTCCTGAACCCGGACAACAGGCGTTGCCATCATGGGCTGATTAGGCCACTCGTAGCGGCCGTATCGGAAGAGCATCTTCAACAGGTCTTTCAACCGTTCCGTATCCCTCGATACTGCTCCGGGCTGATAATATAGGTCCCACGCCTGTATGCGGGCATCCTGATAGTAGTGTCGGATTACATGTCCGACATACTGGGCAAGCTCCTTATCTGCTGCCGTCAGGTCAGCATCCGACAAGAGCGTCGGCAATACGGTCATCCCACGGGCATCAGCCATCCTCAGCAAGGAATCGGTCCGGGCATAGAAGCCCTTCTTGTCGGAGGCATACTCGTTATAGTTCCACTTCACGTTCAGACTGTTGAAACCCGTCTCTGCCTCGGGCGTATTCAACCATGCCAAGGCATCGCCCACGCTGTCGAACTGCCGTCCTTTTACCGGACCGGGCGACATCCAGCGCCAAGCTTTCTGATTTTCCCACCTGTCTGTATATTCGGCTCCGGGATCCACCTGCTTTCCATTGGTGAAACAATAGTTGCGTATCAGCTCTATATCGCGGGAATCAATAGGATCTCCGTCAGGGCGCAACAGGTTATGGAACGGGTTCTCATAAGGGTCGTACGTGGATCGCTCCCAACGGACTGCCCAGTTACGGTCACATATATAAAGTCCCCACAGATAGAAATTCACGTTATAGGGCTGAAAATCAGCAAAGGTGCGCGCCAGACCCGAATTGTTCACACGCGTAAGACATTCCGTACAGACCAACGGACGGTTGCTGATGCCCAGCAGATAATCCATCAGCTTGCGCTGGTATTCCTGCGGATGGTCGCTGTCGCCAGCCGCCGCATAGTCATGGAAGTTATGGACATCCATCTTCGATTCCACCTCACGGGCATACTTGTGGAGCGGCGTCTCGTTGTTTATCAGGTCGCCGCGCCAGAAGATACTGGAAGTCAGGGCCTGAACAGGATCCATCTCAAGGCTCCATTCCAGGAAGTGCTCAACGGCTTTCAGCGAAAGCGTGAAGTCGGCATCTCCTGCAGAGAAGAAGTTCACGCAGCCTGGCTCGTTGAACAAGTCCCACATAATGATGCGCCGGTCCTTGGCAAACGCTCCGATAACCTTCTTGGTGTAAACCTCCATCTCCTTCAAAGCGCCCTCATCCGTTCCGCCAGACTCAACGAAAGCCTTGGGGAAAGGCATCGTAAGAACGGGAGAGCATGTAATGCCGTACTTCTCTGCCGTATCAACAATAAGCTTCAGATTGGCAATCTTCTCCTCAGCTGTGGTACCGGGAATCCAGAAACGGACATTATTGAGCCCGATTTCCTTAGCCTTACGCAGAACATCGTCGCGCGTCATGCCCGGATACGGAGGAATCATCCCATTGAACCCTTTCACAACGCCAACTCTCTCCTGCCATTTCCATGCTTCCTTCTCAGTCCACTGCTTGCGGGCATAGGAAGGGAATATACAGGCAATCGTCAATACAAATCCTAAAATCCACTTTTTCATGATATTCTTCAGTTATAATTGTGTTTCCTTATTTGTTTACAAATCACGATTAACATCCAAAGCCCAGCAAACGTGTATCGGTTGCCTGGCAAATTTCACGAGCCATGTCGTTCAAAGAATGAAAGCGGGTATAATCTGAATCTCCCACAACCTTCCAAGGAGCCAGGATTAACAATCTACCTGTAGCGCAAGCGTAGAAACGGCCTTGCGAAGGCTTCCAATATTCTGTAATGGGTTCTTTTTGTAAGATAATAAGCGCAAAGTGTTCCGCTAAGGCTGCTTGAACAACTCCCTTCTCTCCTTCAGATATGCCCGGTGTTACCAGCACAGTGCCCTGTTCTGCGTGCTGGAGCAACAGAGTCTTTTCCTTATCATACTCGGGGGTGAGATGTGTAGGGATTCCCTCTTTGCTTCTCCGATGAAAAAACACCTGTTCTTTCTCTGGGTATTTCAGCAAGAAAAGATTACCAAAGGCCGCATACTCGCGGCCTTGAATCCACAGGTGTAGCTGGCGTTGCATAAGATCTGGGGTCTCTTCCCTAAGCTTCGCCCTAAAAGGGTTCTCTTCCATATAGCGAAAGATATTATCTAACGTACAATCTCTCATAACAATGCGATCGTGATAGCCCGCCTGAAAGAGAACTGGCCGTAAACCCGAGGGAAAAACCTCAGGCACAGTACTCGGGATTTCTCCACTGGGGCGCATATCCTCCCTCGGAGACACTGTGCCCTGTGCTTCTCCAATATCCTCCCTCCGCAACACTGTGCCCTGTGCTTCTCCAATATCCTCCCTCCGCAACATTGTGCCCTGTGCTTCTCCAATATCCTCCCTCCGCAACATTGTGCCCTGTGCTTCTCCAATATCCTCCCTCCGCAACATTGTGCCCTGTGCTTCTCCACAGGGCACATCACAGGACGCTTCATCCTCCAATTTCCACCAAGCCCTCGTGCAGCCAGTCTTAAAACCACGCACAATGTTCCCCAAATGCTTCCCTGCTGGCAGCTTCTTCTTCACATTTATCAGAAGGTGAATGTGGTCTGGCATCAATGCCACTTTCCACACCTCTACCATAGGATAAAACATGGGGATTTTCTTCACTTCTTCCTGAAGAACCAAAGAACCCAGGGCAGAACAATGTAAATGAGGGTAATCAGCCGTTCCTTGTTTGCCGCGGATATGCCCCTCGATACAGCCAAAAACACGTTTCCTCCCTTCCGTCACCATCGTAATCATATAAGTCCCGGGTCGATTATAGTCATGAAAGAACGCCCTACGATGTCCGTTATGCTTTGTTTCATTGGGCGTCAATCCTTTTGCAATCATCTCTTCACGTGTCATGCTTTTTTGTTTTTTATTTACAAAGATACGCTATTTTAGGCATTCCTGCAACCATGAACGCTTAATTCTTAGCATTACACTCTGATTTGTTGTTTGACCCTGACATTTCAGAATGCCGCCCCGAAGGAGATGAAACCCTCGGGGCTTTTTATGCAGAAAGCAATGATACCTTAATATCATGTCTGCCTATCTGATTATAATTGGCATCCTACTGATGATTTCCGGCGGCAAGCGCCGGGATAGTAACTGAGGCTATGAGATACATTATGGTAATTAT
Organism: uncultured Bacteroidales bacterium; assembly: GCA_902801485.1. GTDB lineage: Bacteria > Bacteroidota > Bacteroidia > Bacteroidales > Bacteroidaceae > Physcousia. The sequence continues at coordinate 61,076 of CADCIP010000027.1, read as the reverse complement.
TGCCCTTATGTGTGGCTCTGTCAGCAGCTAGGCTCAGACAGATTCGACGAAGATTAAGAAACTGGGGTGTATATCATCTTGTTTCATCATCAAACCACAACAAAGTCAACCTAGGCGACATGATGCGGACACTAACCAAGGGCAAAGGTACTATTTCAGTCTACGCCCCTATAAAGGGGCAACGTACTTTGCAAAGGAGGATTTGGACAGGCTGTTTGAGTTTCAATCCACACCCCTACGAGAGGGGTGACAAGATTAAGTGTATTGCTAATCGTCCAAATTTCAATTCTACATAAGTACGATTAACATTTAATTATTTACCCTCTAAAACTAAACCTTTTTTAATTTCAATTCTACATAAGTACGATTAACATGATATTATGCTTCTGAGGAAAAGCGTATTGAGGCTATTTCAATTCTACATAAGTACGATTAACATATTCATTTTAATACGTCCTCGAGTCGGGCAAACCATATTTCAATTCTACATAAGTACGATTAACATCCATCGGCATCCTTTCCGCTGCGTGTGCTGCCCTATTTCAATTCTACATAAGTACGATTAACATCCGTGCAGGCGGCACAGCCATTACAGGTCTTGTGCTATTTCAATTCTACATAAGTACGATTAACATGGAAAAACTCAGCTGCTGCAACTACAGAGACAATATTTCAATTCTACATAAGTACGATTAACATATATATACCGACACCTACACGAACAGGATCTACCGTATTTCAATTCTACATAAGTACGATTAACATTGTCATAGAGTTCGTAAAACTCCTGTTTCATTTCGTCATTTCAATTCTACATAAGTACGATTAACATCCTGTATCTACAGAATAAGAGATTATTGTAAATCAATGAAATATTGGCACAAATTTACATAAAATAGTTGGAATTTAATGTCGATGTGAAGATATATTTTTTCGCCGGGGTATCGACATAACGCATAAGTTTCTGTATATCAAGCATTTTATTTTATGGAAGACTATACCAGAATTCCTGCAAGAGTTATCCAGCAATATATCGACATCAATAGCACTTATAGAAATACATCTGTCGAACTTCGCTCCTTGCCAATAACCTCCTTATCCATATACACAACAGACGGATGTTTAAACAGAATGACGCTATCCTCCTTCTTGTCCATGAAAGAATGGGCTTTCTGCAACAGCTCCTTCAACTTAACTTCTGTAATCTCACCCTCAAATACCAAATTCTGCACCCAATGCAAGTACTTGCGACACAGTTTCAGCATCTTGCCTACGCGCTTCTCTCCAAAGTCATATACTGCCGTTGGCAAAGAGCCACAACTTTCGATGACAAATCTGACAATAGCTAAAATGCGTACCTGTAGGGTGCATATTTATTTCCTCTCCTTGATTTCTTTTTCCAGATCGTCCAACAACTTCAAATCCTCTTCGTCTGCCAATTGTGCCTCGTAACTTTTTCGACAGGCATCAAATTGTGCATAAACATCACGTACATGTTCTTCCATCTGCAAATTTGACACACTCCCATTGTTTTCCAAAATGTCAAGACCTTGAAATGACAGCAATCCTTTTACGTTCTCACGCCAGAAGTCTAGTGTCAAGTCTTTTCGTTCCTTCACTCTCAACTCTGCCGATTCAAGGAATAGGTTGACAATACGATTCAGCTTGTCAATCTCCTCTACTTCCAAATAATTCTTGGCAACAATGATGTCCCCCTTTCTCACAATGCTCCCTTTCCATGTGGTCAGCCCCATGTTGGGCTTATCCGCATCAGCGCGGTCCACAATGATTTCAGCAGCTGTCTGATGAGTGACAGCATAAAGAAGTTTGTTCTGGGTCTCGGCAAAGAACATCTGCGTAGCCTTTTCACGTGCCTCGTAGTCGCTGCTCAGTTTGAATAGGTCGCGCAACTTCTGATAGAAACGCTTCTCAGATGCCCTGATGTCACGAATACGTTCCAGCAGTTCATCAAAGTAGTCAGGTCTTCCGTCAGGATTCTTCAATCGCTCGTCATCCATTGTGAATCCCTTTACCAGATACTCTGACAGATGCATATTCGCCCATTGTCGGAACTGTGTGCCTCGTACACCTCGAACCCTAAAGCCTACAGCTAGAATCATCTCAAGAGAGTAATAAACCACGTTGTAATTCTTACCGTCGGCGGCAGTTGTTAAGTAATTCTGAACAACTGATTTTTTTTCTAACTCCCTGTCTTTCAGCACTCCAGCTATGTGCATACTAATATTTGACTTCGAGGTGGCAAAAAGTTCTGCCATCTGCTGCTGGTTCAGCCAGATCTTGCCGTCACGGGCATACAACGCCACCGAAGCCTTCCCGTCGGTGGTGTTGTAGATGATGATATTTGAAGGTCGGTCGGTCATTGATATCTATTTTATAATATACATTCCACATTGTCCATATCAATTCCCTTATCAAAAGAGTAACTGAACGGACTTATCTTATACAAATCAAAATACGACTCACTTAAAGAAAGTGGAGCATTTTGACCTTTTTTCAATCGCACTTGAACAATTCGGTTAGCCATTTCCTTTAAGTGATTCTCTATTTCTCTTTTCTTGGCTTTGATAATCGTGAAGTTAATTTTCGGCTTTTGTTTAAGTAATTCTATTAATTGTTTTTGTTTTTCCAACAACTCTTCAAACTTATAATCTTCGTCATTCTCTGCTACATAATAACGCATTTCTGTTCCGAAGTATTCTTCTTCGATAAGTTTAAAATTGCCAATTTTCTCAAACATACACGATTTTATGTCTGTCAAAAAGTTGTCTTCAAGTTTTTTGCCGTACACAGCGAATAATGATTCTCTTTGTATTTGGTCAAAAAATATTTTTTGTACCTCCAATAATGATTTCTCCTCATAATAATCTTCAACAAAAGCATTGGATGTATAGTTTATCCAAACGCGGTCATTCCCTCTGAAAATCAACTCATATCGTATCTTGTCATTGTTTGCAAGTTTAAAAAGGAAAACTTTGCCTAGTTGTGACATTTTGCCATTTCTGTTGCAACGACCTGCGGATTGTACAATGCTTGCGACTGTTGTAAAATCACGGTAAACAATGGGAAAATCTATATCCACACCCGCTTCGATTAATTGAGTGGAAATAATTATCACTTTTTCCTTCGCTTCAAGTTTTTCTTTCGCTTCTTGAATTTTTATCTTCCTGTCATCAGGCGTAAAATGAGTATTCAAGAGAATTAACAAACCGTTAAACCTACCCGATAAAAGCTTATAGGCTTTTTTTGTATCATCAATGGTGTTCAAAATCAGCAAAACAGAGTCATCTTCTTCTATGACCATTTTGATTAACGAATTAATATCAATGGTTTCCGCTTTATATGTAATAGCGTATCTATTGAACAATTCGTTTTTGAAATAACTCAGCGGCAACAATGGGGCAGGTTTTTCATAATCAGAAAAAAATGCTTTTATGTTATCGTCATAATTAGGTAATTCAAAATTTGGCTGAGTGGCCGTGGATATAAGTGCAAAACTATCAAACATTTCGCAGAACTTCGACAAATATGCAACAAAGAATCCATATAGTCTCGGAGGCAGAGCCTGAATCTCATCCAACAGGAAAATACAATTTGAAAAATTGGGGAGTTTTTGCAAAACAGAATTACTGTTGCTCAAGAGAGATTCAAAAAATCTCACAAACGTGGTAATTATCAAAGGATATGAGAATGTTTCTTCCTTAAAGTCCAAGGCGTTTAATTCCTCGATTTTTTCTTCGTCAGGCATGGAGTCCAATTCTTTTTGAATTTCGTCAAAACGTGTATTAACAGATTTCGAATCTATACGTTGTATATATTGTTCGTATCCTTTGAATATTTTTAAGATTTCAGTTTCCACTTGTTCGGTAATTGACAAAAATGGAAGAGCATAAATGATTCTCTTTGAGCCCTTCTGTCTGATTATTTCCGCAGCCATTGACAGCAATATCAATGTTTTACCCGAACCCGTAGGACTTGTCAAGTCAAAAACTCTCTTGCCTTTCGGTAACAAGCCGTTTATTTTTTCTACTGCCTCACATCGAATTTGTGTTCTCAGTCTGTTTAAATCAGAATTTTGGTTCAATGTTTTCAAAAAAGCATCAAGTTTGTCACAAAAGACATCTGAAAAAGTGACGACATCATCTTTGTCTTCTTTAACATAAAAGTCGAATTTTGCAGCGTCAGCCTTATCCGCCTGAATTAAATTAGCAAACGCTGATTTAATATTAAAGTAATAATTCAAAGGCTCATTATTGTTTTTAGGTAAAAATGCCAATCTTTCTAAAAAAAAGTTTTTTGCCTTTTCGTTTGTTACAATGCTTCTAAAATCAGGTGCTTGCGGATAGAAATATTTGACGAAATTATAAAAAGGCAAATCATTGTTTTCCAAAAACGAAAACAAATCCTTTATTTCATTTCTTGACAAAATATATCCATCAGCTCCTGATGGACAAAAGTCAGGAAGATTGCCGTGATGTTTGGCTATCAAAACAATTAATCCGATTATATCATTTGGGGACAACTTTCTATTTTTGTCAACCAACACCATACAATAAAAAGCATACGCCGACAAAAGCGAGTGATTAGAATATTCTTTGGGTGTTTTACCTTCTAACTTTGCTTGGAAGTTAGGATTCATTTTGCCCAAGTCGTGAAAAATGGCGGCTATTTCCGCAAAAAGGGAATCAGTGCGATTATTGACATTTTTCACAACGCCTTTGATATGCTCTATCAGCAATTTATCGGGATGCGATTTATATAATGTTATATCAGACATAAATTTTCAGTTTTGTCGCCATCATTGTAAACAAAAAAATTGCCCTCTACTGTAATAGAATTGGGATACTCAGGATAAATAATATTTACATATTTATCAGGCAGATTCCAAAAATCATCGTTTTGGAAAGTTGGTATTTTGTCAAATCCGATTCTAAACAGTCCTGATATTTTAGGTTTGCTTCCTGCAACAACAAAGCCCTTTGTCTCATATTCACCGTATTTTTTGTCTGAGAACTCCCCAACAGAAACATATTTGAGTTCCGCAGGACAATTGTGCCACCCTAAAATGGGTGGATACTCCGCATCCCCTTTTTTTACAGAATCCACAAACCTGTTAAACAGATTCTCAGACCGTTTGTTTCTCAATGCAATCCACACTGAAAAAGCAGGCTCTCGTAGAAATTCAAAATATTTCGGTGTACCCGCAGCTGTAGGATTTATGGCGGTATGGCTTGTAAAACCCCACGAAATCTTTTTCACAGGATGAAGTAACTGCACCCCGTAAAGCAAATCTTCTGATAATTGCGGAAATAACGATTTCATTTTCTGACGCTCGATGCCCAAAACCGCCCCAATCATTCCAATCAAGGCGGTTTTGGTTATCAAATCGTGGGAAAGCGGATTGTTGTTTGTTTCTGGTCTTTTGAAATGTCCCCAATTACCTTTTATTTCTAATTGAAAACCTTTCATATTGCCATTTTTTCAAATTTGTTATTTTTTATCAATTCTTCTTCAATTTTAGGAATTTCCGTGTAGTATCGGACTTTCGCAATTCTATCATCATTCTGCAATTCAGTCAGTTTGCTGAAATCGAAGTCGTAGTCGTCCATACTACGGATAGTTTCTCCTTTTTTCTCGTTTTTAGGTTTGATGGAAATCAACCTGTCAGCACCATAGATTTTTTTGTTAGATTCAGCGTAGATGATTTCCACCAATAGTACAGAATTCTGGCCAACCTTACTGCGCGAAAAAGAACTACCCTCACCGCTTGTACCGTACCAAAGACCTTCGTACATCAGTTTCAAATCTGCGGGAGTCAGCCCCGTAGTTTCTGCAACTTTGGGATTAACCCAACCGTGAATCTGCATTACAGAATACGGTACAAGGGTTGTTGTGCCGATAGAACCTTGGGCATTGCTTTCGCTTGAAGTGAAATGAGTTGTGTTTTGATGCATTCTCAAATCAACCTCGTTGAGCGATGGATTCAGCAATGCGAACTGAACGGGACCTGTAAACTGAACGTGACCGTTGGTACACGAGTTACCACTAACCTTAATCTTTGATGTTTCGTCATCCTTCAGTGTTGATATGCCACCGAACAGTCTTACATCGATTTGTTCTTTAAGGATTTCTCCAATATCAGTTAATGCATTTTCGTTTCTGTTTTCTGCAAGCCATTTCAAAACGTTCTTTGAATCGGTTTTGCCTGCGCCTGTTTTTTCGCTGACATAGATTGAAAGATTCTTGACATCTTCCAAATATGTTCTGATGAAACGTTTAATTCTTACATCGCTGACTAAGATTTTCTTGGTCTCCTCGTCGTAACGCTGCTCACCTGTGAAAGGGTCTCCGTTAGGAATGTTGTACGAAGTTTCGTACAAGAATAAGATTTCTGATTTTTCCATAATAGCAAATTATTGATTATTATTTACTTCGTTATCTGAAGAATTGTTATGTTTTGATGGTATCGGCTTAAAGTAACTCTCAAAAAAACCGAATGCACATTTGTCTTTATCATACTGGGACTTGAACTCTTTCACTTTTTGTGCAAGTTCATATGATGTTTGGAATGTGAATCTTGACTTTTCATGCATAATCAGTTTTTGTTCAATGTCGTTTTTCAGGCGAATAAAATCATCCATTGTCCCGATTCTACGGGTAAGATTACCCACATAATTCTTTTCGAAAGAATTGATTTCAAGGCTGAGGTTTTTGGCTAAACTGCCCAACAATACCCCAATGCCGTAACTTTCCGATTGTGTAATTTCCATATATCTGTTGTTTTTAGAGTTTTGAATACTATAAATTAATATTAAATCATATTTTAATAAATTAAAGTTACCATATTCTTCACCATTTCTTACCGAAAACTCAATCTTTTCAATGGTTTTGTGCATTAACACATCGTCATTGTAATAATTCTCTGTGTATATCAATGGGAGTACTTTTACCATGTATGATTGATAAGGAGCATATGGGACAAGTTTTCCATTCTTCTTGACTTGATTTTTGAAAACAACCTTGCCTTGCTCTATTGAAGATACTCCCATAATATCAATAAAGGATTTTTCTATAGACATATTAACATTCGACCAACCTAACGTTTCTTCTTTAATCTTAGAAATATTGTGTTCTGCATCCGTAATCCTATTATGGATTCTCAATAGTTGACTTTTTTCAATGCCCGAAATTTCAATCAAATCAATTGTTGTATTTCCACCTGTATTCGAAAAAACAAAATCGAATCTGACACTTGATTCTTCTCCTTCGTCTTCAAAATTGAGAAAATCGAAGTCAAACAAACTACTCTCCGATTTCTTATCAAAAAAGAATGATTCATATTTGTCTGCATCTATTGTACCCCCATCATACTTGGCAGGTAATACAAATATATTTATATCCGTACCTTTCAACCAAATTCTTGGTGTATTTAATACAGAATTAGCATACATGAAATCATCGAATTGTTCGCTTGTGAATCCAAAAGATTTATAACTGTTGTCGAAACTAAAATTAGGAAATTGGATATCATTTTTATCATTACCTGAACATAATGTGCGACAAATGGATTTTGTTGGAACAATCATATTTTCATTCTGGATTGAGGATATTTCTTTATTTAGCATTTGTATAATTATCTTAAACACTGAATGTTTATACCATTGCTCGCCATCCTCAAATTTGAAGTGAATAAACACTTCGTGTTCAGCATAATTCAAAAGTAACTCTTTTTCTTCTACTGATAATTCTTCGTTTTGTTTGTTACTGGTTAGTTTCTTGATATCCTTTAATTTGTTTTCAAACAAATACTTTATATATTCGTCTTCTATGTTTTTTATGTTGTGCACATTTTTATTATATACAGGAGCGAATCTAAGGATTTTTTCTATTGTATCTCTATTATCATTAAAAGCTTTCCAAAAAGCAATGATAGGATACACTTTAGAAAGTGAAGTCGAATAATCATTTGTTTCGCCACCACTAATGTAATTTATCACGTTCTTTAAGAATAGTTTCTGTTCTTTCTTTGATTTATTCTGCTCATTAATTTCAATGAAATGCTTGATGTACGATTCACGCACATCTTTGGCATTCTCAAAAGCATTTTTTTTGAAAATCATATAGTTTCCAGATTCTTTCCCTTCCTTAATCTTCCCATTCTTATCAAATCGTTTATCAATCTGATAAAAAATATCGCCATAAACATATTTTGCAGGGCTTGAATCACTGTCAGAGGTTTTATACCTCAAATAATATAGATTTTTTCTCTCTCTTTCGGATACTATACTTATTTCTTCAAAATTAAAAGTAAAGTTCTTTTTTACAGGAATTATAATACAAAGAGGATAGCCTCCGTCTTTGCTTATTGGGGTACTCACATACTTAAAGTGCTTCAAATTATTGTTTGAATTTCTAAGCACTTTCCCTATTTTCAAGACTGTATCTAAACTCATAAAATCAGTTTTTCGTTGCAAATTAACATATACTTTTCTATTCTCCAAACATCATCACGCCTTTTCTTGTGCTTCAATCATCCCGAATCCCATGCTTCCTTTTTCGCCTAATCCGCTTTCGTAGGCGATGTGCATGAGTTCTTCTGGAAGGTCGAGTTTGAAGTGGTAGCGGTAGCCACGCACACGGGTTTCGTTGGGGGTGCCAGCCTTGATGCGGACGAGGGTGGACTTAGGTTCACTGAGCAGTTGCAGATGGCAGTAGGGCGTGCCATTGAACGGATGTCCGTTTACTGCATCGTAACGAGCAAGAAGTCCTGTCAGGATGCCCAACTCATAACGAGGGTCTGCAGGCGAAAGATAGTCCATCAGGCCTCTTTCATTTCGCAGCGATATACAAACTGGCGACAGGGTCTTGAACACCATGTCGGGCTGATAGTCGATCGTAGGCATCACCTGAATCTCTCTGACCATAAACTGTACGCCTGAGATGTAATCTGACACTTGGAAGGTCTGTTGCTGAAACAATCCTTGAATGAATTGTTGGGTGCTCCGTTCGGGTAGGAAAGTGATGTAGAGCGTCACAAAGTCTGACTCGACGATGAGACGTTCTCGCTGCTTGTCAATTCCATATTGGGGTACGATTAGGTTGGAGAAAGTGAACAGCTTGAAACGCTTACCATCCTGCTGATAACCGTTTTCATGCAGCCATGTAGAATATTCAAGGTCACTCTTCTCCAGTGTATGGTAGATAACACCTTGCAACGGATACTGATAGTTAATGGGCATTTTACGTCCCATCACTTCTGGTTGTAATTGTAATGTTAACTTGAATCTCATACTATTCTTTATATCTGTATCAACTTGTATTATTATAATATGGTAACAAAGTTACACATTTTTCTTAAACTTATGCAGTTTTCTTCCATTAAACACTATATCTTAACTTTTTTTATTGTCTATCATCCTGTAAATGAATTCCAATATTTTTTCATTCCTCCATCCTCACTTCGTCGCCCCATTTTCTTAGTTCGGCTATGAAGTCGGGAGAGGGGGAAATGCGGTAGCGGAAAGAGGCATAACCTTCTTCCTTGCAACGAATCTCTTTCTGGCTGTGATGCAGCGGCAAGGTGCGCAGATAATGAGCTACCTTTTCGGTACAGGTGATAACAACGCGACGAACTGGATAATGCTCGTAATCGCGCCATACACCAAAGCAATCACGGAAATAGGTTGCGACCTTTATTCTTCGGTTGGGGACAAAGCTTTCGGGTAGGAGCGTAAGGCGCAATGTCCTGTCGAGAGCAAAACATTGTGCAGGTTCCTGACATTCACTTCCCTCCTTGTAAGCCAAGATATACCAACGGCCTTTATCAGCCTTCAGGCAATAAGGATGCACGATGGCATCGTACTGATTTTCGTCCGAAAATTTCTGATAGGTGATACGCAGCTTCTGTTTGTCGCGCAGCGCCTGACCAATCAGCCGCAGATAGCGCGAACCCGTCTCTATCTGCTCTGGCTGGATTTGCTTGCCTAATTCCTTGTACTGCTGAAGGAACGAATAGTTCTGTATACTCTTTAGCAGATCGTTGGCAAGCGAGTCGAGGGCAAGAGCCTCAGGGTTCATGATACGATAGTGCATGCGGTCGGGTGCCGAGATTACGATGCCCATAAAATCCTTTATAGCCTGCCTGTGGGTAGTCAGCATATCGCGCGAAAGGATTCCTACATGGCCGGGCAAAGCAAGCCAACGGTCTCTCAGATCCTCCAATGTAGGGCCTGGAGGTGGTGTCATCTGAAGTTGTTCTATAAGCCAGACATCGAACTTGAATTGCGCAAAAGAAAAAATTGTTTTCATTGATATTAGTTATTGTTAATTTACTCAAATATAGGAAGTTAAATTGGAAGTAAAAATGGAAGTTAAATTGGAAGTAATAAAAGGACAATACCATATAGGCAGACAGCATCCAAGACTATCGTCCTGCCAACTTGTTGGCTTAACTTCCTGCGCGAAGCGCATAACTCCCTGTTTAAATCCATCTTGTAACTCCCGAAATTTTAATTAATTTCGTCGCTAAGGTACAAAAAAATCAATTATCACAAAACGCTTGATGGAAAAACACTTCCAGCGTTGTAGTTTTTAGACTTACAACCGCAATTATTTATGATTTTTTAACACAAAATGGTGGGCAAAAGTTTACTGTTTACCGTTTACTGTTTATCGTTTACTGTTCTCAGAGAGAGGAGTCAACCAAATCCGTACGGGTAGGCAAGTGTTAAATAACAAGGTCTGAAAGGAGTCAACCGTATTGGTTCTTCTTCAATTTAGTTGAAATGTGGGAATTAAAGAAAACCGCCAAAACCCTTCTGCTTAGGTTGAGACTTCGTCTTTGATGTTATGTCTGCGTCCTTTCCTTGTGTGCAAGCACCCAGATAAAAGCACGCAGCCACACCATCAATCTCTTTCGAGATTTCAACCCAACCAGAAGAAAAACCTCTCATTTACCATTTTTCATTTACCATTTACCATTTTTGAGTTAACAAGTAAACAAGTTGTTTTTAGCCACAATGTGCAGCTTTTTTAGTGGAGCGAAGCGTAACGGTGTTTTTCCTCGGAAGTTGTCTTACGTTGCGTAGCAATGTGTGGGGATGTCATGACTTGTGCGGGAACTTGTTCACAGGCACAAAGCCATGAGCCACCACAGAAGTTCGAAGAGCTAAGACAGCTGAAGAGGGGTTTTCCTGGTTTTCTTTTATCAACAAAAGTGAAGAAGAACCACCAAAATCAGGAAAAGACATTCTTTGTATACAGTATACAGTATACAGTTTCTTGAAAAGAGTTGAAGTTATGGTTATTATTATATTATATTATATATATATATAATATAATATAATAATAAAAATTTTTCTCCCACTAAACCAAAACTGTATACTGTATACTGTATACTGTATACCATGAAAATATTTAATAAAAATTTAGAAAATACTGACGAAAATATTTGGACATTCTAAAAAATTGTTATACATTTGCAATGTCAAAGGGAAGGGATGAAAAATTACTCCCACACGTGGCGGTAAAAATTCTTACGTGCACTAAAGAATAATCCCTAACTTGGCCTTCCCAGCGGGGAAGAAAACACATTCAAAAAATTATTGACATATTGATACAACCTACCCTTTGAGCACATGCTGTCCGCTCTCCAGCGTCTGCCTTTTCCCACTAGGGAAGACGACTTCTGCCGAGGTGCCCTGAGGTACACTGACATTCAGTTCCAGCTTCCTGCCCTTCCTCTGGATGCTCACCTTTATCCTGCCGCTCGAGCTCTCCACTGTACAAGCCGCACGATTCAGGTATCCCAGCTGAGGACAGATGCGGAACGTACGGAATCCTGGCGAAGTGGGCTCTACGCCACAAACCTTCTGACTCAAGATAGTCAGGGGCCCGCCACTCCAGCCGTGATTATACGTGCCCCAGCAAGCGTTCACCATAGGCTCGCCCGGCTTAGGCTTTGCCCCCTCAGGCAACCAGTTTTCCGGCAGTGTGGTCAGTCCGGGGAAATCCAGCATAGGCTTGTAGCGCTTGCGGATACGGTCGAGTCCCGCGTCGGGAGCCTTCATCTGGAACAGGGCCTCCAGAACGTATTTCTCCATGTAGGGGCTTGCGTGATACTCCTTGGTAAGACAAGCCGTAAGGGACGGATATTTATCTTCCGATGCCAGCCCCGACACAACAGCCAACGCATTTCCCCGGTCGTCGGTCTCCCCCTGATAGTCAGGCGAACGGTACACGCCGTCCTTCCAGAATCTCCTGTCGAAGTTCTCCTCCATCTTCGTCATCATGCTGCTTATCTGAGCCACATCGGCAGTCTTGCCCAGCATCTTCGCCAACTCCAGCTCACCCTTCAGGGCAAGATAGTACCAGCAATTCTGCAGGAGCAGTTGGTCGATATTCTCGCCCCAGTCGCCCCAGAACCAGTCTCCGTAACGCAGAACAGCCAGTCCGTCGGCATCCGTCTGCCAGACATCATGAAGATAGCGGTGCAAGCGAGGATAATGCGTCCTGACGACAGAGAAATCGTTACCGTAATAGCATTGGGTATAGATGCCGTACCAGCCGCAGGTAGCCAGAATCTGACTGGGCAGTTCCTTGTTCCAGTTTCCCGCAGGACAAGGCGAGTAGAGCACACCATCGGCACGCTGCCAGCCGAAAAGCTCGTTCAGGCCCTTGAAGCCCAGCTGCGCTCCCTCCGGACTCAGCGAATAATACGCCTCGCCCAACTCGTTGACCGCATCGCCCCACCACTGACCGCGTTCACGGTCCGGGCAGTCCATGTAGTTGTCCCGCATCGTGATGTAGAGAGTCCGCTGGGCACGCTTCCACAACTCGTTGAAGAACGTATCGTCGCACTGGAAAGGCTCCACGAAGTCGCATCCGTATCCCGTCTCGCGGAACTTCACCTCCTCCATCTCCACGCCTTCGGGCAGGATATACCACACCTCGTGCCCGTTGAACCATCCGAAGTTCTCGTACTCCTGCTCCCCCTTACGGGTGATGAACTCACATCGGGGAGTAGGCGACCCGCCTATCATGTGAACGTCCGTCTGTATCTTGATGAGCAGTCCTTCCTCGGCAGATTTCAGCTTCATGTAAGGCGTGCACTGGCAGTTATACGGAAGCCGGCACACCAGCGTGTCGCCGTGTCGCTCCGTACGCACATAATCCTTCAGTCCGTAATCCTTCCACTGGGGAATAGGGCGCTTGACGAGTCGCCCCAGGGTGCAGTTCCCGACATCGACAGGCAAGACTTCCTCCAGACCGTAGGTGTAGCTGTTCTTGTACCAGCCTTGCTCCTCTTTCCTGGCATCGAAGCGAATGTTGCTTTCCGAGATGCGGTAGTTCGGCTTCGGCTCGCCTGTCTCGCCGTATGCGCCATAGACAGCACCGCGCCACGTCTTGTCGGAACAGATATCCACCCCGTCGGCCCTGGCTTCGAAGAGAAGGCCTGCCGTTCCGCTGCTGACATGACTGAAGCCGTTCAAGCCGAAATACCACGTCAGCACAGCTATCAGGTTCTCGCCGGGCTTCAGGGAAGGCGCTATCTCCACCTCATCGTAATAGCTTGCATTGGGCGCCGGTCCCCGTTTCAGTCCTCCCTCGAAAACAACGAGCTGCTCATTGATGTAAAGCCAATACTTGGAATCTGTTGCAATCTTTGCCTTCACAGAGGCTGGCACCTTCTCCACGTTCGCCTTTTTGCGCCAAAGCATCCATGTATTGGGGCGACTCTGATGATGCTCCAGTGTCAGGAACTGTCCCTTCCAGTCTTCAGCCTGCCCCAGAAGAGGAAATGCCACGAGAAGTGTTAACAGGAAATATCTCATAATACGGTTAGCGGTTTCAGCCTCTCCCCCCGCCCTCTCCGAGGAGAGGGAGCCAAGATTAGGGATTGGCGTTTTAGTTTTTGACCTTCGGTCTTTCGTCTTTCGTCTTTCGTCTTTCGTCTTTCGTTAATAAATCACTGCACCGCCATTGGGCTGGACAGTCAGCTTTACGTTTCCCTTTTTATCTGCCTTTATGGGCAGGACGGCCGAACCTGTTATGTTGCCTTTCTTGTCAGCCTGATCCGCAAGGAGGTTCTTTACACCAAACTCGCTGAGGTTAAGCGTCAGGCTAAGCGGCTCCTTCTTGGCATTCAGGGCTGCGATATACCAGCGGTCGGCATGACGGCGAGCCAGCACGACAAACTTGCCGGGATAGCCGTCGATGAAACGTGTTTCGTCCCAAGTGGTGGGAATGGTCTTCAGGAAATCCAACTCATGCTGGGGAAGTTCCTGCAAGTTGTTGGGCTGGATGGCAATACACTGAACGGCAGTCTGATTGGTAAAGGCAGTTGCAATCTCGAACACATCGGTTGTCTTGCGCGAATGGCGGTCCTTATTGTCCTTCGAGAGGTACTTGTTCATGATTACCCCACCCCAGTCCATGGTACCTACGGCATTACGGCAGAAGGGATGCAGGGTCAGATCGAAAGGCTCCTGAATGGCGGCATTCTCGCCGAAGAAGACATTCTCGCTAGCCAAGACAGCCTCGCTGGCGATATAGTTGGGGTACATACGTTCCCAGCCGCGGGGAATGGTACAGCCGTGGAAGATACACTGGATGCCGTAGCGGTTGGCATCGAAGAGGATATCCTCGTAAAGCTTCATCGTTTCCTGCTTGTCGCCGGCAAAGAAATCCACCTTGATGCCCTTCACGCCTATGCGCTGCAGCCAGGCCATCTCGCGGTCGCGGGCGATGCTGTTATTCATGATGTTGCGTGGTGTCTGCGGCGCATCGTTCCAGGCTCCGTTCGAGTTGTACCACAGCATCAGCGAAACGCCCTTCTGCCGGGCATACTTAGAAAGCTCCTCTATGCGTTCACGACCTATACGCTCGTCCCACCAGTTATCCACCAGACAGAACTCGTAGCCCATAGCAGCGGCGAGGTCGATGAACTTCACCTGATCGTCATAATTAATGCTGTTATCCTGCCAGATGAGCCAGCTCCAGGTGTACCTTGCGGATGAGTGGAGAGTGGAGAGTGTAGAGTTTAGAGGATATCGCGGTCCTACCACATCGTAGGGGATGGTAGTCTCTACGATAGGTTTCAATGTCTCTCCTACCGTAATGGTTCGCCAGGGAGTAGCACCGGGAAGGGCTATCTGCGCCCCTGTTGAGCCGAAGCCGTTGTTCTCGCCTGCCTGCGGATAGGCTATGGTGTAGCCTGCTCCCGAATGGTAATCGGAAAGGTGAGAACCGCAATATTGACCGTCAACGCCTGTCTCGCTAATCAGCATCCAACCGTCGGTTGAGAGTTGAAGCCCCCTCCCAACCTCCCCCGAGGAGGAGGAGATATAAGAGGGTTGAGGGGCTGCAGGAAGATGGAAGAGGCAGGGGAAGGTGTAGCCCTGACCGAAAGTCGAACGGGTATTCATGGGTGCATCCGCACGATAGCCTTCCTCGTAGCTGGGCTTGGTACGCTCCCACCCTTTCATGGCATCAATCTGGGGACAGAGGAAGGTGGTGGTGCCTTCGGTCGGACAGAAAGAAGTTACCTCTTCTGTAATGACGGCACACTTGGGGTTGTCTTTCTTAGGACGCGGAATGGTGTAACGGAATGCAATATCGTTGTCCTTCACAACAAGCTCGACCGTCATCTGCAACTTCTGTGCATTCTCGAAGGTAACATCGAGCGTATTAGCCTTGAAACTGATATTTGACTGCTTTACCTGCCACATACGGTAATCGCCATTACAGGAACCCGGATGGTCCTCTGTGATGGCAAGGCCATGCGTGAAGTCGGCAAAATCGGCCTTGAAACCTAACCTGGAAGGCAACAGGACAGGCTGTCCGTTCAGGGTTACGCTGTACGTGGCGAGGCCGCCATTGTCCTTGACAGTTACTTCGAGCTTGCCGTTGGGCGAAGCGATTTTCACATCTTTTGCCGTCATACCGAGGGGCAGCAGAAGAAGAGCCGATAAAAACAAGTGTTTCTTCATTACGTTTCTATTTTAAAGTCATTTGGGCAACAAAGATAAAAATAAATCTTCATTCTTCGCTCTTCATTCTTTACTTTTTTGTAATTTTGCCACACATTGCTTTTTAACATCCACGAATAATGAAAATTTTTCCTCTTTTGCTTTTACCTCTGTTTATGGCTTCTACCGTAAACGCTGACCCTATTACCCAAAAAGGCAACCTGCCCATGGGATACCAGCAGACATGGACGGCAAGGCTGCTCTTTAACTCGGAAGGCGGGTACGCAGGAAACTACACCAATGTAGAGAGCGACATTCACGGTTGGAGCAAGCTGTACGAAGCTCAGGAGAATGATGTTTACACCATAAGTATGCCTACCACCGTATCTACCCCTCGCAACGGTAGGGTGCAGTTTAAGACGCCTATCACCATACAAGAAGATCACACCTACAAGTTTCAGGCTGTGCTGCAAGCAGACAAGCAGACATCGGTGTTGCTACAGCTTTCGGAAAACGAGAATGACAACAACGAGTTCTTTTCTATGTCTCTTAACCTTGAGGCCGGTAAGAGCCTTAAACTTACTCGCAACGGGTTGAAAGGTATAGATATCCAGGACATGAAACTGGCAATGAGCATAACCACAGAAGAGGATAATACCAAGATACAACTCTCTGGCATCCATCTTTTCGATGTGACTGAGCAACAGGAAATATGGGTGGGAACATCCTACTATAACTATTGCTACTACCGCGACGAGGATACGTGGACGCGCATTAAGGATATGAAGATTGACGGACGCGTAGAGACGCTCAGCTGGACGGATGCCGACTTTGACGACAGCATGTGGACAGAAGCCGGAATGCCTATCGGCAGCAGAGGTTATATGAAAGAGGTGAAAACCATCTGGCAGGGAGGCGACAACACCAACTACTGGATCAGGCGTGACTTTGAACTGGATGAGGTAAAAAACACCACAGCCTATTATATTAATGTGTGTCATGACGATGCCTACTCTATCTATGTAAACGGCCACCTGATAGACAGTCAGACGAACTGGACCGACGGCAAGAACCCCATAACGATAGAGATTCCGGCACGCTACCTGAAAGTGGGCAGAAATGCAATAGCCACCTACATTCAGCAAAACTGGGGAGGCCACTTCTATGATGTGGGTATGAGCATCGTGGAAGATGCCTACGACGAAGGAGACATCGAGGCGGATATCCCTGCTTCGCTGATAGCGACAGAAGTAAATGCGGCCAACATAGACCAGACCATCGACTATTCGTGGAACTACGGCGGATGGGTGGAACTTTACAACAAGTCGGACAAGCGCATATCCCTGCGCTACCTCTACATCAGCGACGATGCCAACGACCTGAAGAAGTTCATGCTGCCCGATTTGGGCATAATAGAACCCAACGGTTACAAATGTATCTTCTTTGACCACAATGCAGCAGACGGTGTATTCGGGGACCAGGCAACCAGGCAGGTTCCGTTTAAGCTGAACACCGAAGGCGGCCGGATCTTCCTGAGCGAAGACGGACGGAAGCCTTTCCTTACCATAGACTATCCGACGGCTATTGCCCGCTGCTCGTGGGCAAGGATGAATCTGACTTCCGACGAATGGGGATATAACGGCGACCCCACACCAGAGGAAGTGAACAATGCCGAAACGTTTGCGGAGTTCCGCATGAATGCTCCCGAGGCGGATACCGATTCGCATCTGTTCACCAGTCCGTTTGACGTCAGAGTGACCGTTCCTGCCGGTGCAACGCTCCGATATACAACAGACGGCACCACACCAACCCTCCGGAACGGGTTGGTAAGCAAAGACGGCATCTTCCACATAGCCGAGACCACCAGCCTTAGGCTCAGACTCTTCCAGAAGGGCTATCTGCCCAGTCAGGTTATCACCCGTTCCTATATCTATAAAGACCAGGATTACTATCTGCCCGTGCTGGCTATCACCACCGATCCGGATAATCTGTACGATGACATGATTGGCGTTTACGTTGACGGTACCAACGGCGTGAGCGGAAGGAATCACGGAAAGTCGAACATCAACATGGACTGGGAACGCCCTGTGAACTTTGAATACATTACGCCGGAAGGAAAGATGGTTATCAACCAGGAAGCTGAGTTTATCATCAGCGGCGGATGGAGCCGCCATTATGCTCCCTCTTCGTTCAAGCTGAAAGCCAGCAGACTGTACGAAGGTACCACCAGCTTCGACTATCCGTTCTTCCGTTACAAACCTTATAATAAATATAAGCAGCTGCAAATCCGAAACGGAGGAAACGACAACAACTCGCACGCTCACGGCAGGGTGAGAGACGCCATCACGCAGCAGGTGCTCATCAGCAACGGATT
Organism: uncultured Bacteroidales bacterium; assembly: GCA_902801485.1. Lineage (GTDB taxonomy): Bacteria > Bacteroidota > Bacteroidia > Bacteroidales > Bacteroidaceae > Physcousia. Next base: position 42,716 of record CADCIP010000027.1, on the reverse strand, counting down.
CTACATCGATGCGCAGGATTATCAGCCCGTACACGTATTCTTCAACGGAGAGTACATTGCCCAGCTGAACCTCAGAGAGCCAAACAACCGCTACAACGGCGCAGCCAACTATGGCTACGACGATGATGAGATGGATGCCTTTGAGTACAGTAACGGCTATTTCCAGAAGGCAGGAACGAAAGATGCCTTCAGCGAGTGGCTTAGTCTGAGCAAGAGAGCGGCTGACGATGAGGTCTATAATGAAATCAGGCAGAAAGTGGATATGGACGAGGTGATAAACTTCTTTGCCGCCATATCGTACATCGGCTGTTCCGACTGGATATGCAACAACAACAACGTAAAGGGCTATCGCAGTCTGCCCGACGGCAAGTTCCACCTTGTGTTGCACGATCAGGATTGGGGCTGGAGCAACAACAACGGCGTGAGCCTCATCAACAACAATAACGGCAATGAACTGCTGCAGATATACAACGGCATGAAGCAGAACCCGCAGTTCCAGCGTCAGTTCGTAAACGCATACTGCCTGTTGGAAGGCAGCGTATTCACTCCAGACAGATGTTACAGCATTGGCGACAGCATCTGCCAGTTGGTGGAGCCGGCCCTGGCTCTTGAGGGCAAACAGCCTTGGACCTCATATAATGAACAAATAGGTAACATGACCAGCAGCTCCAGCAGACAGTCGCGTATCAATGCCCTCCGCAATAGCTATCACCTGGGAACCGGCATGAAGGTGAGTTTCAAAGCCAACATCCCGCAGGCCTCTCTCATGCTGGACAACCTGCCTGTTCCTGGAAATGCCTTCGACGGAACACTCTTTGCTCCTGTGACACTCACTGCAACAGCACCGGCAGGATACAGATTCACCGGATGGGTGAACGGGACAACTTGCATCAGAACCAACCAACTGACACTTACGGAAGATACAGACGATTCCTATACAGCGCTGTTCGAACCCATAAGTAACCCCGTTAGTTATGCCGCAGCAGGAGCATCACCTATCCGCATCAACGAGGTGAGTACCAACAATAGCATCTACATAAATGAATATGCAAAGAAAGACGACTGGATAGAGCTTTACAACACAACCCATCAGGATATTGATATTGCAGGAATGTATCTGAGCGACGATGCCGACAATCCGGCCAAGTACCAGATTACAGGCGGAAACGGTCTTTCCACTATTGTACCGGCACACGGAACGCTGATTATATGGGCATCCAAACGGGAACAGGGAAGTCAGCTGCATGCACCCTTCAAGCTGGAAAACACAGATGGTGGTGTGGTTATCATTCAGGCCGAGGGCGGAAGTTGGGCGGATGCCTTGTGCTATAATGCCCAGAGTGACAAGCAATCCTTTGGCCGTTACCCCGACGGAGGCAACAGAACATTCGTTATGAATATCCCTACTATCGGTAAAAGCAATGTGCTAAGCACCTACGATTTTATCATCGAAGAACTTTACGAAGACGGAACAGGTAATCGGAATCAGCAAGAGCAGGAAATCATAGATAAAGTACAGCAGCTGACACCCGACATAACAGACCAACTGATCAGTACAGAATATTATAATTTGGATGGTCAGAAGTTATCCAGTCCAACCAAAGGGATATGCATTTGTAAGCAAATATTCAGAAATGGTTCCATTACTTTAAAGAAAATCGCCCAAAAGTAGAACATTAATTAAAAAAATGTGTATTTTTGCAGCAGAATTAACAACATTATATAATGAAGTTCAAAGTTTTTAACCTAATTTCCATTCCATTATTGGTAGCTGTTTTAGCCATCAGCTGCAGCGAGGAGATTGACACCTCGGCCCGCTATGTGTTTAAGGAGCGTACCATTGGAAGCTACCTCACTGATCATAGTCAATTCAGTGAGTATGTTCGCTTGTGCAAAGAACAGAAGGTAAGTGAAGTTTCAGAAACCTCTGTCTATCAGTTATTAACAGCCTATGGTGCCTATACTTGTTTTGCTCCGACCAACAATGCCATCCAGCTTTATCTGGACACCCTTTGCATCAAAGGTGTTATTCCAGAACCCACTTGGGATGCATTTCCCAATGAACGGCTTCGTGACTCTATCCGATATGTGATTGTCATGAACAGCCTGATAGACGGTAAGGATGCCGACCGCAAAATGTTTACCGTTAGCGAATTCCCCGACAACAACGAGGAGTTCTCGCTGAACACCATGGCGGATTGCAAAATCAGTATTATCTATGCAAAGAACGACCCTGATTCATGTTGGATTGACGGCAAATGTCCCGTTTCCGTCAGAAACAGAGATATAGAATGTCTGAACGGCTTTATCCACGAAGTGGGTTATGCCATCAACCCCACGAGCGAAACGCTTGGCAGCACTTTGCACCTCTATGCTACTCTGCCCGATTGCGGATATTTCATCACGGCGAAACTGGTAGAGGCTTGCGGACTTACAGACACCCTGTCGGCCGTCAAGGACTATGAGTATGAGAAACTGGTGAAGATAGGCGCCATTACAGACAGCTGGTGGCCAAACCTAAGTGTTAATGTTCCACCACAGCCATACCGCAAATACGGCTTTACCCTGTTTGCAGAAACAGATGATTTCTGGACTAAGACCCTGAAGAAGGATTTGATGGAGATTACCGTCAACGATGTTAGGGAATGGGTGGCTGCACAAGGTTTCTATCCCGATGCCATAAACGACGAGGATTACGAGAACGAGAACAATCTGCTTAACCAGTTTGTAACCTATCACTTGCTTCCCTGCCGACTGCCGGTGGATAAGCTGGTACTGCATTACAACGAGAAAGGCTATAACCCCAAGGGCCGTAACAAGGCTCCTACCATTCCCGTATGGAACCATTATGTAACAATGGGAAAACGTCGTCTGCTCCGCACATGGGAGAGTGCAGAAAGTAAAGGCGTTTACCTGAACCGTTTCCCCGTACTGGACAATGGACGCAGGGGAACCTACCACGAGCTGTCTTGCACGATGGAGAACGAAGGTATATACATTAGAACCGACGCTGACTCTAAGATGGTGAAGCTGATGAACTCTATCATCTACCCAATAGACAAGGTTCTTGTTTATGACAACCATGTACGCAAGGAACTGATGCGGTCACGTTTGCGCTATGACGTCTGGGAATTTGCTCCAGAGATGATAACCAACGACTTGCGCTGCATGAGCTATTTCTACCGCTACTCTTTCCCGCCAGACGAAGTTTACCAGTACTTTAACGACATCAACGTCAATACGAAGGATATGATTTTCTACCTGCTGAACGGTATCAATCAGGACTGGCCCAACTATCAGGCCGATGAAATGCTGTGCGAAGGTACGTATGACGTAACGCTCCGTTTGCCTCCTGTACCTATCTCCGGAACCTACGAGATAAGAATGGGTGTATCTACCGAGAGTCCATGGCGAGGTATCTGCCAGGTATATTACGGTGAGAACAAAGATGCTCTATACCCTGCCGGCATTCCTGTTAATATGGGATTGGGAGGTAACGATCCGCTGCTGAAATGGGAGTCTGACAAGGAAGACGACGACTATAATGCTGAGGTTGATAAGCAGATGCGTAACAATGGTTTCATGAAAGGCCCCGAATACTTTACGGAAATCCCCGGCGGCAACCAGACGGGCCGTTCGCTGGCTAAGACCACCCGCCGAATCCTGCTCCGCACGCATATTGATTCGGATAGGGTTTACTACCTGCGTTTCAAGAGTGTGCAGGATAATCCTAACAAGCAGTTGTTCCTTGACTACATAGAATGGTGCCCCAAGGAAATTTACGACAACCCGAATACGCCAGAGGATATTTGGTAATAAAGCAAGAAAAGAGCACTCGAATTCTGAGTGCTCTTTCTTTTTATATAGCTGCTAAGAATCAACTGTTATTCCTGATAATATACCCGCTTTACCCTATTACTGATGCCCGTCAGTATCTCGTAGGGAATGGTATCAATAATCTCTGCCAGAACGGACGGGGAGAGTTCTTCGCCGAAGATGAGCACGGAATCGCCCTCCTGACAGGGGATATCCGTTACATCAATCATGCAGACATCCATACAGATGTTTCCCACATAGCGGGCTTTCTGTCCGTTTACCAGACAGTAGCCGTTGCCACGTCCCAAGAGTCGGTCCAATCCATCGGCATAACCGATGGGAATGCTGGCAATACGACTGTCGCGTTCCATAAACGTGCGCCGGCTATACCCTACACTATCACCTGCGGGCACATCGTGAATCTGAAGGATGGTAGTGCGTAGGGTGCATACATTATTTATAAGCTGGTTGTTGCGACTGTTTATACCGTAAAGGCCAAGCCCAAGGCGCACCATCTCCATCTGTCGTTCCGGGAAATGCTCTATGCCGGCGCTGTTGCACATGTGACGCAGAATCTGGTGATGGAAAGCAGCCTGCAACTGCTGACTGCCCTTCAGGAAAAGTTCGTACTGCCGGGCAGAGAAACTATCGAAATCGTCATTGTCGCTTCCTACAAAATGTGAAAAAACAGAGCGTGGGATAACAGCGTTCTGCTGTTTCAGCCGTTCTACAAGCGTAGGCATATCCTTCAGAGGGTCGAAACCCATGCGGTGCATTCCGGTATCCAGCTTAATATGTATGGGGAAGTTTGTTACACACTCCTTCTTGGCAGCATGAACCAGCGCATCCAGCAAACGGAAGCTATAAACCTCTGGTTCCAGGTTATACTCGAAGAGTGTGTGGAAAGTACTCATTTCGGGGTTCATGATTATTATATTTGCCGTGATGCCAGCATTGCGAAGTGCCACACCTTCATCGGCAACGGCAACAGCCAGATAATCCACACGGTGATCCTGCAAAATCTTTGCCACTTCGATAGCACCGGCTCCGTAGCCATCGGCCTTAACCATGCAGACCATCTTGGTCTCGGGCTTCAGGAAAGAACGGTAATAGTTCAGATTCTGCTCTATCGCACTTAGGTTCACCTCCAAGATAGTCTCGTGCACCTTCTGCTCCAACAAATCCGAGATCTGCTCGAAGCAGAAAGAGCGGGCACCCTTTATCAGAATCAGTTGGTTGCGCAGAGAGCCAAAGAGCGGGCTCTGCAGGAACGACTCTGTGTTGGGGAAGAAACTGCATCGTGCCTGCAGATTCTCGAAACAATGAGCGTGGGCAGAAATTACGGGACCTATTGCCACCAGTTGCTCTACGCCTTGCTGCTCAATCATCTGTGCCAGATGCGTGTAGAACATCATGGGCGGAACACCTGTCTGCTGAATATCGCTCAGGATTAGGGTCTTGGATTTACCCTCACGCTCGGGTCGGCGGTTCATAAAATGCAGGGCAATATCCAGGCTGTTCAGGTCGCTGTTATAAGAGTCGTTGATGAGTGTGCAGTCGCGTATGCCTGCCTTCACCTCAAGGCGCATGGCCACAGGCTCAAGGTTTTTCAGGCGNNNTCTATCACCTCGGCTTTCATGCCCCGATACTGGCAAACAACCCGACAGACGGCCTTATCATCGTCGATAGCATTGCCTGTGCTGTGCCAGGGAATGAGTTTGCACTTTAAGTTCAACTGCCGGATGCACTGGGTTACGATGGCATCATCGGCAGGATAAATAAGGGCTTCTGCATCCTTGAAGAGTTGGAGTTTCTCCAAGCACTTCTGTTCCATCGAATCGAAATTCTCCTGATGGGCAGAACCCAGGCATGTGAAGATTCCCAGCGTAGGCTGGATGATGCGCTGTAGGCTTTCCATCTCACCCGGAAGAGAAATGGCGGCCTCAAAAATACCCACTTGGCTCTTCTCCCACAGGCCCCAAACAGAAAGGGGAACACCTATCTGGGAGTTATAGCTGCGAGGGCTGCGTGTTACCGTATAATCGGGCGAAAGCATCTGATAGAGCCATTCCTTGACAACAGTCTTACCATTGCTGCCGGTAATGCCGAAGATGGGAATGGAGAACGAATCGCGATGCCGTTCGGCCAGTCGTTGTAATGCCTGCAACGTGTTGGGAACAAGCAGGAAGTTGGTATCGGGAAAATCGCCCTCTGGAACCACTTCCACCACAAACGCACGCACTCCCCTATCGTACAAATCACGAATGTAAGCATGCCCGTCGCCCTTTCCGGTTCGGATGGCAAAAAAAAGCGTGCTTTCGGGGAAGCTGAGGCTCCGGCTGTCGGTCAACAGCCAGTCTATCTGCTGCTCATAGGCGCCTATCCTATGCGCACCTATCAATATGGAGATATCACTTATCGAATACATTATTATATATTATATATTATATTTTGCTTTTAGCATTTTTGCTTTTTCGTCCAACGATGCAAGGAAATTCTTATATACCTCGGAGTCGGGTTTACTTGGCTTATGAAAAAGACCACCGCGGATGGGAGCATACTCCTGCAGATATTCCTGCATCGTGTCGCTCATTGCTGTTTTCACCAGACAATCCCAGATATAATCCACAGCCACACCTGAGGGGTGAAGCATATCCTCGGTGTAGAACCTGTAGTCGCGCAACTCGTCCATCATAATCTCGTAGGCAGGGAAATAGGACACCTGAACGGGATACGTCTTACGCACCTCCTCTACAGCCAGCATCAGGGCAGATTTTGCCAACTGGTTGCCATGATACCCATATTTAGCGTACCGGAAAGGACTGATGGTAAAAACAAGCTTCAAATCCGGATTCTGCTCATGTACATCGTCAACCAAATCCATCAGGGATTTTATACAATCAGGAAGCGGCATCCATTCTTCAGAGAACATTTTTCCCGGAGCCTTATGGCAGTTGGCCACCACCAGACCATTATCTTTCAACTGGTAACAGACATTAGTACCAAGGGTAACAAACAGATAATCGGCGGACAGGATGGAGAGACGTAACATCTGCAACGCTCCCTCTACAGCATCTTTACATTCCTTCTCGGAGCTACCACTTATTTGTGTGCCCGCCCACCAACATCGCCATTCATCATCTATACGGAACAGAGGAATATTCACTTCATCGCAATGAAGAGCTGCATGCACCTGAAGCCGAATACTCTCGGGGTTGTAAAGGACACCTAACGGATTGCACAAAGCATGAAGTCCGAAGCTTTGGAATCGCTCTCCCATATATTGGGCAAAGCACGATCCGAGGAACACCACATGGTCCGAAACCGACATCGGCTTGTCCCATTTGGGAATATCCACCTTAGTCCTAAAAAGATGCTCTTGGTAATTCATTCAACAAAGATGACATTTTTTCTTGTACAAAATTACGCAACTTCATCGAAAATATGTAATTTTGCATTATCAAAAAATGAATAATTGTGGAAAAAGAGCCCAAAGGACTACTGGACAACATACAATTCCCTTCTGATTTAAGGCAATTGCCCATATCAGAACTTCCGAGTGTCTGCGAAGAACTCAGGCAGACCATTATCCAAGAACTGGCAGATAACCCAGGTCATTTTGCCAGCAGTTTAGGTGTTGTGGAACTTACCGTTGCCCTGCACTATGTGTTCAATACACCATACGACCGTATCGTGTGGGATGTGGGACATCAGACTGCCGGTCATAAGATTCTGACTGGCAGAAAGGATAAATTCAGCACCTACAGGAAACTGCATGGTCTGCGCCCCTTCCCTTCACCACAGGAAAGTGAATATGACACCTTTGCCTGCGGACATGCTTCTAACAGCATCTCTGCAGCATTAGGAATGGCTGTTGCTGCTCAGGAAAAAGGTGAGACAGACAGACAGGTTGTAGCTGTGATTGGCGATGGAAGCATGAGCGGCGGACTGGCATACGAAGGTCTGAACAACGTATCGAGTACCCAAAACAATCTGCTGATTATTCTGAACGACAATAATATGAGCATTGACCATAGTGTAGGAGGCATGAAACATTATTTGCACCAGATGCACACCAGCAAGCTCTACAATTACCTAAGGTTCAGAACATCACAGCACTTGTTCAAGTGGGGAATACTTAACGAAAACCGCAGACAGAAGATTATCCGGTTCAACAACTCCCTGAAATCCCTTCTGACCAACCAGCAGAATATCTTCGACGGCATGAACATCCGCTATTTCGGACCCAGCGACGGACACAATGTGATAGAACTGGTAGCAACACTGCGTCAGATCAAGGACATGAAAGGCCCTAAGTTGCTACATATTCATACCATAAAAGGCAAAGGATTCCAGGCAGCCGAGGAAGACCCCGTAGTTTTCCATGCACCCGGGAGATACGACCCCGAAACAGGAGAACGGATAAAATCAGAGGCCAAAAACCTGCCTCCTAAATATCAGGATGTCTTTGGAAATACGTTACTCGAGTTAGCCAAGGAAAACCAGAAGATTGTGGGTGTCACACCTGCTATGGCAACAGGCTGCAGCATGACCATCATGATGAAAGAGATACCAGAACGCACCTTCGACGTAGGTATTGCTGAAGGACACGCCGTAACCTTCTCCGGCGGAATGGCCAAGGAAGGACTGCTTCCTTTCTGTAATATCTACTCCAGCTTTTCACAACGTGCTTTTGATAATATCATTCACGATGTGGCACTCAACAGGCAGAATGTAGTTTTCTGCTTCGACCGCGCAGGACTGGTAGGGCAAGACGGTCCGACACATCACGGAGCATTCGATTTAGCAGCCCTGCGCCCTATCCCCAACCTGATTATCTCTTCACCGATGAACGAGCATGAGTTGCGCCATCTTATGTACACAGCTCAGCTGCCAGACAAGGGGCCGTTTGTCATTCGCTACCCACGCGGAAGAGGGGTTATAGTAGATTGGAGATGCCCAATGCAAGAGATTCCGATAGGAAAAGGCAGATGCCTAAAGGAAGGAACGGATGTAGCCGTACTGAGCATTGGCCCCATTGGCAACATCGTAACACAGGCCATCAGCGAACTGGCATCACAAGAGATTAGCATAGCACATTACGACATGAGGTTCCTCAAGCCCATAGACGAGGACATCCTCGCATACGTAGGAAAGAATTTCAGTCGTATCATTACCATAGAGGACGGAGTAAAGAACGGAGGGTTGGGATCTGCCGTTCTGGAATATATGTCAGACCACAATCTGCATCCCGACATCATCCGCCTGGGACTCCCCGACCATTTCGTGGAGCACGGAACACCAGAAGAACTCTATCAGATAGTCGGATTAGACGTTGAATCAATAAAAAAGGCCATTTTATGAAGATAGTAATATGTGGCGCAGGCGCCGTAGGAACGCATTTGGCGGAGTTGCTCTCCCGTGAAGACCAAGACATCATCCTCATCGACGAGAACCCCGAGAAGACAGCTCGCCTTACCCAAGCAGGCGAGTATGACCTTATGACACTGAACGTCTCCCCAACCAGCATCAGCGGACTGAAAGAAGCAGGTGTGCCCAAGGCCGACCTTGTTATTGCCGTTACGCCTGAGGAGACACGCAACATCACCTGCTGTATGCTGGCTCATGCTCTTGGAGCCGCCAAGACTGTAGCACGTGTTGACAATGCCGAATATACCCGATCTCATTACAAAGACCTTTTCCGGAAAATGGGCATCGACTCCATCATCTACCCAGAAGCGCTTGCCGCACGGGAAATCCTGGATGGCCTGAAACGTTCATGGGTCAGACAGTACTGGGAAGTGCATGAAGGCGCATTGGTCATGCTGGGAATAAAACTCCGCGAAACAGCACATGTTATCAACATAAAACTCAAGGATCTCTGTAATCACGATACACCATATCATGTGGTAGCAATCAAGCGCGGTGATGATACCATAATCCCAGGCGGTAACGATATGCTCTTAGTCGGTGATATAGCCTATTTCATGACCACGAAGAAACACATTCAGTACATCCGCGAGATTGTCGGGAAGGAAGATTATGCCGACGTAAAAGATGTGATGATTATGGGAGGCGGAAGAACCACCGTACATGTGGCAGAAGGAATGCCCGACTTTTACTCCCTGAAAATCATCGAGCAGAACGAGGAACGCTGCATGCAGCTAAACGAGATACTGGATGACAGCGATATACGTATCATACAAGGCGACGGACGGGACACCAGTCTTCTGCTTGACGAAGGACTGAAAGAGGTACAGGCTTTTGCCGCACTTACACCTGAAACAGAAACCAACATATTGGCTTGTCTGGCAGCAAAACGCATGGGAGTGCGGAAAACCGTTGCGCTGGTAGAAAACATGGACTATGTTTCTATGGCCGAGAAATTGGATATCGGAACCATTATCAATAAGAAAATGATTGCTGCAAGCCATATCTATCAGATGATGCTGGATACTGATGTGTCAAACGTAAAATGCCTTACCATTGCAAATGCAGATGTTGCAGAGTTTAATGCCAACGAAGATAGTCTTATTACAAAAACGGAAGTCAAGGATCTGCGTTTACCTTCAGGTGTTACGTTAGGAGGTTTGGTTCGTGACGGAGTTGGTAAGCCTATCTACGGAAACACACAAATCATGCCAGGCGATACCGTTGTGCTTTTCTGTAAGAGCGGTTTAATAAAGAAGATAGACCGTTACTTCTCTAAGCCAACATCTGCCATCAGCCGCATCAAGTCAGCTTTCAACAACTGATACTGAGGACTATTCTTGAACCCGATGGATCTTTTTAACATAACATCCACAGGCATCTGGCTATGTCTGTAGCTTGACAGTTCGTTCTGTTTCTGCGTTTCGTGAACAGCCAAGTCGTTAATCTCCCTTTCACGTTCTCTACGCAAGATATTACAAATAGGTGTAAGCAGCGTCATCACCACATTTTCGAAAAGTGTGTGGCCGTGCATATATAAATAGGTGTTCTCGGGTTTGATGCCCATACGCTGCAATTCAGCCTTTACCTGCGGATAAGTCTTGTGACCCTCGGGAAAAGTCCGCTGCAACCAGCCGATACACTTGTTAACCCGTCGGCGTACCTTATCCAATGTGGGTTCTACATTGCGGGGGTTGATATCGTGGATCGAAACAATATCACAGAAATTACTCATAGTAAATTCCTTATAATGGCCATACCGGTATGCCCAGATGTTCCATACAAAAAGAGGCCATATAATAAGGCTGTAGTCAGTAAAGAAAACCTCAAAATCTATTAAGAGACGGTCGTTCAGCGTGCTCATCACACATGTCGAGTGAAGACTGGGTGCATAGCACTGGTAATTCTCTATGGCATAGACATAGGTGTGCATTACATAAGGATTCTCACAGAGGTATTTGCTGATTTCCGTTCGCCCTTGCAACAACCAGTCGTAGTCGGCATCAACACAAGCAATCATGTATTGCCCGAGCCCCTTCCCCAGTTGGTTCATCAAGACGGTTCTCTTTCCCTTCCCTAAGGTTGTCCTACTGGGAAGCATCACCTCAAAGAAAAATTTATCCGTCTCGAAATCCTGCAAGACAGAACGCCAGAAGAATATGTCATCATAGCTTTCTACGTATGCGACAATTCTCTTTCGGGCATCCTTGGGTCTCAGTTTATTGGCAGATGCAATATACTGAGAATTTATATTGTCTTGCAAGCGTTTTCCCATATTTCCGTACTCTAAGATACAATGTCTTCAACATCCGTCACACAATCTGCCCATCCGTTCATAATCACGGCAGGACTATGCGTAGTAAGAATAATCTGAGAATTGGGGTTCAAGTCGCGTATCAGAGAAATCAACTGCTGCTGCCATTCCACATGCAGACTTATCTCCGGCTCATCCATAAATAAAGTATAATGACGTTTATTCTGAACAAGCACAGAAAGCAAGATAATCAGCATCTGTTTTTCGCCGCTCGAAAGCTTATAAGGTGATAAGGTTTCACCAAAAGATGTAAAGTACAGCTCGTTCTTCTCCCGTTGGATGGTTTTGCCCGTATCGCGAAAAAGTCTGTCCACTAAATCCTGAAAATGCGTTTTTTCCTGGGCCAGCTCCTGTGCCTTCTCCTGTGCATTTGGATCCTGCGAAGTAAAAAGCTCTACCATACGATTACTCAAGCTAACCTGGAAATCCAGATAACGGCGTTGCAACACGTACAGATGGAAATCCAATTCTGTCTGCATCTGGGTATCTGTAACCTTATTCAGGATATCACCGCTCAGTATAGGACGGTCAAAGGAACGTATGACATCGAAATCCACACAATGTGCCCCTTCCACATCATAAGTAAGCTTAACACCGTCGGCTTGCCTGTCCAATTTGTCTATATTCAACAAATGCATGATAACCCTGTTAAGGATGGTGCTCTTGCCTACACCGTTTACACCACTCAGGATGTTAACGGTAGGACTCAGTTCCCACTTAACATGTTTTTTTCCACTCCAGAGCGATTCTATCTCAATGCTCTTGATATAATTAGCCGGCTGTTTCATACGTCAGAAAATTGTGGTTGAGTTCCATGAATACAATTCTTTTCTTGCCGAGAAGAACCCCAGTGCTCTTTCCAGTTTGTCCTTTGTCAGAGGGATATGCGCCATGTTAGCGCTATCGCGACCTATGTATTTCCTTATCTTGTTGGGCAGATTATTCCATTCCTTTTTTATGGTATTATCATCAACTCTGTCCAGACCTACGTAAGCCACTATCACAGGCAGCCGGAAACGATTGACAGCACGGCTTATCTGCCAATTCAGCATCGGACTTTCCACATCCATTTTAGAGCTGGAAAGAACCAACAGATTGTCTGCAGATTCCATCAAATGAAGAAAACGGTTCTTCAGCGTGCTGTCAACCAAATCTTCATGTTCCGACAGGAACTCTATTTCTTCCATGTTCAGAAAATGGAATCTGTCAGGATTCTGCCTTTCCCATTCACGTATCTGACGGAAAGAGGAAAGATTGCTGTTCACGTGATCAGCCACCCCAACAGTGTCAAAAGCTACATACGTCTTATTACTATTCATAAAACATGTAAATAATGCGTTTTCTATAGCAAAGATACGGATTCTGTTTCAAATATGCAAGGATATTTTTTTCTATCTCAAAAATAATCGTTATTTTTGTCCCCGAACAAGCAGAATTTAGGGACAAGGAACAAGAGTATAGCAACCAACTTGTCAACTCGTCAACTCGTCAACTTAAAATAATGAAAAGAAGAGCATTTATCAAAACAGGATTAGCCAGTGCTGCTGCAATTTCATTTTTTGGCACTGGAAGTCAGGCAAAAGCTGCCGAGACTGTCAAGAAAAACTTCACCCTGAAAACCCCACATGCCGAAGATTCTTTCCATCTGGGGATGGCAGGCTGGACATTTCATAAATTCGACCTCCAGAAAACCCTCGAGACCATGAAGCAACTGGATGTCCACTACCTTTGCATCAAGGACTTCCACCTGCCCCTCGACAGTACCGACGAGCAGATTGCCGCCTTCCACCAGAAACTGGCAGAATACGGTGTAACCGGCTATGGCGTAGGGCCTATCTATATGAAAAGCGAAGCCGAGGCAGACCGAGCCTTTGCATACGCCCAGCGTGTGGGAGTAAAAGTGCTTGTAGGCGTTCCCAATTATGAGCTTTTGGATTATGTAGAACAAAAAGTCAAACAGTACGACATCAAGTTAGCCATCCATCTGCATGGACCCGATATGCCTATGTACCCTAATGCCGAGGACATCTGGAACCACGTAAAGGACCGCGATGCCCGCATGGGAATGTGCTTGGATATCGGCCATAATCTTCGGTATGGAAGCGATTCCCTCTCCGACCTCAGGAAATACCACACCCGCGTCTTCGACATCCATCTGAAAGATGTTACCGGCACCACCAAGGCCGACAAGAGTGTAGAACTGGGACGCGGACGCATCGACTTCCCCCTATTTGTAAAACTTCTTCGCAAATACAATTACACAGGCAGCGTAAGCCTGGAATACGAGAAAGACATGAGCAACCCCTTTATGGGAATAGCCGAAAGCGTAGGCTACTTCCGAGGTGTCTGCTATGCCACAAAGTAGGAAACCTATTCCACCAGGAACCAGGGATTGTGAAGGTCTTCTTTGTTGTAAACAAGGGGAAGCCCCGTCTGTACATTCACAACATGCCTGCCTGCGGCACGAGCTACGGCATCTCCGGCTGCAGTATCCCACTCCATAGTAGGGGCAAAACGAGGATAGGCATCAGCTGTTCCTTCTGCAACCAGACATATCTTGATGCTGCTGCCGCTGCTCATCAACTCTACTTGGGCATGTCGGCGACGGACCTCCTCAATGTAAAGTTCTGTTTCCATGGTCATGTGACTGCGACTGGCTACAACAACAAAAGACCCTCTTCCGACCTCCCTCTCTTTGGGGAGGTTTTCTTTTGTCTTCCACATAGAGGGGGAGTTTGAGGGGGCCTCCTTCCATGCGCCCTCACCTACTATACCGTAATACAACACATCTGTGGCAGGAATATAGATAACCCCCAGAACGGGTGCGCCATCCTCTACAAGGGCTATATTTACGGTAAACTCTCCGTTCTTCTTGATAAACTCCTTAGTGCCGTCAAGGGGATCGACTACCCACATACGCTTCCATTCCTTACGTTCCTCATAAGGCAAATGCAAACCTTCTTCGCTCAGGACGGGAATCCCTGTCTCCCCAAGGTATCGCATGATGCAGAGGTGGGCGTTCTTATCGGCTAAGGTAATAGGGCTGTTGTCTGCTTTTTTCTCTATACCGAAGTCCTGACTGGGGTCGGTATATATCTTCATTATCTCTGCTCCGGCTTCCAAGGCAGCTTGTTTGGCTATCTCCAGAAGTTCATTCATGGCTACAACATCTTTAGTGCCAGTTTGATGACCTTCTCGACAGGAGCATCAGGTTCGTCCTTAAGAATTTGCTGGACGACTTTATGGGTAGGAGCAGGACTGAAGCCCAACATAGTAAGAGCTGACACAGCCTCTTCCTGTACCTCCTTGTTAATCACAGAGGACTGGGCATTCTGCATTGAGCCGCTGCCTGCAGCTGCATCGACACCCAGAGCTCCGATTTTATCCTTTAAATCTACAATGATGCGTTGGGCTGCCTTAGGGCCGATGCCCTTTACCTGTTTCAGCATCTTGTCGTTGCCCTCGCTGATGATATTACAGAGTTCGGCAGGAGTCATGGCGGAAAGAATCATACGTGCCATAGCGGCACCGATGCCGCTGACGCTGGTGAGGAGCAGGAACAACTCACGTTCTACCCGAGTGGAGAAGCCCCACAGCTGGTAGGCATCCTCGCGAATGGATTCTGTTATCCACAACTTTACGCTTTCCTTTCCCTGTATGCCGGAAAAGGTGTTAAGACTTATGTTCACACCATACCCTACCCCGTTACAGTCAATAACGGCCAGAGCAGGAGTAAGGTCGGCAAGTGTTCCTTTGAGATATTCAATCATTTTTGTTTAATACTGATGGTTAGGGGTTAGAGGTTAGAGGTTAGTGTACATCTTACTTCTTACATCTTTCATCTTGTTCAACGGGGCAAAGTTAGGTGTTTTTTCTGAAAAAAAGAGAAAAAGATGAAGAAAAACCTTCCTCAGAATAATAAATCGGCATACCTATACGTTATATGTTTAACGTGAGCGCGCGAAAATTCATATCAGTTCTACTTGTTTTGGTAAGCATAAATATGCTTGCCCAAACTCCTGCCGATTCTGTCCAATCACGGAAGCCCCGGTATAGTGTGCGCAAAACAGGAGCAGAGAATCAAGATAATCTTAAGACCAAGACTGCCGACCTTAAGGAGCCGGACAACCTGAAGACAGATGTTATCTATGACGAGAAAGATAACACATACACAGTTGGAACAACATTAGACAAATTACCATCAGGCAAAGGAACGGCCTCCAGCAGCACCTCTGGCAGCAAGACTGCATCACCGGCTATGACACTCGGTCAGGCAACCAGCTACCTGAACGCGCCCTTATTGATGTCGCCAGAGGAATACCAGAAGTGGTCATTGAAAAATAGTATGCAGGCATACTGGCGCAAGAAGAATGCAGATGCCTTCGAATCGGAAGGCAAGAACAAGTTCGACTTTACGGATATGCACTTCGACCTGGGACCTGCTGAAAAGATATTCGGCCCCGGTGGTGTACAGATTAAGACACAGGGAAGTGCCGAGCTGAAACTGGGTATCAACGCCAAAAAGGTTAACAACCCTGCTTTGGCTGCCTCACGCCGTAAGACCATAGGTTTTGATTTCGACCAGAAGATTAACCTTAGTCTTAACGGTAAGGTGGGAGACAAAATCAACATGAACCTGAACTACAACACGGAATCCACATTTGATTACGACTCCCAAATGATGAAGTTGAAGTACGATGGCAAGGAAGATGAAATCATTAAACTCATTGAAGCGGGTAACGTATCTTTCCCCAGCAACATGAATCTGGTCTCCGGTATAAGCAGTTTGTTTGGCTTGCGCACCGATGTTCAGTTTGGAAAATTGAAGCTACAGACCGTTGTCAGTCAGAAAAAGAGTGCCAGTGCCAGCGCTACCAGCAAGGGCGGAAAGCAGACAACACCTTTTGAGTTCAGTGCCACAAATTACGAAGAGAACCGTCACTTCTTCCTCTCCCACTTCTTCCGTGAGCGATACGACGACAACATGAAGACCCTACCCACCATAGGTAGCGGTATTACCATCAAACGAATAGAAATCTGGGTAACAAACAAAAGTGCCAGCACAGAGAACAACAGAAACATCATAGCATTGGCCGACCTTGGCGAACCGTCACACATCAGTAATTCTATGTGGAATCCTACTGACCTCAATGTGCCGGCAAACCGTGCCAATACAGAATACGAGACTCTTATCACAAGTTACCCTAACGCAAGGGATATCGCACAGGCTACAGCTATATTGGACCAAATTGGTTCGCCCGGTGAATTCGAAGGCAGCCGGGACTATGAGAAACTGCAGTCGGCCCGCAAACTGAACAGCAGTGAATATAACCTTAACTCAGCACTTGGATACGTTAGTCTGAATAACAATCTTCAAACAGATGATGTGTTGGCGGTAGCATTCGAATACACTTACAACGGTACAACTTATCAGGTTGGTGAATTTGCTGCTGATGTAACCAATAACTCCCAAGCCCTTTTTGTTAAACTTTTGAAGAGTACAACTGGCAGCCCCAAGTTCCCCACATGGAAACTGATGATGAAGAACGTCTATAATTTGGGAGCCACCACTATCCAGAAAGAAAACTTCCGTTTGGACGTTAAATACCTGAGTGACTCTACTGGCGTTTATCTGACCTACCTGCCTGATGAGCGACTCAAGAACACTCCGCTGATTAAAGCATTGAATGCCGACCGTCTGGACGACAAGAACAATGCCCACAGCAACGGCTACTTCGACTATGTGGAAGGCTATACCATACTGAAGGGAGGACGCGTGGTATTCCCCGTTGCAGAACCTTTCGGACAACACCTTCGCAACTGGATTGCCGACGATGCCCTGGCAGACAAGTTCTGTTTCCAGGAACTTTATGACAGCACCAAGACGGTTGCAAAGCAGATTGCGGAACACGACAAGTTCATGATTACCGGTAAATACAAGGGAAGTAGCGCAGCAGAAATTGATCTGGGGGTCACGAACATCGCGCCAGGTTCTGTGAAGGTTACAGCCGGAGGTGTAACACTTACCGAGAATTCGGATTACACGGTTGACTACAACATGGGTCGTGTAATCATTATCAATCAAAGTCTCATTGATGCAGGTACCTCTATCAGCGCCAGTGTGGAAAGCAACGATACTTATGGTATGCAACGCAAGACGATGTTAGGATTCAATGCAGACTACGAGTTCAACAAGAACCTGACTGTGGGCGGAACTCTGATGTACCTTAACGAACAGCCCCTTACCACTAAAGTCAATATGGGTAGCGAACCTCTTAAGAATACTCTGTGGGGTGCCCATATCAGTTGGAAGAAAGAGAGTCAGTGGCTGACAAATATGATAGACAAACTGCCGATTATACAGTGTACACAGCCCAGCTTCATCACTTTCAATGGCGAATTTGCACAACTTATCGCCGGTCAGAACCATAGTGTACAGGGACGAGCCTCTTACCTTGACGATTTTGAACAGAGCAGCATCAAGAACAGCCTCACCCAGCCCACTTATTGGACTCTTTGCAGTACACCCAGTATGTTCCCCGAGAGCAAGCTCTCAAACAACCTGGCCTACGGATATAACCGTGCATTGTTGGCTTGGTACTATGTTGACCCCATCTTCACCCGCCGAAGCAGTACCCTTACACCAAGTCATATCAAAAGCGACCTTGACCAGCTGTCCAACCATTATGTACGCGAAGTGCATGAGCGCGAACTTTATCCTCAGAAAGCACAGAACAGCTACAACAGCGCCAGTAGCCTAAATGTTCTGAACCTGGCATATTATCCTAACGAACGCGGAGCCTACAACCTTACCACCGAAGTAGATCGTGACGGACATTTGCAAAATCCCCGCTCGAAATGGGGAGGTCTGATGCGTAAGATTGAAAATACCGATTTTGAAGCCCAGAACATTCAGTACATAGAGTTTTGGATGATGGACCCATTTATCTATAACACGACTGGAGCAAACCGTGGTGGAGATTTCTACATCAATCTGGGAGAAGTTAGCGAGGATATCCTTAAAGACGGAAAAAAATTCTTTGAGAGCGGAATGCCTGTTGATGGCAACAGCCAATACTGGACCGAGAGTGTATGGGGCCGCATTCCCAACACAACCAGTGTCACCTATGCCTTCAATAACGAGGCTGGCTCGCGTATCCGTCAGGATGTGGGCCTGAACGGTCTGAACGACGACGAAGAGCAACAATTCAACACTTACCAGCAGTATCTGCAGCAGATGCAAGGTATTGTACGCCCTGAGGTTTATGACAGTATCTTCGCAGACCCTGCCAACGATAACTATCATTACTATCGAGGTACAGACTTTGACCAGCTCAAGACATCCATTTTGGACCGTTACAAGCGCATCAATATGCCTCAAGGTAACAGTGCAGACAGCGATACCAGTCCTGAAAGTTATGAAACCTCATGGAAAAGTACACCCGATATCGAGGACATCAACCAAGACTTCACCCTCAACGAGTACGAGAAATACTATCAGTATCACATCAGTATCCGTCCAGAGGATATGGTTGTAGGACGCAACCACATTGCGGATATGCGTACAGCTAGTGTTAAGTTACGTAACGGCAATACAGAAGAATGTAAGTGGTATCTCTTCCGTGTACCTTTATCGGCTTACGAAGGCAAGGAAGGAAATATCAATGACTTCACGAGCATCCGCTTCATGCGCCTTTTCCTTACCAACTTTGAACAGGATGTAATACTGCGTCTGGCCACACTTGACATGGTTCAGGGAAGTTGGCGTCCATACGAGCGTCCGCTCTATACAGGACAGGCTCCCAGCAGTAGCGGAACATTGGAAATCAGCAATGTCAGCATAGAAGAGAACAGCGATAAAACACCTGTCAACTACGTTCTGCCACCGGGCATCAGCCGTATCACAGACCCTTCGCAGTCTCAGTTGGTTGAGAACAACGAACAGGCTTTGTGTATGATAACCCGCAACCTAAGTCCTGGCGATGCACGTGCCGTTTACAAAAACTGTACGTACAATATGCGACAGTACAAGCATTTGCAACTTTACCTGCATGCCAATGCACTGGCCGAGAATTACACAGAGACAACCGATGGAGAGTGTAGTGTATTTCTACGTGTGGGCTCCGACTACAAGAGCAACTACTACGAGTATGAAGTGCCTATGCACTTAACCCCCGAGGGCACCTACGATACCTATAGTGCTGCATCATGTCGTGCCGTATGGCCAGAAGAGAATATGATGGACATTAATCTGGAACTCTTCACCAACCTGAAGAAAAAGCGTAATGCACAGGTTAGCGCCAATATTACCAGCATCAACCAACTTTTCTCGGAATACGACGAGGCACACCCCAGCAACAAAATCTCCATCATGGGTAACCCCACTTTAGCCGAGGTAAAGACCATTATGATTGGTATTCGAAACAACGGACGTACCGTCAAGAGTATTGAAGTCTGGGCCAACGAGCTCCGTCTTCAGGAATTCTCCAACAGCGGCGGTTGGGCTGCTCAGGGTAACCTGAATGTCCAATTGAGCGACATTGGCTCTGTAAATGTTACAGCCAAGTACGTGAAAGCAGGATTCGGAGGCATTGAACAGACTGTTGCACAGCGTACCGACGAAAATAACTTAGACTATACTATCTCGACTAACGTTGAACTGGGACGTCTGCTACCCGAGAAGGCCAAAGTTTCCTTCCCCATGTATTATTCTTACAGCAAGGAAACGATAAAGCCCAAGTATAATCCCTTCGATACGGATATGCTGCTCGCCGATGCTTTGGAGGCTATGGCTACCGAGAAAGAAAGGGATTCTCTTTCCAGCCTTACCAATCATGTTGAGGTCAGCAAGAATATCTCGTTCAGCGGTGTCAAGGTGAACATTGCAACCCGCAAGCATCCTATGCCCTATGATCCGGCAAACTTCACCTTCAACTATAGCCATTCACAGCAGACAACCGAAGGACAGACCATTGTCTATGAGCACGAATACAACTGGAAGGGAGGCATGAATTACGCTTGGAGTCCTAACTGGAAACCTTGGGAGCCCTTTAAGAATCTGAAAGGTAAGAGCAAGTGGCTGGATATTATCAAAGCGCAGAATCTGTCTTTCTCGCCGCAGAGCATTACATTCAATACAGATATCACCCGCAACTACTATGAACTGCAGGAGCGCGACCTCGAGAATATCGGTTCGCCCAACTCTATTCCTGCTACGTGGAGCCAGAGTTTCTTCTGGAACCGTAGTTTCCAACTCCGTTGGGACATTTTCAAGGCATTGCACTTTACTTTCCAAAGTGGCACAAGGGCCGAAATTGAAGAACCCTACATGCAGGTGAACAAAGACCTCTATCCCGATCAGT
This sequence comes from uncultured Bacteroidales bacterium, assembly GCA_902801485.1. Taxonomy (GTDB): domain Bacteria; phylum Bacteroidota; class Bacteroidia; order Bacteroidales; family Bacteroidaceae; genus Physcousia. Next base: position 21,794 of record CADCIP010000027.1, on the reverse strand, counting down.
ATTCCGCATGGAAAGACTCTATAAAACATAGCTTGCTGCACTTTGGCCGCCCGTTAGACTACAATCAAAGCGTACAGATCAGTTATAAGGTACCATTCGAAAAAATACCTGTTACAGACTGGCTTTCTGCAGATGTGTCTTACAACAGCAACTATTCATGGCGTCGAGGCAGTGTGTTGGAAGACGGCAGAAGTCTGGGCAATACCATCAACACACAGCGTAATATCAATGTAAACGGCAAAATCGACCTGGAGAAGATTTACAATCACAGTAACTTCCTGAAGGAAGTCAACAAGCGATTCTCTGCTTCAAGCGCCAAGTCAGAGGCCAGCAAGAAGAAGCAGGAGAAACAACGGGAAAAAGACGCAAAGAAGAAAGAACAGGCGAAGCAGGACGATGCACGCGTTCAGGCTGAAGAAGAGGCTATGAAGACAGGCGAGCCTGTGGATTCGATTCTTGCCCGTCAGAAGGCTAGTCAGGCAAAGAAACAGACCAACAAGAACGGTATCAGCCAGAAGAAAGAGCCTGAGAAGAAAGGCTTTGCTCAGGAGATTGTTCTTCTGCCCGACAGCAACATCACCATCAACCACGGACAGAAAAGTAAGCGTCTGCGCATCACAGCCCTCGATACAGCAGGCCATGCATTTAAGATTTACTATAAAAAGAAGGACGAGAATACACTGGTTCTGCGTAAGACGCCTGTTGACACCACCAAGATACGCTTAAATGTAATTGCTTTGCCTGCACTCTCGGAGAAGAAGTGGTTCGACTGGGCTCAAGCCGGTGCACGCTTCCTTATGACACTCCGCAACGTCAGCGTTTCATACCGCAACACCTATAATCTGGCATTGCCCGGTTTCCGTCCCGAAGTTGGCGACTTGCTGGGTCAGGGGAAAAACAACGGATTCCTGGCTCCCGGTATCGACTTCGGTCTGGGTTTCATAAATGACAGCTATATCGAAAGGGCTCAAGAACGTGGCTGGCTGATGGGAAGCGGAGACGGCGTATCGTCACCTGCCAACTCTGCCACCACCGAGGACGTACAGGTAAAAATGACACTGGAGCCATTCACCGACTTTAAGATAGACCTTAACATGAGTCGAACCCACAACAAAAACCGCAGCATCCAGTATATGTACCGCGATGCCGATGGTTTCATTCCTTCAACCAATAGCGGTTCATTTAACATCACTACAATATCTATTAAGACTGCCTTTGCCAGCGGAGGTTCTGCCGCCAACGGATATTACAGCGCACCCTTCCAGAAGTTCTGTGAGAATCTGGAATACTATCAGCAACGCGTTGCCGAACGATATTCCGGTGTTCCATATCCTGCCAGAACAGGCAAGACAGGCACTTATAACCCCGAGACAGATGCTCCCGTAAACAAATTTGGTCCGGACGTGATGATACCAGCCTTCCTGAATGCCTATACAGGATCCAGCTCTATGGATATCTTCCCATCCCTGACCCGCATGCTCCCCAACTGGACATTTACATATAAGGGCCTGAGCAACCTTCCCTGGGTTCGCGACCACCTGAAGAGCGTTACCCTGACTCATGCCTATAAGAGTATTTATGCCGTAGGCTCTTACAACTCGTATAGCTCTTGGTTGGAAAGCATGGGAGCAGGTAACGGAATGGGATTTGTCCAGAATACCACAACAGGCGAGTTCCAACCATCATCTATGTACGACATCAGCACCGTCAGCATCAACGAGAGCTTTGCCCCTCTTATGGGTTTGAATATGACGTTCAATAACAACATGACCCTAAAGGTAGAATACCGCTCCACACGCGTGCTGAACCTCAGCCTTACCAGCGCCCAGCTGAACGAGACCGGATCTAAAGACTTTGTCATCGGTTGGGGCTATAAGATTAACGATTTCAAGATTGCAGACCTCTTCCGTTCCAAGAGGGCCAGTGCACGCCAGGAGACCAGGAACAATCTCCGAAACAAGAACAGCAAAAATACCAATAATAAAAACGCGGCTGCCAACCAGAACAACAATAACAGCAATAACAACAGGAGTAACAAGAGTAATTTTGCACATAGCCTTTCTATGCGATTCGATTTCAGCATCCGTAACCAAGATGCCATTAAGCGTGATATCCAGACAGGCCTTTGCGAGGCGACAAGCGGACAAAAAGCGTTCAAGACCAGCGCCCAGTTGGACTATGCTGTAAGCCGACTGACTACCCTCAGCATATTCTACGACCGCCAGCGTTCTCAGCCCCTGCTCTCCAGCAGCAGCTACCCCACCATTACCCAGGACTTTGGTTTCAGTATGAAGTTCTCACTTACAAGATAAGGATATTAAGGTTTTTACAAGCTACTATCAATAAAAACAATCAGGAGCCCCACAAGAGGTTCCTGATTGCGTTATATATAGAGATTAGTCGTTGGGGATTTATCTGATGAACAGCAGTTCCCTGTATTTAGGCAATGGCCAGAGGGCATCGTCAACGATGAGTTCTAACTTGTCTATCTGGTAACGGATAGCATCAAACATCGGAGCGATGGTATCGTGATAGGCGATGGCCTTCTGGTGCTCGTCCCCTATCTTATTGGCAACCTTGCGGGCTTCAACCAGTTCCTCTACCTTTGTCTCTATAGTTGCGGTACGCTGTGCAATTTCCTCGATAAGTTTCAGGTTGCGGGCGTTCAGCTCCTTGGCCTTGTCGGCAGGGAAAGCGGTACACATACGCTCCACGTTACGCAGCAACTGGCTCTGATAGCTGGTGGCAACAGGGATGATGTGGTTCATGGAAAGATCACCCAGGACGCGGGCCTCTATCTGAATCTTCTTGGTGTAAGTTTCCCACTTCACTTCGTTGCGAGCTTCTAGTTCCTTCTCTGTCATTACGCCCAGGCTTTCGAACATCTTGATGCTGGCCTCGTCCAGATAGCGCTCGAAGATCTTGGGACAGCTGGTCTCGGTATCCAAACCGCGCTTAGCAGCTTCTACCTTCCACTCGTCGCTGTAGCCGTTGCCGTCGAATCGGATGGGCTTGCAGGTCTTGATATCCTCACGCAAAACGTCAATGATGGCATGGAACTTGGCAGTGTGACCTGTACCGGCCAGTTTCTTCTCTAACTCAGGAATGCGAGTGTCAACACGCTTCTTGAAGTCTTCCAACGCCTCGGCAACGGCACTGTTCAGGGCTATCATGGCACTGGCGCAGTTGGCCTCGGAACCTACGGCACGGAATTCGAAGCGGTTGCCGGTGAAGGCGAAGGGTGAAGTACGGTTGCGGTCAGTATTATCGATGAGTAACTCAGGAATTTCAGGAATATCCATCTTCATACCCTGCTTGCCGGCAAAGGCAAGGATGTCATCTTTATCAGCTTTCTCGATATGGTCAAGCAACTCACTTACCTGCTTGCCTAAGAAAGAAGATATAATAGCTGGGGGTGCCTCGTTGGCGCCCAGACGATGAGCATTGGTTGCACTCATGATGCTGGCTTTCAGCAGACCGTTATGACGGTAAACACCCATCAGGGTCTCTACGATGAATGTGGCGAAACGCAGGTTCTGCTCGGCAGTCTTGCCGGGAGCATGCAGTAACACGCCTGTATCCGTGCTCAGGCTCCAGTTGTTATGCTTACCGCTACCATTGATGCCAGCGAAGGGCTTCTCATGCAGCAATACGCGGAAACCGTGCTTACGAGCCACTTTTTTCATGACTGACATCAGCAGCATGTTATGGTCAACGGCCAAGTTAGTCTCCTCGAAGATGGGAGCCAGTTCGAACTGGTTGGGAGCCACCTCGTTGTGACGGGTCTTAACAGGAATACCCAGTTCCAAAGCATGAATCTCCAAATCCTTCATAAAGGCCTGAACGCGCTCGGGGATAGCACCGAAGTAGTGGTCGTCCATCTGCTGGTTCTTAGCAGAATCATGCCCCATCAGGGTACGACCTGTCAGCAGCAAGTCGGGACGGGCTGCATAAAGGCCTTCGTCAACCAGGAAGTACTCCTGCTCCCAGCCCAAGTTGCTGACCACCTTCTTTACCTCGGGGTCGAAATAATGGCAAACCTCGGTAGCAGCCACATTCACAGCCTTCAGGGCGCGCAGCAGAGGAGCCTTATAGTCGAGTGCCTCGCCGCTGTAAGATATAAATACGGTAGGGATGATAAGGGTGTCATCCATAATGAAGACGGGGCTTGTCGGATCCCAAGCCGAGTAACCGCGAGCCTCGAAGGTGCTACGGATACCACCGCTGGGGAAGCTTGAGGCATCAGGCTCCTGCTGAACCAGCAGCTTGCCACTGAACTCCTCTATCATGCCGCCCTTTCCATCGTGCTCGATGAACGAGTCGTGCTTCTCGGCTGTTCCCTCTGTAAGGGGCTGGAACCAGTGTGTATAGTGTGTGACGCCATTTTCCTGTGCCCATTGCATCATGCCGGCAGCAACAGCATCAGCCACGGTGCGGTCCAGACGGGTACCGTTCTCTATGACGTCAATCATTTGGTCATAAACACTCTTGGGCAGATACTTGTACATCTTCTGGCGATTGAAAACCTTCCTTCCGAAGTACTCGCTGGGTTTCTCACTAGGTGCAACAACGCTGAGCGGCTTCTTCTTGAAAGCCTCGCCCACAACCTGAAATCTCAATTCGTTTGCCATAATTGTGCTTGATTTAGGATTAATTACAATACTTTTTGCCTACATTTCTTTATTATTTGTGTCATTATTCATAAACGACGCTGCAAAGATACATCATTTTGCAATTAAAACAAAATATTTTCAAACAGAATGTATTATATTTATGCAAATTTATTGATTTTCGTCATAAAATATACCATTTCGCTTGCAGAAAGAAGCAATGTCGGACAAAAAACCAGCACAATCCGACAGAAAAAGATTTGATTTCAAGACAGAGAATATATTTAATAAGGTATAAAAAGATTCTTCTTCCTTTGTTTTTCTACAGAAAAGAAGTACTTTTGATTTCTGATAGCTGCATTACAGAGCACTTTTTTACAAAAAGTGTTATCTATCGTAGAAAAACAGCAAGCAGGATTGTCTATAAAATAGAAAACGACAGTATATGATTGACAAGACGATACTTCACAGACTCTTTTGCCTGCACTACAGCGAGATGATTCGCTTGGCCAGAACGCTCATGTACGACTATTCCGAAGCTGAAGACATCGTTCAGGATATCTTCGTGCGACTCATGCAAAGCGACATTCTTCCTGCAGATGACAAAGTGAGAGCCTACTTGATGACAGCCGTACGTAATGGCTGTATTAACCGCATCAGGAAGAAGTCCATAACCAACCAGTTCCGCGAACTCTATTCTATGGATATTGATTCTGATTGGCAGCACATTGAACAACGGATGGAAACTATTGATGCCATTTGCGACTATGCCGAGAACCATCTTCAAGAACCGCACCTCACAATCTTTCGGCTTCGCTTTGAGGATGACATGAAGCTGAAAGACATAGCCAACCAACTCGGCATGAACCTCAAGACTGTTTTCAAGTATCTCAGTCAATCTATCGATGAAATCCATAAACATTTCACCATTTAAAATACCGAAGTTATGAACACAACACTTGACAATATCAGTAAACTATTGAAAATGCTCGACAACCCCAGCATATATACCGAGCAAGAAATCCAGGACATCATCAATAGCAACGACGAGACTCGCAAGACATACCATCTGATGGTGGCAGCAAAACAAGGCTATCGCCACAGACAGACGCACGGAGGGAAAGACACAGATACTTCGTGGCAACAGTTTGAGCAGAAAAACTATACTAAAAGCAAAACCACACAACACTTTTGGATACGCGTTGCCGCTTTTTTCCTCGGTGCCATTTTCCTCACAGGACTTTCCTTTGCCGCAGGTCTGTCTTACGCTACTCATCGCGCCAAAGCATCAAGGCATGAAATGAAGACCCAAGAGTTTGCTGAAGAGAAAATGCTGGAGCTTTCCGATGACGGAGAACGTATTATTATAACCTGGCTAAAGGGAACCTGGGTGGAGGGCGATTTTGGAAGCTATATCGAGGCTGACCCCATAGAGCACTCGCCCGCCTTACCGCTCTATGGCGAGTATAAAGCCACCATAAAACTGAACGGGGAGAAAATTGATATTGACAACCTTCCTGACCTCCCTGCCTCATCAGTAAACAAGATGGAAATCCGCTTTACTGCAGGGCGAATCGTCAACCTTATAACCACACCTGTAGAGATTCCACACGCTGACGATTCCTACGGAGAATAAGAATACAAGTGAAATCACAGGAAATTACCTTTATTAATTAACACCATAAACTTATGAAACATCCTTCTCTTCCGATGAAGGTCGCCACCTTCATATTGCTACTATTATGCCCGTTCGTTGGTAAAGCACAGTATAAAAGTAACTGGCTCTGGCCCGTCAAGGGGCAGAAGGCGGGGCAAGGCATCCTCTATCGTCCGCAAGACAAGATTGGGGATGAACTGAACTTTGGAAACCTCTTTATTACCGCTCCCGAAGGGACGGAGATTATCTGTCCAGATGATGCTGTGGTGGAATTCTATAGTTACGATTACAGTTTTTCACTATATACAGCATCGACTTTTGGCTTTCACGATAAGCCATACGACAAGGTGATTGCAGAATATCAAGCAGAATTCCGTAACAAAGGATGGGACATTCGCTGTCTTTCTATTATGATTGGACTTAAGATAGGAAACAAAAAACTATGGATTGGAGGCTTGCGACACGACAAAGCTATCCCCACAGGCACATGCCTGAAGCGTGGCGATGTGCTTGGCACCATGGGCTATAGCTACCATGTTATCCAGAAGCCAAGTATCCGTCTGAGCATTTCAAACGATCCGGATGGGGGTGACCCCATGACACCCTTCGGTCTGCGTTCTACCTTTCGCAGGTGTGAGCCACAGCCCACCAAATTCCATCTGACACACGACGAGGCGGTGGCCGACTACAAACAGTTGACCAATAGCATAAAGGAGATTTATCCTTCTCTTGAAGATTTCATGACCGAACAGGAATACGACAGTTTTGTCAGTAAGCAACTGAAGCGCATTCCTGCAGAAGGCATTGCGCTTAAGGATTTTGCCAACATCATATGTGATTATAACCAAGTCATCCACGATTCGCACCTCGATATTCGCTGCCCCGTGCCCGATAAGCCTGAGGACAAGAAGCAAGGGCTGGAGTATTATTATTCGCCCCTCTTGGTTGGGCATGTAGCAGAAGGCGACTCGTCTAATTATGCCTGTGTGGTATTGCTTGCCGCTGATGGAATCCATTCTAATTATGTGGGCAGACGCGTAGCACGCATAGACGGGAAGCCTGTCAGCGAACTACGGAATAAAGCCCGACGTGGCTTGGCGCTCTACGATGCCGGCGTGACTTCTGTGGCAGATGAGGTTCTCTTTTACGGGGGAAAAATCGTCTATTCCTTCAAGAAGGGAGACCAGAATGCGAAAAAGGCCACTGTTTATGAATTTGAGGACGGCGAACGGGTAGAACTTCCCTTGACAGATTATTTCCGGGGCAGCGATGCTGACAGAAAGAAGTGGTTTCGTCGCAACGATATCAACCGCTATAAGGACAGTCCCATTGGCATCCGGCAGTTGAACGACAGCGTCCTTTACATTGGCCTTAGCACCTTCGAACTCAGTCAGGTGGATTGCGACAGCATTGTAAAAGCCATCCATGCTGCAGAACGCAATAAGGTGCCCAACCTTATTTTCGACGTACGCAACAATTATGGCGGGCATGGTGATGTAATGGCACGTATCACTCGCGCCCTGATGGGACGAACACCCGACTGTCCGCATAAAGGTTACCTGAAAGTCAATGCTGCCACTTTCAGCAGTCCCACCTTAAACTGGATTGCTGGCGATACAATCTTTAGCGATTACAAACCCGTTGAAGGACGGAAGGGACTTTACCAGATGCCTAACGAAGAAGATAACGATAGCCCATCTGTCGATTCCCTTGGCTATAACGGTCGCCTTTACGTTCTAATAGACAGTCACTCCGCTTCAGCTTCCGCTTTCCTGGCAGGAACCATCAAACGCAATTATCGTGGTTATATTGTGGGCAGGGAAACCAAGAGCGCATACCACTGCGAGACTGCCATCAAGTTTGCCAACATCCAGCTTGCCAACAGTCAGTTCACAGCTTCGATTCCCATGGTTCGCATAGTCTTTGATGAGACCACTAACGACCGCCTGCCTGCCCGACGTGGTGTGATACCCGACTGTAACATCCCTCTCAGCGAGGAGGAGTTCCACTACGATGGTGATTACATTCTGGACCGCACCCTCCAACTCATTGCTGACGGCACATATATAGAAATCCCCACCACAGCTGTCAGGGCTAAATGGTGGAGATTCCATCCATCGCTCCTAATGGCAATTGCTTTCATCTGCCTCTTGCTTATCTTGTTACTTTATTATTATACAAGGAAAAGGTGAGGGTTTAAAAAAAATGGAATCTATCGTAAAAAAACAATAGGCCAGAAGTGTCTTATAGGTAGAAGTGTCCCTGAACGGGATGCACAAGAACAAAAAAAAAGATATGCTTGAACAAAGAAAACTTGAGGAACTTTTCCGCCAGAACTACAGCAAGATGATTCATCTGGCCAGCGTACTGCTGGGAGACGGCGGCGAAGCAGAGGATGTGGTGCAGGACATCTTCCTAAAACTGGCTGACAGCGATATTCTTCCCCAAAACGACAGTTATCTGCTGACTGCCGTCAGAAATGCCTGTCTGAACAGAATCCGACAGATGCAACTGCAACAGAGGGTAAAGAACCTGTTGCCAGTGGAGACTGAAACTGACCAGCAGACCGTTAATATGGAACAACTGGAGGATATTGCAGCCTATGTGGATGAGCAGTTGGAGGAGCCGCATCACAGCATCTTCCGTCTCCGCTTCGACGAAGACCTGACCATCGCAGAGATTGCCCGTAGGCTTAACCTGAATCCTAACACTACCTACAAGTATCTCACACAAAGCATTCAGAGAATTAAGAACCACTTTAAACAAGGGAATTATGAAAGAGGAAAAGACTATCCAGCAGCTTCTGGAAATGCTCGATAACCCTGAGACATATACCGAGCAGGAAATACGCGACATCATCAACCATGATGAGGAGACGCGCGAGGCTTATCGCCTGATGGTGGAAGCCAAACGCAGTAGCCGTCATACACATGCCAACAATCTTACTAACGTTGATGCAGCATGGAAACGTTTCAATCAAAGGCGCAAGATGCAGAAGCAACGCTCCAGCTGGATGAAGATTGCCGCCTCATTCATCATCGTGCTGCTCATTACTGGCGTTTCCTTTGCGGCGTATCAAAAAGTTATGCCAAAGCAGGAAACTACAGCAGAGTCAGACTCTATTTATAACATTGTAACAGTCGACGCCTCTTACCCTGATGGTTGGGAGCAATGTTATAAGTTTATTGCAGCTCATATCAGCTATCCACGCCCCTGTGAATTCTTTGAAATTCAAGGTAGAGTCATAGTAAACTTTGTTGTGGAGAAAGACGGCAGAATCACTAATATTCGCAAGGTGCGTGGACCTGGCATCAAACTAACGCAGAAGCAAGTGGATGACTACAATGCCGCCTATCCTGACAACAAAGACAATCTAAAGGTTGGACAGAACAGAGACTTGTTATTTATCGAGGCTGAGCGTGTTATAAAGCAGATGCCAAAGTGGAATCCTGCAAAGAACGATCGAGGCAAGATTGTTCGCAGCTACTTTAACATGCCTATTAACTTTAGATTAAACAAGACTTCACGGCAAAAGTAACACTTAATTCAATTTATTTATGAAACATCTCACCTTTTGGATGAGAGCAGCCACCCTCATCCTGCTACTACTGTGCCCCATCTGCCAAGGCAGAGCACAATCTGAAAACGTCTGGCTTTGGCCCATTGAGGGACAAAAGGCTGGTGCTAACATTCTGCTTCGTCCACAAGACCCGCTGGACCATGAGGCCAACTATTGCAACCTTATCATCGGAGCCAAGGAAGGCACGGAAGTTATTGCTCCGGCTGACGGAGTAATCACGTGGCAGATGCTTGGCTATCGTTCCGGCCTGTACCAAAGCCGGACTTATGGTTATGATGATGCCAGGACCTTTGATGCTATGCGTAAGAAAATGGAGGAAGACCCTGATGTCCGTGACCCTAAGAAGTATATCAATGGCGACATTGGCCTGAAACTGGCGGATGGCAGGGAGATACACTTCTCCGGACTTCGCGGCAATGCCGCATTCAAATCCGGACAGAGCATAAAAGCAGGAACGGTACTGGGTACGGTCAGCTACGTTTTCGAGAAAGTAGGCGAGCCGCACATTTCCATTTCTGTCAGCAAGGACGGCAAACCCATAGACCCTATGACCCCCTTCGGATTGCAGACTACATTCAAGGAGGGCGAATCGTTCACGCCTCCGGAGAAGCTTACCCGAGAGCAGGCCAACGAGGACTTCGATTTCTTTATGGAGAGCCTTCGCGAATGTATTCCTTCTTATCGTGACATCATCACGCCAGAACTTGAAGCCGAGTTCGTACGCAATTGTAAGGCAAAACTGGATGCCGATTCGGTCAGCTTTACTACGCTTCACGACATAGTGGGCGATGCCTTCACGGCCCGTTTCTTTCATGATTCCCACGCATGGAGGCAATCTTCCAACCCATTCCCTAATCCCAGCAGCAACGTTCAGTACCCGGCTATCATGCTCTGCACATTGGGTGACCGTATGTTTGTGCGTCAGGTGCAGCCAGGTTATGAGGAACATATCGGCAAGGAGGTTGCTACCGTCAATGGCATCCCGGCCAAGGAGCAGGCGGCTCGTCATCGTCAGAAAACAGAACTCTTCGATGCAAAAGTAGAATCAACAGTTGCTATACAGTTGCTGGCAAACTGGTGGGGACAATACGATGACACATTCACAGGTACAGGAGCACACCTGACCTTTACCGACGGCACCAGTGTGGATGCGCCTTACCTGAAGCGCGATCAGGTCAAACGCTACACACCACAACCAACTGGCCCCATCGCCTACTACGTTCACAAAAACCAAAACAGAAAAGAGGATTGGAGCTTTAAGATGCTGAATGACAAAACGGCTCTGTTGACGTTGGGCCACTTTCAGTTGAATGAAGTACAGATGGACAACATAGCAGACAGTCTAAAGGCTCACGCCAAAGTACCTAACCTTATTATAGATGTACGTGACAACTATGGGGGAGATGCCAATTGCGAGGGACGGCTCCTGGATATGTTCCTGTTTGAGAAGCCTGTAACATTCAACTGCCAGATGGTGAACAGCAACAGCACATACCGCAGCTTTAGCCATTGCTATAACTGGAGCAAAGAAATGAAGCCCTTTGAAGACTTCGTGAAGATAGAGGGGAAAGAAGGATTCTATAACAGAGATGCATTTTCTGAGACAAAGACCTCAGCAAAACCTAAGAAGAACGATGCTATCTACAAAGGAAAGCTATATGTTCTTATCAACGAGGGCTCTGTCAGTGCCGCAACCGACTTCCCAGCTCATCTGGTTCGTGCAAAGCGTGCCGTAAGTATCGGACGTGAAACTGCTACGGCTTATCATTACATGACAGCCTTGAAGTTTGCCCGTCTGTTCCTTCCCAACACCAGGATAGAATATCATCTGCCACTTGTTAAGGCCATTACAGCAACTGATGTCTCAGAGCGCTTCCCTTATGGCAGAGGTTTGTTGCCCGATATAGAAGTGCCCTTGACCCAGGAGGAAGTTTTCTTCTCTACAGAAGATGTGATACTGAAAAAGGCATTAGACATCATAAGATAAATACAAGATTAACAAGTAACATTTTCTCAAGAAACGCCCCGATAAGCCGTGAAGCCCATCGGGGCGTTTAGTTGTTGGGGATTTTATCGTTTCAGGAAAGCATCCACCTTTTGGGCGGTTTGTTTGCCGCTGGCGATGGCACGAACAACGAGGGAGGCGCCATTGGCGGCATCGCCGCAGACAAACACATTTTCCGGGTATTCGGGATGCTCTGGCTTCAGGAATCCCATTGCCAGCAATACCAGCTCGGCCTTGATGACCTCGGGCTCACCGGCTTCAATCATAAGGGGTCTGCCGCCCTCCGGATTGGGCTTCCAGTCAATAGGCTGAACCTTTACGCCAGTAACCTTTCCGTCCTTACCCAGAAACTCCAGGGTGTTGATGTTCCAGCGTCGGGTACAACCCTCTTCGTGGCTGCTGGTAGTCTTCAAGATGACGGGCCAGTTGGGCCAAGGGGTGTTGGGGTTGTGTCCAACGGGAGGCTTAGGCATAATCTCTATCTGCGTAACGCTCTTGCAGCCCTGACGATGAGCCGTTCCGATGCAGTCGGAGCCCGTGTCGCCGCCACCGATAACGAGGACATCCTTGCCCTTGGCGGTAATGCGCTCCTCGTCGGAGAAAGTCATGCCGGCCAGCACACGGTTTTGCTGCGAGAGCAGCTCAAGGGCCAGATGCACGCCTTTCAGTTCACGGCCAGGAGCCTTGAGGTCGCGTGCTGTGGGAGTGCCTGTGGCGAGGACGATGGCATCAAAAGCCTCACCCCCGTCCCCTCTCCCGTGGGCGAGGGGAGTAACATTTCCATCTCTATCCTGAATACATAAGGAATCGCATATATTTGAGTTCCCCTCCCCCAAAGTGTTCCCCTCCCTTACGGGGGAGGGGTTAGGGGTGAGGCTGGTATTGTACTTAAACTCGACTCCTTCCTGCTCCATTACTTGGATGCGGCGATCGATGACGGCCTTGTTGAGTTTGAAGTTGGGGATGCCGTAGCGGAGGAGACCGCCGGCAGCCTCGTTCTTCTCGAAGACCGTTACGCTGTAACCCATCAGGTTCAGCTCGTTGGCAGCAGCCAGTCCGGCAGGTCCGGCACCGATAACTGCCACCTTCTTGCCGTTGCGTTGGGGGTTCTCTATGGTCACATAGCCCTCCAGGAAAGCACGCTCGGCAATGGCGCATTCGTTCTCGCGATTGGTAACGGCCTCGCCTGTGGTATGATACAGGACACAAGCCTTCTCGCAGAGCGCGGGACAGATACGGCCCGTAAACTCAGGGAAAGGATTGGTCTTCTTGAGCAACTTATATGCCGTTTCCCATTCGCCATGATACAGGGCATCGTTCCATTCGGGGTCTTTATTGCCCAAGGGACAAGCCCAGTGGCAGAAGGGCACGCCACAATCCATACAACGTGAGGCCTGTTCCTGTCTGTCTTTGGTATTCAGCGTCTGTTCCACCTCGCCAAAGTCATGAATACGATCGTTAACGGGGCGATAACCGGCCTCCTTGCGATGTATCTCTAAAAAAGCTTTTGGATTTCCCATCTCTATGATTTACTATTTACAAATATACAATTTACTATTTATTTTTCGATTTTATGATTTGATGATTTACTCTCAGCGGCTTAAATAACTAAATCCTTGAAATAGTATATAAATCGTAATTCGTAAATCGTCAAATTGTAAATATCAGTAGTCTCTCTGGATATCTGCGATTTTCTCATGCAGACGGGCCATCTGTTCTTCCTGCAGGACGCGCTTGTACTCGATGGGAACAACCTGTATGAAGTCCTCCACGTGGCGGTTCCAGTCGTCCAGCATACGGCCTGCCAGGGCCGAGCCTGTGTGGAGATAGTGCTGACGGATAAGCTCCAGCAGTTCCTTGCGGTGAGAAGCTTCCTCCACCAAGTTAATCTCCACCATATCCATGTTGCAGAAGTAGTCGAAGGTGTGGTCGGGGTCGTAAACGTATGCTACACCACCGCTCATACCTGCAGCAAAGTTGCGTCCCGTCTTACCCAAGACAACGACACGACCGCCTGTCATGTACTCGCAACAATGGTCGCCGGCACCCTCCACAACAGCGATAGCGCCAGAGTTGCGGACTGCAAAACGCTCGCCTACCTGGCCGTTCACATACAGTTCTCCGCTGGTGGCTCCGTATAAACCTGTGTTACCGGCAATGATGTTGTCCTCGGCATGGAAGTTGATGTCACTTCTTGCGGGAGGAAGGATGCTGATGCGACCACCGGAAAGACCCTTGCCGAAATAGTCGTTGGTTTCGCCTTCCAGACGCAGGTTCAGACCGCGAACGGCAAAGGCACCAAAGGACTGACCGGCCGAGCCCTTGAACTTGATATTGATAGTACTGTCGGGCAAACCCTTCTCGCCGTACTTCCGGGCAATAGCGCCTGAGAGCATGGTGCAGGCTGCACGGTCTGTGTTCTTGATAGCGTACGAAGCCTCACCCCCGTCCCCTCTCCCGGAGGCGAGGGGAGAAGATAATATTTCCTCAAAGTCTGCCAGTATCTGTTTGTTGAGTAGGTTACCGTTCACTCCAGTATAGTCGCCACGGTCCCAGTAGAGCACCTTATCCGTCTGGGGTTTGTACAGCAGGCGACCGAAGTCGATGGTGCGCCACTTCCCAGCGGTAAAGTTCCCCTCGCCCACGGGAGAGGGGTTAGGGGTGAGGCTCTCGATCAGTTCTGTATGACCGATAATCTCCTTCAGACTCTTCACACCGATTTCGCTCAGGTATTCGCGAACCTGCTCGGCCAGGAAAGTGAAGAAGTTCACCACATATTCAGCCCGACCCATAAAACGGGCTCTGAGCCGTTCGTCCTGCGTGGCAACACCTACGGGGCAGGTGTTGGTATTACACTTGCGCATCATTACGCAACCCAAAACAATCAGGGGCAGCGTACCGAACGAGAACTCGTCGGCACCTAACATCGCCATGATGATAACATCCTTGGCAGTCTTCAGCTGACCGTCGGTCTGCAGGCGGACCTGATTACGCAGTCCGTTCATCACCAGCGTCTGCTGTGTCTCGGCAAGACCTATCTCTGGCGAGATACCGGCAAAGCGCATACTGCTGGCAGGACTGGCACCCGTACCGCCCTCGGCACCGCTGATTACAATCAGGTCGGCCTTAGCCTTGGCTACACCGGCAGCAATGGTTCCTACACCACTCTCGGCAACCAGCTTTACGCTCACGGCTGCTGTGGGATTGATATTCTTCAGATCGAAGATAAGCTGTGCCAAATCCTCGATAGAATAGATATCGTGATGAGGTGGAGGTGAAATCAATGAGATGCCAGGGATGGCGTTACGTGTCTTGGCGATAATGTCGTTCACCTTGAAACCGGGAAGCTGACCGCCCTCGCCGGGCTTCGCACCCTGTGCCACCTTGATCTGTATCTCCTCGGCATTCACCAGGTATTCGGCTGTGACACCAAAACGGCCTGATGCAATCTGTTTGGTCTTGCTGGAGAGCGAAACACCGTCCACATCCGAGTGATAGCGGGCATTATCCTCACCGCCCTCACCGGTGTTGCTTCGTGTGCCCAGTTTATTCATCGCCAGAGCCAAAGCCTCGTGGGCTTCAATACTCAAGGCACCGAAACTCATGGCACCTGTTACGAAGTGTTTAACGATGTTCTCTACAGGCTCTACCTCGTCAATAGGTGTGGGCTTGGCAGCCTTCTTGAAGCTGAAGAAGTCACGGATAAAGATAGGCTTCTCCTTCTCGTCCACCATAGCAGACCACTCCTTGAACTTCTTGTATGAGCCCAATCGGGTAGCTATCTGCAGATTAGCTATGGTGTCAGGATTCCATGCATGAAGGATGCCGTCCTTGCGCCAAGAGAACTGGCCGTTGTTCTGCAGTAAAGTGTTCCCCTCGCCCACGGGAGAGGGGTTAGGGGTGAGGCTCTTCTTCTGCAAGCGAATTGCATCCCTCGCAATTTCCTTCAGGCCGATACCGCCAATGGTGCTCACCTCCGTGCCGAAGTAGCGGCGCAGGAGGTCTTCGCTCAGTCCGATGCTCTCGAATATCTTGGCACCGCGATAACTGCGGATGGTGCTGATACCCATCTTGCTCATAATCTTCTTCAGCCCCTTATCTACGGCTTTAATATAATGAGCCTCGGCTGTTGCATAATCCTCCTGAATCTTGTGCTTCTTCACCAGGTCGTCCAACACGGCAAAGGTCATGTAAGGACAGATAGCACTGGCACCGTAACCTAAGAGCAGAGCGGCGTGCATCACCTCGCGTATCTCGCCGCTTTCGACAATCAGGGCTGTCTGCACACGCTTGCCCACACCGATAAGATAATGGTGAACAGCGCTCACGGCCAACAACGAGGGGATGTAGAAAGCCCCCTCCCGACCTCCCCCTTGGGGGAGGAGTTCCATCTTGTCAGTTAGTATAATGTAGTTATAGCCGTTATCTACTGCCTCTTCTGCATCCTTGCAAAGCTTGTCCAGGGCCATTCCCAACGCTTCTCCGGCCTGGGAGTAATTGTCCCCCTCGCCCACAAAGCTCCCCTCTCTCACGGGAGAGGGGCCGGGGGTGAGGCTGGAGGTTGGCAGGGGGCTGGTCATCGGCAGCTTGATGGTCTTGAAACCTCTAGATCGGATATTACATAATAGATCCAACTGTGTATTCGTCAACACAGGTTGTGGCAGGCGAACCATCTTGCAGTTGCTGGCATCGGGTGTCAGGATGTTGGTTCCCACGGCACCGATATACTCTGTCAGACTCATCACCAGTTCCTCTCGGATGGGGTCGATGGCGGGGTTGGTAACCTGCGCGAACTGCTGACGGAAATAGTTGAAGAATATCTGGGGGCGGTCGCTGATAACAGCCAGCGGCGTATCGTTACCCATTGCAGCCACAGGCTCCTGACCGGCTGTTGCCATAGGGATGATGGTTTTGTCAATGTCTTCCTGTCCGTAGCCGAACTGTACGAGTTTGCGTTCGAGGTTCTCTACAGAATTTTCTACGTGACGACCGCTCTTCAGCTTCTCCAGCTGGATACGGTTGGTGCTCAGCCATTCGCGATAGGGGTGAGCCTTGGCCAGCTGCTCCTTGATCTCGCCATCGTAGTATATCTTGCCTTCCTGGGTATCTATGAGCAGAATCTTTCCGGGCTGCAGACGTCCCTTGCTGACCACATCACCGGGTTCGAAGTCCATTACGCCAACCTCGGAGGCAACAACTATCATACCGTTCTTGGTGATGGTGTAACGACTGGGGCGCAGACCGTTTCTGTCGAGCATACCGCCGGCAAAACGACCGTCCGAGAACAACAGAGCAGCAGGACCGTCCCACGGCTCCATCAGGATAGAATGATACTCGTAGAACGCCTTCAGGTCTTCAGAGATGGGGTTCTTGTCGTTGAAACTCTCCGGCACCAAAATAGCCATCGCCTGTGGTAGCGAGAGCCCGCTCATCATCAGGAACTCGAATACGTTGTCCAAGCTGGCAGAGTCGCTCATGCCTTCCTGAACTATGGGACGAAGGTCCTTGATATCTCCTAATGCCTCGCTGCTCAGCACACTTTCGCGTGCCTTCATCCAGCCTCGGTTGCCGCGGATAGTGTTGATTTCGCCGTTATGAGCCAACAGGCGGAAGGGCTGTGCCAGCTTCCACTTGGGGAACGTGTTGGTCGAGAAACGTGAATGTACCAATGCCAGTCCGCTGGTAAAGTAGGGATTGGAGAGGTCCGGGAAGTAGCGGCGCAGCTGCCCGCTGGTGAGCATACCCTTGTAGATGATGTTCTTTGTGGAGAGAGAGCAGATATAGAAAGCCTCACCCCCGGCCCCTCTCCAAGGGGAGAGGGGAGTTTCAGACTTTGTTAGTGCTTCCACCCTGTTCTCTATTCTCTTCCTTATAATATATAGTTTACGGTCAAGTTCTGACGTATTGCTAGGCAGAAGAGCGCTCCCCTCGCCCACAAAGTTCCCCTCGCCCACGGGAGAGGGGTTAGGGGTAAGGCTGTTGGGGGCGGTTACGAAAATCTGTTTGATTTCCGGCTCCACCTCACGTGCGGCAGCACCTAAGACATCCGGGCAGGTGGGAACCGTGCGCATATGCATCAGTTGCAGTCCTTCGCGTTCAATCTCCTCGATCATCACAGAGAGAATCTCCTGTTGTGCCTTCTCGTCTTTGGGAAGGAACACCAATCCTGTTCCGTAGCG
This sequence comes from uncultured Bacteroidales bacterium, assembly GCA_902801485.1. Classification (GTDB taxonomy): domain Bacteria; phylum Bacteroidota; class Bacteroidia; order Bacteroidales; family Bacteroidaceae; genus Physcousia. The sequence continues at coordinate 3,763 of CADCIP010000027.1, read as the reverse complement.
GCCCTTTTCGGGTACGGGTATGCCTTGTAGCAGAATAAACTCGTGCGGAATCTGCACCATAATACCAGCACCGTCACCCGTCTTGTCGCGTGTCTCAGCACCACGGTGCTCCATATTCTCCAGCACCTTCAGTGCATTGTCCACCAGTTCATGACTCTTTCCGCCGTGGATGTTCACTACCATTCCCACGCCGCAAGCATCATGCTCGTAAGCTTCGTTGTATAATCCCTGATTCATTGTATAATTTGATTTTAATTTCGGGAGTTATAAGATGAAGTTAAACTGGGAGTTATGCGCTGCGCGCAGGAAGTTAAGCCAGCAGCTGGCTGGACGATAGTTATGCACGTGTAAAACCGTTGTCCTTTTTAACTCCCACGAGCGTAACGAGTTAACTTCCATTTAAACTTCCGAAACTTCAGTAATTTGACAATTTACGATTTACAATTTATTTTTTATACGCTGGAGTGCTTCCATCGTTGCTTCATGTGTACCGAACGCAGTCAGTCTGACGTACCCCTCTCCGCTGGGACCGAAGCCTGCGCCGGGAGTGCAAACCACGTGAGCGGAGTGTAGCATCCAGTCGAAGAATCTCCAACTACTCCCCTCGCCCTTTGGAGCGGGGGCGGGGGTGAGGCTTGGTGTCTTCACCCACAGATAGGGCGCATCGGTGCCGCCATAAACGGTAAAGCCCATGCCGGTCAACGTCTCACGCATCAAACGGGCATTCTCCATATAGTATGCGATGGTAGCCCGTATCTGCTTCTTCCCCTCAGGCGTATAGATAGCCTCGGCAGCACGTTGACTCAAGTAGCTGGTGCCGTTAAACTTGGTGCACTGGCGGCGGCTCCACAACCGATTCAAGGGTACGTTCAACGTTTTGGGAACAATCGTGTATCCGCAACGGACTCCTGTAAACCCTGCCGTCTTGGAGAAGCTGTGAAACTCCACGGCACACCGCCTGGCTTCAGGAATCTCGTAGATGCTATGCGGAACGTTTTCACTCTGGATGAATGCCTCGTATGCAGCATCGTAGAAGATAAGCACATCGTTCCGGAGTGCATAATCCACCCATTTCTTCAACTGATCCTTTGTCAGTGTTGTTCCTGTCGGGTTGTTGGGATAGCACAAATACACAACATCCACACGTTCCCCGGGAATACCGGGTACAAAACTATTCTCTGCTGTGCAGGGCAGTTTCACGATACGACGACCGGCCATTACGTTAGAATCCACATAGACAGGATAGACGGGATCTGTAACGGCTACTACGCACTCATCACTCAGCAGTTCCTGAAAGTTGCCTGTATCGCTCTTGGCCCCGTCACTTACGAACACCTCCTCGGCATCTATATCGATACCACGTGCACGATAATCGTTCTCGACAATAGCATTACGCAGGAAGTCGTACCCCCGCTCGGGGCCGTAGCCGCGGAAAGTCGCCGTCTGTCCCATCTCGTCGGCAGCCTTATGCAAGGCCTCCACCACAGCAGGACAAAGCGGCTGTGTTACGTCACCGATACCAAGGCTTATTACATTTGCTTCGGGGTTCTCTTCCTTGAAGGCCTGCACCTTCTTAGCAATATCTGCGAACAGATAGTTGCCCGACAGCTCCATATAATGCTCGTTTATTTTCATATTCTTTATTCTCTGCGGTTAGCGGTTAGCGGCCCTCTCTCCTAAGAGAGAAAGTTGAGAGTTGATAGTTTAAAGTTGATAAATAGTGCCGCCACTGGCGGAGTAAAATAGTACTTCAAACCTGCTACTCTAAACTTCAAACACTGACTCTAAACTCTAAACTCTAAACTCTAAACTAAATAAACAGACTCTTAAACTTATTAAACTCTTAAACTATTAAACTCTTAAACTTATTAAACTGACTCTAAACTCTAAACTCTCTAAACTGACTCTAAACTCTAAACTCTAAACTGTAAACTCTAAAAATCAACCTCTCCCTCAAACACAAACTCTGCCGGGCCCGTCATATACACATGGTTGTCAGCCTCGTTCCATTCAATCTCCAGCTCGCCGCCATCCATGATAATACGGTTTTTGCGACCCGAGCGTCCCGTCTTACAAGCTGCCACAGCCGTAGCGCAGGCGCCTGTTCCACAGGCTTGTGTTATGCCGCTGCCGCGCTCCCAAACGCGAACCCGAATGCCGTCAGGACGCATTTCGGCAAATTCGATGTTACAGCGTTCGGGAAAAGCGGCATGGAATTCTAACTCACATCCCTTCGTCTCTACTGCGTCCACATCATTGGTAAAGATTACATAGTGGGGGTTGCCCATGGAGACAAATTGGGCCCCGGCCCCGTGGGCAGGGGGAACACTTTGGGCGAGGGGATCACATGCAGGGTTAAACAGCCTTTCGTCCTCGAAAACCGGTTCGCCCATATCTACCGTCACACTTTCCACGATGCCGTTCACAATGCGCAGGAAGAGCAATTTTATTCCTGAAAGCGTAAGCAGGCGAATCACCGTCTCTTGGTAACCATCCCCCTCCTTACAAGGGAGGGGCCAGGGGTGAGTCCTCTCATATAGGTATTTGCCGATGCACCTGCTGGCATTACCACACATCATAGCCTCTGAACCGTCAGCATTAAAGATGCGCATGGTAAAGTCCGCCTCGGGAAGCGGGCTGCGCCCGATCAGCACCAATCCGTCTGATCCGATGCCCTTGTGCCGGTCGCTCCAGGCGATGGCAGCTGCGGCAGGGTCCTTTATATTATATAAGGTAGTGTCAACGTATATGTAATCGTTGCCTGCACCGTGCATCTTGGTAAAGTGAATCTTCTCTGACATTTTGTTTTAGTTTCTATTGTTTATGCTTTCTATCCGTAACAAAACGCGACAAAGGTAATACTTTTTGCAATTATGTGCAAATATTTTTCTTCTTTTTGAAAGCAATTTGTTGATTTTATTGACATAAAGCAATAAAAAGAGCCGCCGGTACCCGTCATCATCGGATATCGGCGGCTCATCATAGGAGAGAGAGCAAATTCACATTAAAACGGTCCGTGTCCCATGCAACTCGTGGTGGTGAGTGCCGTCAGGAAAGCTGTGAGCGCGGCTACTATCACCTTCACCGCAATCTCAATCAGACTATACTTCTTCATACGTCAGCCCTCCGTTGTTGATTAGTCCTCGTCGCCGCTATCGCCACCACCGTTGCCGCCGTTGCCGTTTTGGTTTTCGTTCCCGTTGTCGTTAGGGTTATCGTTAACGTTTTCGTTCCCGTTCTCGGGATCTTCCACCTCGCCGCTGGTGCTGGTTACGCGCTTCACCTCGTTGCCGTTGCGGTCGATGCAGGTGATCTGGATAGCGGTGTTGGCCAGTTCGTCCTTCAAATCAACCGAGGGAGTGAAGATGATGCGGCGACTCTCGATGAGGCTGGTCTTCACGTCCTCAACCTTCTCCACAGCCTTGCTTCGCAGACCGAAGCGCATGGTTCCCAGTCCGGGCAGAGCCACCGAGTGGCCTTCCGTAGCCCAAGCCTTAATCACTTCGCCGGCTGCATCCCAGCAGGCCTTCATCACGCCCTGACTTACGCCGCTTCGCAGGGCAGCCTCCTTGATGACCTTTGCCTGAGTCAGGCTGGTGTACAGGTCGGCCTTCATCACATAGCGGTACTTGCCCGCAGATTCCTTGTCAAACTTCAGCAGTCGTTCCACTGCCTTTACCTTAAGTGCCATAAATTGATAAATTTTAAGGTTGTAAAACTTTTTCCTATTCCTTAAAACCTATTCCTTATTTCCGTGTTTTTG
>CADCIP010000026.1 GCA_902801485.1 uncultured Bacteroidales bacterium | reverse complement strand
ACAGGACTACAGAGACGCGGCACAGATCGCCGCAAGTGCTCCGGCGCAGTATAACGGCTGGGAGCCTAACACCATTTCCGGCGCTCTGGCTGGACAGGCCATCACCGCAAGTGACACCATCACCATCCCTGCGGACTTCAAGGATCACAAGACTATCTTCATCCTGAACAACACGGATGCAGCCGCAGTCACAGTGACCTTCAAGGCCGGCAACTCCTATCACGGGGTTAATGACCTTGCCATTTCCGCACCTGTCGGCATTTCAGTCGTATGGCTCGATTCTGCCGATTTCGTGGACAAGGATACCGGCGAGATCACCGTCACAACGGCGGCCACCGAAAAGCTCACCATTCAGGGCTACGAAATGAGATAAGACAATGGGGAGGCCATTCAGTTGGTCTCCCCTAATCTTTGATTTATGGAGGACAAATATGTCAAGCAGAAAAGTAAGGGAAAAACTGCGTGAAAGACGCATCACATTTGATCGCAAGGTAGAAGAGAACCGCAGGACGGCACGAATGATCGCCGAAGAAGCCGCTATCGAGGAGCCTAAAGAAGAACCCAAGGAAGAGAAAAAACCGGCGAAGAAGAGGGGCAGACCCAACAAGAAGAAGGAAAGTAAGTAATGATTTATCAAGAGCTCATAAACAATATCCGTGACCTGGGGTTCTCAGACGACGCGGAGATGGAGGAATTCGGGGAACTGGTCCCGAACAACATCAATAGAGCAATAACAGAGATCAATCTGGAAGTCGCACCAATAATCGAGCGGTATGAATTCGACCTAAAGGGTGATACCGTCGATTCAAATGGGCAGATAGTCCAGAAGGGCGACACCGGCTATTTGTATATCACAATGCCGGACATAGACGAGAACTTTCTTGACTTTGCGGACACGCCAGTCCACTATTCGCAGTCCTATCTGAAGAAAGAGAAGAACGACCAGGGCGTGTGGGAAGAGAAGTTGATAGAAACGCCTCTCTATACCAGATTCAACGACTATGAAATCGAAGCTAATGACACTATCGTCATAAATGTTGACGGGCTGAAGCTCGCCAATAATCAGACATATAGTTTCAGAGTTTTCTATAAAGTGCTGCATACGCCTTTCGATGGATCGCAGCTTGATACTAGGCTACCGCTTCCGTTGAAAGTCCATCATTTGGTGCCGCTTCTGGCCAGTTATTACATCTGGCTTGAAGACGAACCCACAAAAGCAGCGCAGTATTATAACCTATACGAACAGGCAAAGGCGGATCTGACGATCAACGCCAAGCCTAGAATGAGGGTATTGTCCGGAGGTATCTAATGCCTGTTGAAGTACCAAAAGAACCGAAAAAATACACAACAGTATATGACAATTTCAAGGGCGTAGACTTCACCAACGATGCTTCCAACGTGTATAGACGGCGCTCACCTACTGGCGTGAATATGCTGCCGGATTTGGACGGGCGGCCCCACAAGAGGACTGGCTGGGATATTAAGTTCTCAAAGCAGGATTTTATTGAGGCGGCCGGGATTGTAGGCACAGACGAGGTAATACCGCTCAGGACACACTATTTTTCTTACGGCGGCCATGACTTCATCATGGTGTTCAACTCGCTGGGAGTTTTTTGGATACGTGACGACAGCGACGCTCCGCAGGTCGCAAAGATGTGGGACGGCACGTCAGAAGGTGTGTTTCCTCCTATGGGCATAAGGAAGATCGACGGTGTGTCCACGGAAGTACAACTTACAGCGGATCATAACAGGGCGTTCTTCTTTGAAGGGGGAGGAACGTCCGGCTTTTATGTATTCGTAGACGACGACCTGTATAAATTCGGCGAGGTAGAAGGTGGGCGTCTTTGTTTCACGAATGTCACGCCTTTAATCCCGGTTGTACTTATTGGTGCGACTCCGAGGACGGCTGTTGGCACGTCAAATCAGGCCATAAACATGCTCACAGAGGCGAGGACTATTGAGTACTTCGGTGACGGTACCGCCACCTACGCACTTGTGTCTGCTGTGGCGTCTGTTGATGATGTTGCTGTTCAAGTGCTGGATGCGGATACCGGCGAGTGGAGAAACGTACCGCAAGACGATTCATCGTCAGACCCCAACTACTCATGGAGGCTTGACGATAATATCAAGGTCGTATTTACAGCAACTTCTCCGCCGGCTTCTGTTGTCGGCAACGTCAGGATCACGTATATCCCCAACGGCACTGTCAGTTATTCTGTTGTGCCGGACACTGAGACAGGGATCGTCAAATACACCATAACGCAGATTTCCAAGGAAAGGCAATACCGCGACGGCTATGAATATTTTAGCTGGAACAAAAATAAAAAAACATGGGTGTCTACCGACACGGTTGTCTTTGAACCATACAAGTGGCAGAAACCCTTTGTGGCCAGCACGAGCAACAAGGCCGTTACAGTGAAATTCCCGTCTCCCTTCAGGACAGATAATATAAAAATAATGTCGAACTTCCCCGGCAGCGGTTACACAGACCAAACGTCGAAGTTCAAACTAAAGTTTAATGCCTATAACGGTACGGCGTCCGTTCTGGCGAATAACAATTTGAGAGATCAGGCAATAGCAGCTGGAACGAAGACCGTGAAGACCGGATCGTGGTTTACCTCCGCTAGAAATACAGAGATTGCTGATAAGTCACAGGGTTACAGATCCGATTTTATTGAACAAGTCCGGGAGAGAACGACAACAACAACAAAGACATTTTACATTTACGGCGTATACGACAAGGCTGTTACTACTCGGCCAGACCTGTCGGCCGCGATTAGCAGGGACGCATTTTCGCAGTGTAGAAAGACGCTTAACTTCGGTAATGACATCTACAATCAGGTGTTTATAGCATCGAGCACAGCGGAGAGTTACCGCAACAGAGCATGGTATTGCGCCGCAAACAACCCGGCTTATTTCCCGGACACAAATTACATAGAAGTCGGATCTGACGACAAGGAGGTAATGGGGCTTCAGAAAATGGGCTCATATCTTGGGATAGTCAAGAAGGGCAGCGGCACTGAGGCGTCCGTATATCTTGCGTATCCAACATCCTTTGAAGAGGATTCGACCTACGCTGTAAAGCAAAGCGTGTCCGGCATTGGTGCTATCTCAAACGGTGCCTTTAACATACTGAATGAAGAACCGTTATTCTTGTCTGAACATGGCATCATGGGCGTAAACATCAATGAGTCCGACGTGAATAAGCAGATAAGGAACAGGAGCTTTTACATCAATAAAAGGCTTCTTTCAGAGACGGGTCTGGAAAACGCTATCAGTTTTGTCCACGACGGGCTTTACTATCTTGCAATAAACAACCATTGCTATGTGCTGGATGGCTCGCAGAAGTCTTCGTGGGCCAATGAGAAAACCAATTTGCAGTATGAATGTTATTACTTGGATAACATTCCGGCGCAGTGCTTTGCGAAGATGGGGAGCACCTTGTACTTTGCTGATAGCAAAGGGAATCTGTGCTACTTCAAGAGACCTGGCGACGATTTCGCATACATAGATTGCTACCTTGACAAGGAGGCTGAATGGATCGCCACGGTTGCTCCTGTGGCCGGGGATGATGGCGATGTGTTCAATCTTCACGATTTGGGTGGACGCTCCGACGAGTATTCATACTTGATTGATTCTGACGCCGATTACATTTGCGTGTTCAGGGACGACACAACGATATACAGCGCCGAGGAAACATACGCTGTTGGTGATATTGTTGCTCATACTGATAACGGGATAACAAGCGAATACTCCTGCGCTGTGGCGATAGAAACCCCTGAAGAATGGACGGAAGAACACTGGACTATATTAGATCCGATTCGTCTCATGGTATCTGACGGCGCTGCCGGGATCAACGCAACGGTAAGTTATCTGGACGATTATTACACCGTTATTGATACCTACATCGACAAGGACACTGGCGATGAAATGGCAATAGTGTCAAGCGGCGTTCCTATATATGCAGAATGGTCAACCATTGCTGACGACGACGAAATGGTGCACTTTTTCAAGAATCTGAATAAGAAGGGTTGCGTCGTTTCGCTTCTTCCTGGCGAGGGCTCATACGTGAGAGTCTTGATTAAGCCGGACGAGAAAGAACCAAAGGACCTTGGGTATATCGAATCAGGCATAACAGAACTTCCGTCAGACATGATAGTCAAGAAGAAGATCAAGAAGTATAAACGTCTTCAATTCATCATAAGGGACGACTGGTACAACGATGGTTTTGCACTGGATCAGATCATAAAAACCTACACCGTCGGTAACTACTCAAAGAACAGGAAATAGCCATGGCGATATTAGATAGAAAAAACCCTGAAGCAGCGATACCGCAGCTCGAAAAGAGAATAGACGATCTGGCAAATTCTTTTGTCGATAGGGCGTTCCCGGTCGGGTGCTGTTTCTTCACAGCAGATCAAAGCTATAACCCTGAGAAGATAGGCGGCGAGTGGGAAAGAGAAACCAACACGAGCCCGTATAGATGGCGCAGAAAACGATAGGAGGAAAACATGGCAGATAAATATGAGAACGATTTACTACCGCGTCCGTACCAAAATATCGACGTGGCAACAGATTTTGTCAGGACACAGGACGAGAACGGAGTGTCATATAGGGACAGCATGGCAAACGTCGCTGAGGCATTTATTCGGCAGTATGCAGGGGCGTCGCTTGGCGGAACCGAGAGGACTGTTCAGGCTGCGGTCAACGACGCATTTGCACAAATAGAACAGAGGACGTGTACGGTCGCAGAGCTGGAAGCACTCGAAGACCTGTTCGGCATTGAATAAGGAGGACGCACATGATTATTCAAGGGACAAACATTCCTCTGAAAGTAACCATAGATGAAAATGTTGACTCCTATCAGGACTTTGTTGCATCTTTGTGGATTCAAGGCAAGGAGACTAAATCGTGGAGGAAGACAAAAGGAGAAATCATCGCAGACGGGACTACTGCGATTCTTCCGCTTGACGAAGACGAGACAAAAGAGTTTAAGAAGGGCACCGCAAAACTTCTTGTGAAGGGCCTGAACTTTTATGGCGAGACCGTCTTTTGGGAGGAGGAAGAAGTAACCATTGTGGCCAGAGACGACAGGATAGAAGACCTGATTGATTAGGAGGGCAAGACATGAACCATCTAAATGAGTTGACTGTCGATACCCCACTGAAACTGTCTAGGATCTCTAGCGAGAATAAGCGGAAGCTGTCCAAAGTCAGCGGCGATACACAAATGCGTCTAGGCGGTGTAGATCAAGGCGGAACTAGGGTAGTTGAGAACTACGACTACGACGCACTCATAAACAAGCCGATAGAGGTTGACACTACCGAAGCGTGGGATTCTCAAACAACCCTGATCGCAAAAGAAGGGCACCTGTACTTCTACACTGATTATCAGACAGTGGGTGGAGAAAATATAGCCGGCGTAAAGATCGGAGACGGGACATCATACTTGGTTGACCTGCCCTTCCTTGACGCAAAATACGAAGAGCACACAGAGGATACGACAGTACACATAACACAGACAGAACGTGAATTCTGGAACAACAAAAACAGAGCAGTAGTCACAGGTGAAAATCTAGTACTCACCGATTTGTAAGAAAGGACGGACGACATGGCAGATATTAAACAGATAACATTGCCATCTGGCACTACTTATAACATCAAGGATGAAGTCGCAAGACAGGCTGCATCCGGGGGGATAACCCTTTGGGGAACCACCACAACGGCACTGACAGACGAAGCAACGACAAACCCTATCACGATCAACGGAGAAAGTTTTACGGCATCTAATCAGGACGCCGTTTTTTATGGCAAGAAGGAATTTGTTTTTGACGGAACAATGTGGCATGAATTCGGTGATATGTCCGGGCTTGGCGATCTGGCGACAAAGGACAGTGCAAGCGGATCATATACACCTGCCGGTTCGGTAAGTGCTCCGACGATAACCGTAGACACCGCAGGTTCTACCAGTAACTTCGCAACAAGTGTTGACGCAGCGGCACCTGGGCAGACGGCACCTTCAAATGCAATCACGTATTACAGTGTGTCGAATGAAGTGCTTTCCCTGTACCAGCTCGGATACAGTACTGGCTCCGCAAAGACAAGCGATGCAAGTTACGAAGCAACTGCACCGACGTTTACAGGAACAGCGGATACGATAACCGTGGATTAAGGGGGTGTGCTCCGTGCCAGACCTCAAAAAGATAACAACACCTGACGGCACTACATACGACCTCAGAGATTCAAAACTTAGCTCGCTTATAGCCGTTGGTTCTTTCACCATAGACAACATATCCATTCCAGCATCAACCGTAAGCGGTGCAAAAACAAAGTCTGTAGCAAAGTCCGGGTACACACCACTAATGATACATGTGAGTCTTGACAACGCGTCATCCAGTGGGACAAATTCGTCTGGCTGTGTTGCCTTTACACAGTCGTTAAGCGGTAACACTGCGAGCGTAAACATAGCAAACCGTTTCAATGCGGCGGCCAAAGTTAAGGCCACCATAACAGTAATATATGTGGCTTCGTCATAAGGAGGAAATATGAGTGATAGCAGACTATACAAGATATTAAATAATATCGCAGAAAGAATAGCAGGGACAAAAACTGCAAATCAGGTTTTTGCTTCTAAAAACGGCAGCGATGGGCCTACGGGGTTTAGGTATCTCGTAAACAGGGATCTTCCTGCCACCATCGTCATATCTGACGAGTTTAACAAAGACAACATAACTGTCACCGCAGATTCTACATCAACCGCACAGACAATTTCAATCGCCAAGGCAGACTATGTTCCTCTTATTGCAGTAACGAGAATTGTTAATGCCACGAACAGTGGTGTAAATTCGTCAACATGCTTTACTCCTGGCGGCAGAATTGATGGCGATAATTACGTTTTTCAGATAAGAAACACCGGCTATTCGGATGCAAAAGTGCGTGTTTTTGTGCGTGTGCTGTATAAAAGCAGCTATTTGAGATCATAGTGGAGGGAAAAATGAATATCGGAACAAAAATACGCACAGTGCTAGCAATAGCAACGTGCCTAAACACAGCCCTGATGGCCACTGACCTGACGGGCTTTTCTAATGCCACTATTGACTCGATTTACAAGGTCGTGTCCGTGGTACTCAATTTCATAATCGTAGCACTCACTACCTACTACAACAACGACTTCACCGAGGAGGCGTGTAGGGGTACTGCAATCACAAGGCAGATGAAGGACGAGAAGAAGGACGACTATATGGGCGACTACTTCTTCACCGATAAAGGTGGTGAAGAGGATGAATAGCAAGATATATAAACAGATGGACTCTCGGTGGTCGAGCAAACCTTATCCGAGAAAGGGATCTTCTTTCGGCGGAAATGGATGCGGATGTTGCGCTTGTACTCACATCGCAATAGAGCAAGAAGCAAAGAAAAACTGGACACCTGAGAACCTAAGGCCCTGGATGATTAACCAGGGCTTTGCTGTATATGGACAGGGGACTACATGGAACGGAATAACGGAGACATTGAAACACATCGGCCACAAGAATGTGGTTAGGGTGTGGAGTGATCCTATGAGTGTTGCATGGAAAGAACTGAACAAGGGCAACCGTATAGGAATAATCCTTTTTGGTAGTGGCAGAGGACCGGACGGTACGGTATGGACCGCTGGGGGTCATTATGTGGCCTTTACTGACTACAAGCTGAAGGACGGTAAGCATTGGTTCTACTGCAAGGACAGCGGCGGAAGGGACCACGACGGATGGTATGCCTACGAAAAGAGCATGAAGGGCTGCGTCCCGAAAATGTGGATCGTCGAGAGGATCGGCAAGGCACCAGCACCGGCACCGAAACCAAAGAAACCGACAGACAAATACTCTGGAACTATCCCAACACCCGTACTGCAAAGGGGCGATACCGGGCAGAAGGTGAAATACCTGCAAACCTTCCTTAACTGGTATCTGAAAGGAACAACGAAACTGGCGGTCGATGGCTCCTTCGGGAACGCTACCTTTGCAGCCTTGAAGACCTTCCAGTCCGTTGAGGGCATAAGTGTCGATGGATTGTATGGCAAACAGTCATACGCAAAGGCAAACGCATATAAGGCACCGGCAAAGGGCAAATATACCGGCACGCTGCCAACCACAAAACTTGTAAAGACAAACGCACAAGTCAAAGCGGATGCTATTACATGGGCGAAATGGATAGCAGGGGACAACAGATTCCATTATGGTCACGGAAAAGACGCACATCACAACGGATGCTATTTCTGTGGTACGCAGAAGCTGAAGCAAGGCCACGGTATTAAGAACCCAGACTTCACGTACTGCTGCAATCCATTTGTAGGCGCTGCGTGGGCTCATGGCGGCGGCGATGCTACTGCACTCAATATGTGCAAAAAATGTAACTCATGGGATTTTGGCACCGGCGACGGATCTTACCATAAATCAAAGCTGTTCAATAACCTCGGACATCCTGTAAAGAATAAGTTGAAAGCCGGCGATGTACTTTGCAACAGTTCTCATGTTGTGCTTTATATCGGCGACGGCAAGATCGCTGAGGCAAGCGGCGGCGATGACAATGTACCGAACAGTAAGTCATGGGACAACTCGATACACGTCACAGCACTTACAGACAGTCGTTACAAAGGGCTTCCGAGGGCATACCGTTACAACGGTAACGTCAACGTGACACGTCCGCTCGAAGAGGGCGAAATATCCGACAGGGTATTACTGCTAAAGAAGTTCCTGATCTGGTATGGATACAAGTTAAATGCCAACAGGATATTCTCTGACAACACCGAAAAGGCGGTCAGGCTGTTCCAAAAGGCAACTGGCCTAAAGGTAGACGGTGTAGTTGGTGATAAGACCATAGCAAAGATGAAAGAGGTCAAAAAATGACAACAAAGGCCATTGATATAAGCGCATGGCAAGGGACAGTATCCGTAGCCAATTTTCAGAAGACCGGCATCAAGCCAACTATCCTGCGGAGTTCATATACTTCGTGGGATAGCTTCAAGGTCCATAAGGACAAAGTATTTGACGCCAATATAAAGGCTGCATATAAGGCCGGTAAGAAGATTGGCATATACCACTACTCACAGGCATTGTCCGAAACTGAAGCCATAAAAGAGGCTGAATTCGTCCTCAAGACGATAAAACCATACAAGGCATATATTACTATGCCCGTGTTCATTGACTGGGAATTTGGGGGCAGATTAAACGGCTCAGCGGCACGTAAGAGAGGCAAGTCCCGGTGCGGACAGATATGCCAGGCATTTTGCAACAAGATTAAGGAGGGCGGATACAAGACAGGCGTGTATGCAAATCTGTCAACGCTCAATGCCTACTTGCCAAGTGATCTATACAAAAGGTGTCCAATATGGGTAGCACAGTATCACTCAAGGTGTGATTATAAGCACGAGCATATTATGTGGCAATATTCATCTTCCGGATCTGTAAAAGGCCTCCCTGGACGAATAGACATGAACTGGTGGTATGGTTCTGTTCCTGAGCCAGCACCGAAGAAGTCATATTCAGGACCGTTCCCGACTCTTCCGAAGAGAGGTTGGTTTACATCCGGCGACAAGGGCGAAGAAGTCAAGAATCTCCAGAAGTTCCTTAACTGGTACGGCGACTACGGGCTTGCAGTAGACGGGATCGTAGGGCGCAAGACCATTGAGGCTGTCCGCTATTACCAGGGGCGCGAAAAACTGCGCGTTGACGGGTGCTTCGGGAAAGAATCACTCAAGAGAGCAAAGGCGGTGCAGCGATGATAATGGATACAATCATGAAAGCCTTTTTAAGCGCTTGCGGTGCCGGAGTACTCACCTTGGTTATCGTTTTAATCAAGTGGGTATTCAAGAAAATCAAGGTCGATAGCATGACCTTAGAAGCCCTGGCGCATGACGCGTACTTCCGGCATTGTAGGTATTTGATGCCATACGATGAGATCCCGGAAGAGGACCTAGAAAACCATTGTCATTTGTATAACGCATACAAGGCACAGGGCCTTAACGGAACCGGCGACAGGATGCACGAGCTGATATTGGAGAAAAAAGTAATTGTGCAACACGAAGGGGGAGTGGAGCATAGGATGAAATAGGAGGCCCGCGATGCCTACCGAACATATCAAGATCAGACAGAAAATAAAAGAAATCGCGAATATATTTGACTTCAACGAGTTATTGGATAAGACGACTCTAACCGATGAAGATAAGTTAATGATCCGGATGCACTACATAGAAGGGAAAAACTTTAATTACATAGCCGACATACTGGGCTATGCAGAATCAACAATTAAATATAGACACCATTTAGCTCTAGTCAAGATCGGCAAAATACTTTGATTATACTTTGACCGTACTTTCGCGGTACAACAGGCATTTCCTCCTGGGGCATAATTGCAAAAACGAAAGGAGAAAGTGCTATGTATAATCCACCATATTTTCAGAATCCATACATCAGGACAGAGATAATCCACGTCAACGGGGAAGACGGAGCGAGGGCATTACAGATGATGCCCAACTCACAGGCCCTACTGTTAGACGATACCGCACCTTTAGTGTGGCTCGCACAGACAGACGGAGCAGGATATAAAACTGTAACACCCTACGATATAACTCCTCACGTTCAGGAAGAACCGGTCGATATGAAGACCATAGAGGAGAGACTTGAGAGGATAGAAAGGATGATGAACGATGGTAAACCCGATTTTGCAGAACATGACGATGAACAGTCTGAAACCGATGATTGACATGGTTAAAGCAGCGCAGAATCCACAGGCAGTGCTGGAACAACTGGCCCGATCCAATCCGCAGTTAAAGAACGTGATGGATATGGTAAATGCCAACGGAGGCGATGCAAAGACGACTTTCTACAAGATTGCCGGACAGAAGGGCATAGACCCTGAGACGATCCTAAAATTACTCAGGTAGTAATTGCAATTATATACAAATCTTGAAGAAAGGAGGAACGACCATGGAGAATGGACTTAGCGCAAGCGACGTTGCCCTGATGAACAGGGATGGCTTCGGTGGAGACGCCTTTATGTGGATCTTCGCACTGCTGATACTGGCGGGCGGAGGCTTCGGAGGCTTCGGAGGCTGGGGCGGTGACGGTGCTGTTGCATCTTCGGCAGAAGTACAGAGAGGATTTGACACGCAGAACCTTCAGGCGCAGACCAGAGACATTATGGCTGCTGTAAATGCCGGAACTGCACAGTCTGTTGCAGCGACGAACCAGACCTTCCACGACAACCTTGCGGCGATGCAGAACCTTTACAACGAGACATCAAGGGACATCAGTACCCTTGCACTCGGACAGGCTCAGCTTCTTGCCAATCAGAACGAGTGTTGTTGTTCGACCAAAATGGAACTGGCTCAGAACAGATACGATGCGGCCATGAATACCGCAGCTATCAATGAGACCACGACCATGCAGACACAGAAGATTCTTGACGCGCTGGCTCAGAACAAGATCGAGTCTCTTCAGGCTCAGGTGAACGCGCTGGAACTTCAGAACGCAGTAGCCGGAGTAGTGAGATACCCGTCAACTTGGAGCTATGACGCCGGCAAGTCACCGTTCTGCACCTGCGCGACGACAACAACCGGAACCGGTACAACCGCATAAGGAGGGCTAAATGGAGAACATCTTTGCGAGACTTCGGGAGAGACTTCTCGAGGGCATGGTGTTCCATGACGAAATGGCAAAGTACTTTGACTTCTTGAACCTCAGGGGGTTTATGAAATGCCATGAGTATCACTACGCAGAGGAGACGAAGGGGTATCGTGAATTATCGCGGTACTACATGGGACACCATCATAAACTTATACCAGTGCTGCCTATGCAAAAGCCAGACGTTATTCCGTCGAACTGGTACAATGCGACGCAGGATCAAGTTGACATCAGTACAAGACAATCCGGGATAAAGTCGGCGTTTGAGAAATGGGTAAAATGGGAGAGGGAAACAAAGGCAATCTACCAGGATGCCTATTTATCTCTCATTGAGATAGGCGAACCGGCAGCAGCAGAATTCGTTTTGCAGATGGTTCGGGACGTTGAAGAAGAACTCAAACACGCAGAAAGCAAGCATATTACACTTGAATCCGTTGGGTACGATCTTATCTCCATCATAACGAGACAGGACAACCTCTACGAGAAATATAAATGTAAGATCAAAGGTATAATCTGACACTAGGAGGCCATAAAACGCCTCCTTTTTATTGGAGGATGAAATGGCACTACCAAAACTTTCTACACCCGCTTATGACGACAAGAAATACAGTAAGGGGATAAACACAACCTACTACAACAATGCTATCAAAAGCTACACTACTCAGGCTGAGAAGCAACGTGCTACTCAGATAGGAGAGGCGCAGAAAGCCCAAGATAGCGCACTCAAACAGGCGTACATTACCAAAGTCCAGAACCAGAACAGGCTCAACGAAGCACTCGCCACGTCCGGGATCAGAGGCGGAGCGACAGAGACTTCCAATCTCAGGCTTCAGAATACTTATGGGGCTGCGGTAGGTGCCGCCAACACTGACTACACCAATTCTGTAAATTCTATCAACCAGTCGATAGATCAGAATATCGCTGACTACACTTCTGATATGAAGTCGCGTGCGGAGGAATACAGGCAGAACCTTGCACAGGCCAGATGGCAAGCCGACAGAGAGAACGCCCTGAATAAGTATCAGAACGCGCGTGAAGACTACTGGAACACCAAAGACTACAACTGGAAGAAGACCACAGCAAACAGGGAAGAAAAGTGGAACCAGTACAATGCCAACATGGAGAAGTGGAATAACTACTATCTCGACAAGTACAGCGGATGGGGCAAGGATGCCTTGAAGAAGGAAGAGGCTAAGATCAACAAGAAACTTGCTAAGGCCAAGACTTCTGCCGAGAAGATCAGATGGCAGCAAGCCCTTAGAGGCATTGGCAACAGACGCGGAGTACTTGCAAATCAGAAATAAGGAGACAACATGGGAGCTCTTAAAGATTTATATAAAAAACTTGTTGGCAGTGCCAGCAAGAGTGCTAAGAGTGGCGGGAAATCTACGCAGCGCAAGAAAAAGCGCGAATCTAGTTCATCATCGAGCAAAGGATCTCGTGGCTCCGGATCAAGTAGTAGAAGCTCCGGGTCGAGTTCAAGCGGCTCTGGCACACGTGATTCAGGTAGCTCGTCAAGATCATCCTCCGGATCTAACAGACAATCTTCTTCATCCAATAACAGGTCAAGCGCTGGGACTCGCAACACGGGTTCCGGCGCTGTTTCTCGTGGTGGGACTGCTGCCCATAGAGGCGGCTATACACCGAGTAGCAGGAAGTCCAGTTCCGGCGCAATAAAAACCAAAGCCCAGGAGCGTCGTGAGGCTGCGCAGAAGACCAGTACCAGTCTTTCAAAGAATAATGCTGTTAAACTGACGACAGGAACGGCAAAGTATACAGCTCAAAGGTGGGCTGGTTATGCCACAAAGGCAGCTGATACTGCTTCTAAAGGAGCAATAACAAAGGCCGGCACAGGCCGAAAAGGCGGGCAGACGACAGGTGCAACGAGAAGTTCTGATAGAGGGAACGAAGCCCAACAGAAGAGGGCACAGTCTTTTGCTGAACAGAGGGCGAAAAACAAGGAAAAGGCAAAAGCTCTTGCTGATAGTGGGTACAAGGTAACTCGTACAAAGTGGAACCCTGAGACAAAGAAAAACGAGAAAGTTTATGAGGCCTACAATAAAGGGACAAGCGACGCTTACAAGAAGCTGACAAAGGCGAAAGAGAATACTCTTAAAGAAACCGTATCGGGCTTTAGCGATAAGAAAGATAAAGAGATCCCGAAGTGGGTAGACAATGTATGGGGGCTCAACAAACTTGTCCAGAGCGGGGAAAAGCAACGCAAACTTGAACAGGATCGGCTGAGGAAAGAAAACCCCGGTATGTCTGAAGAGGAAATCCGCAGACGTACCAAGAATGTCGGCAAGTTGTCTTCTCAGGATATAGCAAAGGGCGGAGTAGAAATGTCGTCGGAAATGATCGACTACATGATCCCGTACCTGGGAACCTCCGGCAAAGCCTTAAAGGGTGCAGAAAAAGCCCTAAAGTTTATGAAAGGCAGCAAGGTTCTTACTCAGACCGCTAAAGGCGGAGCGAAAGAACTTACAAAGGACGGGAAAAAGGCCGTCTCGGAAATAGCCGCCAAAATGGTCAAGGAAGGCAAGGCCCCTAACGATGCAATCAAGGCCGCAACCAAAAAGGTTATGCGATCTGACAGGGCAACCAACATACAGAAAGAATTGCTTGCCAATGCCATGCAGGATGCAACCATTGGTACAGCCTTGGATGCAGCGAAGGGGAAGGAGCAAGGCCTTAAAGGCAAAGAATTCCGTGATTATATGATCCAGAACGCCGCCATGAACGCAGTATTAGGTGGCGTCGCCTCTGGCGTAGCCGGACGGACAACAAAGGCCGGGAAGAAAGCACTTAAAACTGATATTGCTGACAGCATAAATAAAGGGACAAACCTTTCTCCATCTGAGGCAAAAGAACTTGTCAACCTTCAGTATATAAAAGACTCCGCAAAGGGGAACGCTAACCTTAAAGGAGGGACAAGCGCAAGCAGCCTGTCAAAAGAACAGCAGACAAGATATAACGATCTTCTCAAAAAGTCACAGAACACCGAAGAAGTTGTGAAGGTGAATGATAAAGGGAAGATTGTTGCAATCAACAAGGATGCCACGAATGTTCTTTCGCCCACTCAGAAGAAAGAGTATTTCGCTCTGAAGGCCCAGGATAAGGCCGGCACAATTACACCTAAGAACAAAGCCCGTCTTCAGGAACTTGACACCGATGTCAAGACCGCACAGAAGGCGGTTGATTTTAATGCCAACGAAGTCATTAAGTATGGTGGCAAGAAGGACGTAAAAGTAGACAGGGATACCCTTGAACTTACCGTAAAGCACTTTGAGAACACCGGTGAGACGGCGAAACTAAAGAAGGCACAGAAACTATTAGACGATGATATAAAGGCCGCCACGCAAAAAGCTGACGACGTTGTAAAAGCCCTTGATTCTTCTGGCGTTAAATCTGATGCTAAATACAGATTTGTACCGGACGATGAAATGCGCGAGCGCATAGGCGAAGCTGACAACGATAATTGGACGATTTACTCAAATCCCAAGACTGGGGAGCGAGAAGTCTTAATAAGAAAAGGTGCGGCAAATGCCGACAATATAATTCTTTCCCGTGAAGCTGTGGGAACTATTAAATCCACAAGCAAGGAAGAGTATAAAGAGCTAACTGAAGCGCTTACAAATCATTCCAAAGCTGAAGGCGTTTATGAAGAAATAGAAAGATCGCTTAGCATAAAACACCCCGACCTTAAAAAATCAGAGCTGCGCGATGAAGTTACCAATGTGTTGCTTGACCGCTACGTGTTTAACAAAGACAGCTCGTTTATTAAATCGTTAGCAAACAAGTCCCCAGAAGCCGCTCGTAGACTGGACGACTTTATAAGCGATATATCTTCTAACGTTCAGAGCCCTGAGCTTAAAAAACAACTTAGCGCAATAACTGATGAAATTGAGAACATAATTGGCGAACCTCACAATCTTGATTTTAGAATAACGCGTGATATGAGTGACGCAGATAGAGCGAAGGCCTTGTCAAGCGCTGAGATCAAGCCATCAAGCATTAGTGAAGAGAACGTTATTGCATCAAAAAAAGAACTTGATGCGCTAAAAACAACCAGCATCCAAAAGGCAAAAAAACAACTGCGTGAAATTGGAAAAAAGTTTGGCGTTTTCGATAAAACTTATTACAATGCCGACATAGATTTCAGCTTTAAGTTTTCCGGGAAAAACGTCGATGAAAGTGCACAATCTCAAACTCTTTCTTCTGGCGAATACGAACAGCTTGGGAAGACGCTAACTTCCCTTGATGAAACCGTAAAAAATGCTGTACCTATTAAAGAATACTCTGATCTTTACAAGGGTACATTTAAGGAGGGCGACGATCACGAAGGAACTTACGTTTTGCTTGGTGCGATAGAGGACAATGGATCTGTTTCTCCTGTCGAGATGATTGTTATAAGAAGGGCAGACAAACGAAAGAATAAGTTATACGTAACTGTCGTAATGGAGAAAATAAAAAAGATGACAGTCAATGCAGCGGACTTGCCTACTCACAATGGTAGGGGTCGCGCTACTATGTCATCCACGTACAATGTAGCAGACTTAATAAAAAAAGTCAATCCCTCCGATTCTGACTTCTTAAAATATTTGCCTGACGAGCTGCTAACAAAAGAGCAACTTGAAGGCAAGCGAATTGGTATAGAGCGAGAACAGAACAAATTGGCCGAAATGCGGAGCAAAACTGTTTCGATGGTTCGTGACTATCGTGCCGATCTGAAGCGGCTTGATCCTAATAGCAAAGATGCTTTAAGCATAAAAAGCAAATTGGATAGGCTTGAACGCATTATTTCTAACAACAAGGAGTTATATGGCAAAGACCTTGAATCGTTGTTAGAAGACCAAAGCAAGGGTATAGGCAAATACACAGACATCCCCGAAAACCCGCTATTCAAAGAGTGGAAAGACCTTGACGCTGAGTTAAAGGACCTGAACAAGAAAGACTTTACACCAGAAGCCGAGAAACGTTCTGACGAGATCATTTCACGTATTAACGAGATAAGCGAAGAACTAGGCGGAGGCCGTGTAACAAAAGAAAACGCAGACGAGGCATTAAAAGCAATCGAGGCGCAGAGGGCAAGCGACGAAACCGTTGTCAGAAACAACGAGGACGTTATCAAGAACAGCGACGATGAACTTGCCGGTATTGAAAGGCCTGCTCCCGATTCTGGCGAAATGCCTAAAGGACTCAAGGCCAACAGAAAAGCCTCAAGGCCCATAAAGGATAGAGTGCAGGAGACACTTAACTCACAGAAGCACGACAAGAAGGAGTTTACTAAGGCCGAACAAAAGGATATTGACAAATCCTTTGAGACCATCAGCAACAGGATCGCCAATGGTGACGATGCTGGCGCAAAGGCCGATGCTGAGGAACTTGTAGAAAAGCACTTCCGTTATGATGCAGAAGAACGAGAGATTGATCCTGACTACAAGAAGAAGCGCGAAGAGCTAAAAGACATTCAAAGGTATCTGAAGAGCCATGCGTGGGAAATGCCCCCCGGTTCTGCTAGGACACTGGATGAGTTTTTAGAGTACATCGGGCTGCCTAAAAACATGACCCACCTTCTGCCGATTCGCAGATGGAACAAGAAAGCTAGCACATTAGGCAAGAAAGGCGCGCACAGAGCCGTAATTGACAAAGGCGGAAAGACACCCAGGGCCCAGATAGACGATCAGTGGTCTACCCTTAGCAAGGAATGGCCTGAATACTTCCCACCTGAGACATCGGGAGTCGAGGATCGCTTCACTAAAATGGTCGATGCGGTGATGATGAACGCAGACGACATCTTCCCGGAGGAAAGGATCGTTAGGACTCTTAGCGATGCTGATATAGCCGAATACAAGGGGTTTACTGTTGACGAGATTCTTGATCTTGCGAGGGAGAACGCTGGAACTTATAAGGGCATTGATGATCCTACACCGTTAAAGCCTATAGACGATATGTCTCCTGCACAGCTTGAAAAGCATCTTGACAGTGAAAAGAACTTCCATCTTAAAAGGGCTATTGAGAAGCACGGCGAGGACTCTCCGCGCGTCAAGGAGATCAAAGACTACATCGCAAAGGGCGAGGAAAAACTTGCTGAAATGCAGGGCAGCAAACTGACCGAGTCGGAGCCGGTAAAACCAAAGCCGGAGAAGACCGCCGAGTCGAAGACTGAATCCATTAAGGATAAACCCATTGGCTTTGATGAGGACACAAGAGATGTAGGGATTCTGCCCGACGCAGAAGTCGAAGCTGCAAAGGCCAGGTATGAGGCTCAAAGGCCTAACGGCATTGACGCAAAACCAAAAAGACAACTGCCTACCGGTATACAGAAACTGGCTGATGCTAAGGACTCTGTTGTACGTCAATGGGTATCGTCACTTTATGGCATAGAGAAAGAGGCCATGAAGGCTGGCGACAAGCAACTGCTCAATCAGACAACTAAAGTATATCTGACCAGGAATAAACTTAGCGCCTTTATCCAACAGAAACGCACCAACCTTGACGGGAAGATCACTGGCGATGGCCTTGATGCTATTTACGAAAAGGCCGGGCTGTTCGGGAAGAAGAACAAAGAAAAGAAAGCCGACTTTACAAATTATCTTCTGTATAAACACGCCATAGATCGACTTGATGCAGGTAAGCCCGTTCACATGGGCGAGGATGGGGCCAGCCTTTATACAAAAGAGCAGTATCAAGAACTCATTGACGATATTGCAGGTAAGTATAAAGAGCGAGGCGAACTTGGCCAACTGGAACAGTTTGAAAAAGGCATGAGAGGATACTATGACAATCTCATGCAGTACCGTGTTGATGCCGGGCTTGTTACAAAGGATTTCGCTGACGCACTTAAAGAAAAGTATCCCAACTACGTGCCTACGTATCGTGAAGGCGACGACTGGATGGAAGGAGTCATATCAAATGGCGAAAGTTACCAGGCCAACATAGGGCAGACTGTTGGAGTCGCTACCGGCGGACGTGAACCCATAGAGGACTTGTACTCACAGACTGTCAAACGGACAGAAGACGTACTCAAAAACGCAGAAGAGAACGTCATGATGAACATGTTTGCTAAGGCAAAGGGGCTTGGCCCCGGTGCAATTCCTAGGGGGGCAACATTAGAGGAAGTATCCGAGGCTGCGATCTCTGTCCATAAGGGCCACGATGGAGGATGGAGAGTAACGTTTTTCCAAGATGGCGAGCCCGTAACGATGGCGTGTGACAAGATAGTTGCTCAGGGCTTAAAGGAGTTCAATGGTACAGACTTTTCTACCATGATGAACGCCTTTACGAAGATGTCGAGTAACAAGGTTACTAACACCATTGGCACCAACTTCAAACATCTGATAACCGACTGGAATATAATGTTCGGTATCCGTAACGGTGCGAGAGACTTCCAGCAGGCCCTTGTGAACAGCAAGAACACGCGGGCGTACTGCAAGAGTATCCCACAGGCATACGCAAGTATAGCCAGATCCATTACGGGGCAGGAAAGCGCCTACATGAAACTGTATCAGGCCAATGGCGGTAGGTACTCTGCGCTTGTAAGGCAGGACAAGAAATTCGTCGAGCCGGGCATGGAGAAGATTCCTAAAGGCTTGAAGGCACCAATACGAGCACTGGAGGCTGCGAACAGTGCTATTGAAATGGGACCGAGAATGTGCGAGTTTATCGGTACTCTTAACAAACACGCCAACGACATCCTCAAAAAAGACGGCTCTTCTGTCAAGCAACTGCGTAAAGAAATGATGGAGGATATGTACCCCGGCAAAACTGCAAAACAGCTTACTGCCGACGAGATCGACGAGTTTGAAGAAAAGGTAGCGAACAGGATCGTTGACCTTTGTGGCAAAGATGCTGTTGACGAGGCTATGAGAAATTCGGCGGATATTACTCTGAACTTCTCACGTACCGGCGTGATGGGCAAGACTCTTAACTCTGGACTTGTCCCGTACTTGAATCCGTCGTTGCAAGGCCTTTCAAAAACAATAAGGTTATTTACGGAAGGCCGCGCTGACAAGGCGTTGCTGAATCTTGGAATGAAACTTGGGACATTCACTATTGCACCTGCCGTACTAAATGAAGTATTGATGAAGGACAATAGGGACTACCAGAACCTTAACACGAGAGAGAAAGACAGTAACTTCTTTATCTCGATAGGCGACGGAAAGTTTATCAAGGTTCCGAAACCTAGAGAAAACGCCGTATTGGCAGAGCCGGTAGAGTATGGGCTTAGGTACTTCTTTGATAAGGCGCAAGTTGGCGTTATCGATAAAGGCGAGTACTCCGGTGAAAAGATGTTCCAGATGTGGGATTCTGCATGGGACAACATTGGACCAGTAAACCCGTTGACCGATAATATCATTTCACCGCTCGTAAGGCTCTGGCAGAACAAGACATGGTACGGCGGGAGTATTGATTCCATATCGGATACTATCGCGCTTCGCGACGGTGAGACAAAGCACAGCGAAGTATTCGACGAGAAGACATCTGCCCTTGCTATTGAGATTGGTAACAAGAAATTCGGTGGAAAGACAATATCCGACAGGTTCAAATTGTCTCCTAAGAAGATAGACGACCTGATGGATTCGTACCTCGGCATGATATACGATCTTGGGGTATTGTCGCTCGATAAGACCAAACCCGAAGTTGGATCAGGCAATCCATTTGTCAACCAGTTCGTCAAGGATTCAGTGTTCTCAAACAAGACCGGCACTGAATTATGGGAAGAGTTCGCAAAACTCAATGCCCCGAAAACAACTGGCGGAAAGATCCTGCAAGCCGGAAAGGATGCTGTATTAGGGAACAACAAATACAATATCACCGATAAAACTATTGAAGCGCAAGACTGGTTGAACCAGAAGGGTTATGACGACATGACCTATTCCAGTGCTGTTCTGCACTTCCAGACGAGTAAGGACTTTAAGGGTAAAAAGAAGGAAGACCTGATTCGTAATGCCAAGATTGCTCAGAACACTTTTAGGCATGACCTGGCTTACGGAGACGGGATCGTAACTCCGAAGATGGACCCGATAAGGAAACTTGCTGGTATGGTCGGCGTCGATTATGCGATGGAGAAACTTACCTATACTTATGTTGATCCTGAGACCGGCGAAAAGAAGAACCAGCACCTTGACGCCTGGAGAGCTTATAAAAAGTCCGACGAGTATAAGAACAATCCTAAAACGGCTGATGGAAAGTTTATTGACTTCTATTCAAAGATGCGCTGGACTAATGGGCTGATAGGAGAGAATAAATCTTACCCGTCGTGGATGACTGCGAGTGTACTGGCCGCAACGGAGAAAGGCAAGAATGACGACCTTGCAAAGGCGTATATCAGGCCAGACTTCGACGAGGACGGAGAGTACACCAAGAAAATCATCCAGCGCGGAAAGAATTACCGAGATTATGGCTTTACTCAGGGCTATTATAGGAAGTCGCAACGTACATTGTTCAAGGCAGGTAGAGCGCTTGAATATGAGTACACCAACAAAATGAACCCCTGGGATAAGGCTATGGCACTCTCTACGGCCAAGAAGAACTATGCCGATGGCGCTTATTACTCCGCCGATACTGATGGTAAAGTAAGCCGCAGGATGAACTACGCCCGTTATCTCAATAAAACGGATCATACGACAAAGGAAATTTACGATTTTGCCGACAAGTACAATCTTGAACTTCCTAAGTTTGACTACGAGAATACTACGGCAAAGGAACGCGGCGAAGGCTGGAGAGCTTTTAACAAAAAGGTAGAGGCCGCCGTAAACAAGGAGTACAAAGATGCTACTGATGCCGTAAAAGCAGCCGTGTATCATGTCATAACCGACGACACTTACAATAAGCCCTTTGGCGACATTCCGGATATGACACAGAAGAATGATACCGGAATTACCAAACTCGATGAACTCGAGAACAAGGGCAGGGGCCGTGGTCGCAGAGGCCGCAGACGTGGTAGACGCGGAGGCGGTGGCGGAGGCTCCGGCGGTGGCGGTGAAGTACCGGCAACCGCAACCGGCGCTATCAAAGCTAAGGCAACTAAGACCGCTGGGCCTAAGGCCTCTAGGCTTGGTAAGATAACTGATCCGTTTGGTCAAATATCCGATGTAACCGTAAAGTCAAATCTGGACAATGCTTACAGAAAAAGACTTAAAAAACTTCGCGAGAAGAGTAGAAAGCATTGACGAGCTCGCCAGCAGCAGATATAATTTCTGCATCATAGAACGTACTCCTACACGGGGTATACATGGAAGACGGCCTCTGGGAGACTCCCGGGGCCGTTTTTCTGTGTCAAAAATTAACGACTTTTTAACGACTTTTGCACAGTATAAAGGGGTGAATTGCGATATAGTATAGTATAGTTCAGTATACCCTGTGAAATGCTACAGCCCTTGAAAACACAGGGCTTCAAGGGCTGTAAACGTTGGTATTTGGTGACCCATATTGGACTTGAACCAATGACCTTCTGGTAGCATAAGGTTTGTTGATATTTCAACGTTCTTGAAATCAATTAACGACTATTTAACGACTTTGAAATTCAATAAACCAGTTTTTCAATAGCTTCTTTTTGAGTCTCCGGCTGCACTAATGCGTAGTGTTTTGCTGTAACTTCTATGGACTTGTGCCCCAACAATTTACTCGCAACTTCTAAAGGCACTCCGCACTTGCACAACTGAGTACAGAATGTGCTTCGGTATGCGTGGGTGTGCTTCGGTTCTACTCCGATCTTGTTATAATATCTTGTAAATGCTCGATGTAAATTTCTTGTGTCGATCTGAAACCCGTTTGCGGTAGTGAAAACAAAATCCGTTCTGTAATTTCTTTTTTTCATTTCCGCCTTGTGCCACGTTCTATGTCTTTCGAGCTCCTCTACTAATGCCGAATGAATAGGGATGTCCCTTTGTGACCCGGCCTTTGGTTCTTTCAATTCTCCTTTGTACCGTTGCCTTCTTATATGTAATGTGCCGTTGTCGAAGTCGCTGTACTTTAACCCTAATGCTTCGCTGATCCGGCAACCGGTGTATAACAGAACATAGACGAGGAACCTGAGCCGAGATTCTTCAAGCCCGTCAAGGATGGTGTGTATCTCGTCATCCGTCCAGATAACAATATCCTCGTGCCTTTTGTTGTCTTCCTTCTTAGGGATCTCTACTGCGGACAATACATCGTTTGCGTACTCGTTCCGGACCATCCATTTATAGAACGATGCCATGAACTTGTGCACCCGGCGGAGAGTTTGCTGTGAGACGTTCAGCTCGTTGTAAAACTTCTGTATGTCGCCGGCCTTTATTTTATGGGCGACCATCTTGTCAAGTGAGGACCCTTTTATGTGGGTGTTGTATGCGGATTCATAGGCCGCCTTGGTGCCCTCTGCATACCGTGACGATGGTTTAAGAGCTTCATTAATATATTCCTCGGCTCGATCAGAAAAACTTGCTGTGGCTAAAATCTGAGCCTCCTGGCGCATACCCTCCGCGCGCTTTTCAAGGAACTCTCTGTACTGCTTTTCCGCATCGCCTTTAGATGATCCGTAAAACTGTTTCTTCTTACCGTCTATTGTCCGGGTGATCCGGAAGTAGTTTTTACTATTGATTGTTGTGTTGGTTTTAGTAGCCATTATTTTTTAACTATCCAAATAAACGAAACCATAAAGGCACAGAACGATCCTAACGAAACAAACATCCATAGAGTATATGGGAGGTTCTTGAGAAGAACCGATATGCCAAATGCCCCGGCAAATAAACCTATAACAACTATTACGTATGCGATTCTTTCTCCAATACTCATTTATTCGTCTCCTCCCCATGGGTGGATCTCCGTATACCCCTCATTGTGCATGTGACTAATTTTAGCAACTCTTTCCACTTCTTTTTCGTTGTGCAAATCGGCGAGCGATTTAATCATCATTTTCGCCACGGTAACTTCTTCTGGCTTCATTTCTTTGAGTGCTCTAATTAAAGTGTCTACAATAACGACCTCCTCCTCTGTTAATGATGCGGCGGCCTTTATGATATTTCTTTGGTCTTCCCGAAGCTTGCTTGAAAGATGCGTAACAGCAACGTCCAACAAATAATTGTCTACGCTGTCGTCTGTGCCTTCATAAAAATAAGTAACAGGCACATTAAAATATTCTGCGATCTTTTGCAGCTTGTCTCTTTTGGGCGTGTAGTCGCCTCGCTTCCATTCGGTAAAAGTTGTAGGGTTGATTTTTGTTTCCTTTGCGACTCGATAAGCTGAAACCCCTTTCAATTCCAGCAAATGCTTGAATCTTTCATACATTCCAATAACTCCTTGAAAATATTTTTGGTAAAACCCAAATAAAGGTATTGACAAATTAGGATTCACCATTTACAATGATGGTGACATTGGGAAATACCAAACTTTAGTAAAACTTATCTGTAAAGTACATTATGTGTGATTTCCCAAATAAAGTCAAGTTATTTTTTTAACACTCATTTCAAGGGGACAATCATGAACCAAAGACAGGCCATGTACGAGAAGTACGACAGACTCTTAAAGGAGCATAATGTATCTACGTATAGAGTATGCTCCGACAAGGAGATAGATAACGCACGTATAAGTGATTGGAAGCGTGGCAAGTGCACGCCGAAGGCAGACATAATCGCAAAGATTTGCGACTACTTCGATGTTCCGATCACTTATTTTTATGGAGATTGATATGGAGAGGTTAGTAGTTACGCCGAATGATGCGGCGGAAATGCTGGCCACGTCGCCTAACAAAATCTATGAAATGTTAGAGGCCGGGGTATTGCCAGCATACAAGCAGGGAAGCTACTGGAAGATTCCAGTACATTCATTACAAGAGTACGTTATTTCAAAAGCACATAAAGAAGCGAAGGAAAGGAGAAACAAATGGCAAAAGTAAAAGAAAATGCGCCGGCCGAACCGAAACGCACTTCTAAAAAAACCTGTAAGAAGTATACACCGGTTCTCAACAAAATGCAAGGCGACAATCAGAGGAAGAAGATCCTCGCCCACATTTTGGAGCACGGCAACATCACAGACAGGGAGGCCATGAAGGCCCCGATCTATTCAAGACGACTGGGCGCAAGGATATGGGAGCTCAAGAATGATTACAACATCCCTATCGAAACACAGATGATCTACGAGAAGCGCCGGAAGAAAGTTGTCCCTCATGCGAACTATTACATAGGAGGGTAGCCATGATATGGGACTGGGACGATGATGGATACTACACGAAGTACGACATGCACAGAGACTATATAAGAGGCCTTGAGTCTGAGGCTACATACGATGATCTGGATGTCATTTACGAAGACGATGATCTCCCGGAAGATGTGGAGATAGAGTTACCGGAGGTGGAAGAATGAACGAAGAAAGAAAGTATGAAATCGTCGGCAAGGTGGAGATAGGAACCGACGAGTATAGGGATCTCATTACCCAGTGCGCCGCTGCACAGAGAGAGTACGAGAAGGAACGTGACCGACGCTGGGAGGTCGAGAGGGAAAGGGACTCACTCAAGAAGAAAGTTGAAGTCCTTGAACCGTATAACAAGTACGTTGTAGAGAGTTGCCACGATTCCTACAAGCTGTGGCTCCTGGAAAAGCAGACACCGGAAGAGGACGATTTTTAGGAGGTAGAACATGGATCTCAATTTCAGGCCCCTAATGGCAGACGAGATAGAAGTCAGAGTCGGATCGGTATGGGCCGGCGGATGTTCGTTACTTCTGTATAAGGACGCACGTGTTGACATGAAACTCCTGGACGAAGTAGTGGGACCTTTCAACTGGAAACGTGAGCACTCACGGGACAATGCCAACTGTACTGTGTCGATCTACGATCCTGATAAGGGCGAGTGGGTAAGCAAGGAAGACACCGGTACTCAGTCATTCACTGAAGCGGAGAAAGGCCTTGCCTCAGATTCCTTTAAGAGGGCGTGTTTCAACTGGGGGATAGGCAGGGAGCTTTATTCATCGCCGTTTATCCCGGTTGCTTGCCCGACAAAACCGAAGGACAAAGGCTACGGGCATGAGCTCGTGAATAAAAGCCTTTTTGCAGGGAGCTACGTAAAGGAGATCGGCTACGACGAGAGCAGAAACATCGCTACGTTGGTTATATGCAACAAGAACGGCGAAGACTTGTTCTCAACATACGGTGATGCTGTTCCTCCCAGTAACCAGAAGAGCGAGAAAGACGAGAGGGAAGAACTCATAATGCGCATCCATGAACTGAGCGACCTGAAGAGCATAACCATAGATGCTATCTGTAAGAAGGGGAATGTTGCTACCCTGGACGACATGGAAACGCAAAGGCTTGTGAACGTTATTGAATGGTTGGCTGGCAAATGATTCAGAACTTAGATAGATCGGGATATTTCGGAGCATCCGATACTAAAAAAGTCATGGCCAAGAATCGGAACACGGCGACCTGGG
Organism: uncultured Bacteroidales bacterium; assembly: GCA_902801485.1. Taxonomy (GTDB): domain Bacteria; phylum Bacteroidota; class Bacteroidia; order Bacteroidales; family Bacteroidaceae; genus Physcousia. The sequence continues at coordinate 18,418 of CADCIP010000026.1, read as the reverse complement.
ACGACTGGTGGAAGGTGAAGACCGGCGAGAGACAAGCAGACATGATCGGCAACGTATACACCAGAGCCGGGACCATGTACGAGCATCCGATATTAAAGACCATAGACGAGGACATGATCCTTGACGGTCAGATCATATATGAGAAATACAAGATCCGCGTAAATTATGACGGCTACAAGGATGGTGTCATATATGAGTGCAAGACCCATAGGGCGAAAAACGAGTTTACAGTTACCAAAGATTATTGGATGCAGTGCCAAGTGGAAATGTTCGTGTATCAGGAACTTTGCTCCGAGTGGTTTTTGCCGGGCTTTCAAAAGCTGATACTTGTAAATTATCCGTTGCATGATAACGAGTACGAAGTACTAGAGGGCCAGGTGGAAGTCTACGAGAAACGTATTCAGATGCAGGAAATAGAGTACGACAAAGGCTGGATCAAGGCCGAGTATTTACCGAAGGTCAAAGAACTTGCAAGGGCGCTGAAGAAGAATAAGAGGCCGTTATGAGTAAGTCAATATTGCAGGATAACCACGAGTGTTTCTTGACAGGCTACTACGGCCCTGGGCTACATAAGCATCACTGCATGAATGGCCCTGATCGTCAACATGCGGAGGAGGATGGATTATACATCTATCTTCGGTGGGATTATCACATAGCCGATAGTCCACATGATACACCGCATAACAACAGAGAAACGGATCTGTTCTATAAGCGGATGGCACAGCGAAAGTACGAGGAGACACATACCCGTGAAGAATGGATGGCTCGCTATGGGCGGTCATACCTTGACTGGGAGGAAGAATGAAACTTGTTGCTGAAAATATGCTTGTTGAACCGGCATTGTCCGGCGGAGCAATCGTAAGATTTGAAACCCTTGACTTGAAGTATTCGCCTGAACTTCTGCATAAGTACGAGGGCAAGAAGATAAACGTAGAAATCAAAGAAAAGAGAGGAGGAAGAAGCCTGGATGCCAATGCCTACTGTTGGGTGCTGTGTGACAAGATTGCATCTACTAAGGGGCTGATGGTAAAGAAGACCGAAATATACAAACAGGCGATTCGGGACTATGGAGTTACTACTATTCTGCCGGTGGAAACTGATAGGCTGCCGCTGATATTAAGATCATGGGACGGTCAGGGCATAGGCAATACGCATGACATACTGGGACCGTCTAAGATTGACGGATATACCAACGTCAGATTGTACGTGGGATCAAGTCAGTACGACACCTACGAAATGTCGGTACTTATTGATGGCATTGTGGCCGATGCTCAGGAACTTGGCATTGATACGGCGACACCGGATGAGATTGCAAGATTGAAAGCTGCGTGGGGGGAGTAATGGCTGGATGGATAAAACTTCATAGAAAAATACTTGACAATCCTGTTGTAATGAAAAGCCCCGAACATTTCATGGTGTGGGCATACCTGTTACTTGAAGCCACGCATGAAGACTACCCTACATTGTGGGGTAAAGATAAGGTTGTATTAAAGCCTGGGCAAGTTATTAAAGGGCGGTTACAGATAGCGCGTGATCTAAGGATAAATGAGTCAAAAGTGAAGCGGATTCTAAACGATCTAAAAAGTGACCAACAGATTGACCAACAGGCAAAGCACTACGGCTCGCTAATTACAATACTTAACTGGCACACATACCAAAACTGTGACCAACAGATTGACCAACAAGTGACCAACGAGCGACCAACGAGTGACCAACGAGTGACCAGTAAACAAGAACAAAAGAACAAAAGAACAAAAGAAGATATTAATATAGGCGTTTATGGCGAGTTCCAAAACGTGAGGCTGACAGACGATGAGTACAAGAAGCTGGTAGATAGATTCCCGATGGACTACCAGGATAGAGTGGAAAACCTGTCACAGTATCTAGCTAAAACCGGGAAGAGATATAAGTCTCACTATGCAACGATCCTGTCGTGGGATAGGAAAAACACACGGGGCAAACAGAAACCCGAGGAAAAGCCGGGACGCCTTGATTGGCTCGACGAGTTGATAGAACAGGAGGCGGCGAATGGAGTATAAAGAGTTTCTCATACTGGCCAAAGGCATGAAAGCGATATGGGCAAAAGACGACTTCCTGAGAGACAAGGATGCAACGGACATCTGGTATGCACTCTTAAAGGATCTACCCTATGAGGCTGCTAATGCTGCGGTACAGATTCACATGAGGACAAGCAAATGGCCACCAACACCGGCGGAGATCATAGATCATGTGACAAAGGCGCAAGTGAAGATCGGTGACTGGTCGGAAGGATGGGAGCAGGTCATAAAGGCTATCGGTAGATTTGGTTATACCGATGAGGCCGGAGCTCTTGCCAGCATGGATGAAACCACAAGGACGGCAGTTAAGAGGCTTGGGTGGAAGCAGATATGTCAGTCAGATCAGGACGAGCTCATGTCTATACGAGCAAACTTCAGACAGATATACGGGCAAGTCAAGACTGATAGAGAAACGCAAGCAAGGATACCCGCAGTGCTAAGCGAAGTGCTTGAAGATTCACTTGCGGGGGCGAAACAGATAGGAGGCATAGGATGAACAAAGAAACAAAAGCAAAAGCCTTAGATGTATATGAGAAGCGGTTAGATGTTCGCGATTCCGTATATAAGCTCAGTTTTGGATCAGACATTCTGGATCTTGTCATTGATGAAGACCGGAGCAAGCTGATCCCGTACATCGAGGACGAGTTAAAAGCAGCAACACAGTTGGGAGTAGCCGGCGTGAGATACGCCAATGAACTTCACCACCTGAAAAAGATGATAGAGGAGGAAATGGCATGAACCAGACAGCATTGATCGGCAATCTTACCAAAGACCCGGACCTGAGAGCAACTAGTAACGGCACGAGCTTTTGCAGATTCACCATCGCAGTAAGCGACAGGAAGAAAGACCCTAAGACCGGCGAGTGGGTAGACGATACAGACTTTATCCCGGTAGTGGCCTGGGGGAAACTGGCCGATAACTGCGGCCGATTCCTGAGCAAAGGCAGCAAGTGTGGCGTCAACGGCAAAATCAAGACAGGATCATACACCAACAAAGAGGGCCAGAAGGTATATACCACGGATGTAGTTGCAAACAACGTGGAGTTCTTGAACCAGAGAGAACAGGAGCAGCCACAACAGACATTTGCTCAGCAGCCGGTCCAGGACCCGGGCCCACAGCAGCAGACATCCATCCAGCAGAACGTACCGGCCGGTTTTGAACAGATGCAGGAGGAGATCCCATTTTGAGAGTAAAGAATAGATATGACGCGCTTGTAATGTTGCGCGAGGTATACGAAAGTCCGTTACTGGATCTGGCCTTAAAGGCGAAACTGAAAGATATTATCAAAGTGTTGGAGAGTACGCTGTGAAAACTTTACAAGAATATACAACAAAGTGTAATTGGGATAAGTCTCGGACATGCGACAGGGGCTTGATGTGCGGAGGCTGTGAGTATCAGCCGGCCGACGACGATAAACCCAACGGGAAGAATGAACCCGTAGAGATTGACTATAAGAACGACTACGGTATGCTTATGCCTTATTGCCCGTCATGTGGAGAAATGGCATACAGCTACGACCGCTGCGTATTTTGCGGCCAGAAGTTTATTGACAAAAAGCCGCCGATGAACAAGAAAGAAATTATCGGGGCAACTAAAACCAACGATGGCTACAAGTGCGATAAGTGCGGAGTTATAGATCCACTGTTGAAACTTGAAAGTCATACCGATGGCCATGGCTTTTTCGACTACACGTACCGGTGTGATTGCGGAAATAAAATAACTGTCCGATCGCTGCTGAACGAGTTTGAAAGCGAGGGCGAATAATGGAGAAGGTATACGAGTACAAAGGCAAAAAATACTGTGAGATTGACATTTCCGAGAAAGACGATGCCTATGGCGGCGGCCTGTTTGAATTCTATTGGGAGCTGAGAAAAGACGGGTTGGTCTGTGAATACACGTTCTATTACAGTCCCGAAACCCCCGAAGATCAATACGACAGCGCTGAGGAGCTTATTGAGGCTGAATTTGATGATTGGGTAATAGGTGAAGAGCATGAGTGAACATGTAACCCCTGAGCATGTGAAAGACGTGCAAAGGAAAACCAGGGGCAGAAAAATATCTGCCATGTGGGATGAGTTCGGTATTCTTCATGGGAAAAGCTGCGGCGAATGTTGCCACCTGATAAAGCATGAGGGTTATCGAAGGAACTATTACAAGTGCGAGATATACGGACAGTCTGCAAGTGAAGCGACTGATTGGGTTAAGGGCTGGACGGCTTGCAAGGCTTGGAACGTGATCGGTATTACCAAGACAGATTTATACAAGTCGTTGTGGCGCGGTAAAAATCAAACAGAGCCGGAAAAACCGATAGAAGGGCAGATGGAAATGAGCCTGTTGGAGGACGAGTAATGGACAAGATAGAAGCCAGAGCGATTTTAGAAAGCATGAAGTTGATTGATTTTAGGTTTGCCCCAAAGAGCAAGACAACCAAAGCCCTTGACCTTGCCATAGAAGCGTTGCAAGAGCCGACAGAGGAAGTGGACTATTGCAACAACTGCCCATATATATCATGGGACAAGGACTGTATCAGTCGGCAACAGGCGATAGAGGCGTTGACAGGTTGGCAAACAGAGCCTTTGGACGAGGACATTGTTAGGACACTTGACAATCTCCCGGCAGTAGTGCCAGATTTTGAAACATTCTGCGGAGTGCCTATTGAAGAAGCCATAGAGGTTTTAGAGAAGTATAAACACTCGCCGACAGAGAGGACAGGGGAGTGGATAGAACATGACCCGAAAACAAAAGGATTAGCAAAAATTTATGAATGTCCGTTTTGCGGTGATGAAGTGATTGGCGAGAAAACTAACTATTGTCCCAACTGCGGAGCGAAGATGAAAGGACAGATGATATGAGTAAAGAACTTAATTGCATGAATTGTAGCATAGGGGATTTTAAGCACGAACTTTGCGATTGCAACAATGGATTTTGCAAAGAGTTCAAAAGCATAGGGACGCAAGAAGATTTCTTTAATGCTGTGGTTCAAAGGATAAGACCAGAGTGGATTCCTGTGAGTGAGAGGTTGCCAGAAAATAACGGACGGTATCTTGTGTCATACGAGGGCATAATCGGTATGCGAACAAATATCTTGCACTACGGAGTGCCAAGTCCCCTGCATACGAGAGGTGCGGAAAAGTGCTTTTACGACACCGACAGGGAGTATGGCGATGTTCCGTATGAGGACGTTATCGCATGGATGCCACTACCAGATCCATACAAGGGCGGTGATACGGAATGAATATGACAGTAACAACAACGATTTCATTCAAAATCCCCGAAGAATACGACCTTTTGCAGAAGTTTGAGAAAGATAACGAGGTGAAATTGGCGGAAGCAAAGAGGGTGGAATCAACAAACTTTGTAACATGGGAAGTGGTAAGTAAGTTTTCCAGTGAGGGCGGTGATAAGGAATGAAAATGGATAAAGGCGATTGGATAGCACTAATAGGAACTTGCTATATCTTTCTACTGTGGGCGATTTTGGCGTTTAGGTTGATAAAACAAACATGGTGGTGATACGGAATGATAGCAATTAAAACTAACATGGTGTTTATGCCACAATACTGCGATGAATGCAGATGGCATGGGTCAAGACCGCACCCGATGAAAGGGTGGACGGATTTATGCGAGTTGATGGGCGAGTGTATGGACGATGATGTTGACGAGGGGTGGCAGTACGATGGTGGCAGTAGACCTGCAAATTGTCCGTTAATAAAAGTTAAGGACGGTGATACGGAATGAGCATAACAGCATTATTCTTTGTCGAGGGTGCTGTGGTCGGCATGGCAATATCGGCGGCGATCCTGTTCTTCATGTGGGCGTCCGACTTGAGAGACCGAGACAGGAGGGCCGAAGTACTAAAGGTCGAGGCATACGAGAGAGGCTTTGACGAGGGTTATGAGATAGGCGGACGATTCCGGTTCCGTGAACGGTGCCAGATAGCAAGGCGGTGCAGGGAGTTGGAGAAGCAGATAACGGAGATGCAGGATGAAGAGTTATAGGTGTGATGAAAAGTGGAGGCCCGTTGTTGGGTATGAAGGCTTGTATGAAGTTAGCAACCTGGGCAGGGTTCGCGGGCTTGATCGGCTTGATTCACTTGGCAGGGAAGTCAAGGGGTGCATCCGCAAGTTGGGGACTGATAAAGACGGGTATAAACAAGTATGCCTAACGAAAGACCGAAAGCAGAAATTGTGTAAGGTCCATAGGCTTGTTTCCGTCGCGTTTATCGGAGATCCCGAAGGTATGCAAGTTAATCATATTGACGAGGACAAGACTAATAACCGCGTTGACAATCTAGAGTACGTTACGGCGATGCAGAATACCCATCACGGGACCGGGATTTTACGCCGGGTAGAGGCGTTTAAGCGCTCGATGAAAACTTGTAGACCGGTTTTACAGATAGATCCCGACGGAACAATAATCAATCGTTATGATTCGGCAAAAAGGGCCGGAGAGAGTGTTGGCACAGCAAGCACTTCAATTTCAGCTTGTTGTAGAGGCAAGCGAAAAACGGCCGCCGGATTTCGTTGGGAGTATGAAAATAAGGAGGCGCTATGAAAACTCGGTGGCGATGCGATGTATCAATGGCACGCAAAAAGGGCGTACTGGGAATGTGCGATAAAAAGTGTCGGTATTGTCTATGCGCAATATCTACCGATGAATTTGGCCGAGAAGAGCACTTACCGGATCTGGCGCAACCATGCAGCAACTTTACACTGAGAAACCTGAACGTAATGAGTGGGAGGGATCGCGATGGCAAATAATAGAATATACATTCGGTGTAATGTGTGTGGGGATGTTCGCTCGATTGCCAAATCATTTGGACGAGGCTTTTTCCCTAATGAGAATGTGTACGAGATACTTGACGACTTTATGACGAAACACAGGTTTTGCAAATACGAAAGCATTGAAGGGGACTTTGACCTTGTTTATGAGGAAGCCCCGGACGGAGAAGAGGCGAGGGAAATATGAACAGCAAACAGAAGGGCAAAAGGGGCGAGCTCGAGTTGTCCCACAAATTAAATGAACTTGGGTTTAATACTCGTAGATCGGTGCAGTATTGCGGCAAGGCAGAAGAGGGCATGGCGGATCTTGTTGGTATCCCCGGAGTGCATATAGAGTGCAAGAGGAATGAGCGTCTTAATATCAACGAGGCGATGGACCAGGCGATCAGAGACTGTAAAGACGACGAGTCCCCGATGGTATTTCACCGGAAGAATAATAAGCCGTGGCTTGTGACAATGACATTAAAAGACTGGGCATACCGGGAATTGTGCAGATTGGAGGCAGAGCGGAAATGAATACAATAATCGGGCTGCTTGTAGGTGGGCTCATAGCACTCGCTGGTGTTTGGGTTGGAGGTAGATTATGAACCAATGGAGACCCTTTGACATCAAATCGTTTTTAAAAGCCTCCCGGCACTGGGACGATGATATACAAAAGCTCAGGGCAGAACATGATAATCTGTCTGTGCTCCCGTCGTCTAACGATGTTCCCGCCGCAAAGTCCGGGACCGTTTCGGATATTACCGCTAAGGCAGCGCTGCGTAGGCTAGAAATCGACGCACAGATCGAAGAAATATTGCTTTACAAGGAAATCCTTGAATTGGCCTTTAATATGCTTACAGACGAAGATAGAGAGCTTATACGGGGGTTCTATTATCCCACCAAAAGCATATCGTTCTTTGTCCAGGACTACGGAAGAACCCACGGCATGGGGCAGACAAAAGTATACCAGGAGAAAGCTCGCATAGAAAACTATATGGCCCGTTTCATCGAATCAAAGTATTATTCATAACAAAAACCCCGCTGCTGCGGGGCTTTCTTATTTCTTGTCGTATAGTTCCCTTACCCACTCCCGGAGGCTGATCCCTTTTGCTTTTGCCTCTTCAATGGAGCGTATTATATCGGCGTCGTCGTCTTTTCTAAAAGCTATACTTATTTTCTTGTACGTCTTCTCGTCGTACCTGGCGTTGGCCTCGGCCCTCGCCTCGTTATATGGCCTCTTTCCCATCTGTTCGTCCTCCTATGTCCGGTTATTATACCATACTTTTTACATTTTCCCATTTTTCAGCAGCAGGTCCGTTATCTCCCTGAAAGCTGCCGCCTCCGCTTCGGTGTTCTTGTCCCCTGTGGCGTATGCCAGGCGGCCGCACTGTTCCATGATCCCCGCTGCATCTTCCGGGTCCATTTCGTCTTCAAGTGATACCCGGACCGCGTTTATTATATTTACGAAGTCCTGGATCGTCTCTATGGTTGTCCCCTTTATCCTTGTTCCGCCTCTATCACAAATTATACTCATTTTCTCCGCCTTTCTGTCTTCCTCTCGATATAGCACCCGCCGGCTGTAATTATCCCGCTTATGCTTATGAATTCCAGCAACGCGATCCACGCGTCCGTTGTGAATAGCTCGTTCATGTCCTCGCCTCCCTTAGTGCCTCATGGTAAAGCGCTTTTCCTTCGCCTCGATCATGTACTCCGCGACGATCTCCGGGCGCTCCTCTTTAAGTTTCTTCTGGTCCAGTCTCTTCTTGCTGTACTCTTTCCACGTTACGGTGATACTGTCCAGGTCCTTCCCGTAGGTGTATGCCGTTTTGTCCCGCGCTTCCAGTTCTCCCTTTATAAAGTCCTGGTGTGCTTCCAGTTCGGCCTTTAATATCTGGATTTCGGCCTTTATCCTCATGGCCTCGCTGATATGCTTGTTCATTGTTCTATCTGTGCACATGGTTATACCTCCTTTACTCGTTTGATTTTGATAACTCTAGCCTGTCGTTTTTCTAGGTCAACTAGTCGCTTCATCGCCTCCCGCATTGTTGTCCCCTGAAACTCCCCGTAAAATGTTACGGACTCGGTATAATGCGGTTCGATTTTGTACTCGGCGAGGCTGTAATATATGCCGTAAGTTTTCATTGTTACACCTCCTTTAATACTGCTGTTTCGATTGCTTCGATCTCCTCCCAGGTGTACCCTTGGCGGTTCATGTGTTGCGCTCTTTCGCTGCAAAAAGCGGACGCCTCCATCGTTCCCCGTCTGTTAAACACTCTCAGGGCTTTTATATACGCCTGTTTTGCGTTCTCTTTTATAAAGTCGTCGATCTCTGCCTTGCTGCTGAAAACTGCGCCGTCGATGTAATAACCCCGGTATTTTTTCATCTTCTCGTCCTCCTTCTTATCCTCTGATCTTTGCTATTGTTTCCGTTATCTTCCACCCGGCCAGTACCACCGGGATTGCTGCGTATGCCAATACCACCGTTGGAATCAGTAGCGGCAGCATGGTTATTAGTTCCGCCGCGGCGTATATCTTCGATTCCTTGATCTTCTTTGCTATCTCTTTCATTTTTCTTCGCTCCTTTACCATTCCATTCCGTTCTCTTCGTATACCCTCCGGAGCTCGTCTATTTCTCCGTTGCTCTCGTATACCTTCCGGATCTCTTCCAGTTCCCCGTTGATGTAGTCCATCAGTTCCGCCTTGGTGTTGAACCCGTCCGGGCCGCTGTCCGGGCTGTCGATTGTCCAGGCGCCGGCTTCCTCTTTTACAATTACCGGGACCAGGTCCATATATATATTGATCTTTGCCCTGTTTTCGTCTTCTCTCTTCATCTTGTCCAGCATGTTCATATATGCTCCGATCTTCCTTTGCTTTGCCTTGCTTATCATTGTTCACGCCTCCCTTACTGGTTTACCTTTACCCCGGCGGCGGCCAGAATGAGCTCGGCCGCCTCGATTGCCTTTGGTGCTGCCCATAAAATCGCGTTGGGGTCGTTCTTTAGGTTGCTGATCCAACTTTTGACGTATGCCTCAGAATTGTTGATGCTGTATCCGTTCTCAATTCCCAGGTATGACATCAGATAGGCCGCGCCGATCTCCGCGACTAGTTCCTCTCGGGCCTTTGCTTTGCCGTCGCTGCCTCTGAAAGCTGCGCCGGTTTCCCGGTTCAACTCTTTCTGTGTTGAGTGGATCAACTCGTGGAATGATGTAGAATAGTAGGCCGCTGCGCTTTTGAATTGCTCCGGGCGTCCGGTCACGATGTAGTGCCCAGATGGCGAGTAAAGCGGCTGATTCCCGGCGGTCTGTACGTCAAGCCCGCTTTTCTCGATGTAGGCCTTTTGGATTCTCTCCGCCTCTTCGATTGCGTCCCACTCGTGGCGCGGCTGCTTGTGGTCGTGCTTTTGCTCCGCGTCGGTGCACTCCGTAACGTTGAAAACGTTGTAATATTTGACGGACCTTGCCGGGATCTTGTAAAAGTCCCCGTGATCCTCTACTCTATCCGTTACGACGTAGCCGGCCGCCTGGAAGTCTTCCTTGCTGATCTTGCGCATATACTCGGTATACTTGACGATCATTTCCGATTTGGCGCCTTTGTTGATCTTTATTCCCTCCGCTTTGGCCTGGTTGAATGTGATATATTCGCCGCCGCTTGTGGTGAGTAGGTTAGCTCCCTGGTAGAAGTCGCCGGTGTTGCGGCTCCAGCTCTTCCAGTCGTCCCACGGCTTGATCCAGGGGATACTATCCTTCTCCAGCGCGTCAATAAATCTCTGTGTTACGATCTCCGCAACTGTCTTTTTATTGGTGTTCTTCTTAGCCATTTTCTTTTCCTCCTTTTGTGTTGGCCTGCCTCATCAGCAGCGGGGGGCCGGGTCCGCTGGACCGCCTCGCGGCGGTTTCGGCTTACTTTCTGATCTTCTTGTTGCAAATTACGGCGGTTATGTCGTCCGGGGCGTTGTTCCTGGGGTTATATACCAGGTAAACGTTTACGGTCTGGCCCTTTTTTACCGTCTTGTTGTACTTGATCTTGTAGCCGTCTCTGGTTTTCCCGTACTTGCCGCAGCTTTTAGTCTTGACGACTTCAACTATCATTTTGCCTTTGTGGTGCTTTACCTGGGCGCTGCCCTCCTTGACATATTTAGGGGCTTTCTTGTATGTCTTCATGCAGTAGGCCTTTACAAGTCCCTTGTCTGTTGTTGCTGCGCTGGCCGGTGCTGTTGTTGCTGCCAGTGCCAGGGTTGCGATCAGTAGTGCGATGATTAACTTTTTCATGGTTTGCCTCCTTTGTGTACTCATGAGTGTATCAATTTGGTTCAGGGCGTGGGCCCTGGTGCTGTTTGCCTTGTGGCAAGTATAGAATACACCTGCCACTCATGAGTGTCAAGCACTTTTTTCAATATTTTTTTAACTTTTTTTCTGCATGATCTCGGAGACGTTGCAATTACTGGGGTTTGGCGATTAAAAAAGTTTTAGAATTCCTGGATCATGGGGCAATATTGCGAAACTTTCGCGGCTCCTGGCGTGGTATTATTCAGTTGTAGAAATAGGCAAGGGCGGCGTGTATGCTGTCCTTTTATATTAGCCTTGCGGGGCCGCTGATCTGGGACCAGGAGCACAGGACCGGCCGCCGGCGATCTCAGGACCATATAAAAGGAAGGGGCGGACGCAAGGAAGACAAGCGGCAGCGCGTCAGCTGTGGCCGATCTTATAAGAGGAAACTATAAACCAGGGGGCACCGATCTTATGACTGAGAAATTGAATAAAGCAGGGGACCGGCGCGGCCTGGACGATCACCGACGGGACCCGGAGAAAATAATAGCACTGGCTAAGATGTACCGGGAAGAGGTCGCCGGGTATAAAGAATATGTAGAAGACAAGAAGAGACGCCGCAAGTATACCCAGGAAATGACCGGGACCGCCTACAATAGCATACTGGCATATACTGAGGAGTGTTACAGGAAAAAACAACCTATAACAGTTGCAGGGGTACGCCTGGCTATAGGTATATTAGAAGATGCCTGGCTCCGGGCTAAAGACGGAGACTTGGACTACCTACTAGAGGAATACATACACGATCATAATATTACTGAGAATGATATAACCTACGATAAGGACGGTTTGCCTTGGTGCGATGGTGAAAATGGGCCGGTGCTACTTCTACCTTGGTCGTGGCTGCGCAAAAAAGCCGATCTGATGATCCAGGACCAGTTAGAAAGAAACTGTTATACAAACAGGGGGAACCCGGCCGGCTCGATCTTCGGATTAAAGGCACAATTCAACTGGAAAGAAGACGAGGGACCACAACATCTTGTGCAACAGTTAGTTATTGCTGATCTGGACCAGGCTAAGAAAGCTCTTGAAATGCTCAAGTAACGTTGGAATATCAACGTTTGTAGGCTGAAGCGGCTGTGTGTTCAACTATTCCCATAATTTACTTTAAGGGTATACTTCCCTCCCCGCCATCATAGAAGAGAAGAGGAAGAAAAAAGAAGAAGGAAGAGTATGGGGTAGTGGGTAGGTGGTAGGAGCCTCTTTTCCGGACCAGGCGATACGCAGATAAAGGCCTTGTCCCCATCGGCGGGGGCGTGCGGTGGAGTGTGTTTGTTGGTGTGAGCCTCACGCGTAGACACCCCAATAAAAAATATCCCCCCCTAAAAGACCGAGTTTATGTAAACAAAAGGGGTAAAAAGTATCAAAATTTCCCGGGAAAACACCTCAAAACATGGAAAATAATTTACATAATACGAAAAACGACCGCCTTGAGGCGGTTTTATCATACGCCCTGTGGACAGGCAGGCAGAACATGGGAAAGTCTGTAGAGATGCTAAGCCTGAACGGCCGGCTTGAAGTTGCGAATATCCTGCTAAGGTCGGGGGCCGAAAAAAGCGAAGTCCTAAAATTTTTTGAGAGGTAAAAAAGCGGATGGGCAGACCGAGAAAGAACGCAGCCTTAGAGGCATACACAAAAGCTGCCCAGGGCATGTATAAGGCATATTGTCTGTACGTCCACAACATGGACTACTTTTCCAACGCCAATGCTAAGGAAGAGGACATGAAGTGGAAGCCGAGTAGGTTCCATAAGGATCTGTGCGATAGAGTACAGGAATTCGTTGAGAAGCCTACTGACAAGGCCTTTGAGATACTCATAATCAATACACCGCCGCAGCACGGGAAGAGCACGACCATAACACAGACGTTACCTTCGTGGTATTTGATGAAGCATCCAGACGATTGCGTGATACAGGTGTCTTATGGTGATGATCTTGCCGAGCGGTTCGGTAAAAGAAATCTTGAGAAGATAAAAGAGCACGGGCATTTGTTCGGTGTTGAGATAGACCCCAAGAAAGCCACTAGTAAGGAATTTGAGATACTAAACCATACCGGCCGTATGATCTCAAAGGGTATCGGCTCCGGTGTTACCGGTCATTCAGCGGATCTGATGATAATAGACGACCCTGTTAAAAACCGCGAACAGGCGGACTCTGAGAGGATCAGGCAGGGCGTATGGGACGAATTCAATGATTCTCTTTTGTCAAGGCTTTCCGCAGGTGCCAAGATCATACTGATAATGACCAGATGGCACGAAGACGACCTTGCGGGCCGGATACTGGAGGCCATGCCGGAGGTCGTGACCCACGTAAACTACGAGTGTGAGTGTGAATCCGACGAAGATCCGCTCGGAAGAGAGAAAAGAACCGAAGAAAAGCCCGGCGATCCGCTTTGTCCTGAGATAGGAAAAGGCGCAGAATGGCTCAGGAGCTTTAAGCAGATACACATAACCGAGTCCGGCAGAAGGTCCTGGGAGGCGCTTTATCAAGGCCATCCCACTATTCAGGAGGGCAATATCCTGAAAAAGGCTTGGTGGAACTACTATAACGTCGAAGATTACGTGGAAGGGCGTATGAGATTCGACTTTATGGCCGCTTCACTGGATGCCACCTTCAAAGATGGCGAAAAAAATGACTATGTTGCTCTTACAGTGTGGGGCAGGATAGAGAATCGCTTTTATCTGGTGGATCTGGTCAATGAACACCTGAATTTTTCTGACACAGTTAGAAAATTAAGGATAATGTTGGCAAAATATCCCAGACTCGGGGCAATTTACGTAGAAGACAAGGCCAACGGACCGGCGATAATCAGTCATTTAAGGCATGAAGTCGCCGGAATGGTGCCTGTATCACCAGACGCATCGAAAGAATCAAGGGTGAATTCAGTTTCACCGCTCATAGAGGCCGGGAATGTGTACCTTCCGGAGGATAGGAAGTTCACACACAAGTTTATTGAGCAGTGCGCCAAGTTTCCTAACGACAAACACGACGATATGGTGGACTCGATGTCGATGGCGCTGGATAAAATGCGATTTTCACGTAAAGGATCGCTGCTTAGAAAGGTGCAGGAGACCACCGGATGGAGTCTTCCGTCGGATAAACCGAAGAAAAATCTGGACATAGGGAGGAAAATCCATGCTGTATAACGTCATATTTTGCGTTCTGGTGGCCTATGTGGTCATAAGCCCATACTTCTATGCCAAGGCGCTGAAGTTCGGTATAAAGCTCGCTCAGGACCCGGAAGAGGCGTCCAAAGAGGCCATCATGGGCGAATTTCACGTCCCGAAGAAGAGGAAAGAGCCGAAAATGACGGCGGAAGAGAAGAGATCAGTCCAAATACTGGCAAATATAGATAGATATGACGGCACGTCCGCCGGTCAGAAGAAAGTAGTTGTTGAAAAGTAAGGATCGACTATGTACGACAACAAGTTTTGGAGAAGATACGAAAAGGGCAGAGACTATCTGGACACGAAAAACCTTGTAAACAGGATGAACACGTGCTGGAACTTCTTTGTCGGTAAACAATGGGAGGGCGTAGAAGCCGACGGCGAGGAATTGCCGTTCTTAAACTACATCCATCCGAATGTCATGCGTAAAGTCACGACCATCTACACAAATAGAATGGCCGTAAACTACTCCGACATGGACGGAAGGACCGATATGCAGCCGGCATATGAGAGATTATCTCAGATGTTTTCCGCCAAGTGGGAAAAGGCTAATGAAGACGTTTTGTGTAGGAAGTCCGTAAAGCATGGCTGTATCGTAGGCGATGGGCTCCAGTACTTCCCTACCGGCGATGTAGAGGACGTACAGATCCTTCTCAATACGGACATACTGTACGGTGACGAATCCGAACCGAACATCCAGAGACAGCCGTACATAATCATCCAGGAGAGAAGAAGCGTCGAGGAAGTCAAGGAACTGGCTCGTCAAAACGGCATCCCTGAAGAGGAAATCGCACTCATAAGGCCGGACAGCGACACCGATCGTCTGTTGGGAAACATTGACGAAGTAGAGGCTGCCGATTCTACCGACTCCATGAAAGTCACGATGATAACTCACTTTGAAAAGAAGAGGGAGGCTGTCACCGAAGCTGTATGGGAAGATACGGAAGAAAACGTGCGTGCCGGCAGGCTGATACAAGTCGGTGAGCGGGATGTAGTCTACGTTGCTAGATGCACTCGTCAAGCGATGGTCGAATATGAAAGGCCGATAAAAGGCGAGCCCAGTCCTATTGACATGGCAAACGGAAGACAGGGAAGAGCATTGTCACTGTATCCGATCATCAAGTTTTCGTGGGAAGAGTTCCCCAACGATGCAAGAGGGGTATCGCAGGTAGAAGGGCTTATCCCGAACCAGATACTTATAAATAAAACATTGGCCAGAAGGTCAATGACGACCAAGAACACGGCCTATCCGAGGATGGCATACGATTCTACGATGGTGGCCAATCCTGAAGCATTGATGGAAGTCGGTATGCCCATTGAGGTTACATCCGGTGGCGTTCAATCCGTTTCGCAAGCTGTTGCGTACCTAAATCCTGCACAGTCAAACGACGAACCAAAGCGATTAACTGACGACCTCCTTGAAATTACTCAGGAATTATCCGGCTCCGGTGATACCACAATGGGCAATATCGACCTTCAGAGAGTAGCCGCCTCCGCTATCGTAGCTGTAAACGACCAGGCACAGTCGATGCACGACGATACCGTGGCCAACTTACAGCTGTTCGTGGAGGATATGGCCAACCTTTGGGTAGAACTGTGGCAGGTGTTCAATCCTAATGGCATGACAGTCGTTATGAAGCAGGAAGTACAGCAGCCGGTTATAGATCCTCTGACCGGACGGCCGGCCATAGATCCTATGACAGGACAGCCGCAGATGGAAGTAAAAGAAGTCGAAATGCCTCTTGAGATAACGGCGGAACAACTCGACCAGATAAAACCGAAGACAAGAATAGATGTCACGAAGGACAATTCATTCACCAGAGAGGCACAGCAGCAAGTCATTGACGGGCTTTTGGAGAAGGGCCTTGTAAGTCTGGAAGAATGGTGTGAACTGGCAACCGATACTTCGCCGGTGCCTAAGCACGGTCTGGAAGTGATACTGGAGAGAAGAAAAGCGCAGGAGCAGATGCAACAGGCGATGGCACCACAGATGCCACCGGAAGCTCCACCTGAACAGCCTATTCCCTAATTATCTTTACCCTTGACCCGAATAAGTCGAAAAACTGTTCATGCCTCAATGATCGGACCCGGGGCAAGTCCTAAAACTGCCCCCACCACCTTTGCAAAGAACGCCAATACGGGCGTTTTTTTCATACAACTAAATAAAGAAAGGACGTTTTCAATGAGTGATTTTGAAAGCACAAGCGTAGAAATGGGCGAGGTCGCTGAAAGCCCCGATGAAACAGGCGTAGAAGATCAGGAAGTCGCCGTACCTGAGTCCGAAGCAGAGGAACTCGAAGTGGAGCCCGAAGAGGAACACGAAGGAAGATCCGATGCTGACGCGGCATTTGCGCAGATGCGCAGAGAGAACGAGCAGTATCAAGCTGAACTCGAAGCCGCAAGGGAAGAGCTTGACGAACTTCGTGAGGCTCAAGCCCAAGCTGAAGCACGCAATCAAGCTATCTCGAAGCTGACAGGCGACGAGAACGGTGAAATTGCCGCTTTAGCAGAAGTTACTGGTATGTCGGAAGAAGAAATCATTGCAGAAATGGAGGCCGCTCAAGAGTCCGCGCAGAAGGACCTGAAGATCCAGCAACTTGAAGAGAGGGTAGAATCGGTCGAGGCCGAAAGACTCATGCAAGCCGATCTGGCTAAATTGCAGAAGATCGACCCATCTTTGAGACGCCTTGAAGACTTAGGGGAAGAATATATCCGCTATGTCGGGGCAGGGCTGGAACCAGAGGACGCCTACTGGGCAATAAAGGCCAAAGAAACAGCGAATCATGCCACTCCACCCAAGGAAGTAGGCAAGGTCGCTACTGGAACTGCCGAAAAGGACTACTTCACTGAGGCTGAAATCGACGCAATGACTCCCGAACAACTCGCAAAGAATCACAACAAGATACTAGCTTCTTGGGACAGGATGGCAAATAGGTGATTCTGCCCCGAAGCGGAACAGGAGATCAATATGTCATTTCAGAAATTCAAGCCTGAAGTGTGGTCTGCCAAGTTCATGGAAGATTTGGACAAGAAACTGGTCTTCAAAGAGAACTGCAACCACTCTTATGAGGGCGACGCCAGAAAGCCCGGGGATGCCGTAAGAATTCTCGGACTGGGCGACGTGCCTGTTTATTCGTGGCACGATGGTAAGCTCCACCAGCTGCCGGATGCCGACGAGATCAGCGGAAACTCCATCCTCATGCCTATCAACGAGATCAGGTATTTCCACTACTATGTGGACGATCTGGACAAGAGACAGGCACAGGGAGGCTCCGGGCTCATGGGCAAGTACATGGGCAAGGCCAAGGACAACATGGCAGAGGAAATCGATTCCTTCATCGCAAAAATGCACGTTGGAGAAGTCGAAAAGGCTGCCGATACCAACATGGCCATTTCGTTCGATGGATCTAGTGGATCTGCAACGCCGATCCTTGACGCTATCGACGATGCTTACCTGAAGCTCCTCAACAACAACGTTTCCAGAGACACGAAGGTTACGCTTACCGCTCCTCCGTGGTTCATAATGATGCTCAAGAGAGCATACGTTGAACTGGATACGGACAATTCCAGAATGATCGCCAACGGTCGTGTAGGCCGCTACGGTGGAATCGACTCCGATTCGGATGAGCTCAGCTCTTGCCGCAGCGATCTTGTTTGTCAGATCGCCGTTAAGCTTGTTATGCGTGATTCGGAGCGCTGTTTTTACATCATCGAGAAATGCCATAGTCTCCTCCAAAAATATGGGGCAGGCTTATAAGGCCCGCCCCTCTGGGTGAATCAATTAGGATGCAGCGATTACGGACCACTTGAAAGCGTCCTGATCTACAACGTTGCCATCGCAGAGAGCCATGCCTCTGTAAACGGTGGAGCCGCTGCGGAATGCTACGCTGGAGTCAGCCTCAATAGCGATGCCTTCGCCGAAGTTGAACACATAGTTCTTGAAGTCGCCGAAGATGATGTGGTCGCAGTTGGCAGCATCAAGAGTGGAGCCGCTCTTGAACTTGCAGGTGTCGCAAGCGTCGGAGAAGATGACCTTGTGGCCGAGGAAATACTTGTCGATGCCGTCCTGCACGAGCACACCGTTGCTGTCCTTAGCCAGAGGCAGTACA
>CADCIP010000025.1 GCA_902801485.1 uncultured Bacteroidales bacterium | reverse complement strand
AGTCTGTCTGCTTGTCTGTATATTTAGCCACAGCGCCCAACTCTATCATATTTTTGCCGTTATGCCCAAAAGAGAACTTCATGCTGCTTTCGTTGGCAGAGGGATTGCCTTCAATGGTGAAGAAGAGGTCGGTGGCATCAGCAGGAATATCTCCGCCCGGGATTGTGGAAAAATTAGTTATGAGTTTTCCTGTGATTTTGATAGCATCAGTTTTAGGATTCATAAACTCCGACTCACCGCTCATCTTGACATCGTTATTGAATGTGCCCGTAAAGACATCCTTCCAATATCCAGGAACCATACTAGCAATATTAAATTTGAACTCAGAGGGAACGAGGATCACGACAGCCGTTTCTTCATTGCCCAACCGCTTGGCAAGCTGCTTATAGGTGTCACCACTTGCCTTCAACGTCAGCTTATGCAGCCCCTTTTCCCATTGTTGGGTCACCAGATTGATACCATTGATAATCATCTCAAAATCATCAGCCTCTTCTACGTCGAAGCCTGAGCCATCCTCCTTCATCGTAAAGCGGTAGTTGAATTCTGTCAGATCGATGGTGGCATACTGCTTGTAACCCATCTCTGCCAGTTCGCTACCCTCTTCAACGGGCTGGACACTCTCACGGATCTTCTGAATAAACAAGGGGAGAATTGCCTTCTCAAACTCAGGGTTGTTCAGCACTGTTGTGTTGAACTCCTGATTAACGTAGTTAGCAGCCGCCCACGAAGTGAAGTTCAGGTTCTCAGCCAAATACTTCAGGTTCTCGCGGGTGTGCTTGATAAACTCCTTGCGGTTCTTCGCATTCTCCGGAGCGGGATTGTCCTCGCTGTTCGAACATGATGTGAACACTGTTGCGCCGCAGATCATGGTGGCGGCGAGCACCCAATTCATCATTATTTTCATGACTTTTTAATTTAAAAAAAATTAATGAAGTTAGCGCTTGCGGACGCGGGCAGGTTCGTCGGTGTATCTGTCTATGACGTCGGTCTTGATGGTGCTGCCGTCGTCCTTTGTGCCCGAGTTGATGCCCTGCCAATCGTTGTAGAGTTGCTCGACAAGAGCCTGCTGCTCTGTGGTTGCCTTCTGATAGACGATGCCCTCGTCGGTGTCGATCAGTTTGCCGTCAGCGTAGGTCAGCGTCCACATGACGATGCTGTTGTCGCGAGTGATGGTCACGGTGTTGCCGCTGATGGTGTAGTGAGTCTCATCGTTGTCGCGATCGGCCTCGGCACCGACTAACTGATTGCCATCCAGCAGGTAGCACTCATAGTAACCTGTGTCGTCACCACGGAAGAGGAAGTCCTCCACCACGCGTGTCCAGTGCAGGTCGCCCTCGGTCTTGTCATCGGCATAGGCTGCCACCCAGAGCCCTGCCAGCTTCGCCGGCGTAAGGTTCTCAGATTTATTCTCATCGTCTTTACTGCACGACGTGAAAACGCTTGCGCCGCATAAAAGGATGGCGGTCATTATAATCAATATTCGTTTATTCATAATATAATTATAATAATGTTATATAATTTAAATAGGTTATGAGGTTGGCCTCTCCCCCGCCCTCTCCAAGAGAGAGGGGGCGGGGGTGGGTCTCTACTTCATAATCTTTTTTCCATTCATGATATAGATTCCAGAGTCAGGGATTTTTTGCAACTTGCGTCCACTGAGATCATAGATGTTCTCTGTACCATCGCTGTCGATGGTCTTGATGCTCTCAATCTCCGGTTCATCAATGCCAGTGGCATCCATATTCTCCAGCTCCATGTCGAGAACTGCCTCGCGGCTATTGTGGCCGCCGTTCAGCAGCAGGAAGGCACGGTAGGCCGGGATGTAGGCCTTGCGGTGAGCCTCGGTGTCGTTACCCACGAGGTACCACTTGCCGTCGCTCTTCAGCACGTAGGCGTTCAGCTCGTGTGCCGTCTGGTTGTCGATCATGTCGAACGTACCGCGCAGCGAGTAGCCCCAGCCGTCCACCTGTTGGCCGAAGGTGCTGCCGCCGCTCGACGGAATCTCCTGTGCAATCACCGAGTTCAGCTTGGCACCCGGGTTCTCGGCGTCGAGACCTTCCTCGAACACCTTCACCAGGTAGGGCTGCATGGCCTCCATCTGTCCCTCGATTTCCTTGAACACGAGCTGTGTTCCCTCGCGGTCGCTCAGCGTGTATGCCTTGCAGCCGTATGGCACCTCCATCGTGTAAGGCACGCAGACGGTATAGGGCGCGTCGCTCTTAGGCAGCGTGCGTGAGTTCTCCACCGTCTGAGTCTGGAAGGCGTATGGCACGGTGTAGTCCCATCCGTCGTATAGGCGGTAGTTGTGGGCCATCAGTCCGCTGCCCTCGCTGCCGAAGACGACGTTCGTCTCCTCGGTCGTGCCGTAGGTCAGCGGCACGTATGCCAGCGTCTTCTGCAGGTCGATGCCGAGGTCGGCCAGTCCGCCGTCCTTCAGTTTCTCCACTAGCGTTGGCTCCACGGCCAGGAAGTCCACGAAGCGCAGGTTGGGTGCGTTCTTGAAGGCGTCGGCCTCGATGCTGTCAGTGTTCATGGGCACTGCCAGTCGCTCCAGCTGTGTCAGCTTGCCGAAGTCGGCCTTCTTCAGGCGTCCCACCTTCGTGTAGCGCAGCGAGGTCAGGTCCTTGATGGCGTGGTGGTTGTCGAACCAGCCATCGACGGCCTTCACCGTCACGAGGTCGTTGAGCGACGATACGGCGTGCTGTCCGAAGGCGCAGAAGGCCTCGTCGTCGCTGAATGCACCCTTCGAGATCAGGTTCGTGTACTTCACGCTGCCGTGCTCCTCGGTGTAGTCCGTATCGTCCAGATATTCGCGGTAGAGGCTCGGGCGAACGTACATGGCGTCGCACGTCGGGCTGTAGTCGTTGTCGAACCAGTAGCGCGAGTCGATGGTAATCTTCGGCTTCTTGGTACACAGGAAGTACGTGTAGGCCAGCTGCGAGCAGTCGTCGAAGCAGGTCCAGTCGATTTCCTCCGTGTCGTCGCCGATGACCACGGTCTCCAGGTTGTCGCATTGCAGGAAGGCGCGCTTCTCTATCTCCTTACACGTCTTCGGCAGGATGAGCGTCTTCAGCTTCGCGGCCCTCTTCAGCGCGTGCTTGTGCATCACGTTGTCATACATCTCGGCATCCTGACGCACCACGCCGCCGTCGGTCTCTTCCGAGCCGTCGTTGTCGGTCTTGCGGATCTGGGCGTCGTACAGGTCGAGGTACTCCAGCTGTCCGAAGTAGTTCGTCTCCTTCGTCCACAGCGTGTAGCCGGCCAGGTAGCGCATCAGCTCGAAGTCGGTTCCCGAGATGGGGCCTATCACCTTCAGCTTCTTGATGTGGCTGTAGTCGCCGCTCACGCCTTCCAGCCAGTGCAGTTTGCTTGACAGCTCTACCTGCAGACCCAGCTTCTCGTGCAGCGTGTTCGGCTCGGTCAGCGTCACGGTGATGATGGGGTCGTTCGAGTATTCAGCCTCGTCCACGAAGATGTGGTCCTTATACTGGCTCCAGCGCTCCTGGTACGTGGCGATGTTGGCCTTCGGCACGTAGATGCGGAAGTTAGAAGGCAACGACACGAAGGCGTCACGTTCCAGATAGAAGATGCTGTCGCAGCGCACACGGATGCTGTCAAGCTTGGTACAGCCATAGAAGGCATCCTTGTGGATGTACTCCACAGAGCTGGGCAGCGTGATGGTCTTCAGCTTATTGTCGCCGAGGAAGGCATCCTCGCCGATTACCTTCAGGCTGTAGAACTTCTCGAACTCGCTGAAGTCTACCAACTCATCATTAAAGTTGAAGATTCCACTCTTGAGGGTCTCCAGGCTGCGTACTTCCGAGGGGAAGAAGATGCCGCCCTTCTCGGCCAGTGTGAACGCGATGTGGTCGT
Source organism: uncultured Bacteroidales bacterium (assembly GCA_902801485.1). Lineage (GTDB taxonomy): Bacteria > Bacteroidota > Bacteroidia > Bacteroidales > Bacteroidaceae > Physcousia. The sequence continues at coordinate 59,663 of CADCIP010000025.1, read as the reverse complement.
TGTCGAACACGGTGCTGATGCTCTGTGCGCGGCGGCTCAGCTTGTCGTCGTTCAGATACTCGGCAAACTGGCTCTTCGGTACATACACGTTCTTGATGGGTGCCTCCCACGGGTCGCTGTAGTCGCTGGTGACGTGCTGGTTGGTCAGGAACACCAGTTCGTCGATGCCGCCATAGTCGTCCAGGTCTTGCAGAATGTCGCACTCCACCTCCGTGGTGTTGCGGCCGATGGCGACGCGCTTCAGGCCAGTGGCCATCTCAAAGATGTTCTCGCCGATGTAGGTCACCGACTTCGGGAAGATGACGGTCTCGATGGACGTACAGTTGTCGAACAGGTAGTCGCCCACCTTGTTGTCGGCATCGGTGTATTCGTCCTCGCCATCGCAGTTGTACGACCAGCGGGTGTCCTTCTTCAGCTGTGCGTTCCACAGGTTCAGGTAGCGCAGCTTGCCGTCGGTCGGGTCGCTGTTCCAGGCGTCGGCGCCGGCCATGTAGCGAATCACGGCCAGGTCGTAGCCGTTCAGCGGGCCGATGACTGTCAGCGAGTCGTACATGGTGTAGGGACCCTCCAGCCAGCGCACCTCCGTGTTGTAGCCTAGTGCATTATCCTCCACGACGTGCAGGCCCAGCTTGCTGGCCAGCTGACCGACGCCGGTCACGGTGACCACCTTGCTGTACGGGTACTTGCTCATGCCTACGATGTAGTCCTCGTATTCCTTCCACTGCTGCTTGTAGAGCGTCACCACCGAGTCGGGCACGTAGATCTTCAGTCCGCTGTTCTTCTCGAACTGGTTGCTGCCCTTCAGCGTGGCGGGCTTGCCCGAAGGCACGATGATGGTATTCAGGTTCGAGCAGCCTGCGAAGACGTCGTTCTGAATCTCGGCCACCTGCGTGGGCAGGGTGATGCTTCTCAGCCTTGGACATAAGGCGAAGGCACGGGCCTCGATGCGCCGTGCGCTGTTGGGCAGGCTGATGTTGCTCAGCTTCTCGCAGCTCTCGAACCACGAGGTGCCGATGTAGTCGAGCCCTATGCCCTCGAAGTACTGGAAGTCGCCGAACGAGCGGATGTCGTCGTTGTTACGGAATTGCTCGCCTATCCAGCCGAATCCCTTCTCGTCGCTAATGCGGCTCAGGTCGATGTACTCGTCCCAGTTCCGGGTGTCGGTAACCGTGGCGGCATAGTCGTGGTAGCGGATATCCTCTAAGGCCTTGCGCACGTACTCGTCGCCCGGCTGGATGATGCAGGGCAGGAAGCGGTCCTTGTAGGCGCTCCAGTTTTCGTCGCTCTCGAACGGCTTCACCTGCAGCGGCATCATGCGTATCTTCGCGTTGGTGTTGTCGAACACGCCCTTGCCTATCTTCAGCATCTCCGGTGTCAGCGGCTTGATGTGGTTGTCGCCGTCGGTCACCAGGTACAGCGGGTCGAAGTATTTCAGGTTGCTGCAGTTGGCAAAGCTGTAGTCCTTCAGCTCAATCTGGAAATCCGAGTAGCAGTCCTGTCCGGCGTCCAGGTCGGTGAAGTTCACATACTTCACGTGCGAGTTGCCACGGAAGGCGCCGCCGCGCACGTAGTCGGTCTGGTAGTTGTTGGAAGCGCCGATGTCCACGGTGATCTTCAGCGCGCCGTTGTGGTCGTCCAGGAAATCCTCGTCGGGATTGTTCACCAGCACGTGCTGGATGGTGTGGCCGTCCTTCGCGCTCTCCTTACGGATGGAGTTCTCCTCATAGACGTAGGCATACCACGCACCGTAGTTGTTCAGCGTGCTGCCGTTGGCGGGCACTGCCTCGCGGTACTGGAAGAACCGCTCATACTGCTTCCACGACTCGCTGGCCAGGAAGTCGTCCTTGCGCGCATCATCTATAATAATGTGGAAGTTCAGCGTGTCCACGTCGCAGAAGATGCTGTCGCCGGCCAGGATGAAGTTCTCCGGGCCCAGACCGTACTCGCCGTTCTTCTCGGTCTGCAGAATCAGGTTGAACTCCTTCAGGTTCGTGCAGCCCTTAAAGGCATAGTCGGGAATGGCGCAGATGAACGATGACGAGTTCTGGCTCGTGGCGCCGCCCGTGTTCTCGTGGAACCCTACTTTCTTCAGATCCGTCCTGTTCGTGAAGGCGTTCTTGGCGAACGTGGTCACGCGGCTCGACGTGTTGGCGTCGCCGTCGTTGTCGTGGCCCACGTAGATGGTGCAGTTGCCAAAGAAGTCCCCGTTAAACGACTTCACATAGGTGTGGTGAACGATGTTCTTCTGCGGATGTGAGAATACGTAGCCACCGCCCATCATTGTGCTCATGCCCAGGTTGGCGCGGATTTGCTCGCGCATACCCTTGTTGAACTTCTCGGCGTTGTACGAGCCGGTGCCGCCCCATGCCTCCTTGGCAATGAGTCCGGCGGTCAGCGCGTTCAGGCCGGCCTGCTTCACGGCGGGGCCGTTCCACGCGTCGGTCACGAGGCTCATCGCCTCGTTCAGGCGGTTCAGCAGCTCCTCCTCGTTGCGGCGGGCTACCTCGCACGATACGCCGATGGCGTTGTACAGCGTCTGCGAGAATGTCAGGAAGTCGGCATTGCTCATGTTGCGCAGCTGACTCTCGGTGCAAACGAACTTGTCGCCCTGAATCACGCCCAGTCGCTTCAGCACTTCCATCTTACCTTTGTTTTCAGAGAGGTTGAAGCCCAAAGACGATGCGGCCGCGCCACTCAAAGCCGTAGCACCCATGATGACTGCCACGCCGCCGGCGGTCAGTGCCAGGTGGCCGGCTTTCGTGACGACTTCGACGGCCATCTCCACGAACACGTTCTCGAGTACTTCCAGCGTTACCAGCTTGACGCCTACGGCCTGTCCGACAGTCTTCGTCAAGCCGTTTCCTAGAATACCCCATGTTGCCTTCAGCGTGCTCTGCGATGCCAAATTGGCGGTGGTGTTGGCTGCCAATTCTCCGCCCAGGTATGCTGCTTTTTCTCCGGCAGCGGCTGCTGCAGCAGCACCGGTCGAAGAGGCGGCAGTCGCAGCGGCATGGCCGACAATCACGGCGGGAACCACCCACATGGCTACCTCGCCGAGGATACGCGGCAGGGTGTACCACGAAATATCCTGGCTCACCACCTGTGTGGTCTGGACGATGCCGCCCGGAGCCGTCACGTAGTCGTAGGTCACGCCGCCCTCGGTGAAGGCCGACAGACCCTGGTTGTTCGGGTCGTCGCGGCACTCCATCAGGCCGATGTAGGGCTGCCAGTTCGGGTCGTTGGCGAATTCGGCAAAGCGGTCGCTCGACACCACGATCTTGAAGTCGTCGGACACACCCGCCTTCATGTTGTTGTATGTGCCTGCTTCGGTAAACGACGGTAGTCCGAAGATGTTATTCCCCGGAATCACGTCCTTCGGGCCTAAGGCCGTCCAGTGGTCCTTGCCGTCCTGCTCGTAGTAGAACAGGCGCAGCTCCTTCAGGTTCTCCATGCCGGCCAGTGCGCCGTTGGGGATCACCATCTTCAGGTCGGAGTACGAATTCTCCGCGTCGCCGGCGGTCTGCCAGAACTCGATGTACTTCACGTGCGAGTTGCCGCGGATGGCGTTGCGTCCTAACTGGAGGGTCTTATAAGTATAGGTGTCACCCGGGTCGTTATAGATGCGCATCACGCCGCCCTCGTCGTCGATGTCCTCGTCGTCCACGCCCACCACGCTGACGTAGTAAACGTTGTCCTTGTCGTCGTTCGTCGTCAGCAGGCTGGCGGCGTTGAAGTTCTGGTACTCCGAGTTCCACCACTTCAGCGTCTCCATCATCTCCTTCTTGCCCTCATCGTTGCTCTTCAAGTCGTGGCGCTCCTCGGCGTCCTTATAGATGTGGTACTTCACGCCGGCCTCGGTGAAGTCCTTGTCGTCGAACTCGTGGATTACGATCTTGCCGCGCCAGGGCTTGAACGTCTCGCTGGCCATGAAGTTCTGGTACTGGCTGCGGTGTACGCTGATGGTGAAGTGCGGCGACACGTTGGTGAAGGCATTGGGGCCGATGTACGTTATCTGGTCGGGACTCAGCGCCTCGTAGTGGTTGATGCCCTCGGTGGTGTACTGCACAATCTGCAGCTGCTCCAGGTTCGGGCAGTCCAGGAAGGCCTCCTTGTCGATGAACATCTTCAGCTTCGAGTTCTGGTTGTAGAGGTAGGCGTCGCTGTCGATGAAGCGCACGTACTTCAGCTTCTCGCTGGCACCGAAGGCGCGCGGCGAGATGCCGATGAGGTGAGTGTGCTTATGCCAGTTGCCAACCAGGTCGTTCATGATCAGGGCCGTGTTGCCGTCCTGATAGTCGCTCTCGAAGTGCCAGATGGCCATGGTGGCCAAGCACTCTTCGCCGTCTATCCTGAGGATGAGGAGGGCATCTTTGTCATCCTCCTCGTCCTTGAAGTACCAGTTGTAGTTCTCGTTCAGCCACTCATTGCTGACGTAGAGGTGGTAGTCTGCACGCGACAGCCAGAGGTACTTCGTGCCGAAGATGTCGTAGTAACCATTGGCCTGGGCGGGGATTGGGTCGCCATACAGGGAGAGCGTGGGGCTCGATACGTCCTGAATCAGGTGCCAGCCGCTCTGCGCGGTGGGGTCGCTGATGAAGGCACCGTTCGTCTCCTTCCAGTGTTTGAACACCGGCATGTTTCCTTGGGTGATGATATGCGTACCCGTCGGCCACCAGCTCTTGCCGTGGACGGTGACCAGCGGCTCCTCCACGATGGAGACAGAGCAGCCCACAGGCACAGCCACGTCGCTGAACAGCTGCTTGCCCTGAGGACCCAGCAATAATATTGGATCACCAATCTGTTGGGTGAAGTAGCATTTAGTGAACACGGGCTCAGGATATTTGGTGGCAAATATGCTAGTGCTCTTGACAGGATTTCGAGCAAAGGCACGGCTGAAATTGCCATAGGCATCCTGTGAAAGCGTGGCACTAATAATTTCGTACATGCTCCATGACAAGTCGAGGGAAATCTCAGCCGGTGCCACGATGCAGTTGTAGAAGAGTACCTGCCCCGTGGTCCAGCCCACCATGCCGGCGCAGCACCGCGTCTGGGGGCCTAAGAGGCTGCCCTCGAAGCGGCTGTTGTTGATCTCCAGTCGTGCGGAGTTCACGGCGATAAGTCCGCCGTGCGTGCCGTCGCCAACGACGGTGGAGTGGATCTTGACAGCCGAAACGACATTGTCCAGGATGGTGGACTCACTGCCGGAGACTTGCGCAGCCACGCCAGCAGCATACTGGCGGCTGGTGTAGATGTCGCCCTCCACGCGCAGGTTCTTGATGATAGCGCCTTGCAGGCTGTAGAAGGGTGCCACGCACTCCTGGTTCCTCGGGCTGGCCTCGCTGCCCGCGTTGAAGGTCAGCGTGCGGCCAGCGCCGTCGAACGTTCCCTTGAAGTTGCCGCCCACCTGCATGCCGTCGGCATCGACGTAGCCCGTCATAAAGAAGTAGCGGCCTACGAAGGTCTCGCCCAGGCCCACCTTGGCGGCTAACTCTTTCCAGTCGGCCGTGGTGCCAATGATGTACGGGTCGTCAGCCGAGCCCGTGCCGCCGCCAAAGGCCTCGGGCGACAGCTCGCGCGAGATGTGCAGGAAGACGAAGTCGCCACCGGCGCCCTTGTTCAGGTCGCAGGCCGTGGTGGTGCCGTTCCGGCCCACGCACCCCGCCTCCTCGCCGTCGAACCAAAGGCGCGTGAGGGGAGCCGACGAGCCCTCCCGCGTGTAGTAGAGGTTGATGTCTTCGCTGCCCGTGGCGCCCGAGTTCAGGTCGCCCTTGTTGCTCTTGATGTGGTTGTCGCCGTCGTAGGCCGCTATCGTGTAGGTGCAACCCTCGTGCGTCAGCGTCTCCGGGCGGTTGTCGCTGCCGAAGCCCGTGCCGCAGCGCAGGTACAGGTCCTTGATGGCGCGCTCCGGGTTGGTGCCCGTTTTGTAGAGCAGATAGACGTACTGCCCGCCCGCACCCTCGTTCAGGTCGGTCGGAAGCTGCGTCCATCCCTCTTGTGCGTACTCCTCGCACAGCTTGAGGAGCTCGTCGTTACTGTCAGCACCCACCACCATCACGTCGGTGATGTAGCGCTGCTTGCTGGCGCTGTTCACAGCCAGTATGGCCTCGCCGTCGCTGTTCGCGGTAATAGCATAGTACGGGATATTAGAGAAGAAATACTGGTCGATAGGCGTGCCCGCGTTGTGCGTGCCATAGCCCGACGTCATGACGAAGTTGAGCGTGCACGGATAGACACCGATGTGGGCGCCCTGCGTGAAGGCTCCCGTCACGGTGATCGGGTTGCTGACATAGATGTCCTCGCTGCCGTGGACATTGCTGGTGTTGTCGCTGATGACAGGGTTGCCCTGCACGTTCATCGTGCCGCCCTGCCAGATGCCGCCGCCCGCCTTGGCCGAACGGTTCTTGGTGATGCTGCCGCCCGTCATGTTGATGGTGCCGTAGTTGGTAATGCCGGCGCCGCCATGAACGTTGACCAGGTTGTCGGTGATGCTGCCGGCGGTGATGTTGAGCGTGCCGCGGTTGAAGATGGCGCCGCCGTCGTTGCCCGTATTGCCGGAGATGACGATGTTGCCGATGGTCAGCGTGCCGAAGTTGTAGATGCCGCCGCCCAAGGGAGCGCCGTTGCCTAAGATCATGCCGCCGTTGAACGTGGCCTCGGCACCGTCGTTCACAAGGACGCCGCCGCCCCATCCAGCGCCGCCGTCTGGATCGTTCCTCACCGAGTTGCCGATGATGGTGCCGCCGTTGAAGGTCAGCTTCGAGCCGGGCTCGCAGTAGATGCCGCCGCCGCCGTAGGCGTGGCCGCCGGTAATCTTACCGCTGTTATTACCACTGCTGTCGTTGACAGTCAGCGTGGCGTTCCCCAGCAGGTGAATCACCATGTAGTACCAGTGGTAGCCCTCCTCGTTGCGCTGCAGCGTGTGACCGTTCAGGTCCAGCGTTACAGTCTTACCTTCCGGGATTGCCATCCTTTCCTTCAGCGTGATGTCTGCCGTCAGCTTGATACTGATGGGACCCTCGCCGCTGAGTGCTTCGTTCAGCGCACTTTCCGAAGATACTTCGGTCTGCGCCCAGGCCCCCTGTGCTATCGTCAGCAGGGCGGCCATAAAGATCAATAATCGTTTACCCATAATATAATAATGTATAATTAATTTTTCACTTTTCCCTTTTCACTTTACCCTTTTCACTTTTCCCTTTTTATAAATTCCCCCGGGCCGGTATGGTAGAGGTTGCCGAAGTGTGCGGCATTGACCACGCAAGCATGGGAGCCGAGGGTGTGCTGGGCACAGTAGAGGTAGAGGTCGCGGTAGGTGATGGCCGGATTCTCGGTGACAGCCGTCACGAAGTTCTGCGTGAAGCGGTTGCACATCCAGAACGAGCCGTTGGGGTTCCAGTTGTCGGCCCACGACTGCTCCTGCTCGTTGGCACCGGTCATGGCAAGCACGCCGGGGATGCCGTCGAGGTCGGTGACCACGCACTCGGCATAGCAGGGCTCGGCCACGATGAAGAGCTTGCGGAAACCCTTGTTGTGCTGCATGGTGGTGACAGCCTCGTGCAGCAGCTGGGCGGTGAGGCCCTGATGGTGGGACGTCTCACGCCACTGGAACTCCCTGGAGCCGCCGTGGCTCAGGTTGCGACCGTGACCGCTCCAGTAGAAGAACACGTTGTTGCCGGCATCGGACGGGATGACCGCAGGCAGCTTGTCGCTGCGCTGACCCATGAGGATGCGCATGATGTCGGCTGCGGAAAGCGTCGAGGCGTCGTAGTCAATCACGGCTCCTGCCATGAGGTCGGGTCCGTCGATAGAGGCGCGGACGGTGCCTGGCTCGGGATTCTTTCGGTCATCAGCCACGGAGCGGTCGGCGATGAGGATGATATGGTCGTCGTCGAACCCGCTGCGCTTCAGCTGCTGATAGACGCTGAGCACGTCGGAGAGGTGACGGTAGTTCTTGAACTCGTTGCTGGCATGGACGAGCAGGGCGTACTGGTCCTTCAGCGGCGCGTAGTCGATGCCTACGTCTTGATCTTGTGCCTGCTCGGCGAAACGTTGCTGCTCGACATTTTCGTCGTAGAGGATTTTCCAGGCAGCCGTCGCTTCTCCGGTGCGATGGCTACCGTTGGAGCTGAAGTAGCGGAGGAGATTGATCTTGCCGTTGTGGATCTGCCAGTGTACATAGGTGGTGCCGGCAGCGGCGGCGCAACTCTCGGCATCGAAGGCGATGTTGCCCGAGGCACCACGGAACATGGGAACCTGACCGTTGTCAAGCTGGCGCAGGTAGAGCTGCATGGCGGCGGCGTTCCAGACGGAAGCACTCAGGCTGGCGTCGGCGTTGGCGAACGTAAGGTCGTAGATGGCCTGGTTGAAGGCGATGTTCGCGGACGATTCGGAATCTCCGGAAACTCCGGAATCTCCGGCCACTGCCTGCTTATGGCAGGCGAGGCCGGCGAGCAGGAGGCCGTCGTAGAACTTGCACTCCTCGAAGGTGGGCTTGGTGCCGAACTTACGCTCGTAGCTCATCTCGAAACCCGTGGTGGGGTCAGCGTATGGCGAGAAGCCCTGGTATTCCTCAAGTATGCGGCGCTGACCGTCGGTAAGGGCGTCAACCTCTTCCTGACTGAAATCGCTTAGGGCTATCCATGTACGGCGGAAGGCGGCAATCTCACCGGCAAACTCGTCATAGACAGGATCGTCGATAGGTGTGCCATCGGGGATGCCGTACCCATCCTTCGGACTGAAATTCAGATACCACTTGCGTCGCATTTCGGCAACCTTATAGAATTGCTCTAAGTTCTCCATGACACAGAACATGTGGATAGTGGGCGCAATGAGACCTTCCAAAAACTGTGGGTTATCGTTGAGAATGGTCTTTATCTGATTCTGCAACTCGTCGGTGGAAGCATATTGCTGGTTGCCTGACAGCTTGATGGCAAGGTTCTCGGCCTGGAACGGTGCCCAGTCGAAGAAAGTCTTGCCATAGACATTGTCGGGCGACAGCATAACGGCAGAGGAGATTAAGAAGTTTAAATTCTGAATAATGGAGGCGTATGCCGTCATAACAACCTCGGCGAAGGCTACGTCGCTCTCGGTGAGTGACCAGAGGAAGGGGCGCACGGTGCGCGTACCGCTCTGCGTGGGCACGGCGTAGCGGCGGATGATCTCCTCGCTGGTGGCGGTCGGGGCGATGAGCGGTTTCTCCGTCTCCTGGCAGGCCTTGGCGAACACCTCAAGGCTATTACTGTTGAAGGGACCGACGATGGCAACCACGCTGGTGTCGCTGGCAAGTTCCGCACTCAGTGCGTCGAGGTTGCTGGAGAGCTCGTCGTACCACTCGAGCTTCAGGCGCACGCAGACATCGCCAGAGAGCTGTGCCTCCTGGAAGTTGTCGAGGAACCACTGGGCGGTGCGCTCCATCTGGGCCTTCATGATGGGGTTGCGGTTAGGATAGACCACCGCCACCTTCTTGTCCACCCACTTGTGCTGCGTCTGAACGACAATCTTGTCGTCGTCCTTCGAACAAGCTGCAAGCAACATCAGGAATGATGCGCAAAGCAACATCATCCATCTTCCATCTAACATCTTACCTCTTCTCATATTCCACCTCCTTTCTTACGGCATCCTCGTGAATCTGCTGGCGCAGCGTCTCGGGGATATACTTGTTATATTCTTCTAAATAATAGCTTCCCAGATGGAGTGCCACACCAGTGTAGCCGTCTTTCAGTCCCAATACCTGATGCTTGGGCATACCTTCGGGCGAGAGCCACTGGCCGATGCAGAGACCTACGGCGCGATCGATGCGCTTGAAAATCGACATGGTGTAGGATTCATTTTCGACGTCTATCCCCACATAACCATGATAAGATGCTATCTCGGAGATGTACATCAGGGTATAGCCCGAACCGCCACAGATGGGGATGATGGTGCCCTCGCAGTCGTTGAGGACTTGAAAGGCTGTGGAGTCGGCAATGTTGTAGCCCTCGCCGGAGTGCTCGGCCAGATAGAGGGTCTTGAGGTTCTTCTCCCACGTATAGCCCCAGGAAATTTCCAACGAGTCGTACTCGTGTTGGAAGTAGTCGGTGTTGAAGCCGTCGGAGAAGCCCTTGGCTGCCCCGACTACCGTCTGGTCTTCGGGATTGGAAATGACAAGCGTGGCGTTTTCGTTGAAGACGGGCTGGATGGCGCCGCCCTCGTACATGGCCCCGTAGTAGGGCAGGTAGAGCGTGGAGCCGCCGCTGGCCAGAGGCTCGGGCGTCTCCAAGTAGAGCAGGTCGGCGTAGGGATTTTCGTCGAAAACGTGGCTGTTCTGGCGGATGTAGTCGTCGTAGCCGGCAGCGCAGACGATGAACCTCGTAGCTGGTCGGCGAGAGCTGAATGGTGCGCAGGCCATACTTGTCTGCTGCCTCCTCGACGCCCTGATAGATCAGGTCGTTATAGGAACGGTCGCCGAGTGCGTCGGCATTGTAGATCACGGTGACGGTTGGGGCCGTACTGGCCGTCGGCTCGTCAGGATCCCACTGGTAGATGGTGTCGCCCTCCTTCGTGCAGGCGGCGAGCATCATCACGGCGGCGAGAGCAATGCTGCCCTTCGTCACCAACACGGCGGCGACGGCGGACAGCAGTTCGATGTGGCGGCTGATAGCATCGGCTACCTCACGCTCCGACTCATCCAGCCTACGCTTCTGCCTGCGCCATTGGGCAAAAAGATTCCAGGCGATGGCGCTCAGCAGCAACGATACAGCCAGCATTGCTAATGTCATTACTTCTGTTGTCATATTTCATTGTTTTATTGGTTATCTCTTCACGCTCCCTGAGCAATGCCTCAGCCTCGCGATTCTCGCGCTCAATGACTTCACGCCGCCGTTCCTGCAACTGGTGGCGCCGCTGAATCTGCCACACCAGTACGGCAATGACAATAGTCAGCACAAGGATGATTACAGTGAGAATCATCAAAATGTCATCATGGATATGCATTAGCAAAACTATTAGTAGTTCTGATCCACGGTATTTTCTTTTACTTCTCCTTTAGCTTCTCCTCACGGTATTTCGTGGGTGAAACGCCATATTTATTCTTGAAATCGACGGTGAACGTCGAAGCATGTACAAATCCCGAGGCTGTTGCAATCTCGACCAGTGTCATGTCAGGCTGTTCAATCATCAGCTGTCTGGCATGCTCCAATCGGCAATAGCGGATAAACTCAGGCACCGACGTGCCAGCCATCGAGAACGCCGTACTGATGCGCTTACTCGGCAAATGGAAACGCTCTACCAACTCGGTGCGCCCGAACTTCGGCACAGTATATAACTGCTCATTGCGGATGGCATCTGTCAACTGCCTGAACAGTTTCTCGTCTGCATCTTCATCGGTCTTGACCGCATTTGCTGTTTCTATTTGTGCATTATTAATAGGATTGCCTGAACGCTCGTCAGTCGGTTTCCTACTATTTTTCCTACTATTACTGTCAGCCTCGTCTGTCTTCTTTTGAGCCTTCTCGGAAGTCCTGTCTGTCTTACCGAAATCTTTGTCCGACAGCCGTTCCGACATCTGGCGTAAAATGGGTGTATACTTGCGATGATAGTGTAGGCTGACCACAAGTGCGGTCACCAAAACCGCAAAGCCTAACAGAACACTCCAAAGTATAACTTCCATTTGTGAAAATTAATTTTCTCTTTATCAATTCTCTTGCTGCAAATTTACTTAAAGTAATAGGCGCACACAATAGCTGTGACAATACCATAAGCCTTTTTGCACAACTTAATAAGAGAAAACACAAATCCAAAAGACCATTGGCACAAATCCAAAAGACTTGCTGCTTTATATTTAAACCAAAACGGTTCTTCGGAAGTTTAGTTGAAAAACAAAAACCAGAAAAACCGTATACCGGTTATCGGTTTACGGTTCATTGTTAATTTAAACCTCAATGAACAGATATTGTTTTGGTTTTAGCTGTTGGGTAGTCACGACAGTGACGTGTGATGTGTTTTAGGCTTTTACGTTAAAAGCATGTTTTTAAAAGTAAAAGAATGAAACATAGCACTAATGGCATACGATAGTATGGCTACCAACAGATAAAAGCAAAACCTACCACTTAAAAAATCGTGAGATCTGTGAGATTTCTTGCGGCTTGCCGCATAGGAGATAAATATAATTTTCTGATGGAAGGGCGGTGTTTTTACTTCTTAGCCTTCAACTCGCGGTAGTTGCTGGGCGTCAAGGTGTAGCGGTTCTTGAAGTCAGAACTGTAGTTGCTTGCATAATTGAATCCAGACTTGGCAGCAACTTCCTTGATACTGAGGTCGGGACGCGTAACGAGCAGATTGCAGGAATACTCCAGACGGCAATCGCGGATGAAGTCGGCAAGACTCGCAAACTCGGATCCCTGGGCAAAGGCAGCACCCACACGACGTCTCGACAACTGGAAAATCTCCATAATCTTCTGGCGGTCCAGACTGGGGTCGAGGTAGAGGTGCTCGCGTTTGATAACGTGACGCAAACGGCGGTACAACTCGTCGTTGGAAATGTCTTCAAGCGAAAGCAAGTCGGATTCTATGGCGGGGGTTGTGGGCGTATCAGATGTTACTTGTTGAATCTTCTGGCTTTCATATTTCTCTTTGTATTCAATGGCCTCGCCAATCTGCTCGACCAACACGAGGTTCTTGCGACGGATGACGCGCCACTGGTAGAGGAGCCAGATGGCAAAGATGCTAATCAGCATGATGATGGTGACGGCTGCCCAGATGATAATGGTCTTGCGCTGGCTCTCAGCATTCATCTGTGCGATCTCTAACTTCTGCTCCTGGTCGTGGTAACGGGCAGCATACTCGTGAGCCTTGCCTTTCATGAGGCTGTCGCTAAGTACCTTCGAGAGGTCGGCATAGCGAGTCTGGTAGCCGTAGGCTTCGGCAAAATGATTCTTGGCATGGGCAGCGATGGCGCGGGAGCGGAGAATGACGGCATAGTCGTCGTTCAGTGTATCGGCAGCCATGCGTCGTGCTATTTCTGTGTAGGTCGTCAGGGCTTCGTCATACATCCCCAAGGCCATCTGCGTCAGGGCTATCATGCGGTGGCCCATGAAGGTCTTGCCATAGTCGCTCTGTTCGAAAAGGGCAAGATGTTCTTTGGCCTTTGCATTCTCATTGGTCATGGCGTAAGCTTCAGCCATGAAGCCGTTAGCCTGTGCGCGGCTGAAGTCTATGTAACGGTCACGGTCGTTGGGATGGTCACTCCACGAGAGGCGATAACTGTCTTCGGCGTAATCCTTGGCGTGCTGCTCGTAATGGTTCAGGCGGTCGAGGATGCGCTGCCCCAAGGTAATGATCTCGTTATAGCGATGCAGCTCATTGAGGGCGTTAATCTTACGCTTACAGGCAACGATAAAAGCATCCATGCGGTCGATGCTGCCGGGAGCGTCAAGATGACCGATGGCCTCGTCGAGCTTGGCAAGACCTTCGTCCTCCTGTCCTAAATGTGTCATCACAAAGCCAACGTCGGCCTCGCTGCGCCAGCGTTCGGTCTCTTCGCCTTGTTTTTGACAGAGTTCGGCCTTCTGTGCAGCCCAATGCATATATTGCTCGTAGTCGGGCTTGGCACGGCTGGTGGCAATGAGCAGGTCCAGGATATTCTCCTGTTCCGCAGGATCGTTACGCACGGAGTCGTGACCGAGCAGTTCCTTGCAAATAAGGATGGCAGAGTCCTGACGCTGCTCCACAAACGACTTGCTATAAATCCTGGCGCGGATGCACTGCCCGCGATATGCACTGATGTTACCTAACATCAACGCAGAGTCGAGCAACGTAAGTGCCCGCTCAGGATTGGTGGCATAAATGACCAGTATGGTATCCTGCTGATAGGGCGTGTCCCCCAGGTGCGGTAGTTGCCTCACAGACTTGCCATCTCCGCAACCCACCAAGGTCAACAGCGCGGCATATATAATTATAAGATGTACAACCAGCCTCATATCTTGAGTGCAAAGATAAATATTTTTTCGCATTCGAAGCACTTTTCCTATTAAAAAGTGCAATTATTTGTATAAATCTCCTATGCTGCAAGCTGCAAGAAATCTCACAGATCTCACAGATTTTTTACAAAAACCCCAAAAACCCTAAAGATGTATGATGTAAGATGTATGATGTAAGATGTATGATGTAAGATGTATGATGTAAGAGGGAACCACACCACATAACCTGAAGGCTGCGTTTAAGCCATGCGCAGAGACCAAGCTTGTTTGGGCTTTGCCATGGCGTAGCAGGCTCGATGCGTAGCATCAAAACCTCTCAACGGTAAACAGTAAACTGTAAACCGTAAACTGTAAACTTTATTCTCTGTTTTTCCTTGTATGCTAGCATCCAGATAAAAGCACCCAGACACCCCATCAATCTCTTTCGAGATTTCAACCTAACCAGAAGAAAAAACCTCGGCTTTCAGCCTAAAATATAGACAATTATATTTGTCGAACTCACGTTATATTACGATAAGTAAAGGAAAGGAAAAAATTTATTTGGACTTTTCCATGAATATGTATTATCTTTGCAATGGAAATTATAGCAGAATCTATGAGCGACGGAAATTTCAACAGAGCCCTGCTCCCCTCTACGCCAATAGCCAGCGGTATAAAGATGGGTAAGCAACAAATGAAAGCTAAAGCTGTAACTGTATTAAAGGAATTAATGAAAGAAAAGTTCCCCACCCTTTCGGATGAGGAACTGCAGGATATTGTATCAACTTTTAACACCCGACTTTAGCGAACTGTTACCTTAGCAGCCAGCGCCTTGCACTTGTCACGCAAAGCATCCTGAGAGGCTGAAAGATCATCCCAACAAACGACTACACCCATTCTTCGTCCTACATGTGCCTCCGGCTTACCGAAGATGCGCAGATAAGTACGCTGAGCCGCACAAACATCTTCCATGCCATCGTACTGAGGAGCATTGGTATCTACAGGTGAAAGAATTACAGCCGACGCTCCCTGACGTTCCTGTGTAATCTCCGGAATGGGCAATCCCAGGACAGCGCGACAATGCAACTCGAACTCGCTCAGGTTCTGTGTTCCTGCCAAAGTAACCATTCCTGTATCGTGTGGACGAGGACTCAGTTCGCTAAAGATAACACCTTCCTTCTCGCTCACAAAGAACTCAACACCCCAGATGCCGGCTCCCGTCAAAGCAGCTGTCACCTTATCAGCCATCTGCTGTGCAGCCTTTAAATGTTCCGGCTTCATCGCACGAGGCTGGAAACTCTCGCGATAATCACCGCCTTTCTGTACATGACCAACAGGAGCACAGAAAAGTGTAGGACCATTCTTCTGGGTTACTGTCAGGAGGGTTATCTCATAGTCGAAAGGAATAAACTGCTCCACTATCACCTCCATGATATCGCCACGACTGCCACCGCAGGCATTCTCCCATGCTTTTTCCAATTCGCTTGCATCATCAACCTTGCTCTGCCCATGACCGCTACTACTCATCAGGGGCTTAATGATACAGGGGAAGCCGACCTTATTTGCTGCCTCCTTTAATTCTTCAAATGTGCTGGCATACAGATAATTCGCCGTCTTCAGTCCCAACTCGGTATGAGCTAACTCGCGTATAGCTTTACGGTTCATCGTATAGTTCACGGCTTTTGCGCTGGGAACTACATGAATGCCGGCTTTCTCAAACTCATAGAGTTTTTCTGTACGGATGGCCTCAATCTCCGGAACAATAATGTCCGGTTTCACTTCCTCTACTACTCTTTGGAGGGCATCACCATCCAGCATACTGAATACCCTACGCTCATCTGCAACTTGCATAGCAGGAGCATTATCATACTTGTCACAAGCCACTACGTATTGTCCCTTACGCTTGCAGGCAATCACGAATTCCTTTCCCAATTCACCGGAACCCAATAGAAGTATTTTCTTTACCATAATATAATATAATTTACTATGAAGGCCTCTCCCCTAACCCCTCTCCGAGGAGAGGGGAATTTTAAACTTTTTAAACTCTCAACTATTATCTATTATCTATTAACTATTATCTCTAAACTCTTTAAACTGACTCTTGACTCTCAACTCTTAAACCTCTCCCCCCAGCACTGAATCATACGCTGTAACAGTTTATCTTCGGATGGATTCTGCTGGGCATGCCATAGACGCAAGTTTCGTAAGTCATCTGGCAGAAATTGCTGTTCTACAAAATGACCCTCATAATCGTGAGCATATTTATAGCCGTCGCTATAGCCCAACTGTTGCATCAGTTTGGTCGGAGCATTACGCAAATGCAAAGGAACAGGCTGGTTACCCGTCTGCTCCACCTTTTGCAGCGCATCGTTAATGGCCATATAAGCCGAATTACTCTTAGGGCTTGTTGCCAGATAAATGGTTGCCTCAGCCAACGGAATCCGCCCCTCAGGCCAACCAATCTTCATAACGGCATCAAAGGCCGCATTGGCAAGAAGGAGGGCATTGGGATTGGCAAGTCCGATATCTTCGCTGGCACTAATCACCAATCTGCGGGCTATGAAGGCAGGATCTTCGCCACCTTCTATCATCCTGGCCAACCAATAAATGGCAGCATCGGGATCGCTACCCCTGATACTCTTTATGAAAGCCGAAATGATATCATAGTGCATTTCGCCATCCTTATCGTATGCCAAAGGATTCTGCTGGAGACGTTCTGCCACAATCCGGTCGGTCACCAAGACTTTATCCTCCTTCTCTGCTCCTTCGTAAAGCAACTCCAGAATATTCAGCAACTTGCGGGCATCTCCACCGCTGTATCGCATGAGGGCAGATGTTTCCTGCAACTCGAAAGGTTTTTGCTTCAGGATGGCATCCTGTTCGGTGACCCGCTTGACTAAAGCCATCAAATCATCCTGCTCCAAAGGCTTTAGGGTATAAACCTGACAACGGCTCAAAAGAGGTCTTATCACCTCGAAAGACGGATTCTCTGTAGTAGCACCTATCAGGGTTACCACACCCTGCTCCACAGCTCCCAGCAATGAGTCTTGCTGCGACTTGCTGAACCTATGAATCTCATCTATAAAAAGAATGGGCGTTGCCGTATTGAAGAATCTGTTTCCCTTGGCCTTTTCGATAACATCACGTACATCTTTTACTCCACTGGTTACGGCGCTGAGCGTATAGAAAGGTGTCTGTAACTGATGAGCTATGATGGTAGCTAAAGTAGTCTTTCCTACTCCAGGAGGGCCCCACAAGATAAAACTGCTCAATCGCCCACCCTCAATCATACGACGAAGCACAGCACCCGGACCAACCAGATGTTGTTGCCCAACATAATCATCGAGCGAGAGGGGACGCATTCTTTCCGCTAATGGTGCCATAACAACTGCAAAAGTACAAATAAGTGAGCGAAATGCAAAATTTAAATTCATTTTTCGCTTATATTTTTCACTTTTCACTTTTCACTTTTCACTTTTATTTGTATCTTTGCCACATGAAACTATCAATTCTTATTCCTACCTATAATCAAGACTGTACTCAATTAGTGCACGATCTTTTGGAACAACTTCCTCAGGATGCTGAAATTATTGTGGCTGATGACGGAAGTACTGCAGCATCTATCCGTGAAAACAATGCGTCGATAGCCAAACTTCCCCAATGCCGTTACTGGCAGGCTAAGATGAACTTGGGTCGGGCTAAAATACGCAATTTGCTTGCAGAAATGGCTCAGGGCGAATGGATTCTTTTCATTGATAGTGATGCACAGGTGCGCAGCAAGGATTTCATAGCCTCTTACCTTAAGGAGACTGATGGCAGGCAGGTAATCTGTGGTGGAACAGGTAATTTTGACACGTGCCCTTCCCCCGATAAAGCCCTCCGGTATAAGTACGAGGTACTTGCAGAACGGAAAAAACCTCTCAAGCTAAGAAGAAGGAAACCTTATGCACAGTTCTCCACCTTTAATTTCATGATATTGCGGGATTTGTTCATGCAGATCCGTTTCTGCAATGAAATATGCGACTACGGGCATGAAGATACGCTGTTCGGCTTGGCACTTAAAGACCGTAAGATTCCCGTCCTGCACATCGACAACAAACTCATACATACAGGATTGGAGCCAACGCCTGCTTATCTCCGCAAAATCAAAACATCCCTGTTCACACTCTCAAGGTTGGATGAGAAAATACAACGGCGAATCAATATATCCGCCATTGCGCTGTTCATAAAGAAATGTCATCTAAAAGGTTTTGCCACTTGGCTCTTTAATATAAGCAATCATCGGTTAAAGAAAAATCTGTTAGGAAACAACCCCTCTTTGTTCCTATTCAAATTATATAAGCTGGGATTCTTCTGCAAGATTATGGAGTAAGGCTCCTGTTTATGCAAGTTGGTTTTTATTCTTCAAATATTTCCGCAAGTTTCTCAATCAGTTGCTTCCGCTCGTCTTCCGTATATCCGTGCTCCTCATAAGGGGAGAAGATGACTTTGCCATCGGGATCAAGCAGGACAAACGTCGGGAAACCACTTATGGAATACAGGTCAGATGCCGAGGTGTGGTTTTTCTGTGACTCTATCGTTTCGTGCAACATGGGCCAAGGACACGCGTGCTGCCCGAGTGCATAATGCCAGGCATCGGGATTCCTGTCTGCTGAGATGCCGATGATGAGTAGCCCCTTCTCGTGATACTTATCATGGAATTCCTTCAGCATAGGGAAAGAGCGTATGCAGGGACCGCACCATGATGCCCAGAAGTCGAGCAGGACATACTGCCCCTTGCCCGCATATTCGGAGAAACGATGCACAGTGCTATCAGGCAGCTCGGCCTCGAAGTCGATGAATGGCTTTCCTATGACTGTTAGTTCCGGCTTGGGCTTAAAGGTGATTTCTCGCCACCAAAAGCCAACCCGGTCCCATATAAACAATGAAATAAAAGCAAAAACAAGAATGAGCAATATCAATAGAATTGCCTTCACGACCTTTTTTACAATCTTTTTCATACTAATACAAATTCTATTTTAGTTGCCCCACCCCAATTACGTCCATTCGCTAAGTTCCAGCCATCGCATGGATTTTTCATCGAGTTCCTCTGTAAGACGGGGAAGGCGTTTGCTCATCTCTGTAATCTGTTCAACACTGATGGTGCCACTGCTGAGAGCAGACTCTATCTGAGCCTTTTCTGCCTCCAAACGTTCTATGTCCCGTTCCAACTGTGCGAATTCCTGCTTTTCCTTGAAGGTGAGTTTACGTTTCTGTTCCCCCCTTGGCTTCGTCTTCTGGACATCAGCGTCACTTAAACTACTTGAACCTTTTGAACTGCTTAAACCCTTCTCTGGCTTACGTTCCTCCAGCTTTTCCCACTCACGATACTGGGAGTAGTTACCGGGGAAATCCTTGATATCACCGTCACCATTAAAGACAAGAAGATGATCCACAACCTTGTCCATGAAATATCGGTCGTGACTGACGACAATAACACAACCGTGAAAGTCCTGTAGGTATTGTTCCAGAATCTGAAGGGTAATTATATCCAAATCGTTGGTCGGCTCATCCAACACCAGGAAATTGGGACTTTGCATGAGGACGGTGCAAAGATGTAGCCGGCGTTTCTCTCCACCGGAAAGTTTATAGATGTAGTTTTGCTGCTGAAGAGGCGTAAACATAAAATGTTGCAGGAATTGCATAGCTGAAAGATGACGTCCTCCGCCCAAATCTACATAATCAGCTATCTTGCGTACAGCATCAATAACCTTCATCTGTTCATCAAACTGCATGCCCTCCTGACTGTAGTAGCCGAACTTAACTGTTTCACCGATGACAAACCTTCCCGAATCCGGTTTCACCTCACCCAGAAGCATCTTGATGAAGGTAGTCTTGCCGGTACCGTTGCCACCTACAATTCCCATCTTCTCATAACGGGAGAAATTATAATAGAAATCCTTCAGGATTATCTTCTCTGTAGCTTTCGATACAGAATCCTTCAAAGGGAACTTTTTGCTTACATATTCAGCCTCAAAAATCTTACTGCCAATATATGTACTCTTCATCTCAAGGCGAACCTGTTGCTCCTCAATACGCCTTCGGGCAACTTTCTCCAATTCATAGAATGCCTCCTCACGATAACGGGCCTTGTGTCCACGCGCCTGCGGCTGACGTCGCATCCAGTCGAGTTCGGTTCTATATAGATTATTGGCACGCGTAATTTCCGAGCGAGCCACATCCATACGCTCCTGACGTTTCTCTAAATAATAACTGTAATTACCCCGATAGGTATAAATGGTCTCATCGTCGAGTTCCAGAATCAAAGAGCAGATATTATCCAGAAAGTACCTGTCGTGTGTAACCATCAGAAGCGTTATGCTACTCCTTTTCAGATAACCTTCCAACCATTCTATCATCTGAATATCAAGGTGGTTGGTAGGCTCATCCAAAATCAGAAAGTCCGGTTCCATAATGAGCACGTTGGCCAAAGCAACACGCTTTAACTGGCCACCGGAGAGTTGGCGAAGGGGTTTATGAAACTCAGTAATGGAAAGCTTAGAGAGAATCGTCTTACTACGGTTCTCATAATCCCACGCCTTCTGATGATCCATCCTGTCCAAGATATCCTGAAGCCCAGGATTCCCTGGTGTAGCCATACAATGCTCATATTCGCGGATAAGATTGGTGGTCTCGTTTCCATGCCAGAAGCAGGCCTCCAGCACAGTCATATCCAAGGGGTAGTGAGGCGACTGTTCAAGATACCCTACCCTAAGACCGTTATGATAAACCACTTCTCCTTCATCAGGCGAGTCTTTTCCCGTGAGTATGTTGAGGAGGGTGCTTTTGCCAGTTCCGTTCTGTGCAATAAGACCCACCTTCTGCCTTTCCATAATACTAAAAGACAAATCCTGAAACAGCGTGCGGTCTCCTACCCTGCGCGTGAGATTCTGAACCTGTAAATATGATACCATGTTAAATTTTCTGCAAAAGTATGTAAAAACGACGGATTATTGAAATAATTTTACAAGGAAAGTTTGGTAGATTAAAGGATTTGACTTAACTTTGCACTGATTTTTGAAACACAGCTCACCTTGAGCAGTTATCTAATTATCCAACACCTTATTTATTATTATTACAAAGCATAAAAACTATGCATAAAAAGAACGAACTAGAAAGTATGAGTTCTGATGAATTGGCAGCACTTGCCAAATCCTTGGGCGTGAAGGTTATTAGCGACCAAACAGAACTAATCTACAACATCATAGATGCTGAGTCTGTGCAGCCTGTTAACACTCCAGAGAAGAAAAAGCGTACAACCAAGAAGGCCGAAAAAGCGGAAAAGCCCGCAACGAAGAAAACAGAAAAGGCTAAGGCTACTTCTAAGAAGGAGGAAACGGCAGAACCTGCAACCACAGAAAAAAAGACGACCAGGAAGAAGACGACTAAGAAGGTAGCTGAGAAAGCCACTAAAGAAGAGGTCGTACCTCAGGAGTCTGTAGTAAAAAAAGAAGATAGCGCACCTGTAGAAGAACCGGTTCCAGCAAAAAAGAAAAGAAAGAGAATCAGCGAAGCTAAAGCTGAAGCAATTGAAAAATTAACAGAATTACAGGAAGAAATCAAGTTCCCGGAAGAGTCTGACAAATCGAAAAAAGAACAACCAGAAGAGTCTCTGAACTCTGACACAGAAGCGCCGGGAAACCAAGAACTTACAGAAGAAAATATACAGAAATTCTTTAGCGAAGGAGAAGACTTCATAATTCTGCAGGACATTCCCCAGTTAGAAGAGCAGGTTGAGATGGTCGCCATAACAGCTGCTCCACCAAGCCATCCAGATTTAGGGACACGCATCATCGATGACTTACCAGAGTTGGACAAACCCACCCATACAAAAGAAGACGAAAAATTTGACTTCGGTGAAAACATTCGCGGCGAGGGTGTGCTTGAAGTCATGAACGAAGGTTTCGGGTTCCTACGTAGCAGTGATTACAACTACCTAAGTAGTCCAGATGACATCTATGTAAGTTCTCAGATTATCCGCCAGTACGGATTAAAAACAGGCGATGTGATAGAAGGTCCGGTAAGACCTCCTCGTGAGAACGAAAAATACTTCCCCCTTATAAAAGTTTCAACCATCAATGGATGTAACCCCGAGGAAGTAAGAGACCGAAGTCCGTTCGAGAACCTTACGCCACTCTTCCCTGATGAAAAATTTCAACTTTGCAATGGCATAAACGACACGATGTCTGCCCGTGTGGTTGACCTTTTTGCACCCATTGGCAAAGGACAGCGTGCCTTGATTGTAGCACAGCCCAAGACAGGTAAGACTATCCTGATGAAGGATATTGCCAATGCTATTGCTACTAATCACCCCGAGGCATACCTGATAATGCTCCTCATTGACGAACGCCCCGAAGAGGTTACAGATATGGCTCGTACCGTTAAGGCCGAAGTCATTGCAAGTACCTTTGACGAACCGGCAGAACGTCACGTAAAAATTGCAGGAATCGTATTGGAGAAGGCCAAAAGAATGGTTGAGTGCGGACATGATGTTGTTATCTTCCTTGACTCCATCACACGTTTGGCAAGAGCCTACAACACCGTATCACCAGCCAGCGGCAAAGTGCTGAGTGGCGGTGTGGATGCCAATGCCTTACACAAGCCCAAACGCTTCTTCGGAGCTGCCCGTAACATAGAAAACGGAGGAAGCCTTACCATCATTGCAACAGCCCTTACTGATACTGGCAGTAAGATGGACGAGGTTATCTTTGAGGAATTCAAGGGAACAGGCAACATGGAGTTACAACTTGACCGTATGCTTAGCAACAAACGTATCTTCCCTGCAGTAAACATTGTAGCCAGCAGCACCCGTAGAGACGACCTGTTGCAAGACAAGATGACCCTTGACCGCATGTGGATTCTACGCAAGTTCCTTACCGACATGAATGCCATTGAGGCGATGAACGAGGTAAAATCAAGATTGGAGCACACGAAGACAAACGAGGAGTTCCTGGTAAGCATGAACTCATAACACTATCTTACGAAATAACATAAGACGGGCGTATAATCAGGAATTATGCGCCCGTCTTGCATTGAAAAAAGAAAAAGTTTTGTTAAATAATTACAATTCTTTCTTCTTTTGAAGAAACCTCAACAGATTATTTTATAAATTGTTGTACCTTTGCAGCCGATTTTTAGGAATAGCTTGCAGATAAATCAATAAAATAACATATATCGTATGAAAAAGAAACTGAAGTACATGACAATTTTGTGCGCCGCAGTTGCATGCTTATTTTCTTCTTGCAGCAAAAGTTCACAACAACAGATGCCATCAGCAAACTTTGAAACCATGAAGGTTTCGACAAAAGATGTAACTATGACCACCAAATATGCAGCCACTATACGCGGTCGTCAGGATATTGACATCCTGCCTCAGGTAAGCGGTACACTGACAAAACTCTGCGTGACTGAGGGTCAGGTTGTGAAGACCGGGCAAACTCTGTTCATCATAGATCAGGTTCCTTATCAGGCTGCACTTAACACAGCTTTGGCATCACTTGAGTCAGCAAAAGCTCAGTTGGCAACATCGCAGTTAGAGTATGACAGCAAGAAAAAGCTTTATGACGAAAAAGTCATTAGCGAATTCGACCTCCAGAAAGCCAGCAACTCACTATTGACAGCTAAGGCTACATTATCACAGTGTGAGGCACAGGTTGTGAATGCCAGAAATAATCTCAGCTATACTGTTGTAAAAAGTCCATCAAACGGTATTGTGGGAACTCTTCCTTACCGGCAGGGGGCACTTGTAGGACCAACCATCCCGCAACCTCTGACCACAGTGAGCGACAATACCCAAATGTATGTTTACTTTTCCATCAACGAAGTACAACTGCTAACCATGTCTCGTGAGTACGGTACAGCTGAGGCTGGCATCAAAGCCCTGCCTGAGATTAAGATGCTGCTTGTAGATGGAAGCGAATACAAATATCCCGGCAAGGTGGAAAGTATCAGTGGTGTAGTTGACAGAAGTACCGGTACAGTTCAGGTACGTGCAGTCTTTGACAACCCAGAGAAATTGCTGCATAGCGGTAGTACAGGATACGTAGTTATCCCCACCGTTTATAAAGATAAGATTGTCATTCCCACTACTGCCACCGTTCAGGTTCAGGATAAATTCAAAGTATATCTCGTTGACAAGGACAACATTGCCCACGAACACATAGTTGTTACTGAGGCCCTTACAAATGGCAAGGAATACGTCATTAAAGACGGTTTAAAGGTGGGAGACGTCATTGTTGCCGAAGGAGCCGGTATGCTTAGGGACGGCCAGAACATCAAGCCTAATAAATAGTTGAGAGTTGAGAGATTAGAGATTAGGGATTAGAGATTAGAGAGACATTTGAAAGTCAATGAAAGGAAATATATTCATTAAAAGACCAGTAATGGCCATTTCCATAGCCATTATGATTCTGCTGGTTGGCGCTATATCGTTTACAACGCTTCCCTTGGAGCAATTCCCTGATATTGCGCCTCCAACTGTGTCTGTCAGCGCAACTTATACCGGTGCCAGTGCAGATGCCGTAATGAAAGCCGTTATCCAACCTTTGGAAGAGGGTATAAACGGTGTAGAGAACATGCTTTATATGAGCAGTACAGCTACCAATTCTGGTTCTGCAACTATCAATGTTATTTTCAAGCAGGGAACAGACCCCGACATGGCAGCCGTGAACGTTCAGAACCGCGTAAGCCGCGTACAAGGTTTGCTTCCCCAGGAGGTAACCCGAATTGGTGTGAGCACGACAAAGAGGCAAACGTCTTTTCTCCAGATTGATGCCCTTTGCAGCGAGGACGGCACGTATGATGAAGATTTCATTTCCAATTACCTGGATATTAATGTCATTCCGCAGATTAAGCGAGTAGAAGGCGTAGGCGATGTGATGTTGCTGGGAGGTACTTATTCGCTACGTATCTGGATGAAACCCGAATTGATGGCTCAGTATGGTGTAATACCCGATGACATCACAGCCTCCCTTGCAGAACAGAACCTTGAATCTCCTGCCGGTCAGTTGGGTGAGAAACCCGTAAACGGCACTCATGGAGACGGTGTTGACAACTATTATCAGTACACGTTGAAGTATAAGGGTCGTCTGAAGGAATTATCTGAGTTTGAAGATATCGTAATCCGTGCCAATGCAGACGGAACGATTCTGCGCTTGAAAGACATTGCCGATGTGGAACTGGGTGCTATCAGTTACTCATTCCACGGTGAGGCTAACGGACACCCTGGTGTTACCTTCCTCTGTTTCCAGTTGGCAGGAGCGAATGCTAAGGAAACCAACGACCGTGTAAGCGCTAAACTTGATGAGTTAAGTAAGGACTTGCCTAAAGGCATGAAATTTATAAAGATGATGTCCAGCAACGACTTCCTGTTGGCTTCTATAGCCAACGTAGAAGAAACCTTGTTGGTTGCCATCTTCTTGGTTGTGTTGGTGGTTTATTTCTTCTTGCAAGACTTCAAGGCTACCATCATACCCTCTATATCTATTATAGTTTCGCTGGTAGGTACCTTTGCCTGTCTTTCCATAGCAGGCTTTACGCTAAACTTACTTACATTGTTTGCCCTTGTGCTGGCCATTGGTACCGTGGTGGACGATGCCATTGTGGTAGTAGAGGCTGTGCAGGCTAAGTTCGATGCCGGTTATACCAGTCCTTACGAAGCTACAAAAGATGCCATGAGCGACGTAACAATGGCGGTAATCTCATGTACCTTTGTATTTATGGCAGTGTTTATCCCTGTTAGTTTTACTGGCGGTACAGCAGGTATTTTCTATACTCAGTTTGGTGTGACATTGGCAACAGCCGTAGGTCTCAGTTGTGTCAGTGCTTTGGTACTCTGCCCTGCCCTATGCGCCATTATGATGCGCCCAGCCAGTGAAGAAAGACGTAAAGGCTTCTTCGGAGCCATCAATTATCGTACACGTTTAGCTTACGAAGCTACCTATACAGCCATGATGGAAAAGTACGCCAATGTGCTTCGTCGTATGGTTTCGCGCAAGTTAAGATATTATATAAGCTTTGGTGCATTGGCCTCAGCCATGGTAGGCGTAGTGTTTTTTGCCAGCCACCTTCCCAGTGGATTGGTACCCAGCGAAGACCAAGGTGTATGTATGATGAATGTCAGCGCCGTCCCCGGTAGCAATGTTGCATCAACCTACGATGTAATGAACAAAGCACAGAAGATTATAGAAGAAGTACCTGAAATCGGAGAATACACCAAAGTGGCAGGTTACGGATTCATGTCTGGTCAGGGTACATCCTATGGTATGTCTGTAATCCGTATGAAACCTTGGGGTGAACGTCAGCACGGATTGGGATTCGGATTCGCTACACTTGCCCTCTTGGCTTTCATCATTGCACTAATAGTATTCTGCCGCAGTTTGTTTACCAAGAAAAAGATTGGCAAGAAAGCGTTGGCCTTTGTAATTGTTACCGTCCTAAGCGCTGTGGCATTAATGAACTATCATCCATTGGATAACATGATGGGCACAAGCACTATGGTGGCAAATGCCAAACTGAATGCCCGCCTGTTGAAGGAAATTCCAGAAGCTCAGTGCTTTGTATTCGAACCTGGTATGATTCCCGGCTATGGTATGGGTTCTATAGAGCTGCAGTTACAGGATAAGACCGGAAGCGCTGACAAGGAAGTGTTCTTCAACTATACGAAGCAATTTATTGCAAAGTTAAGCGAATACCCCGAAGTAGGTCGATGCATCACCACCTACGAGCGTAATTTCCCACAGTTCCAGGTTGACGTGGATGCTGCACAATGTAAGCGAGCTGGTATTTCTCCAGCAGCAGTTCTGAGTGCTTTAGCCAGTTACTGTGGAGGTTCATACATCAGTAACATGAACCAGTTCAGCAAGGTTTATCGTGTTATGCTACAGAGTAATCCTCAGGCCCGCACAACAGAGAACGACCTGAACAATATGTTCATCCGCAACCAGGGAGAGATGGCTCCGCTCAGCCAGTTCGTGAAACTTACACCTGTGCTCGGTCCCGAGATTGACAACCGCTTCAACCTCTTCAGTTCTATATCAGTAAATGTGACAGCCAATACGGGTGTCAGCAATACCGAAGTAATGAAGATTATTGAAAAGGTACACAAGGAAGTATTCCCCGAGGGCTACAGCTACGAATTTGGCGGTATGGCGCGAGAGGAAGCACAGACTATTGGCAGCTACGATACATACCTTACTTACGGCATCTGCGTAATCCTGGTATTCCTGATTTTAAGTTGTCTTTATGAAAGTTTCCTCATTCCGTTTGCGGTCATCTTCTCTGTTCCAGCCGGTTTGATGGGAACATACGCATTTGCATGGTTGTGGAATACAGGCTTTAACTGGACCATCACAATGAATGGACAGCCAGCCCCCATCGGACGAATGCTTTTCATGGGTCAGATAGAGAATAACATCTACCTACAGACCGGTGTGATTATGCTTATTGGTCTGCTGGCAAAGACAGCCATTCTTATTACTGAGTTTGCCCTGGAACGCCGTCGCAAGGGTATGGGTATCGTTGAAGCTGCATTCGCTGCTGCAGAGGCTCGTCTGCGTCCGATTCTCATGACTGTGCTAACCATGATTTTTGGTATGATTCCGCTGGTCTTTGCCACTGGAGCCGGAGCAAACGGTAATCGCACTATCGGTATTGGCGTTATTGGCGGTATGACCGTAGGAACATTGGCCATTCTATTTACCGTACCCCTTTTCTTCATCATCTTTGAGTATCTCCAGGAACGGATTCGTCCCGTAATGGTAGAAGAGGCCGACCAACAGTTTCTGAAGGAGCGTGAGCGCTCACTGAAAGAAAAAGAGAAAGCTGCTGAGAATTCATAATTTATAAAGCTTAATTTATAATTCAGATATGAACAAGAATTCGATTATATCCATAGCCATGACAACGCTGCTGTTGAGCAGTTGTGCGCTATTCAGGAATTACGAACGTCCTGCCGAAATAAACACCGACGGAATATATGGAGATGTACAAAGCGGTGGCGAACAGAGTCTGGGCGATATCAAGTGGCGTGAGTTTTTCACCGATCCACAGTTGCAGGTCCTCATCGAGAAGGGACTGGCTAATAACACCGACATGAAAAATGCCGACTTAAAGATTCAAGAGGTACAGTATGCCCTGAAGTGTGCGAAATTAGCCTACTTCCCAAATATCTACTTCAACCCCAGCGGAACGGTCAGCAAAGCGTGGGACCCATACGCTCGTAACGATTATAGCACCAATACAACATATAGTCTGCCCGCCACCATGAGCTGGCAGATAGGCAGTCTGGGAAGCCTGCGCAACGCCAAGAAAAAAGCAGAAGTGAACGTAGAGCAACTGAAGAATGCCAAACAGGCTGTACAAGCAGCGTTAGTGGCAAACATAGCCTCGATGTACTACACACTCTCCTCTCTTGACGAACAGTTGGCTCTCAACCAGACTACCCGCGACAACTGGGGTACATATCTGGATATGGAGAAGAAACTGATGAATGCCGGTCAAGCCAATATTGCTGCGGTAGCAAGTATTGAAGCTACATATCACAGCATGTGTACCAATGTTATAGCCATAGAAGATAATATAAAAGTGATAGAGAATTCGTTGGGGACTATTCTGGGTGAGACAGCCGGGCACATCAGTCGCGGCGCTCTCAGCACCTTCCAATCACCTTCCATACTGGCAACAGGTGCTCCCATCAGAATCCTATCTTGCAGACCCGATGTAAAAGCTGCCGAATTAGAGTTGGCCAGTGCCTTCTACGAGAAGAACATTGCCATCAGCAGTTTCTACCCATCACTCAACATCAGTGCCACAGGGCAGTTTACCAACAGTCTTGGCGGTGGAGCCATTAATCCGGGCATCATGATTGGCAATGCAGTGGCAAGCCTCTCGCAGCCCATCTTTTCTAATGGTAGAATACGTGCACAGTATAAGATATCAAAGGCCGAGATGGAAGTTGCCACAAACAACTTCAAGCAAGCCATTATTGCAGCCGGTAACGAGGTGAACACCGCCATGGTAGAACTGAAGGGAGCCGAGGACCAGAAGGAGTTGATAGGCAAGCAAGTGACATCATTGGAGACAGCACTCGAAGCCACCCAAAAACTTTATGCACTCAGCAGCACCAACTATCTGAACGTCATTACGGCACAGAATTCCCTTCTGACTGCCCAAATGAGTCAGATCAAGAACCGCATGGATGCCATTAACGCCACCATCGACCTCTATCAGGCATTAGGAGGTGGAGCTGAATAAGGAAAAAGGGAAAAAAGGAAAAATATAAGAGGATGTGTCAAAATAGGCACATCCTCTTCTCATTTATTTATTATTCAACAATCGCCTCAGGTTCATTGATTGTCGTTTCTGCCGAAGAACTGACATTATCTACTACATCTTGGACAACTTCCCGAACAACCTCTTGAACAACCACATCCTCCACATCAGACAGAGTATCAACTTCTGCCAGACTGCTGTCTTGTTCTGCAGTCACTTTTACGGAATGATTTAACTTATTATTCTTCTTATTATTGCGAACAGGGGTTTCAACCACCTTTGTTTCGCCCTCATCGTGTCTGTCAGAATCTTTAAAAACAGTAAAATAGATGATTAAGCCAATCACAATTAAAAGTAGGAAAAAACAGCCAAAGCCACTACCTTCTTGTCTTTTACGTTCGTGGTGCATCTTTTTATCGACTATTTTCTCCACACGACCTTCTGAATCTCGGATAATGAATTTTGCCATACTGCGTAACGTAAATTATAAGCGTGTTTTATTAATCAGCCGCAAAAATACAATTTTCTTTTTAAATAAAGAAAAAAAAGAAAGACAATACGGGAAAATATACAGTATTTCTATCATACAACCATTACATTCTGCCATTTAATGTTATGACATTTCAATGTATAAATGAGAAAAAATGCGAAATATCAGAAAAAAGTGCTATCTTTGCAATCGCATTATTGCATATAACTGAAAAAAAACAGGTTTTTCCCTACCCATCAGCATATAGCAGGTGGAAGCTTTTTAGACGATGATTTATTGTATTTCAAAGAAAATGGATGTGGCTGGAAGCCACCAATTATCGCTACCTTACGATAGTAAGTGTAGCCGCTTGCATGGACATAACTGGACCATCACTGTTTTTCTTGCTTCAGGCGAGGTGGATGAGAATGGCATGGTGGTTGATTATTCCAAGATAAAGAAAGCCATTCATGGTTTTCTGGATCACAGCAATCTGAATGAGGTTTTACCTTTCAATCCAACGGCAGAGAATATTGCTGCCTGGGTTGTACATCAGTTCCCACAATGTTACAAGGCTATCGTTGAGGAGTCTTTTGGAAATGTCGCTCAGGCAGTTGACGACGATTTTCCCATTGATGCAAAATACCTGCTGTAATGTATAGGATTAACGAAATCTTCTATTCCCTGCAGGGCGAGGGCCGCCATACAGGACAATCCGC
Organism: uncultured Bacteroidales bacterium; assembly: GCA_902801485.1. Taxonomy (GTDB): domain Bacteria; phylum Bacteroidota; class Bacteroidia; order Bacteroidales; family Bacteroidaceae; genus Physcousia. Next base: position 29,235 of record CADCIP010000025.1, on the reverse strand, counting down.
TGTATTCATACGTTTCAGTGGATGTAATCTGAGTTGTCCCTTTTGTGATACTGATTTTGGCAATTTCACACAGATGACAGCTGCCGATATTATCAGTTCCATCAGCCAGTGGAGCGCATGTGGATTTGTTGTACTAACAGGTGGTGAGCCGTCGCTCCAGGTCGATGATGTTCTTGTAGATGCACTCCATCGTGCAGGCTTCTATGTAACTATTGAGACCAACGGGACCCATACACTTCCAGTTGCTGTGGATTGGGTTACATGGTCTCCCAAAGACCATTTCGCCCCTCATGTTCCACCACCTGCATTAAGAAAGATTGACGAAATAAAAGTGGTATTCGACGGCAAGCATAATCCTGAGTGCTATAGCAACATATCACATGAAGCGTATCTCTGTCTTCAGCCATGTGATACAGGCGATGCCGAGTGTAATAGACAGATTACCAGTCAATGTATTGATTATATTCTCCAGCATCCACATTGGCATCTCTCCTTACAGACTCATAAACTTATTAACATTCAATGAGCACGGCCATATTGATGTTCCCCTCATCGGTCATGTTCGGATGTTTAAGGAGTTATCGCAACTAAAGCCGCTAAGACGCATGTGTTGTGAAACTTATTATTTTAAACAGTTCAACGAATTAAATATACGGAATAAACTTGTTAACTCTTTTGCAATAATCACTGTACTGAGGATATTTATCATTGCTGATACCCTCTACAAGATTTGTACTGCCCATGAAAAGGACAATCAGCAACAAAGCACCGATCATGCTCCAATTAACAATGCCCACACCAGCGCCAATGGAGAAAATGTAAAGGCTAACCCAAATAGACTGCTCGGCCATATAATTGGGGTGACGGCTAATACTCCAAAGCCCCAATGTATTAAAACCTTTGTTATAGGGATCTGGCAGTTCCTCCAACTTTCTCCCCTCCTTTATCATCGTCCACTTTTTGGACTGGAAGAGCCATTGCTGTTCATCAGCTACAGCTTCATAGATAATAAATCCGAGCATAAGAACTGTAGCCAAAACATCAATGAAGCCGAAGGGTACTGTGGAATTCATGCTTACCAAAGCAGGAAACGTAATAAAAAGCAGCAGAACATTCTGATAAGATGAAATAAAAATCAGATTAAAAAGCATCCATACCATGCGATTCTTTAGGAAAGGAGTTTCTCGCAGCAATTTCCAACGATAATCCTCTTCGCCTTCCCAGAATTTAAGGCGATAAGCTCCCTTACGGGCAAAGTTAAATGTAAGGCGAATGCCCCATAGGGTTGCCAGTACAGCCATAATCACAAGGCGAGGATGCTTTCCACCGTGGATGGCAATAATCCAACAATAGATAAAGGGTAAAATACTCCATATTTTGTCAACTTGACTGTTATTCCGAGTCAGCTCGCCAATAATAAAACACAAAAGAGAACTGCATGCTGTAATAACAATCAATGTATTCAATACTGTCAATTGTCTATCATCCAATGCAGGACCGACATAAACATAAAGTATAGGACATACGACCAGTGATATTAAAAGCAATGTCCCAATCAAGGGAATATTCAAATTCTTCATAGATTTCTATTCATTAGTCGTTGCAAAAGTAATTATTTTCTAAATATCCTCCAAATCCATGCACACAATATGCATATAATATTTGCAGATAATACCCACAAAAAACAACAAAAAACAACTATATCAGACAAAAAGGGTCACAAAAAAGCACAAAAAAAGGAGGTCAAAAAACCTCCTAACTATCTGATTTTCAACTAAGAGCGATAGACGGGACTCGAACCCGCGACCCTCGGCTTGGGAAGCCAATGCTCTACCAACTGAGCCACTATCGCATGAACTAAAACGATGCAAAATTACTGTATTTTCTGCACTTATACAAGAAATCTGCCAAAATTTTTACTTGGTAGCATGTGTCCACCATGCATCATTCTCGTCTTTAGGTGAATGTTGTTGCTTGGTATTATTATTTTGTACAGAACCATTACGAACTCGTGAGAGTGTCTCTGGTGTCATCTGCAAGAAACTTGCTATATGCACCATAGGGGCACGCAAAACAATCTCAGGTTTTTCAAGCAGAAGACGTTCGTATCGCTCGGTGGCGTTCTCAAACCGTTGGCTGTCGGCATGTTCCTGAGAACTGATGGCAACATGTTCAAGAATTTTGCGATATAGCATTTCTATCTCCTGATTACGCACCATAAGATTGTTTAAGTCATCATAAGGAATAGCATACAATTTCGTGTTTTCCAAAGCCTCAACAATGAGACGGCTGGGTTCTTGCTTCAGGAAACTCTCTATACAGAAAACAATACGCCCCTCAAAGCTGAAATGCTCTGTAACATCTTTATTGTTTTTATAATAATATTGGCGTACCATACCTTTATCTACAAAGTAAAGGTTACGGCAGACTTGTCCTTCTTTAAGGATAGTGTCACCTTTTTGAAACTTCAAAGGCACGAGGATGCTACCCAAGATTTGTACTGAAGGTGGAGTCAACGTACAGTAAATACGGGAGATTTCACGGGCAATGTCTCTTCTTCTATCCATAACATATAAGATAAGGCGATTATTAATCCAACTTCAGAACGGCAAGGAAGGCTTTTTGGGGCACTTGTACGTTGCCTATCTGCTTCATTCTTTTCTTTCCTTTCTTCTGTTTCTCCAACAATTTTCTCTTTCTGCTTACATCGCCTCCATAGCACTTGGCTAACACGTCTTTACGGACTTGTTTAACGGTCTCTCGGGCAATAATTTTGGCACCGATAGCCGCTTGGATAGCAATATCAAACTGTTGACGAGGAAGGAGTTCCTTGAGTTTCTCACACATACGACGGCCAAATGTCTCTGCATTATCTGCGTGTGTCAGCGTACTGAGGGCATCCACGGGTTCACCGTTTAGAAGGATATCCATCTTAACCAGTTTACTGGGACGGAAACCAGACTGATGATAATCGAAAGAAGCATAGCCTTTACTGATGCTCTTAAGCTTATCATAGAAATCTATTACAATCTCACCCAATGGCATGGCGTACTGGATTTCCACACGATTTCCGCTGATGTATTCCTGCTTGAGCAACTCGCCTCGTTTACCCAAACACAATGTCATGATGTTACCAATATAAGCAGTATTAGTAATGACTGTAGCATGAATGTATGGTTCCTCAATATGGTCAATCAGCGTCGCATCAGGCATACCTGAAGGGTTATGCACCTCTTTTACCTCGCCCTGTTTATCATAAACAAGGTATGAAACATTAGGAACTGTGGTGATAACGTCCATATTAAATTCACGGTCAAGGCGTTCCTGAATAATCTCCATGTGCAGAAGACCCAGAAAACCACATCGGAAACCAAAGCCCAATGCCACAGAGCTCTCTGGTTGGAAGGTGAGACTCGCATCGTTGAGTTGCAACTTCTCCAGACTGGCACGTAAGTTTTCAAAGTCCTCCGTCTCAATGGGATAAACGCCAGCAAAGACCATTGGCTTGACCTCCTCGAAACCGGCAATAGCCTCTTGACAGGGATTCTCGATGGTGGTAATGGTATCGCCCACCTTAACCTCGGTAGCAGTCTTGATGCCGGAAACAATATAACCTACATCACCGCAGTGGAGCATCTTCCGGGGAACCATGTCCATCTTAAGCACACCAATCTCATCGGCTTTATACTCCTTACCAGTATTGATGAACTGAACCTGATCTCCACTCTTGATACTTCCATTAACTATCTTGAAATAGGCAATGATGCCTCGGAAAGAGTTAAAAACAGAATCGAAGATGAGGGCCTGAAGTGGTGCATTCTCATCACCCCTAGGACATGGTATACGCTCTACAACAGCCTGCAGAATATCCTCTACACCCATACCTGTCTTGCCACTAGCTCGAATAATCTCCTCATGTTTGCAGCCTATAAGCTCCACTATTTCATCCTCAACCTCTTCCGGCATTGCATTGGGCATATCACATTTATTAATAACGGGGATTATCTCCAGGTCGTGATCGATGGCCATGTAGAGATTACTGATAGTCTGAGCTTGCACGCCTTGTGTGGCATCGACAACCAATAAAGCACCTTCACAGGCAGCAATACTACGCGACACCTCGTAAGAAAAGTCAACATGTCCTGGAGTATCGATAAGATTAAGGGTGTATTTCTCCCCCCCGTAGTTATATTCCATCTGAATAGCATGACTCTTGATGGTTATACCACGCTCTTGCTCCAAATCCATATCATCCAGCATCTGTCCCTTAGTAACCTCAATGGTGTGAGTGTACTCCAAGAGTCGGTCGGCAAGAGTACTCTTCCCGTGATCAATATGTGCAATGATACAAAAATTTCTTATATGTTGCATTAAACCGTCAATTCTATATATAATACTTCATGATTGCAAAAGTACAAAAAAACTGGAGAACTGCAAAAGATAGGTGTTTTTTTCTTGGCATATTCATAACTTTTCAATACCTTTGCGATGAAATTATATTTCATAAAACAAAGAATATGGATACACAGTTAATAAAAGAGTGTGAGGCAAAAGCCCTAACGTGGCTGAATTCGCCCTATTATGACAATGAGACAAAAGCCGAAATCAAGGCCATGTTGGATAACGATGACAAGAACCCGTTAATAGATGCTTTCTACCAGAGTCTGGAGTTCGGCACAGGCGGTCTGCGCGGCATTATGGGTGCCGGTACCAACCGTATGAACAAATACATTGTTGGCATGGCAACTCAGGGATTCGCCAACTATATTAACAAAGCTTTTCCTGAAGGTGGAAAGAGTGTGGTCGTTGGTCACGACTGTCGCAATAACGGACGTATGTTTGCTGAGAGCGTAGCAGATATTTTCAGCGCTAACGGTATAAAGGTTTATCTCTTCGAGAGCCTCCGCCCCACTCCCGAAATCAGCTTTGCCATCCGCCAGCTTGGTGCAGTTGCCGGTGTAAACGTAACCGCAAGCCACAATCCCCGCGAGTACAACGGTTACAAGGCATATTGGAGCGATGGTGCACAGGTACTGGCACCACATGACACAGGTATTATAGATGAAGTGAATAAGGTAAAAATCGAAGATGTAAAGTTCGAAGGCAACAAAGACCTTATCACCATTATCGGAGGTGAGATGGATTTTGACTACATGATGGCTGTTAAGGAAGCTATGGTAGATCAGGACGTAATTCTCCGCCAAAAGAATCTGAACATTGTTTACAGTCCCATGCACGGAACCGGGCGTGTTATTGTTCCTTTATGCCTGCGTAGTTGGGGATTCCAGAACATAAACGTTGTACCCGAGCAAATGGTTATCGACGGAAATTTCCCAACGGTTGTAAGTCCTAACCCGGAAAATGCTGAGGCGATGACTCTGGGTATGAAATTGGGAACGAAGTTGAATGCTGATTTAGTAATCGCTTCCGACCCCGACGCTGACCGTCTGGCAATAGTCTGTCGTGACCCTAAGGGCGAATGGATTATCATCAACGGTAACCAGACTGCAATGATGTTCTGCTACTATATCATCAAGAACAAACAAGCACTTGGCACACTAAAGAGCAGCGATTTCCTGGTTAAAACCATCGTAACGACTGAAGTCATTGCCAAGATGGCAGAAAAGAATAATGTGGAACTGCGTGACTGCTACACAGGCTTCAAATGGATTGCGCGTGAAATTGCACTCAGCGAGGGAAAACAGAAATATATTGGTGGCGGTGAAGAAAGTTTCGGATTCCTTCCCTACGATAAGGTTCGTGACAAGGATGCACCAGCATCCATCTGTCTGATCTGCGAAATTGCAGCATGGGCCAAGGACCAGGGTAAGACACTTTACGACCTGCTGATGGATATCTATCTTGAGTACGGCTTCAGCTACGAGCATACCATTAATGTAGTAAAACCGGGAAAAACCGGTGCAGACGAGATTAAAGCCATGATGGAGAACTTCCGCGCTAATCGTCCCAAAGAGATTGCCGGTAGTAAGGTGGTACTGACACGTGATTTCAAGACGCTGAAAAAATATGATGCCACAGGCAACGAATCAGTTCTTGATATGCCTGCGACCAGTAATGTACTTCAATACTTCTGCGAGGATGGCACTAAAGTGAGTGTTCGCCCCAGCGGAACAGAGCCCAAGATCAAGTTCTATCTGGAACTGAAAGATACCATGGGATGTGCCAATTGCTACCAAGGCTGCGTAGAGCGTGCTAAAGCTAAGGTTGAGGAAGTAAAAAAGTCACTGGGAATCTGATTTCCATTGAACATTGATCATTGAACATTGAACATTAGACTTTAGGCTTTAGACCTTAGACAACGGTAAACCGTAAACGGTAAACGGTAAACTGAATATATGATCAAATACTTAGCATATTGCCAAGGGGATATTCTTCTCACAACAGAGGGGACTATCCCCTTCGGTATTGAGCCCCCGATTCCCCTAAAGGAATGGAATTACATTACCAACTTACATATAGGAGAATACGTTGTTGCGATAATCCGCCTGGATAATCCTGTAAGTGGAAACGATGGGCTTCAAATGGTAGGTTTACGTAAGACTCATGCCATCTTAAGTCCCGAAGACTACCAGTTAGCAGGCAAAGGTGCCGAACTGTTGTACTGGGACCAGAACACACGCTTTTGCGGTGTTTGTGGCGGCACAAACAAATGGATGACAGACATCAGTAAGAAGTGTACGGAATGCGGCAAAGAGTGGTGGCCATCTGCAGCAACAGCAATTATTGTTCGCATTCAGCGTAACGACAGTATTCTATTGGTCAGAGCACGAAACTTCAGAGGCAATCACTACGGCCTTGTTGCAGGATTCTTAGAGACTGGTGAGTCGCTGGAACAATGTGTAAAACGTGAGGTGCAAGAGGAGGTTGGTATAAAGATAACAAACATAAAGTACTTTGGCAGCCAGCCTTGGCCCTACCCCTTTGGCCTAATGGTTGGCTTTACGGCAGACTACGACGGTGGCGAGTTGAACCTACAAAAAGAAGAACTTTGTGAAGGCGGATGGTTCACCCGCAACAATATGCCTGAGATTCCAGACAAGGCATCAATAGCCCGTCTTCTGATTGACGACTGGCTGTTGAGAATGTAACTCTCAACACTACACGTTAAAAAACAACTTTCTTTCCTTCCTTTATTACAATGCCCTTTTGCTGTTGGGAGTTGACTTTACGTCCAGTCAGGTCGTAAACGCCATTATTATATTTCTCACTTTTCACCCTTTCACTTTTCACTTCGGCGATTCCATCATAACAATCCGGCAAAGGTTGATAAAGCAAAGAGAAATTATCGAAGCAGCACCAGCTGGAACCGTTATTTCTCGTACATTTCAAGCCAAACTTCAGCGTACCCTTTTCTTGTAGCGTATAAGCAATCTCATTCATGTAGCATCCTTCGGCAAAACGGATTCCCGCAGCCCGCATACTATGCGGATAACCATTCTGATTATCAACAGAGCCATACTGATCAGAATCCGGCCATTTCTCGGAATAGAGTGACTTTAACTTTTTAACCTTTTCGTTCACATACAAATAAGCCTGAATATTCTCCTTCCCTGATCTGTAGGCTGCACCGCCATCATTACCGCCGGTACGATAGAAAGCATTGCAACGAATGGTATAGACTCCAGGACGCATACCGGAAAGAGACTGGAACATGTCGAAGGCTTTGTTAAATTCCTCACCGCATCCGTCACGATATGTAGGTTCACCTTCCCAACCTTCTTTTGTCGAGAAATCGTAGTTGTCTACGAAGAGCGTCATATCCAGGTATTCGCCTTCCTTGGGAACGGCTGAGGAAGCTTTCAAGTATGTTGACACAGCAGTCTTTAAGTTGTTCAGTGCTGTACTTACCTGCGCTTCGGTAGTTGCTTGTGAGAGAGCTGTCTCTGAATTACCGATTTTCTTAACAAAAGAGGTCAGTGCAGAGGATTCCATACTGGCTTCCACATTCTTGTCTGCATAAGATTTCCAGAAAATATACTCCTCACAAAGCGGCATGATTTTTGTCATGGTATTCTGTATGTTCTGTGTTTCAGTAAGAATATTTCTTATTTTGGCATTTGTCAGGCCTTCCGAATTAGCTCTTGTCAAAAGACTTTCAATATTCATTTTTAATTTATTTGGTATCAGAGTGTTATGAGTCATGACTTCAAGCTGACATACAACCTCTTCCAACCTTCTGGAAAGGATTGTTTCTTCCCCTGCCCTCTCCAAACTCATATAGTCTATGTTGGGCATCCATCCTTTCTCGTTATAGAGTTCTATACGGTTGGAGCCTGCCTTCAGGTGAAGAGTCATATTATACTCCTTGAAGGTCACCCAGTTAGATGTACTCATATTTATGGTGCCCATTTCCTCACCATTCAGCACAACAGTAAACGAACGTGCCTCGGCCGAACTGCCACAGAAATGAACTGTATAGTCAGCCTCTTCTGCGACATAGACATCACGCCACACCAGCGAGTTGCTTCTCTTTCCACCAAGCCAACTGGCAAAGGCGCCTCCGCTTGCAGCAGAGTTGGTCTCATAAATAGCAGAACCTACCGACTGATTGTTGTAGATTTCCTGATAATCATGCATAAAACCAGTCTCCGCCTCGTAAATATAACGGTCCAATCTGTTCTCAGCCTCCAGCTTGTAGATGCGTGTTCCATGTGGTGGAACCACAACAGACAGCGAGCCTACTTTCTCGCCCAAGTCCTGATGTTTGAACAAGTCACGCACCTTTACCTTACCGCCCAAATCTACTTCACTAAAGCTGAGGCACATTTCCACTTCCCTGTCTGAAGGGTTGTAGAGAGCCACAGCACGAGTGTTTCCATGTAAAGCAAGAATGTCCTTCACCAATATGTATGTTTCACCTACATGCTGCACCACGTATGCCTGGAGTCCCAACGGATCCTGATTAAGTGCAATCAGCTCTGGGTTCTTCAACAATGCCAATGGACGTTCTTTAATAGTTGCCATGTTACAGCCGATAAGCAATGGACTTGACATAATACACCACATACCAAAATGTGTATTATCCTCCTCCTCCGTCATGGAACGCCCCACTTCCAGCATATCCATATCATTATAACAACCATCATAACAATATGCCGAAAGGTACAGATTCTCTGCCAGGATTCCTTTTACCGATGCCCATCCGTCATAAATATCCCCTGTAGTGCGCCATGAGGTGGATATGTCATGACACCATGTTCCTGGGTAGGCCCATCTACATAGATTGTAGCGAACATTACGCCCCGTATTCACAATGGCATTGTGAATCGCTGTATATTGCTCCTGTTCATTCAGTCTGGCATGATTACCTCCACAATAATCTACTTTGATGAAATCGAACTCCAGTTCCTTGAAATAATAGTCGGCATCCAACTGCTCATATCCGTACATTCCTACGTTCGTATTTTGCGTATCACCATTACTGATGCTACCACATGTACAGTCGCCGGCATCACTGTAAATACCAGCCTTAAGACCTTTCGAATGAATGTAATCACTTACAACCTTCAGGCCATTCGGGAAACGCTGAGGGTGAATCCTCACCTTACCGTTAGATAAACGCCCATACTGAAAGCCGTCATCTATATTTATGTATTGATAGCCCGCATCCTTCAGTCCCTGAGAGACCATAGCATCGGCCTGTCCCTTTATAATATTCTCTGAAATATTAACGGAAAAAGTATTCCAGGAACTCCAGCCCATAGTTGGACTCTCTACCTGAGCGGTTACACACAAAGCATGAAAAATGCCAAAAACAACTGGAAATAGATTTCTTCTCATAGATTACCTCTTTTTTACAATGAATTACCGGCATCCACCTCTTCGTCATGAACATCATAATTATCCGGATTGTCAGAAATTGTCAATATCGAATTACTTATTCTGATAATCATCACCTCTGCTTGAGGCTTAATATATTCTTTCTTTCTCATCGGTCATTTGTTTTGGGGGTTATCATTTTACCAACACTTTCTTTCCACCTACAATATTTATACCTCTTTGCAAAGACTCTAAACGCTGTCCGTTAAGGTTGTAGATATTGGGCTGAGTTTCTGTCATTATTTCCCTGATGGCTGTTGCATCATCGTTTTCCTCATCCTCAAATACAATGGAGAGCCTTGCTCCGGCTCCAAAGTTAAGCGAAGCCGTGAGTAATGGCAAGTATGCCTTGTTGGCAGCCAATGTGGAACCGTCTTTTACATGATAGAATCCTACATTGCCACTCTTCTGGGCAAGAACAAAGTTGGTGTAGCTGCCATCAACCTTATGCATGATTGTAGGTTTGGTCACACCTTTCAGCATATTATCGACCGTTGTTGTATTCTCGCATACAGGAATATCATACACTCCTGCAGCGCCCTTAATAATAACTCCCGTGTTAGCTGGAACATCCTTTACGCAGGTCAAGGTTACCTGACCTTTTGATGAATCAAAGGAAGAGACAATGTATGCCTTCAGTCCCTTTACCCATGTGAAATCCAATGCATTTGCACTGTAATAGGTACCGACGCCCAAACTACCAATGGAAACAGGTTCTGCAGGCCCGACCAGCATGATGCTTCGGAACTCTTCTATCTGTTCCTGTGTGATGCCTACCTCCTGAGTCCAATAAGTGTCGAACTTATCACGGAGAGTTGCACCTGCATAGGTCTTAATCTTCTCGATAAGTGCCTGATGGTCACCATATCCAAGAGTTCCGCCCTTTGGACGGAGTCCCGCAAATGAAAGCGATGTCAACTCAAACTCTTTGTTCATCTGTTCCTGCGAGAGTCCCAGCAGACCTTCCAGCAACACGGCTGTAAGTCCGGTACGGTCGGCACCCCATACGCAGTGGAAATAAACAGCTTTTCCCTCACGGATGTGATTGAGGATGAAATTGAACCAATTTTTAAATCGAGCCTTTGAGGTTGAGTTAGTGAGGTGACTCACCTGATTGTCTCGGCAACCGGAACTAAAGAAATAGTCAGCTGACGAGAACCCAAAGGCGCACTTACCTACCTGTCCATTACCACTATCGTAATTATCATCACTTCGAAGGTCTACATCTGCAGCTATGCCAAGGTCGATAAGCGTTTGACGATCTTCGGCTACAGATGGATGGAGTCCGTTTGCCTCACCACCACGATAAATAAATCCATAACGAACTTGCTTGTTACCCTGAACAGTCCAGCCGCCCAAATCGCGGATGTTATTGATGCTGGGTGCATAAATCATTCTAACCGGGCCTTCTACCTTGAACTGGCCTTGCGTCAGCACCTCGCTGCCGGCCTCAACCCGGAAATAGTACGTATTGCCAGGAATAAGATTAGGTATGTAGGCATGAGGTGAATGGTCCAGAATCATCTGGGTCTTTGCACCGCTCAGATTGCTCTTCAGGCCATACTTTACCGTAGCATTCACCACCTTATCCACAGGCAAAGGAATACCAATGTTGTGCGGGATGTCGAGGCGTGGTGGAGCGGGCTTGAAGTAGTTACCGATGACTGACTGAGCATTCGGGTTGGAATAATCTGTATTCTCCAGGAACTGACGGGCTTGGAAGTTCTCAATGTTGGCCGTAAAGTTCATTCTCAATGGGTCGGTATACTCGAAACTCGTAAAGTATGATGCATCCTTCTCAACCTCTGAGACGGTGGTCGTCTTCCAAGTGGTTGTGCCGTCAACTCTGTACATAACTCCACCGTCCCACAGCACAGGGAATTGGTCGCCTTGTGCAGCGGTCACGTAGGTGTTCTCTACCTTAATCTCATCCACATTCTGGTTTGTCACAACAAAACATGGTACGTTGGCATGAACCTCGTCTGTTGGGTAGAGGATGGCTGTGCCAGTTTTCTCGTCGAGGGAGCCAATGCCATAAACAGCCTTGAAATAAGATGCAGGGATATTGCATGGAACAGCTAATGGAGTTAATTCGTTGGCATTGAAGTGCTTCTTCAGGACAACGTTTGCCATCATATCGGCCTGCACCGTTGAGGCGAGTGATGGATCATCTGAAATAGTGACAGCTCCAGCCTTACCATAATACAGACGGAAGTTGTCACATGCCACCCAATTGTCTGACGGCACATCTGCTGGCAACGTGATACCAATCGCCAAATTTCCTCCCGTATGGTGGACTGTCACTTCGTTCCAGTAATGGCCATGATCGAAGGTCTGTTTTGCCAAGTCTGGGGTTTTGATAGAATTGCTACGGTTATTTTCGTCAATATAATGGCTATGAGGGAATCCACGTCCACTCACAACAGCCAATACATCTGCCGACTTATGATGCTTTCCTTTAATCATATAGCAGCCGTCGTCGAAGATGCTTTTCATGGGTGAAATCTGGTTCCCAATATAGAACGATGCCTTGACGACATCTTTGCCACGCTCGTAATTAGCCAGTGCTTGTTTCCATTCTCCGTTACGATAGAACCCCTGAACTTTCAGCGTATAATCACCGGCTGGCAGATTACTGATGGTTTGAGAGATACTGACTTCCTTCTTCTTGCCATAGCACTCAACTATTTCATTGTTCACCTCGAAATCATGCTGTCCCCACCAACCTGTCTGGGTATAATTCCAACCAGCTTTACTGTTATCGGTAAAAGTTGGATTGGTAACAAAGCGGGTAATATCGTACTGACCGGATTTAGCAGGAACTGTGTTCATGTGCTCAAAAATGGCTGTACGTAGAGCTGCTTCTACTTGTGCAGCCGACATTGTGCTTGCTTTGTACTGGTCCACAATGGCATAGTAAGAACTTGGATCAGAAGACTGGTCTGCCAAGTCATTGTAAAGGTCATAATTCTGAGCTGAGACACTCATCCACAAAGATGTAATGATGAAACAGAAGAATTTAAACCTGTCGATTTTAAAATATTTCATGGCTTCTTAGTTAAAGTTATATATTAGAATAAAGATTTTATATCAATTTCCCGAATCAGGAAAGAGAGCAACCAATTAGGCACCATCGGACAAAAGATGATAGCAAGCCTGTCGGACAGGCAAGGAATAAGTTTTGTCTTACGGCGAAACATTGCCTTTAAAGCAAGATACGTTGCCTTCTCTGGAGATATTATAAAGCCAAAACGTAGGAGCATCTTACGATGGCGCATCAGAAGCGGGAAACGTATAAGGGGTGTATCCACAGCTCCAAAGATGGCTGTAGTAACACTAACGGGAGAACCCTTACATTCGATGTTTAACTGTCGGGAGTAACCTTTCACAAATCGTTTGGTTGAGCCATACATACCGATTACGGGCCAATCCATCCAAGCCGAAATAGAAGATACATTAAGGATATACCCCACGCCCGACTTTTTCATCGATGGTATGAAATGCCGACAGAGCAGTAAAGGCGTCGTGCAATGCAGGGCTATAATGCGCTGAAGTTTCTGTGGTTCGGTTTCCTCTATAAGAGAAGTAATAAGAATCCCTGCATTGTTAATCAATATCTCAACCTGCCAATCCGACTCTTTACACTTAGCATAAATCTGTTCTGCAGCATCGGGTTGTGTCAGGTCGATGCATACAACAGGTGCCGGAACATTGTATTGTTGCGATATCTGACGGGAAAGTTCCTGTGCGGCCTCACCGTTAATATCCACAATAAGTACGCCATACCCAGTCTGCGCCAACTGTAGGGCATAACAACGCCCCATCCCTGAGGCAGCACCGGTTACGATAGCGTATCTATTGTTAAAACACATCTTTATTGGGTAATCTTCATTTTAAATTCAGAAGGTATTTTTACCAGTTTACGGCCTATGGCACGCTTAACAACGTTAGTTCCTTCAAAACGAAGCGTATAAATGCTGTCAGACTGCTGTACAAGAGTTACCTTCTGCGTCTCGCTGCCTAAATCGTTACTCAGCTTAAGTGATGCATTCTTATCATCCTGAATCTTAAAACTTGTAACAGTCCATACACCATAGATATTACCACCCAAATAACCGTTCTGGGGGCCAAACATTTCCATGCCCGGCACATTTATAGTCTCTTCGTATAGGTCGATGTGCAAGCGGATATCCTCTTCCGGACAAAGAAGTTTGAATTTCCAGGGGCCCTGTGCCTGCATAACGAAGACATTACACAATAAAGCAATAAAAAAGAGAAAGTGTTTCATGCCTGTTTACATTATTAATATATATAACAGATAAGCAATATAGGCAGCCACAAGGACAACACCTTTCCAACTGGTAAGACTGCGTCCGGAGAATGCCAATATCCACAATAGCACATTAGAAAAGATAAGTGCAAACCAGTCGGCAAAGGAAATATCCGAAACTGCCATAGGTTTAACAATACTACAGATTCCTATCACAAAAGCAATATTAAAGACATTACTGCCAATAGCATTACCCAAAGCAAGGCCGTCACTACCCTTACGGGCTGCCATCATACTGGTAGCCAATTCCGGGAGACTGGTTCCGGCAGCAAGAATGGTAAGACCTATGATACGCTCACTAACACCCCATTGGCGAGCAAGTTCTGCTGCATTATCCACCATCAGCTGACCGCCATATACGAGGCAAATACATCCAACGACCAAAAGCACAAGAATCTTCAGGACAGACATCTGCTCTGTCTTTGACGTTTGCGAATCTGCATCAGGTTTATTCTTGCGTGCCCTCCAGAATGTGTAATAAATGAAAGCACAAAAGAACAATAGGAGCGCCAGTCCCTCAACACGACGGATATTTCCATCGAAATACGCGATAAAATAAAGGCAGAAGCCAGCAAACAGACTCAGGGGAATGTCGTAGATTAGAAGCGAACGGTCAACAGGCATCTTCATCATCATGGCAGATGCACCCACAATAATCAGGGTGTTAAAGATATTACTGCCCACAATATTGCCTACACTCATATCGGCACTGCCTTTCAACACGCTGAAGAAACTAACCATAAATTCAGGCAAACTGGTTCCGAGGGCCACAATAGTAAGTCCGATAACCATTTCGCTGACATTCCACCTTCGTGCAATCGCGCACGCTCCGTCGGTAAATCTGTCGGCTCCCCAAAGAACAAGGGCAATACCGACAACAAGTAAAAAACAATTTATCATCATCATAACAGACCGCAAAGTTACGACTAAGTGAGCACAATACAAAATAAAACAGAATTTTATTTTTCTTGTCGGACCGAATAAACAGCGAAAACAACCAAACAACCCCCAGACCCTTGACTCAAGACCCTTGACTCAAGACCGTAAACAGTAAACCGTAAACGGTTAGCGGTCCTCTCTTTAGGAGAGAAAGTTTAGAGTTTAGAGTGTAGAGTTTAGAGTCAGTTGGAAAGTTTAGAGTAGCCAGTTTGAGGTACTGTTTTACTCCGCCAGTGGCGGCACTACCTACTGTTTAAACTGTCTCTCAACTTTAAACTATCAACTCTCAACTGTTAGCGGTTATCGACCCTTGACCCCAGACCGTAAACAGTAAACCGTAAACTGTAAACTGTAAACAGTAAACTGTAAACGGTAAACGGTAAACTGTTATCGACCCTTGACCCTTGAACAACAGAATCGTGTTTTTAAGGTTTTTCTTTTTTTCAAAGTGAAGAAGAACCTTTTTACGCTTATAACGGAATAAATAGGGATTATTTCCTTTCGTGTAGGGATTTTTCTCTCTGAGAGACCTTGCAAATTGAAAATAAATGTGTACTTTTGCAAACGAAATTTCCAAAAGGGATAAAATTAACTAATAAAATTACATTTAAATCATACAAATATGAAACTAAAAAAACTTGCAGTAGCAACTGCACTTGCAATAAGCATCGTACCAGTAATGGCACAGGATTTCGAAGGCACATCTATCGAGGATCGTATCAGTGCTACCAATAATGGCAACGAAGATAGCATTAAGATTGGCCGTCAGAACGTTTCTTTGTTCCAGCAATCTATGGATATCAAGGATTATAAAGAGGCACGCAACAATCTGCTTTGGCTAAAGAAGAATGCTCCCTTTGCCATTAACGGTATTTATACACAAGGACCGTTGATGTATTACTTCCTGATATCAGATCCCAATGAAACAGATAAGGCCAAGAAACTCCAATATTTCAATGAGATGATGGAACTCTTTGATTTGCGTCTGAAGAACCTTGATGCCTTGAACTCTTTCTCTAAAATCAAGAACACAAAAGGTGATGTACTGAGCGTAAAGGCAGAGTATTACAATTGGACTGCTCCTCAGGTTGAAGGTAGTGGCTACACCCTGAACAAGTCATACGCCAACTTCTCCGAAGCCATCAAGATGGTCAACGAACAAGGTGGCCGCGAAATCACAGGATCTTTCCTCCAGACATTCTTCGCAGTCAGCGATGCAATGTATAAGGCTGCTCCCAACGCATTGCGTGAACAATACCTGCAGGATTATCTGGACAGCAAAGATGCCTGCGAAACAATGCTCATGATGGCTAAGGAAGCACAGCAAATCGGTGACACCGCAAGAGCTCGGAAACTTCTTGAAACATACGACATACCTCTTGCGGCCATCGAACAGCAGTTCTCTCAGAGTGGTGCAGCCGACAGTACACAGCTTGCTGCCATCTATACCAAGAAGTTTGATGCCTACAAGGATGATTTGGCCAAGCTTAATTCAAGTCTGGTCATTATGCAGCAGAACGACCTGGATGAAACGGAAATCTACTATCGTTATGCCGAAGCCGCATACGCTCTGCAACCAACTTTCATCAGTGCTATCGGTTTAGCTCAGAAGTCACAGAAGGAAGGCGACCTTGGCAAGATGCTCGAATACTACAATAAGGCACTTGAGTTATGTACCACTGATGCCAGACGTGGTGCCATCTGCTTGAATATTTGCAATGGCCTTACAAAGAGCAAACAATATATCGGTGCCTTGAAATACGCAGAAATGGCAATCGGCTACAATCCCGACTATACAGGTAAAGCCTACATGAAAATGGCAAACATCAACGCATTGCTTGGCCAGTTCAACGAAGCACTTGAATACTGCGACAAAGCAAGTGATGCTGACATAACCGTTAGCGGTTCCGCATCACGTCTGAAAGAACAAATACGGAAAGCACAAGCCAACAAGTCCGCTAACGACAAGGCTCAAAAGGAATACAATGACTTCCTCAAGAGAAAGAAGGCCGAAGAGGACTTCTGGAGCGGCGGAAAGAAATAATACTTTTGATTATATAAAAAGAGGCGTTTGCAATATGCAACGCCTCTTTTTATATATCCTTGTTTGGGCAAAATAACTTATATGACAATAAATAAAGATATTATGTCATTTATTAAGGCTTCACGAAAATAATGTGAGATACCTTTGCAGTAGAATAAAGACAAAAGATATACAAAGTAAATTGTTAAAATAGATAAAATATATATTGCAGATAACGAATTGTTAAAAAAAATATTGTACCTTTACAACCAAATGCGAGTTTAAAGGGCAATTATTAGCCTAAAACTGGTTACAAAGAACAAATGAATCGTGTAAAAATAGGAATTATCGGATTAGGACGCATGGGCAGAAAGCATCTAAGGGAACTCGTCAATTGCGATTTCTGGGATGTCAAGTATGTCTGTGATATCGATCCGGAAAAAGAGACTTATTCCAAAGAAATAGCTCCAAACGCCATTTTCACCACAAACGAGGATGACATCTTCAATGATGCGGAGATAGAATGTGTAGGACTGTATGCACTGGCCGACAGCAGACCGGGACGGATTAAAAAGGCCATAGCCACAGGCAAGCACGTAATATGCGAAAAGCCTTTAGCCTATAAGATGGAAGATGAATTCGAATTGGTGAAACTGTCCAAGACTACAGATAAGATTTGCACCGTAAACCTGTATCTGAGGAATGCTTGGTACACCAAGGAAATGAAGGATTTTATTAAAAGCGGAGAGATTGGCGACGTGGCCATCATAAGAATCTGCCACATGACTCCCGGTCTTTCTCCTGGCGAAGGACACGAATTCGAAGGACCCTCATTCCACGATTGCGGCATGCATTATGTAGATATCGCACGATACTATGCCGATTCGGAGTACAAGACAGGACATGCACAGGCCATTCGTATGTGGGACTACAAAGACCCATGGTGGCTACAATGTCATGGAACATTCGAGAACGGTATTGTTTACGATATTACGCAGGGATTTGTTTACGGTCAGTTGGCAAAAGACCAGACCCACAACTCATATACCGAGATTATTGGCAGTAAGGGATTCGTTCGCATGCACCACGACTTCAAGAATGCCATTGTGGAGAAGCACGGCGAACACATCACAGAGGTGGTTGAGAAACCTTATGGAGACAAGAATATCGACCGCCTGTGTTACCTGATGGGCGAGGCAATCCTGACAGGCGTCAGACCGGAACACCTGCCCAAGTTCGAGGATGCAGCCATTGCATCGGAATATGCATGGAAGATGTTGGATGATGCTTGGACGCACGACATGCCGTCAAAAGGGACACCAGAGGAACTGGAACAGATTCACTATCGCAGAGCCCACATGACAAACGGTTACGGCCTGCTTAATCAGATATAAAACAAACAACATTATAATTATGGCACAATTATTATTTTTAGGTGGCTTAGGAACAGGTGAGATTATTGTCATTTGTTTAGTAGTATTGCTTCTCTTCGGTGGCAAGAAAATTCCCGAACTAATGCATGGTATTGGTAAAGGCGTAAGAAGTTTCAAGACTGGCATGAACGAAATAGAAAACGAAATCAACGCAGAAGTTGACACAAAGAAAGAAGTTGAAAAGAAATAAGTGTAATAAACATTCAATAATAACCCTAAAAACAACAACAGTATGAAAGAAATGTCAAGAAGGTCTTTCCTAAAGGCTGGTACTGCTGCTACTGCAGCATTGGCGTTAACTCCAAGCGAATTGCTTGCAAAGGCCAAGGCAAACAAGAAGAATGCAAACCTTGGTAAGATTAAACTCTTAGGCGTTGGTGTAGGTGGCCGTGGACACGCTGACATCAATGGTGTTACTTACAAAGGTAAGGGTGAAATCTATGACGATGTTGAGTTCATCGGCATGTGTGATGTTGACCAGAAGTATGCCAAGGGTGTTTTGGACGAGTACCAAAAACTTTTCCCCAACATGAAGGTTTACAATGACTACAAGAAGATGTATGCAGAGCTCCTGGATCAGGCAGACGCTGTTATCTGCGGTACTGCTGACCACACCCATGCTATCATCTGCGCCGAGGCATTGGCAGCTGGCAAGCATGTATATTGCGAGAAGCCTCTGACACGTACAGTATATGAATCTCGTCTGCTCACCAAGTTGGCTGCTAAAGCCGGTGTTGCAACCCAGATGGGTAACCAGGGTTCAAGCGGCGAGGGTGTAAACCTTACTTGCGAGTGGATCTGGAACGGTGAAATCGGTGAGGTAACACGCGTTGATGCCTTCACAGACCGTCCAATCTGGCCTCAGGGTCTGGAGCGTCCTACCGAAGTACACGAGATTCCCAGCACATTGAACTGGGATGCCTTTATCGGTCCCGCACCCAAGCGTCCTTACAACTCTATCTATCACCCCTGGAACTTCCGCGGATGGTGGGACTTTGGTACAGGTGCTCTGGGTGATATGGCTTGCCATATTCTGCACCCCGTATTCAAGGCTCTGGATTTGGGTTATCCCATTCACGCTGAGGGTAGCTCTACCCCACTTATGTCAGACTGCTGCCCCAGTGCACAGGTTGTCAAGCTGACATATCCCGCTCGCCCCAACCGTCCTAAGGTTGCTATGCCCGAGGTTGTTGTAACATGGAGCGACGGTGGTATCATACCATTCCGTCCAGACGGTCTGCCCGTTGGTAAGAACCTGAACATCAGCGGTGGTGGTGCTATCTTCTATGGTACCAAGGACACCTTGGTTGTTGGCTGCTACGGCGAGAGCCCCTACTTGTTAAGCGGGCGTGTTCCCAATGCTCCTAAGGTTTGCCGCCGTGTTCCTGGTGGTCCTGGTGGTCACCAGCGCGACTGGATCCGTGCCATCAAGGAAATCCGCGAGGGTAAGAAGGATTGGACAAGAACAGCATCAGACTTCAGCGAGGCAGGTCCATTCAACGAGATGGTTGCCATGGGTGTAGTTGCTACACGTCTGCAAGGTCTGAACCAGACTTTGGATTGGGATGGTGAGAATATGAAGTTCACCAACATTCCCGAGAATGCTACTGTTCGCGCCATGTTGAAGGATGGTTTCTCAATTCACGACGGACACCCAACATTCAACAAGACCTACACAGATCCTGTTAATGCACGCGAGTTCGCTGCAGAACTGATTAAGCCTAACTACCAGAATGGCTATGTTCTACCAGACATGCCTAAGGATTAATTAAGGAAAGATAATATCTGAGATACCGGCAATTAGAGGCATTAATGTCTCTAATTGTCTTTAATTCTATTTTCAACAAAAAGCATTCAAAGATATGAAAATGAGAAATATATTGGCAGCTGCTTCTATGATGGCTGCTCTTACAGCAACCGCTCAGGGCATGCAGTATGTGATTGTCCAGAATCCTGAGGTTGAACTGAGTTCGCTGAAAGTTGACAAGGACGGCTATTACGTATTGTTCGATGGTACCAGCATGGATGGCTGGAGAGGTTATGGCAAGGACCATATTCCCAACAAGTGGAATATCAAGGACGGTGCATTGCACTTTAACGGACGCGGACAGGGTGAAGGCGGCGACATCATCTTCACACGCCGTTTCCAGAATTTTGAGTTCGAAGTGGAATGGAAGATTGCCGAAGGCGGAAACTCCGGTATCTTCTATCTGGGAAAAGAAACTGCCACCATCGAGAAGCCCAGCCAGGAGACAAAGGAGCTGAACGATGGACCTATAAAGGCTTCCATTACCATTCAGAAAGAGGCCAAGCTGAACTATCAGCCTATCTATATCTCATGCCCCGAATGTCAGGTTCTTGACAACGAGCGTCATCCCGATGCCAAGTTAGGTGCAACACTGGGTATCCGTCAGTCAACCTCTCTGTATGACATGATTGTAGCCAAGCCTCAGAACGCAAATCCGGCAGGACAGTGGAACAAAGTAAAGATTGTATGCAAGAACGGTAAGGTAACTCACTTCCAGAATGGTGTAAAGGTACTTAGCTACACATTGGCAGACAAATCATGGGTTGATCTGCTTCAGACATCTAAGTTCAGCCAAAAGAACTGGCCACTTGCCTTCGAAATTATGAAGGATTGCGGCAAAGACCCTGGCTACTTCGGTTTCCAGGACCACGGCGACGAAGTATGGTATCGTAATATCCGTGTTAAGGTGTTAAAGTAATAAAAGGTAAAAAATGAAAAAAATATTTTCAATAGCACTTTTAGCGCTAGTGGCTCTATCCATGAGCCTGAATGTTGAGGCAAAGAAGAAGGAAATCGCCTTCCAAATGTATTCTGTTCGCGAACTGATTGGCGACCCTGGCAAGTATGCTCAGAACCACGAGAAGACACTGAAGGAGTTGGCCAAGATGGGTTACACAGCAATCGAGGCAGCCAACTACGGTGACGGTAAACTGTATGGTGTTACTCCCGAGCAGTTTAAGGCCGACATTGAAGCTGCCGGTATGGAGGTGCTTTCAAGTCATGTTGGTCACAACCTGAATGACGAAGAGCTGAAGTCAGGTAACTTCGACGGTGCTCTGCAATGGTGGGCTCAGTGCATCGAAGCACATAAGCGTGCAGGAATGAAGTATATTGTGAATCCTGGTGTAAACTATCCCAAGACCTTGGCAGAAGCTGATGTTATCTGCAAGTATCTGAACAAGGTTGGCGAGATGGTAAATGCTGCCGGCATGAAGTTCGGCTACCACAACCATTCACACGAGTTCGGCAAGGTGGAAGGTAAGGTATGGTATGATTATATGCTGGAGCATACCGATGCCGACAAGGTATTCTTCGAGATGGACGTTTACTGGGCCGTTCGCGGACAGGTAAGTCCCGTTGAGTACTTCAAGAAATATCCCGGTCGTTTTACCCTTCTCCACATTAAGGACCACAGGGAGTTTGGCGAAAGCGGTATGGTTGGCTTTGATGCTATCTTTAACAATGCAGACAAGGCTGGACTGAAGCATTTGGTTGTAGAGTTGGAAGGAAGCAACAGACCCAATATTCTGGATGGAATGAAGGTTTGCGCAGACTACCTGAAGGCAGCCAAGTTTGTTAAGCCCTCATACGCTAAGTAATATTATAATGTAATACAATTATGGGTTATAGGCTTTAAACCTGTAACCCATATTTTTCTGAAAAAAAGATTATGCAAGAAGATAAAGAAGTCATAAAAAAGGAGAGCACAGAAGAAAATGCAAATGAAAGCATGTCGTTTTGGGATCACCTGGAGGTACTCAGGTGGGCCTTTTTCAGATCGGCATGCGTCTTATTACTTTGTTTAATAGGAACCTTTTCGGTACTGCCACACATTTTTGACGACTTTATTCTTGCAGCAACCAGCAACGACTTCTTTGTTTACCGATGGCTGAGCAAAATAAGCCATGGCATGATTACCTTCAGCCCGGATTTTAACGTTCAGATTATCAACATAAACGTAGCCAGTCAGTTTATGACGCATATCCAGACGTCTATCTCGCTGGCAGCTGTTATTGCATTCCCCTATTTTATCTGGGAAATATGGAAATTCATAGAACCTGCACTTTACGAGAACGAGATAAAGCACATCCGACCCGCCTTTTTGGGTGGAACACTTATGTTTTATCTGGGCTGTGCAGTCGGCTATTTCCTTGTTTTCCCCTTTACCTTCCGTTTCTTAATGGAATATGAGCTAAGTCCCAGTATTCAGAACCAGATAAACCTGTCGTCGTACATCGGTAACTTTACCATGCTTATCTTGGTTATGGGAATCGTGTTCGAGATGCCTTTGCTGGCTTGGATTCTCTCCCAATTAGGGGTTCTTCACAAGGATTTTCTGCGCCAATATCGCAGACACGCCACTGTGATATTATTGGTGGCAGCAGCCATCATCACACCCAGTGGCGATCCGTTTACGCTAATGTTGGTATTCGTACCCCTGTTCCTCTTGTATGAAATGTCTATAATGGTAATTAAAAAATAGACATCTCACACAAGAGCCGGAATAAAAGAATCTTATTACTCTGTAATATCTATAGCAGCTTCCTGCCTGATATTAATCAGGTTGGTAACTTCACCGCACTTAAGCGCCAGAACAGTAGTACGGCCATTCTCCGCATCTGAATTAGGTGTTAAGGTCAGTGTAACCTTGTTTTTACCGGCAGATCCCTGAGCTTTGTCAAATACAGCCCATGTCTGGTCGGCATTCTCGGCGTATGAAAGCGTCCAGGGTTTTGATACATTAAAGCAGATGCTGTCTTCTGTTGCCACGAAGTTAACATACAAATCAAAAGAAACAGAATCCGTCAATGCTGTCACATTGGGCTGGGGACGACTGATATTCATGTGACCACGCTGATAAAAGACTGCGCCACTCGAGAAATCATGGCTGTTAATCCTTACAGCTCCCATTCGAGTCTTACCTGTAGTATTAGGTTCAAAAGACACCAGGGATTTAAATGCATACAGGTTTCTATAGTCATAATCAACTTCATAGGACTCTCCTGCTATAACTTTAATCCAGTCAACCTGAGATATCATATTATAGCTGTCAAAGGTCTCGAAGATAACGGAATCCATATCCTGCTCGGCATACACAACACCATAAGGACTGGGGTAAACAACATTCAGAAGATGATTTTCCGGATCCTTGTGACAAGACGCCAACAATAGAATACCGGCTGCAATAGTGCACAGAGAATTAACTTTTTTCATTATTATTGCTGTTAAAATTCAATTTTGTCGTGCAAAGTTATTATTTTTCATTGTAAGAGCAAAAACATTTTCCTACAAATATTTTTGTTTAACAAAAAATGATTATCTTTGTAACCATGAATAATATATATTATAGAGATATAATAGAACTTCTCCTTCCGTTTGGTCAGGAAGGTCTGAAATTATCCAGTATTGTCCGCCACCTCTACAATAAGCATGTGGATTTGTTCGACAATGCTATCAGGTATGAAGATATCTACAAGACCGTAGGCCTGTTTCTTTGGAAACAAGCCCAAAAACGCGAATCGCCCTTCAAGCATAATTCGTACGGTGTTTATTCCATTAAGCCCGATGTTGCTGTTCAGTTAGACCTTTTCTGGGATATACCAGAAGAGACCGTTGTAGAAGATGATAAGGGTCCCATTGTCGAAAATTCCAGAATCCATCAGATGGAACTCTTCAAACAGCATGCTTAGAATCGCCTCCCTTTTTGTTGTATTTTTCGGTATTACGGCCATGACGATAGCTCAGGGCTGGACATCATTGCAGTCCATAGGCGTATTACCCACAAATACGGCAGAGGAAAACCGTCTTCACTTGCAGGAAGCAATAGACAAGATGAGTCCGTCGGGCGGTGTGTTGTATGTCGAGCCGGCCCAAGGCGGCTATCCCATGCAAGGCGGCATCATCCTAAGGCGTAACGTTACACTGTTGGGCGCACATGGTCCCACAGGACGCGGTACTGCCCTGCCCGACCGTTCTGGTCCAACTGGTTCGCTCTTTGTTATTCGCGACCGCGAGAACCCTTTTCTTACCGTAGAGTCAGCCACACAGGTCAAAGGCATTCAATTCTATTATCCCGAACAGACTTGGCAGGATGGCAACCGGATTATAGCCTATCCGCCCACAATCTGTATGGCCACAAGCCAAGCCGTACAGGGTGTCACCCTAAGCTGCTTGACCTTCTACGGAGAATATATGGCTATGGATTTCCGCGCCAAGGCTCCACACATCTGCGAACAGATTCTCTTCGAGCACTGCTACGGTTATCCGCTCAGCGGGCAGTTTATTGCCATAGACCGCTGCTACGATGTACCACGAATCCTGCACTGCCATGTAAATCCGGCAAACATGAGGGAGTTCCGCCGCTCGTTTAAGCGCGAAGTTATTGATGCTGTTGTTCGTAACAAAACCTATACGTATTGGATCGACCACACAGACAATGCCCAACTGATGGACCTCTTCACCTTTGGTGTTTACGGGGGCATCTATTTGGGCAACGAGACTTACGGACAACTGACGAACTTCAATTTCGACTGTGTCGGCATAGGTATTCACAAGTTGGGCAGTCAATGGAAGAACCGCAACTGGCAGATAGCCCAAGGAAGTATCATTGCCAATGTTGGTGAGAACATAGAAGAAGTACACCCTATCCTCATTGAGGGAAAGGGTCATACCTCACTGACAAATGTAGAGAGTTTTTCCGGTGATAACGGAGCCCTCACCACCCTCGGAGCATCATGGGATTTCATAACGGTACGCGACGAAGCCAGTGTAACCCTGACAGCTTGTCGCATGCAGGGTTATAAGGCAGCCAATCCAATCCACGTTTCCGATAGTGCCCGTCTTCAGACCATCGGCTGTCTGAACCAAGACAATCAGATTATAGAGACAAAATAAAAGGTTCTTCTGTAGTTTTGTTACTACAACTTTGCTCCTGTCCATGACCAATGTGAACGATATTATTTGGACAGAAAGACAGGTAATATGTACGCATTCTAGGTTGTTGTCATTTTTAAGGTTTTTGCCACGCAATGATTTTTTAGGCAGAAAGCCGGGGTTTTTGCTCTGGTGCTGTCTGTGCTTTGCGTGCAAAGACATGATGGTGTCAGGGCTTGCGTGAAAGTTCGCTTTCATACGCAAAGCCATGAAGGCAGCATGAGGACCGTAGGCTACAGATAGCACCAGAGGATTTTTAAGGTTTTTGTTTTCTTTATGTCCATGTTTCTCGTTTTCATTTATTGATGATTTTAATTGATTTTGTTCCGGATTTAATGATACGGACACCGGCAGACCGGCTGTTCTTACGGCCGGAAAGATCATAAGCTGTAGCGTTTCCTAAAGGGGTAAAGGGCGTGATGCTCTTTATACCGTCGGTATCTGTTTTCTTGCGGAAATAGAGCCGGGCATTGTCGAAGCAAGTCCAGTCATTGGTGGTGGCTACGGTCTTTTTCATTCCTACTCGCAGTTCTCCCCCATCGTTGTCCAAGGCAATCTCCACGGCATTTTGCTGGTATGCTCCCTTTAAATTCAGGGCTACATTGGCCTGAGTCACATTATCCGGATAAGTGTAGTCAGGCGAATAGGTGAATGGGGCTGTGCTATCAAAGATTGACATGAAAGGAGTCTGCCGGGTCTCTTCGCCTGTCTGAATATAAAGCAGGGCATTGAGTCCCTCTGTCCCGTTATTATGTGCAACCCAGGCATTATCTTTGCTGCCGTAGCGATAGAAACCATTGATGGTAAAACGATAATCTCCGGCTGGCATATCAGAAAGGTTCTGATAGGCGTCAAAATTCTGGTTGTAGAACTCAGCCACTGTACCTGGGGCAGCTAAGAAGGGAGTACCCGTCCATCCGTCCCTTCCCTCCGAAAAGGAGGCGTTCTGAAGTTGGTCTGTGATGTCTTTCCAATCATCTTCCGACGGTTCGGGTTTCTGTTCCGGAGTGACATCGGTAACAGGTATGCGAAGGATGCAGAGTGAATGGGAAGGTACAGAATAAGAGAAAGAGCTATGGTCACCGGTGTCTGGAACGAAAACAGATTCCACAGGTTTTACCTTATTCAGTGCCGTCATAGAATTCTCGTCCGATCCGCTGTTGCTTGTTAGCACTTGCTGCTCAATCTGTCCCGTCCATCGGAAATCCTTAAAGCGGAGTATAGCCTCCTGCGTCTCTCCTAAATTAACAAGCTTCAGGATTAGTGAGTCCTCGGCTTGGTTTAGGGATGCACAGGCATAGACTCCACGGCTGGCCGGCAGCGTAATATGGTGATAGAGCGTATTGTCCAAGTAGCAATAAATATCATAGCCTTCTTTAACAATACGTAAATGATACGTCTGACCCTGACGAAGGGAACCTGCAAGTTTTGTCAGTGTACGCTTGGAACCGCCCACACATTGCTCTATGGCATGTTGCGAGTTATTCCAGCCGCCAAGGTTCCACCAGATAAAATTGTTTGGGTCATCGTAACAGAAAGCTATCAGGAAACCTTCATTACCCGAATTCTTCGTTGCGTCAAGTTCTACGGTATAATTCTCCCCACACGGAATCTGGCATACGTTACACTGCCCTTGCATGGAAGTGCTTGTCTGGTTAAGTGCTCCTCCGTTAATGTTCCACGTTCCTCCGTTGGCATTCCAATGCTGCTGGTATTCTGCCGCATCACTGAAATCTGTTGCATAAACAATCTGTCCCTGTCCGTCGGTCACCTTTACATTATCATAGGTAACAGATGTGGACCATGAACTCAGTCCTATGGCATTGTTGGTATAACGGGAAGAGTTGTTGTACTCCTGCCATGTAATGTTTTGATAGCCTATAGTCGAAGCCATCATCTGCTGTACCCAGTAGGAAGGTGTGCCGAATGCTGCGGAAGCATTGAAGCGTATCATATCGGGCATCCAGGGCGACGGATGACTTTCATGGCAGAAGATCGGAGCATAGGAAGCCATCACGCAGACGTCGGAATTTCTTTCCATACCTGCCATATAGACAGCCTCGCCAAGGGCTGCATTAAGGTTACCCAAGGTGCCGAAATCGCTCGTCACAGCATATTCGCCAGCATAGACACGGTAGCCGTTACGGTTGTAGTGGTCGTACTTGTTGTACTGCTGGGCAAACCAGCCTGTGCTGCGATAGTAATGTTCGTCAACCATTTCTATCGGATTTCCGTTGCGCCAGGCAGGGTCATCAGTTCCCCATGCCTCCACATTGCCTATTAATATCATATCGGGATACAGGGTCTTGATGGCATTATAGAACTGCATATAACGTTCAGCGTAATGGTCGCTCTGGTCGTTATTGTTGTTAAAGGTGTAGTTGTAGTTCTCGTTACCTATCTCCAGAAGTCGCAAACCGAAGGGCTCCGGGTGTCCGTTGGCAGCTCTCATAGCACCGTATGGAGTGCTTATGTCGCCATTGCAATATTCTATCAGGTCCAATGTTTCCTGAATATAAGAGCTCAGGTTCTGGTAGTCCTGCATCCATCCGTGACCCAGTCCTATATTGCATACAAAAAGCGGCTCTGCCCCCAGATCTTCTGTTAACTGCAGAAGCTCGTGCAAACCCAGACCGTCGCTCACCCGATAGCCCCAGTTCACATTCCAGTGTCCGGGTCGTTCCTCGATAGGGCCAATGGTTTTCTTCCACTCGAAACGGTTGGTCTTCCCGTCTCTCCAGGTACCTTCGATATAACAGCCGCCGGGGAAACGGACAAAGGTGGGATGAAGCATAGACAGCATTTCGGCCAAGTCGCGCCTACAGCCGTTTGGACGGTCTTTATAGGTGGGGGGCATCAGGGATACCACATCCAGGTAAATAACCATGTGTCCTAAAGCCCTCAGCGCAAAGCGTCCTCTGGTATTCGAAGAGGTGGCTTTCAACTGTATCGTGTATCTCTGCCATTCCTCGGTAAGGTTAATATCAAAAACTGTGCGTCCGAGGTTATGCTCGTTCTCATCTTGGAGTTCGGCACTCATCTGGCCGCTGAACGTACCATCAGTCTTTGCCCAGAATGTCAGCGTGTAAGTCTCGCCCTCAACAATATTCATACCCCAGAAACCCTGATTGCATAAACCGGCAAGGTTCTCGTTTACTGTCAGCTTCAAAGCATGGCTCTGAGCATTGTTAAGCAGATTGGTACCGACCATATCCAGCTTCACATTGCCAAGTGCCTGCCATCCGTCCGGGGCGGTTGCATTATCCTCAAAAGAGCGGTTACGAATCAGCTCTGCATAGAGACCGCCGTCGCCGCCATGATTTATTTCCTCATAGAAAATGCCATACTGTAGCGGACTAAGTAAAGGACCGCGCTGGGAAGTGGAAAATTCGAAAGCTAATTGTGCATGGCCTGTAAAAGCACATAGGAAAAAACACAGGCTAAAAAGACATATTTTGGCTTGCATAAAATAATATGGTAAACGGTAAACTGTTATCGGTTAGAGGTTAGCGGTTAGCGGTTAGCGGAACGGTAAACCATAAACAGTAAACCGTAAACAGTAAACTGTTATCGGTTAGCGGTTAGAGGTTAGCGGTTAGAGGTTAGAGGTCCTCTCTCCTAAGAGAGAAAGTTGAGAGTTGATAGTTTAAAGTTGAGAGACAGTTTAAACAGTAGATAGTGCCGCCACTGGCGGAGTAAAACAGTACTT
>CADCIP010000024.1 GCA_902801485.1 uncultured Bacteroidales bacterium | reverse complement strand
AACAGAGAAGTTAAGCCCGCCCGCGCCGATGGTACTGCACACCCGTGGGAGAGTAGGTAGCCGCCGTTTTTTTTACGCAGAAACCCTTCGAGAGAAATCCCGGAGGGTTTTCTGCGTTTATAGTTTACAGATAATAGTTTACAGATAATAGTTTATTTCACTGGTGAAACTTTCGACACTTTTCATGAGTTGACCACTATCGTGGCAAATAAGACTTTCCCTGTTGTGATGGCTTTTTGACTTTCATTTACTTTGGTTATTTTGTTAAAAAAACGCAATATTTGACGGTTTTTGGGGTATAAATGTTTTTTTTGTTGTAACTTTACACCCTATGAGCTATGTTTGGGAATATAATGAGCTAACAGAAGCTGACCAAAGTACGGCACAAAGCCTTGCTGACAGTTTGGGAATCAACCCCGTTATGGGTACACTACTTGTAAACAGAGGTATCCGTACGGTGGAGGAGGCACGCAGGTTCTTTCGCCCCCAACTGACAAACCTTTTGGATCCTTTTTTATTTAAGGATATGCAGAAGGCAGTGGACCGTTTGAATGAGGCTTTAGGTAAGAAAGAGCGCATTCTGGTGTATGGTGACTATGATGTGGATGGCTGTACAGCAGTGGCTTTGGTTTACAGATTCCTTCAGCAATACTACTCAAACATAGACTATTACATCCCCAGTAGAAATGAAGAAGGGTATGGCGTTTCCCGTCAGGGTGTTGACTATGCTCATGAAACTGGCGTTAGCCTGGTAATAGTTTTAGACTGTGGCATTAAGGCAGTTGATGAGATTGTATATGCCAAAGAACTGGGTATAGATTTTATCATCTGTGATCACCATGTTCCAGATACAGTATTACCCCCTGCTGTGGCTATTCTGAATGCCAAGCGTGAGGATAGTACCTATCCTTATAAAGATTTGTGCGGTTGTGGCGTAGGTTTTAAATTTATGCAGGGATTTGCCATTAACAATGGTATAGAATTCTGTAATCTGATACCACTTCTTGACCTCTGCGCTATTAGTATTGCCTCAGATATTGTTCCTATTATGGGCGAGAATAGAATTCTTGCATATCATGGCTTGCGGCAATTGAACCAAAACCCCAGTACAGGTGTAAAAGCATTGATTGATATCTGTGGACTGACGGGAAAGGATCTTTCTCTGAATGATGTTATCTTTAAGATAGGTCCGCGTATTAACGCATCTGGTCGTATGCAGAATGGAAAAGAAGCCGTATCTTTGCTGATAGAAAAAAATAGCAAAGCAGCAAAAGAAAAGGCCGCAACCATCAACGAATACAATGAACAACGTAAAGACCTGGACAAATCCATGACAGAGGAGGCTAACCATATTGTTGCATCCTTGGATCATCAGCATGAACATAAGGCAATTGTTCTTTATAATGAAGAGTGGCATAGGGGTGTAATTGGTATTGTGGCATCACGTCTTACTGAGATATACTTCCGTCCTGCGGTTGTGCTGACACGGACTGATGATATGGTTACGGGATCTGCTCGTTCTGTCGCCGGTTTCGATGTATATAGTGCCATAGACAGTTGCAGGGACTTGTTGGAAAACTTCGGTGGCCATACTTATGCTGCGGGGTTGAGCCTAAGGGTCGAGAATGTGCCCGAATTCAAGCGGAGGTTTGAGGAATATGTTGATAAATATATCCTGCCAGAGCAAACTAATGCAGTGCTTACGTATGAGGCAAAAATAGATTTCAAGGATATAAACTATCGCTTTTTCTCAGACTTGAAGCGTTTTAGTCCCTTCGGACCAGAGAATCCCAAGCCAATGTTCTGTACGGAACAAGTTTATGATTATGGAACTAGTAGGGTAGTGGGGCGTGAGCAAGAGCATATAAAACTGGAACTAGTTGACAGTAAGAGCAGCAGGGTTATGAATGGTATTGCTTTTGGTCAGAGTTCCCAAGCCCGTTATATAAAAACAAAGCAGGCTTTTGATATTGTTTACTCGCTTGAGGAAAATAGTCACAAACATGGTGACGTCCAACTACAGATTGAAGACATTAAGCCAGCCTTGTAAGGGAGAATAAGATGGACACCTATCTTTCTATTCTGAAAAGATACTGGGGATATGATGATTTCCGCGGTATTCAGCGTGATATAATAGAAAGTATTGGCAGTGGACATGATACGTTAGGTCTTATGCCAACAGGTGGCGGGAAAAGTATAACCTTTCAGGTTCCTGCCCTTGCAAAACCAGGATTGTGTCTGGTGATTACCCCCCTTATTGCTTTGATGAAAGACCAAGTAGAAGCACTGAACAGCCGAGGTATAAAGGCTGCGTGCGTACATTCGGGCTTGTCGCATGAACAGACACTTGTGATATTGGAGAATAGTGTTTTCAATGCGTATAAATTCCTGTACATATCGCCAGAGCGTCTCTCGTCGGAACTTTTTTTACGGAAGCTGGGTCACATGAACATCTGTTTTATTACTGTTGACGAAGCGCATTGTATTTGTCAGTGGGGTTATGATTTCCGACCTTCCTATTTGCAGATTGCTCAGGTAAGAAAGGTCAAGCCTGACAGTCCTATTTTGGCACTTACGGCAACCGCAACACCAGAAGTCACTAAGGATATTCAGAAAAACCTTGGTTTTAAGGAGGAAAATGTGTATCGGATGAGTTTCTTTCGTCCAAATCTGGCCTATAGGGTGTTACATGCTGACGCAACTTTCTTGGGCTTGCTACAACTACTGAATACAACTGAGGGTTCTTGTATTGTATATACTCGAAACAGGCAGAAATGCGAAGATCTTTCCAAACAATTGGTAGAATATGGCTTTTCGTCAACCTATTATCATGCAGGTTTAAAAGCGGCTGAGAAAGATGTAAGACAGGATGCTTGGCTTAGGGGAAATTATCGCATAATTGTAGCTACAAATGCTTTTGGAATGGGAATAGATAAACCAGATGTTCGGCTGGTGGTACACGTTGACCTGCCCGATTCTGTAGAAGAATATTTCCAGGAAGCTGGCAGAGCGGGTAGAGACGGAAAACCTGCATGTTCTGTTATTGTGATGGATGGAAAAGAACTTGAACTCTCTGGTCGAAGGGTTAAACTTCATTTTCCTGATTTGGATTATGTCAGGAAAGCATACGAGGATGTATGCTGTTTCCTTCAGTTAGCGGTCGGCGATGGTATGAATGTCACGCGTGAGTTTAACATGGAACGTTTTTGTGTTAACTTCCATTATCATCCACTGATGCTGACAAGTGCCCTTGATATTCTTGATAAAGCCGGTTATATAGCGTATCGTGATGCGGAGGAGGGTACAAGTCGTTTACGTATTGATGCCACCAGAAACCAGTTGTTTAGCGTCCTTGATAACCAAGGAGAGCAGATCGTGTTAGCTATGCTTCGTCGTTATGGAGGAATCTTTATAGATATGGTGTTCATAGATGAGGACATGATAAGTAGGGATACCGGCTTAACAATGGATGTCATTTACCAGGAATTGAAGGAACTGGCACGTAGAGGACTGGTAAGTTACATACCACGTAAGCGTATGCCGCTGATAACATTCCTACGACGTAGGGTGATGAAGGAGGATTTGGAGTTTTCTTTTGGAGTCTATGCTATGCGCAAAGAAGCTTATGAATTTCGGCTTAAGGCTTTGCTGACTTATTGTATAAATACAGAGGAGTGCAGGAGTCGTTTGCTGCTTCGTTATTTTGGAGAAACAGATACTCATAAATGTGGTATATGTGATGTCTGTGAACAAGAAGATACGACAGGTTTTACAGAAGACGAATACTTAAGGATTAGGGAGCATATTGTCGGTCAGTTACAACATGGGCCAGTCAGGGCTTCCGATATAGATATAAAAGGAATCCGCCCGGACAGTCTTACTTGGGCATTGGATTACATGCGTGCCAAGGAAGAACTGGTGGCGGACGGACCTTTTATCAGATTGGCTTCCGGGAATTAGAATCCGAGTTTTTTGCGGATATCGGCAGGAACGGCGTTCTTGTTAATAACAATGTTCATGGTCTTGTAGGCGACATATGGCTGGCTAACGTACCAGAAACCCTTGAAGGGACCACTTTCACCCCATGAATTCTTCATCATAAAGTACTCCTTGCCGTACTGATCCTTGGCCAAACCATAAATCAGCATGCCGTGGTCATCAGTTGTTTCCCAGTTGTCGTAAGCCTCTTGGCGCATTTCAGGAGTAATTTTCTTCTCTGCGTTGGCGCTTACAATCTCAACTTTATCAGAGCCCTTCTCGCCAGTCCAGCGAGCCTGGTCGCTACCAACTCCGGCTTTGAACTTAGTATCGGGTACCATAGCTACGCTCTTGTTCTTGCCGTTGCGACGGCTGAAACCTTCTTCGCTGACATCAGCACCCCAAGCAAAAGTCCAACCGTTCTGTACAGCCTCGTACATCACACGCATAAACTCGTCCAAAGGCAAGTTGTAGCTGCTTGCCCAACGCCAATTGTCCTCAATTTCGAGGGCGAAGGTGCTATAATAGGGATGATGTGTATAACTGGTCAGGCTGACATAGTCGTTTGGATCAAGGGTAAGATATTCCTTAACGAAGGACTGGGGAGTGTAACGCTTGCCCTTGTACTCGAATTCGGTGGGGCAAGTGCCGAAGTAACCGTCGAGCATGCCTTGCAAAGCTTGCTTCCAACCCTTATGCAGAATTTTCTTTGCGCCTTTTGGAGCAATGCTCTTTAGGTATGCTTCCATTGGAGGAAACAACGAACCGAAGTTAAAAAGTGAATCTCCGTAGTTCGTAATAGGGTAGGGCATAATACCCTCAGGGATAAGTCCATAGTGTTCCATGCAGTAGAGCGCGTCCTCGAAGGAACCTCCTTGGCTGAAGCTGGCATCACCATGTGTACGGACATGCTTGTCAGCACGGTCCACATAAGTTTTGCTAATGAGAAAAGACTCACAAAGGTCTATGTCGTCCTTCATCTCAGGATGCTTCTTGATGGCTTCGCTCTCCAGAAATGCCAAAGAGGAATATGCCCAGCAAGTACCACTGCTATTCTGGTTCTTGATGCTTGTTACAGGATGCTCAATAATCGTGGTGAAGATAAGGCTGTCTTTGTCTGCATCTTTCTTCTTGTCTTTGTCTTTAGCTCCAGCAGGCATAACAGTCAAAGCTGCCAAAGCAATAAGGAAAATTTTTTTCATAAAATAATAATGTTTGTTATTTGTTGATAAATTCTTCTACATCGCTAATGTGATAAGGGATTCGGTCTTTACCCAGATAGCGGCAACCGTCGGCTGTGATAAGGATATCGTCCTCAATGCGTATTCCGCCAAAGTCCTTGTAGGTTTCCAGAAGGTCGAAGTTCAGAAACTCGGCACAATGTCCGCTGGCCTTCCACTCGTCTATAAGGGCGGGGATGAAATAGATACCAGGTTCGTCGGTCATTACGAAACCTTCCTGCAGACGACGTCCACAGCGTAGGCAATTGGTTCCGAACTGCTCCAGATTGGGCCGGACTTCGTCATCAAAACCAACGTAAGTCTGCCCCAGACCTTCCATGTCATGCACATCCATTCCCATCATGTGTCCCAGACCGTGAGGCATGAACATGGCATGGGCACCAGCCATGACGGCCTCTTCGGTATCTCCCTTCATAAGGCCCAAATCCTTCAGCTTTTCTGTCATCAGACGGCAGACGCCAAAGTGAACATCCCACCATTTAATATCAGGTGCAGCAAGGGAGAGCGCATAGTCATGACATTCTTCTACGATGCTGTATATTTCCTTCTGGCGTTGTGTAAATCTTCCACTGATAGGAGTAGTACGTGTATTATCGCTACAGTAGTTCTCGTTGGTCTCGGCTCCTGCATCGCACAGTAACAAACGGCCAGCCTCCAAAGGGCGAGGGCTTGGGTATCCATGCATAATCTCACCATGCATGCTAACGATGCTCTGGAACGACACCATACAACCGTAGCTGCAGGCAATACCACTGATGCGGCCACTTATCTCTTGTTCAGTGACACCTGGCCGGCACATCTTCATAGCTGTGGTGTGCATCTCGTAGCCAATGGCACAGGCACGCTCAATCTCTGCAATCTCTTCGGGAGTCTTAACAGCTCGTTGGTTTACCACAGCTTTGATGAGGGCAACGGAAGCTTGTGAACGCTGCTGGCTGGGATGTATGCCCAGAATGTCCATAAGCTGAATCATTAAATCGTGACGATAGGGGGGCAGGAAGTGAATGGTTCTTCCTTCTTTTTTTGCCTGAGACAGGAAATCTGCCATTTGGTTCATGGTAAAGGTGTTTCCCACACCACATTGTGTAGCCATATCAGCTACACTGTCAACACTGCCAAACCACACAATGTCTTCAATGTCAATGTCGTTACCTACGAGGTACTCACGATTGTTATCAATGTCAATAATACCTGCCAAGCCATCACGATGCTGTCCGAAGTAATAAAGGAAAGAACTGTCCTGACGGAATCGGTATGTGTTCGAAGGATAATTGGCGGGTGAATCGTTATTGCCCAGCAATAGAATGATGCCAGAACCAACCTGCTCTTTCAGTGAAGTTCGTCGTTGTACGTATGTCTGTTTGTTGAATAACATATTTGTTTGTGTTTTTTTGATTATGGGTTATTGTAAATTATGATTTAAGGGTGGGTGTTTACCATCCGGTTCTATCCCATCCAACTGCTTTGTACCATTGGAAACGTCGCAAATCGGTGTTCTTGATATTCCCTTCATAATCATCTTTGGGAATGTACATTGAGAAACCTCCAAAATGTTCCGAATCGTAGATTGTTGCATCGTAACAATAACGTGCATACCATTTACCGGTTTTAGCCTGGCGTATAGGGACGGTCTTGTCAAATGATTGGAACCAGTTAAGGTATTCTTCTTCCGAAAGAATGCGTGACATGGCTGAATTCATGTCGAAACAGTATGTGTAGGAACTGAATTCTGAAGAATACTTTTGAATGGCCTGAATATCACTGGCCGAGATGGTTTGCCTGTTAGCAAAGGCTTGTTCAATGTATTGGCGTGTGCAGATTGCAAAGTTTTCCAGTTCATCGCATTTTATTGCGGAGAGAACGACACCGTTGTAATTGCCGATAGGGTAATAGTCTTCGTACCCTTCTACAATACCATTTATGTCACCTTTGCATAATGCTTCGGTAATGATGCTGTAAGGGGCACCAGGTCCGGGAATCTCAGCAGGAGAGCCAACAATCCAATCCGTAACATTACGCAGTTCATAAGCCACTTCTATGCCTTGCATAAAACAAACATCAAAAAAGATGTATTTAAAGTGTGGTAACTGCTCTAATACACCTCGTAAAGTGGGAATATTCAGATAATTGCTATTGTGGCTGATGTCTGGCCCTAAAGCCATTCGTCGTTGCCATACCCATCCTGAGCCATGTGAACCGAAGGCTAACCCGTAATTTTTGGCGGGGAAATTTCTGATAATATCTTTCAGGTTGGTAAGAATGGTTAGCGAATCAGTGCAATCCTCTTCCCGAGTGAATTGTTTCCATATCTTTTTCCCGTTTTCAGCATCCAGTTGATAAATGACGGGATAATCATTTGTCTTGTCGTAATATATTATAATTTTACTGTTGGCAGGAATTTTGTCTTTGCCTTGCACAAGTTCTTCAATATCCTTTTCTGCAGTAGAACTAAGTCCATTATCCCCCATCCAGTAAATAATGGTGATATTCTCATAAAGGTCAGGGAAATCCATGCTGTCGCTACATGAAGAGAAAGCAAAAAACATCCCCAAATATATAATTATGTATAGTAATTTTGTATTCATGGGGGCAAAGGTAATAATTTTAATTCATAATTCATAATTCATAATTCATAATCTTCAGCTAATTCATAAATCTTAACTCTCGACTTTTCATTCTTCTTTTTTGCACAATAAGTCGGTTATTTTATACGTTATTATAACGTATGCAGTGGATAAACAGAATTCGTCAGGTAAAAATTCTGCTGGTGGTTGCCGCAATTATTCTGAGTGTGGCCTCATTGGTGGTATCAAATGTTCTTGTGCGTGACCTCAAACTAGAGGAACAGCGCAAGATGGAGATTTGGGCAGAAGCCATGCGGAGCCTGAACAATGCCGATGAGAATACCGATCTTACTCTTGTGTGGACAGTCCTTAATAGCAATAATACTATTCCGGTAGTTGTTCTTGATCGCGAAGGGAATGTACAGGACTATCGTAACATACCCATATCTGAACATGAACGTCAGAATGAGAATGATGTGGTGAAGGCCAAGTCCATGCAAATGCGTCAATCAGGCAGAGTGATACGTATAAACCTTTCTTCCTCCGACTATATGGAGATTTGTTATGATGACAGCCTTATATTGTGGCGATTGGCATGGTGGCCCTATGTACAGTTGGGAATTGTGCTGATATTTGTCGTTGTGGCTATCTTTGCCCTTTTGAGTAGCAAGAAAGCCGAGCAGAATAAAGTGTGGGTGGGCCTCAGTAAGGAAACTGCTCATCAGTTGGGAACACCTATTAGCAGTCTGATGGCTTGGCAGGAAGTGTTGCGTGAAACCTATCCCGATGATGAGCTTTTGCCTGAGATGGGAAAAGACGTGCAGCGTTTGCAGCGAATTGCTGAGCGTTTCAGTAAGATTGGTTCACAGCCAGAGCCCAAACCCGAGAGTCTGAACGAAGTGGTGGAGCAGGTGGTTCAATACATCAACCGCCGTACCAGCAACCGTGTAAGTATGACGTGCCGATTGCCTCAGACTCCCATTATAGTCAATATCTGTGCCCCGCTCTTTGAATGGGTAATCGAAAATCTTTGCAAGAACGCCATTGACGCTATGGATGGGAGTGGGAGAATAACATTGGTGGCCTGTGAAGAAGCTAATTGTTTTTCTGTTGAGATAACAGATACAGGAAAGGGTATTCCCAAGAATCATTTTAAGAATGTTTTTACCCCAGGCTTCACTACCAAAAAGCGTGGTTGGGGTTTAGGTCTTTCATTAGCGAAGAGAATTGTGGAAGAATATCATAATGGACGCATTTTTGTGAAAAATTCCGAGATTGGGAAAGGTACAACGTTCCGTATTGAGCTCAAAAAACGCTAATAGACCAAATTTTAGAGCAAATTCTTGCGTCGTTATTTGTTTTTTTTGTAATTTTGCAGCCCGATGGAGAAACTGGATAGCTATAAAGTGGATCTGAAAGGCATGTCGGAAGGTACTGTGTCGTACAACTGGCGTGTAGAGGATGACTTCTTCTCCGCTGTTCAGGGTCCTGAAATTCAGCAGGGTCAGCTGGATGTCGCATTACGGGTGAAGCGGACGGCTGGTGCCTATGAACTGAAGTTCCAGTTGGATGGTACAGTTAAAGTCTTGTGCGACCGTTGCTTGGATTATATGGATTGCCCCATCAGAGCAGAGCACGTATTGCGTGCAAAGCTGGGAGATGAATTTGCCGATGATGGCGATTTGATTGTTGTTCCTAAGGACGATGGCGTACTGAATGTAGCATGGAACATCTATGAGTTTGCTGCTCTGGAGATTCCCCTTCGTCATGTTCATCCAGACGGAGCATGCAGCCAGCAGATGACGGTGGCATTAGATTCTCTCGCACCGGCAGAGGAGAAAGAAAAATCAATAGACCCTCGCTGGAACGAATTAAAGAAAATATTAGATAACAATAAAAAATAAAACAAAATGGCACATCCTAAAAGAAGACAGTCCAAGACTAGGACCCTCAAGAGAAGAACTCATGATAAGGCTGTAGCTCCTGCATTGGCAGTATGCCCTAACTGCGGTGAGTTCCACATTTATCACACAGTATGCCCTGCATGCGGATATTACCGCGGCAAGGTTGCTATCGAGAAAGAAGCATAATCTTCTAAGGTAAAGAAATAAGCCGCAATAGCCCTTATATTTTGGGCTCATGCGGCTTTATTTTTATTGTAAATTACGTTAAAGGATAATGGAAGAAATTAATGCCGTAATAACCGGTGTCGGAGGATATGTACCGGACTATATTCTGGATAACGAGGAGATGTCAACCATAGTTGAGACTTCTGATGAGTGGATTATGGAGCGAATAGGAGTGAAGACACGCCATATTCTTAAACCTGAGCAGGGAAGTGGTACATCATATATGATGACTCGTGCTGTTCAGCAACTTCTGCGTAAGACAGGCGCTAATCCGGATAGTATAGAGTTGGTTATCTGTGCGACCACGACTCCCGACTATCATTTTCCCTCTACGGCCTCATTAGTTATAGGCGACTGTGGTTTAAAAAATGCGTTTGGATACGATATGGAAGCTGCGTGTGCAGGATTCCTTTATGCCATGGAGGCCGGCGCCTCATATATTCGCAGCGGACGTTACAAACGCATCATAATCTGTGGTGGTGACCACATGAGTAGTATGACTAACTATGAGGATCGCAATACATGTCCTATTTTTGGTGACGGTGCAGCTTGTGTAATGATGGAAGCAACAACAGAGAAACTCGGCTTGATGGACGGATATTATAGAGTTGACGGAAAAGGATATCAGAATCTTCACATGGCAGCTGGCGGTTCTGCCAAGATGCCAAGTCACGAGACTGTTGATGCTCGTGAGCATTTTGTGTATCAGGAAGGTCGGGCCGTTTACAAGCATGCTGTTTTGGATATGAGCAGTGCTGTTAAGACACTTACAGAACGAAACGGCCTGAATAAAGACAATATTGCTTGGGTTATTCCTCATCAGGCAAATATAAATATAGAGGTTTCTGTGGCTAAGCGTATAGGTGTTGACGAAGACCATGTAATGGTCAATATTGATCACATGGCCAATACCTCTGGAGGAACTCTTCCCCTATGTCTTTGGGAGTATGAACCACGACTGAAGAAAGGCGATAAATTGGTGTTCACAGCTTTTGGCGCTGGTTTCACCTGGGGAGCCAGCTATATGATTTGGGGGTACGACGGTGCTGCAGAAGCTGCTAAAGAACCCGCTGAGTTCTATAAAGAAGGCGAGATTACCCGCGAAGAGTGGTACGCTAAGAGAAAATAGTTGATGGCCTCTCTCCCCGGCCCTCCCCCAAATGGGAGGGAGGAGTTGACAGTTTAGAGTTTAAAGGTAACTTTGATTCTTCATTAAAAATAACATGCATAAAGCAGGATTTGTAAACATAGTAGGTAATCCCAATGTAGGTAAGAGCACGCTCATGAATCTTCTGGTGGGTGAGCGCATTAGTATTGCTACGTTCAAGGCTCAAACTACTCGCCACCGTATTATGGGAATCCTTAATACACCTGAGATGCAGATCTGTTTTTCTGATACTCCAGGCGTTTTGAAACCCAACTACAAGTTGCAAGAGCAGATGCTGCAATTCTCTGAGAGCGCCCTTCAGGATGCCGATGTCCTGCTCTATGTAACGGATATGGTGGAGACACCTGACAAGAATGCCGGGTTCTTGGAGAAGGTTCAGCGCATGACGGTGCCCGTTCTGGTACTTATTAACAAGATAGATATCTCGGACCAGAAGGTTCTCACCCAGAAGGTGGAGGAGTGGCATGCTGTCCTGCCCAAGGCAGAGATTATCCCCATCAGTGCCTTGCATAAATTCAATGTAGATGTAGTACTTAAGCGCATTCAGGAGCTTCTGCCAGAAAGTCCAGCATACTTTGATAAGGATCAGTGGACAGATAAGCCTGCCCGTTTCTTTGTGACCGAGATTATTCGCGAGAAGATCCTGCTCTATTATGATAAGGAAATCCCTTACAGTGTAGAAGTCGTGGTGGAGCAGTTCAAGGAGACAGATAATAATATCCATATCAATGCCGTTATTTATGTTGAGCGTGACAGTCAGAAGGGTATTATCATAGGTCATCAGGGTGTAGCCTTGAAACGTGTTAGTACTGAAGCACGCAAAAGCCTGGAGAAGTTCTTCGGCAAGAGTATTTACTTGGAGGTGTTTGTTAAAATAGATAAGGATTGGCGTCAGAGTGAGCGCGCTATGAAGTCATACGGTTATCAGTTGGAGTAAGTGTAACACTCAAACAGAATACAAGGGGATGTGCCAAAAACGGCACATCCCCTTTCGAAAATACTTAAATTCGTTTGTTTTTTTGTTTGCTTATCCGTATCTTTGCAGCGTGAAGTAACAAAATACCAATAAAGAAAATGATTAAGGAACGGATATTGATATCCAGACGCGTTTATTTGTCCTCGGGTAGGTCTGTAAATTTATGTCGCTCTCTATTAATTGCTGCCTTCTTTACCATGTTTGTTTTCTGTGGTAATATGGTATTTGCAACGACAGCAAAGGAAGAGACTATTGTCTTTACTCCTCAGTGGACTGCTCAGGCGCAGTTTGTCGGCTATTACGTGGCAGAATATAAAGGTTTCTATCGAGAGGCAGGGCTAAATGTGCACATAGAACATCCGACGACTACGCAGCCAGCCATCAACCGACTACTCTCTGGCGATTGTCAGGCAACGACAATGCAGGTTTGTCAAGCTTTGGAGAATTTGGACAAAGGCATATCGTTGGTGAACATTTTGCAGACATCGATGAACAATGCGATGGTCATTGTCTCAGCCCGCGGCAAAGACCCCTTAACGCAAAAAGGTGCCAAAGTCGGCATCTGGAGTGCGGGCTTTGGTCATTTAGCTATCTGTATGAGCATCAAGGATCACCTGAACTATCAGTGGGTGCGCTTCGCTCAAGATGTTAATCTTTTTGTTGCTGGTGCCCTTGATGCAACTCTGGTTATGAGTTACAATGAGTACAACCAGCTAATCCAAGCGGGTATCGAAATAACGGATAAAAATGTCTATCGTTTCTGCGACCACGGCTATAATGTACAGGAAGACGGTGTTTATATGACTCGGGAATATTATGAGCGACATCCCGAACAGGCGAAGAAGTTTGCTAAGGCCAGCCAGAAGGGTTGGGAATGGGCAGTTCGTCACCCTGAAGAGGCTTTGGACATCGTTATGCAGTACGTCAATAAGGACCATATTGCCACAAACCGTGTGATGCAACAGCTGATGCTCAAGGAAGTGTTGCGCCTACTTGTGGACCGTGAGTCAAAAAAACGAGAGTACCGTCTGCGTCCGGACATGGTGCATCTGGCCAGTCGTCTGATGAAGGAAAACAATATGTTGAGTCGCGAAGTAAAGTATGAAGAACTTATATGTGAAAAGTAGGAAGTATTCCACTACTATTATGCATTGGCTTATTTTATCATGAAAGAAATCCTTAATTATATCCGTAGAAAACTCTCCGTCAGAGTTAGCTTGTGGGTAGTTTTTTTCGCTGCCATCATCTTCAATGTCGCCCTTGGATTCTTGTTCTATCAGGCTCGTGAGGCAGTTCGACAAGAGGCTATCAATCGTGCCATGCAAACATTGGACAAGACTTCACTGCATATTGAGGGTATCATGAATCGCGTGGAGGTTGCTACGAACATGACAGAATGGCTTGTTCAACGGCATCCCGATGTGGCAGACTCCATGTTTGTATATAGCCGTGGCATGCTATTGAACAATCCCGATTTCTATAACTGTTCCATCGCCTTTGAGCCTTATTATTTTAAGGATAAAGGTCTCTATTTCTCGGCTTACTCAAAGATTGTTAACGATACCATCCGCACGATACAAGGTGGTAGTGACCTTTATCAGTATTTCTATACAGATTGGTATCTTATGCCCATGTTGCTTGACCACCCGTGCTGGACGGAACCCTACGTGGATATAGACGCAGCTACAAATACAAGCGAAATGGTGACCAGCTACTGTCAGGGGATAAAGAACGAGCAAGGTAAAATGATAGGCGTTATCAATACGAGTCTGTCACTCAACCGACTTTCACAGACAGTCTCCGCCGTGAAACCTTATCCCAATTCCTATAGCATCATGATTGGTCGTGGCGGCACTTTTATTGTACACCCCGATACCACAAAAATTACCCGTCAGACCATTTTCACTCAGACCATTGAACGTCCGGACACAGCTATTACCTCTCTGGGTCATGCCATGCA
Organism: uncultured Bacteroidales bacterium; assembly: GCA_902801485.1. Classification (GTDB taxonomy): domain Bacteria; phylum Bacteroidota; class Bacteroidia; order Bacteroidales; family Bacteroidaceae; genus Physcousia. The sequence continues at coordinate 32,550 of CADCIP010000024.1, read as the reverse complement.
GCGAGGCGAGGAAGGCGTGAAGCAAATGGAAATGGATGGACAGAACTGCTATGTGTTCTATAAGCCTCTCGGCAAAACGGGCTGCAGCATGGCTATAGTCTGTCCTGAGAGTGATATTTTTGGTGGTTTTGACCGCTTACGAAATAGTGTAAGAGCGATAGTTCTGCTAGGACTTCTGCTCATGCTTGTTTTCTTCATCCGTATCATCACTAGCGAACTGAAACCTCTCCATCGGCTCGCCAAGGAGGCTGAGACGATTGCCTCGGGACAGTTCGATACCAAGCTGCCCGAGTTGCAGCGTATCGATGAGATAGGCCAACTTAGCCACTCGTTCTCTGACATGCAGCATTCACTCGTTAAATATATTGGAGAACTGAAGGAAACTACAGCAGAAAAGGCTTCAATAGAGAGTGACCTTCGTATTGCAAGCGACATACAAATGGCTATGCTTCCCAAAGTTTATCCACCGTATCCTGAACGAGACGATATTGATATCTTCGGGAAACTTGTTTCTGCCAAAGAGGTTGGTGGCGACTTGTTTGATTTCTTCATACGCGACGAAAAACTGTTTTTCTGCATTGGCGATGTGTCCGGCAAAGGCGTTCCTGCTTCTTTAGTAATGGCTGTTACCCGTACTCTGTTCCGCTCTGTAGCTGCTCATGAAGCCTTGCCTGACCACATTGTCAACAATATTAACAACACGATGGCAACAAACAACGAATCGAACATGTTCGTTACGCTTTTTGTCGGTGTGTTGGACATGCTTACGGGCCGTATGCGCTATTGCAATGCGGGGCATGATGCGCCGATATTAATCGGTAGCGGGGTTGGATTGTTACCCTGTGATTCAAATGTTCCTGTTGGCGTCATGCAAGATTGGGTATATACACCACAAGAAACAACAATTGACCCTTTTACTACAATATTCCTTTATACAGACGGATTGACCGAGGCGGAAAACAAAAATCATGATCAGTTCCAAGAACAAAGGATTCTTAATGTAATAAAACAAGCGCCAAACGTCCCCCTGCAAATCATAGAGGCTATGACCCAGGCTGTGCATCAGTTTGTTGGTGATGCAGAACAGAGTGACGACCTGACCATGCTGGCCTTGCAATTTAAACACCAGCATCCCGATGTTCTCTATCAGCGCAGTCTGACCCTGCCTAACGATGTGCAGACAATTCCGCAATTGTCCGAGTTCATTGAAACCGTTTGCGAGGCTGCAGGCTTCGATATGGACATGTGCATGCAATTGAACCTTGCTATTGAAGAGGCTGTTGTTAATGTAATGAACTATGCATACCCCAAGGGTGTTAAGGGTATGGTGAATATTGATGCAACTATCAGTAGTAAGGGGTTGAAATTTGTCATTAACGACAATGGTACTCCCTTCGATCCTACAGCCAAAGCAGAGGTTGACACAACACTTTCTGCTGAGGAACGTAATATAGGTGGACTTGGTATTCACCTTATCCGGCAGATTATGGATAGTATAAACTACGAATATATTGATGGACGAAATGTCCTCACACTCTTAAAAAAAATATAGCGTATGATATTTGATCAAATCGTTTTTGGATTTAATATTCATGCCTGGATTACAATCTTTACTCTCATAGGCATCTTTGTCGTGATGGCCCGGTCTAGTCGGGTTCCTGTTGAGGTCGTCTTCCTGGGTGCCCTTACCATATTACTGGTTACAGGAGTCGTTACCGAGGAGGAAGGAATGGCTGGTTTTGGAAGTGAACCGGTTGTAATACATGCTGCGTACTTTGTAATTATTGCCGGACTCCTGCATACTGGCGTGCTTTATTGGCTGTCAAAGAATGTGCTCGGTGATCCTAAGAATTACAATAATGCCTTGCTTCGTCTGATGGTGCCTACAAGTATAATGGCTGCCCTGTTGAATTCCATGAATGTGGTTGCTATGTTCATTGATGTTGTGAAGATTTGGTCACGCAAACTCAATATAGCCCCCTCTAAGTTGTTGTTGCCACTTAGTTATGCTGCTACACTTGGCGGAATGTGTACGTTGCTGGGTAATTCGTCAAGCCTTGTTATTGCGGGTCTCTATATGAATAAAACCGGTCATTCGCTTAACGTATTCGAGCCCCTGATACCTGGTTTTATCCTTACAGTTGTCGGTGTTCTTATGGTTATCTTACTGCAACGCTTTATCCCCTCTCGTGAATCTGCAGAACAGTCGTTCGAAACGACAAGCGATTACACAGTGGAATTACTTGTGCCCACCGACAATCCTGCTGTTGGCGAGACTGTTTATGACGCAGGTCTGTACAACGTTAAGGGTGGTTCTTTAGTAGAAATTGTTCATTTCGACCGAGAGATTATCATGCCTGTTCCCAAAGACGAGTGGATTCTTGGAGGTGACCGTCTTATTTATGCTGGACAGATTAACGAGATTCTGGAATTGAAGCGAACCCATGGTTTGGCGGCAGCTGACCACCACGTGTGGAGTATCAATGATATAGACACCAAACGTCGCATGCGTACGGCCTATGTTACTTTTGGCAGCGACCTTATAGGACAGTCTATGGCAAATTGTGATTTTGAAGAAAAGAATAATGTCGCTCTTATCGCTGTGGCTCGTCAAGGACATCGTGTAAAAGGGCAGCCTCGTGAAATACTCATAGAAGCTGGTGATACGCTGCTTCTGGAGTGCCCACCCAAGGGTGAAGAACAGTTCGAACGCGACAACCGTCGTTCACTCACTTTCTTCGACAGCCATTTTGTACCACAATTGGGTTCAAAGACAATTACTTCGGCAATTATCTTTCTGATGATGTTCGTAATTTCAATTTTCCACTTTATGCCACTCATGGCAACTACTATGCTGACAGCAGGATTAATGCTGATTTTTGGTTGTTGTCGTATGACTGGCGTCACCAAATACATAGAATGGGATTTACTCCTCGTTTTGGGTGTCACGGTTGTTTTCTCCGCAGCCATTACCAAGACGGGTATTGCTGATAGCATTGCAAGCGACATCCTCCTGCTCTGTGGAAATAATCCCTATATTGTCATGTGTGTTATGTGCATTTTGGCTTCGTTCGTCAGCGAGTTCGTCAGCGATGTGGGAGCCAGTGCTATTTTCTTCCCCATTATGTATCAACAGGCTGAAATGCTGGGTTGCAACCCTATGCCATTCGTCATGTCGCTCATGCTCTGTGTAACCTTCAGCTTTGCCTCACCTGTAGGTAGCAGTACGCACATGCTCATCTATGGTCCCGGTTCTTTCCGGTTTACCGACTTTGCCCGTCTGGGTATCTGTGTGCATATCGTATTGCTTATCATAACCTTATTTATTATAAACATTATTTACCCACTATATTAATACACATTTATGAATACTGTTTTAAAAGAAGAAAACAACGATTTAGTGATGTATTTCGAAGGTCGTCTCGATACCGCTTCGGCTCTTGAGGTCGAGAAGGCTGTTGCACCCTTGAAGGAAAGTTCTGGTCATGACATCATCCTCGACTGTTCGAAGATGGATTATATCTCATCTGCAGGGTTGCGTATTTTTCTAAGCATCTTGAAGAGTGCTAAGCCCAAGGGTGACCACGTCTATATCAAAGGCATTTCTGATAGCATTCGTGCAGTCTTTGCCATGACGGGGTTTGTCAACCTCTTCGAGTTCAAATAAATAGCAGAAGCTATGGTGAGCCCATTGACACTGGATCTGCATGGCGAGTCGCTGATACAACAGTATCGCGAACTACTCCCCACTTTGAAGCAGTTAGCCCAAGAAGCTAACAAACAGTTACGCCAAGCTCTTGAAGAGAAGGATATTTATGTTACGGCCATCGAATACCGTATTAAGTCCGAGAACTCACTGATTGGAAAGTTGGAACTGAAAGGTGCGAAGTACAAGAGTATCGAGGATGTCACCGACCTTGTAGGCCTGCGTGTCATTACTTTCTACACAGATGAGGTGGACAAGGTTGCAGCCATTGCGAAACGTGTATTCGATATCGACTGGCAAGAGAGCGTAGATAAGCGCAAACTGCACCAATTGGATTCTTTCGGCTATAACTCGCTTCACTACATTTGTCGGCTCAAGACGGGTGGTCCTCGCTTCGAACTGCAAATGCGTACGGCACTCCAGCATGTGTGGTCCACCATCGAGCATGATACTGGCTATAAGAACGATGTAAAAATTCCCGACGAGTTTATACGGCAGTTTAACCGCTTGGCGGGTATGCTCGAACTTATCGATGACGAGTTCAGCCGACTGCGCATTGTACTCACCGACTATCGTCGCCAGGTACAGTCTCTGGTGAAGAATGGGCGTCTCGACGAAGTACCCCTGTCTGCCGATACATTCCGCAACTATCTCGAATTGCATCCCTTTGATCGCCTGAATCGTCGTATTGCTGCTGTCAACCAAGCTGAAATCTACCATGCCTCACTGATGCCCTTTCTGTCGCTGTTAGAATCCTTCGGATTAAAGTCTCTCGGTGATGTGCAGAATTTTATTGACAATAATAGCGACGATGCCTACCAACTGGCACTTTCACACTTGGCGCTCACCGACTTGGATATTTTATCCTCCAGTGCAGCCCTTCTGTATCTCAGTATGGTACATGTGCTCAAGTGTGGAGGAGGACGCAAAGGGCTGAAGTTAATTTACGATAACATTAATGGCGAGTCCGATGCCAACGGTATGCTGGCCGACCTCATGTTCGAGCAGGCAAGGACATTGTCTTTTATGCATATGAATAAAGAATCAAACGATGGCAAATAATCCGTTGAACACCTCATTGTTAGACCGTGCTATTGTATTTGCGGTTCGTGCTCATGCCGGGACCGAGCGACGTAGTAAGGGATTCCCTTATATTGTTCACCCTATGGAAGCTGTAGTGATTGTGGCTACGATGTCCTCCGATCAGGAGCTCTTGGCCGCAGCCATCCTTCACGACACAGTAGAGGATACTGATGTCACGTTGGAGCAGATATGTGCAGAATTTGGTGAACGCGTAGCATCATTTGTCGACATAGAGAGTGACGAGCCCCATCAGGGCCATGATAGTGTAGAAGATTGGCGTGCCCGTAAGCAGGCAGCCATCGACCGCATCGCTGCAGCTTCCCGAGAAGCCAAAATCGTAGCGCTGGGTGATAAACTCTCAAACATGCGAGCCATCGCCCGCGACTATGCCGTTTTGGGAGATTCCCTTTGGACCCGTTTCCATTCCAAGTCGCGCAAGGATCACGAGTGGCATTATCGTGGGTTAGCCGCATCGTTAAGTGAACTTCGCGATACTTTCGCTTATAAGGAGTTCGAATGCCTTGTTAATCAGGTTTTTGGATCTGACGACAGAATTTAAACTGAAGAAACTGAAATATATTGTTGGCGTTGGAATCTTAGCAGTTTTCCTCTGTGGTTGCGTGTATGGACAAAAACCGTTATCTGCCGGTTCCTTTGGGGGAAATCCATTGCTGTTTGTCATGAAGGTTATGGCGTGACGTTGTTACGGAGATTCTCTATTTAGATTTTAAACATACTTCTGCTTGGATAAGGAAATAAAAAAGTTATTTTATTTCGTTTATCTAATGCTTATTCGTAACTTTGAAACTACGTTTCTAAATTACTTACGTTCGGATTTTCTCAAATATATTTGGAAAATCACTCACTTAGTCGTAATTTTGCAGCCAAATTAGAAGTTATGAGCAATATTGTAGCTATAGTGGGACGTCCCAATGTGGGAAAGAGTACCCTTTTCAACCGACTTACACAAACCCGTCACGCTATTGTGAGTGATGAGGCCGGTACCACGCGTGACCGCCAGTACGGCAAGTGTGAATGGGGACAAAGAGAGTTTTCTGTCATAGATACAGGCGGATGGGTCGTGAACAGCGACGACATTTTTGAGGAAGAAATCCGCAAGCAGGTAACGCTTGCCACGGACGAAGCTGACGTGATTCTCTTCCTTGTTGATATTCATAATGGTGTGACAGACTTGGATGAGGCCGTAGCCGGTATTCTTCGTCGGACCAAGAAGCCTGTTGTGTTGGTGTGCAACAAGACCGATAATAACGAGACTTATCTCTCAGCCGAATTTTATTCTTTGGGCTTAGGCGATCCTCAGTGCATCTCTGCTGCTACTGGAGGTGGAACGGGTGATTTGCTCGACCTTGTAGTCAGTCTTTTCCCCAAGGAAGGTAACGAACTGCCCGATGAGAATATCCCTCGCTTTGCTGTTGTCGGTCGTCCCAATGCAGGCAAGAGTTCACTCATAAACGCCTTTATTGGTGAGGACCGTAATATTGTGACTGATATAGCGGGAACCACTCGCGACAGCATTTACACCCGATACGATAAGTTCGGATTCGACTTCTATCTGGTTGATACAGCCGGAATCCGCAGAAAGAATAAGGTAACAGAGGACTTGGAGTTCTATAGTGTTATGCGCTCCATCCGTGCCATAGAGAACAGCGATGTTTGCATCCTCATGATAGATGCAACACGCGGTATAGAGAGCCAGGACCTGAATATCTTTCAGATAATACAGAAGAACCAGAAGAATCTGGTGGTTGTGGTGAATAAATGGGACTTGGTACCTGATAAGGAAACAAAGGTGATGAAAACAATGGAAGATGCTATTCGCGACCGTATGGCTCCCTTTGTTGATTTCCCTATTATCTTTGCCTCTGCACTTACCAAGCAGCGTATCTTTAAGGTGCTGGAAACAGCAAAGGATGTTTACCAGAACCGTTGCCGTCGTGTTTCCACAGCTAAGTTGAACGAAGAGATGCTTCCCCTGATTGAGGCCTATCCGCCACCATCCATGAAGGGTAAGTACATAAAGATAAAATACTGCATGCAGGTTCCGGAGACACATGTTCCGACTTTTGTGTTCTATGCCAACTTGCCCCAGTACGTAAAGGAACCTTATCGGCGTTTCCTCGAGAATAAGATCCGCGAGCGCTGGAACTTTAACGGTACGCCTATTAATGTGTTTGTGAGACAAAAGTAAAAGCCCCCTCCGTCTCCCCCTTGGGGGAGTGAGGGACAGTTTAAGAAGTTTAAAGTGGATAGGCTCCAAATATATAATCAATCATTAAGGCACTCCCCCCAAAGGGGGGCAGGGATGGTACTTCTTCTTCTCCCTTTCCTCTTCTTTGCTTGCACAAAGACTGACTCAGATACCTTCTCGCACGAGTCGGCACAACAGGCTGCTCAGCGTTACTATACGTTTTTTATACAAGGTGATGCTAAGCAGTTTGTCGAGGGAATAGCAGATTCCCCATCTTTTTCCGAGGATTACAGCCGACAGATGCAAAGTGTTGTTGCACAGGCTGCGAAAGAACTTGCCAGGAAGGGTGGAGTAGTGCGGGTTGAAGCCCTTTCCGACAGCCTTTACACAACAGATTCTACGGCCTACGTCTTTCTGGATATGGTCTTTGCCGACAGTGTTCATGAGCAGGTGGGCCTGCCAATGATATTCCAAAACAGTAAATGGAGGATGAGGGAGTGAGAGTTTAGAGTTGAGAGTTTAGAGTTTAGAGTTTTCGCTAACCGCTAACCGTTTAAAAATTGAGAGACATTTAATTTTAATAATATGAAAAAGAGATTCCTTATTATCGTCGTTGCTTTGCTTGCAACAGTGATGGGCATTTATGCACAGCAGATGCCTAATGTACCCCTTGACCCAGCTGTTAAGGTTGGCGTTTTGCCTAACGGTCTTACTTATTACATTCGCCATAACGAGTGGCCCGAGAAACGTTGCGACTTCTATATTGCCCAGAAGGTGGGCTCTATTCAGGAGGAAGAGAACCAGCGCGGTTTAGCTCACTTCTTGGAGCACATGTGTTTCAACGGAACAACTCACTTCCCCGGTGATGCCTTGAAGCAGTATCTGGAGCGCATAGGTGTTAAGTTCGGTGAGAACCTGAATGCCTACACTTCTTTCGATGAGACAGTATATAATATTAATAATGTGAATGTAGAGACAGCTGGTGCGATAGACTCTTGCTTGCTGATTCTGCACGACTGGAGCCACGACCTTTTGCTCGAAGATAAGGAGATAGACAAGGAGCGTGGCGTTATCAACGAAGAGTGGCGTATGCGCCGTTCTGCCATGATGCGTATGCAGGAGGCAGCCTTCAAGGATCTGTTTGTTGGCAGTCGCTATGCCGACCGTATGCCCATTGGTACCATGGACATCGTCATGAACTTCCCTTACGATGATTTGCGTTCTTACTACCGTCGTTGGTATCGTCCCGACCTTCAGGGGCTTGTTATTGTGGGCGATGTTAACCCCGACGAGATTGAGCAGAAGATAAAGGATATGTTTGCCGACATCGCTCCCGCTGCCGCTGATGCTGCCAAGCGCGAGGTTATCCCTGTGCCCGATAACGAAGAGCCTTTGGCTTCTATCCAGAAAGATAAGGAGCAGACAGCTGCCTACGCTCTTCTTATGTTCAAGCACGATGCTACTCCTCGCGAAGTCAAGAGTACGATGCCCTACCTCTTCCTGCAGTTTATGGAAGGTGCTATCTCTGGCATGTTTGAAGAGCGTCTGGAGGAATTGTCACAGAAGCCCGATTGCCCATTTGTTTATGCCGGCATAGATTTCGGTGAGTATCTGGTGGCCAAGTCCAAGGAGAGTGTGAATGCTACGATTGTTATGAAGGAAGGACAGTATCTGAATGCCATAGCATCGGTTTACCGCGAGTTGCTGCGTGCTAAGCGCGGTGGATTCACCGAGGCTGAATTTGAGCGCTTCAAGCAGGAGTACCTGTCGCGCCTGGATGCTCAGTACGAGGCTCGTGACAAGGTGCAGAATACTGCTTATGTTAATGAGTGTGTGCGTTATTTCCTGGATAACGAGCCTGCTCCCGGTATTGAGTGGAAGCATCAGAATATGAAGACCATCATTCCTCTGCTGCCTATTGAGGCTGTCAATCAGGCATTCACCGAGTTGATTTCAGACAAGAACAGAGCGATTGCCCTCTTTATGCCTGAAAAGGAAGGCCTGCAGTATCCTACAAAGGAGGAAATCCTGAAAACGCTGGCCGATGTGGATGCTGAGGAAATCGAGGTCTTTAAGGAAGAGGTGAATACAGATCCTTTGGTTCCTGAACTTTCTTCAAAGACAAAGGTTAAGAGCATAAAGGATGATGTGTTCGGTTCTAAGCTGATTACGCTCAGCAATGGCATAAAGGTACGCGTAAAGCAGACAGATTATGCACCCAATCAGATTTCTATGAAAGCTGTAAGCTGGGGTGGTAATAGCCTTTATCCCAACGATGAGTATTTCTGTTCCGGTAATGCCGGGATGGTAAGCTTGGGCGGTTGGGGAACCTTCACTGCTACCCAGTTGAGCAAGAAGCTTTCTGGTATTCAGGCTTCCGTCGATCCCACTGTCGGCGACCGTGTCGAGAGCCTGAACGGTAACTGTGTGAAGAAGGATTTCGAAACTCTTCTGCAACTCACCTATCTCTGTTTTACCGCTCCTCATCGCGATGATGAAGCTTTCCAGAGTACCATGGCCCGTTTGCAGGATGCCCTGAAGAATCAGGACCTGAATCCCCAGACAGCTCTTCGCGATAGTGTCGCAAGCATTCTGTATAACAACAATGTCCGTGCTAGGCGTATGCGTACAGAGGATATCGAGAAGATTTCCTACGACCGTGTACTGGAAATCTACAAAGAGCGTTTTGCCAATGCCGCCGACTTCGACTTCTATTTCGTAGGCGACCTGAATGCTGACTCCGTAGCTCCTATGTTGGCTAAGTACTTAGGCGCATTGCCTGTAAGCAAGAAGGCTGAGAAGTTCGAGGTTATCGACCGTCGCCTTACTAAGGGTGAACGTACCTGCATCTTCGATAAGGAGCAGGATACCCCCAATGCAACGGTAAACTTTGTATATCACGCACCTTTAAAGGAGAACTTGCGAAACGATATTATGGTCGATATGCTGGAACAGGCAATGTCTATGCTCTATACAGAGACCGTTCGTGAGGATGAAGGCGGTGCTTATGGCGTTCCCGTCAGTGCATCTCTTACCGATTACCCCGAGGAGATTGCCGTTGTACAGATTCAGTTGCCCACAGCGCCCGACAAGATGGATCGCATGATGAAGGTTGTTTACGATGGTGTAGAGAAGGTTTGCAGCGAAGGTCCTTCCGAGGATTATCTGCAGAAGATAAAGGAATATATGGTTCGCTCTCATGCCGAGAACCTGAAGAAGAACGGATACTGGATGAATCAGATGGTTACTCTTACCCGCTTAAAGAAAGACTATGTAACAGGTTACGACGAGATGGTTCAGAGCATCACCACAGCCGACCTCAAGGAGCTGGCTCAGAAGATATTCAAGAGCGGCAACCGTCTTGTAGTTGGTATGAAGTCTCCAACCAAGTAAATAAGAGCATCCAATTCTTAAACACCTAATGAATGTGTACAGAACCTTAGTGGCTCTTGCTGCTTGTTTTGCCATATCCCAGACATTTGCCCAGAGCAAGATAAATTTGTCTGGAACCATTATAGAAAAGGAAACCAACGAGCCTGTTATGGCAGCAACCGTACGTTTTATGTTGCTGCCAGACAGCTCAATGGTTGATGGAATATACACCGATTCGATGGGCGTTTTCCGCTTGGTGGACATTAAGGAACCCAAGCACGGAAAACGTCTTTCGTTAAAGGTCAGCTGTATCGGATATATTACGCGTTTTATGGATTTAACCGAAGTGCATAAGGGCGATAATAATCTGGGTTTCATCACCCTTCAGTCCGATGCCAAACTGATGCAGGAAACCACCATAACCGGTACGGCGCTCAAGGTCCGTATGGACGGTGACTCCTTGGTCTATGACCCTACAGCCTATCGTGTTCAGGAAGGTTCTACGTTGGAGGCGCTGGTGAAACTCCTTCCCGGAGCCAAGATAGACGATGACGGAAAGATAACCATCAACGGAAAAGAAGTTACCAAGATACTTGTTGACGGGAAAGAGTTCTTCCTGAACGATAAGGATATTGCCATGAAGAATATCCCTGTCGAGATGATCGAGAAAATCAAGTCGTATGAACGAAAGAGCGACCTTACCCGTATCACAGGAATCGATGACGGAGAAGAAGAGACCGTGTTAGATCTCTCCGTCAAGAAAGGTATGAAACAGGGATGGTTTGGAAATGCGAATGCCGGCTACGGAACACAACGTCGCTACAACAACCGCGTAATGGCCAACCGCTTCTGGGACGATAACAACTTTACCATACTGGGTAGCATCCGTAATACACCCGAACGTTGGGGATGGGGCGGCAACAGCGGTCTTCATAACACCAAAGAGATAGGTTCCAATTTCACCATAAAGAAAGAGAAACTGGAGGTGGGCGGAAGCGTCAATTACCGTTACCGTGGGTCGGACGTGGAGAATGTCTCCGAGTCGGAAAACTTTGTGGCCGCACGAGGAAAATTGTCCAATTCGATTAGTGCTACGCTGAATGGCAATCACAACTTCGATGGAAATATCCGGTTGGAATGGAAACCGGATACCATGACCAATGTCATGTTCCGTCCCAACTTCGGCTATACCAAGGGCTACGGTTATGGACATAATTCGTCTGTTAACTACGATGTTTTTGAAGAGTTGAATCTGGTTGATACGGTCAACACCAATAACAGCCATAACAACAGCAACAATCATAATGCTTGGGTTAATGGATGGTTACAGTACAACCGTAAGCTTAATAATAAAGGACGTAACATCACCGTCAGGACATTCGGCGGTTTCTCCCAGGGGCGTAGCCAACAGCTCTCTGCTGCCAACATTTTCTACCGTAAGGATACCGTCAACATCCAGAACGACCGTAACAACCGTTACTACAACACACCTTCGTTGAATTACAACATAGGCGGTCAGTTCACTTATAGCGAACCCATTGCCGACCGTACCTACATACAAATCAACTATCGGTATAATTACAGCTATAACCGTAACGACCGCAAGGCATACGTTTATGACTCGGATGCCTATCAGACTCTCGCCAGTTACATCGAAGATAATCACTATGAGATAGAAGATGCCCTCCTAATGATGGAACTGGAAGGATGGGAACTGCGCGATACTGTAGCATTGAGCCAGTTCTCGGAGTATCGCAACTACAATCATAACATCAGCTTGCAGTTCCGTCGTGTCCGCGAGAAGTACAACTTCAACATCGGTGTAGATGCCTTGCCCCAGCGCACAAAATTGAACTACAAGTATATGGGGCAAGAGTATCCTGAGGTTGTTCGCAACGTCTTCAATATGGCTCCCCGAATGTACTTCAAGTATAACTTCTCGAAGCAGACCAACTTGGATTTCCGTTATAACGGACGTACCAGTCAGCCCAGTATGACCAACCTTTTGGATATTACCGACGACTCCGACCCGCTGAACATTTCGCGTGGTAACCCGGAGCTGAAGCCATCCTTCACGCATAACCTGAACGGACACTTCAATACCTATGATGCCGAAAAGCAACAGGGACTTTGGAGTTACCTCTATGCCAATATCACTCACAATGGTATCAGCAACAAGACTACTTACGATCCTGTAACAGGTATCCGAACCACTAAGCCGATGAATATCAACGGCAACTGGGGTGGTGGAACTGGTGCAGGCTTTAATACTGCTTTGGGCAAGAAAAAACGTTTCTTCCTGAGTTTAGATGCCCACATCAATTATAACCATAATGTAGGTTTCTTTAATAATGTCACTGCCCAGCAGGACGATGACCTGGACATCACCTCCGTAACCCATAACCTGCGCACCAGCGGTACTTTGCAGTTCTCGTATCGCAACGACTGGATAGATGCCGGTATGCGTGGCTCACTGAATTATCAGTACACCAAGAATAATGTTACCGACACCGGTAATAACAATACCTACCGCTTCTCGTACGGTCCGCGTGTAGAATGGACCATGCCTTGGGGTACCAAGTTGTCAACAGACTATGGAGTACAGTGCCGAAGAGGTTATTCCCGTGATGACATGAATACCACCGAGATGATATGGAACGCTTCTCTGGCTCATTCCTTCCTAAAAGGAAAGGCGCTGACGATAAAGGCAGAGTTCTTCGATATCTTAGGCCAGCAGAGCAACATCAGCCGTTGGGTATCAGAGTTCAGCCGTAGTGATACGCGTACCAACGATATTTACCAGTACGGTCTGTTCACCCTCATCTATCGCTTCAGTATCATAGCGGGCAAGAATACTATGGGTACCAGTGACGAGCGTAGTGAACAGCGCTGGTGATCCTGTTCCTCATCCTTTAACCTTTGCTTCATTCCCCTTATCTCCACGACTCATTCAGATAGGACTTTATAGGGGTAAGGGATTATCTGAACGACTCGTTCCCTCTACACAATCTTATCCTTTGTAGGAAAAAAGCATTACATTACTAACTGTATAGTCATAAATCACTTCACTATGACCTTTATAATCTTTTTATTATCCAAACGGCCATCAATTGGTCGGAGAATATAAATACCCGGCGAAAGTTCCTTTAGGGAGGAAACATCCTTAGCCACATACTGGCCTCTCAATGTATATACATTAAATCTTCCTGAGGCTATAATCTCAGCAACATCATCAGACATTGTGACCGTCAATTTACCATTGACATAAATAAACTCATAGTTCTGAGCATCACCGCCACTAACAATGATGTCGTACTCTCCCATTGGACTTCCTGTTTTAGCATCTGTAGTAACTGTAGGAGCCTCTATCAGAACGTCTGGTGTCTCACCATTCTTAAATCCATCGTACAGGATGGTAAAGATAGGATTTTCCTCACCCTCCAAGCGAGAGTAGTCGTCTACATAAACTGTCAGCGGGGCCTTAGTGACTGTTAGTGTACCACCCACGTAAGTAACATTCATATTCTCTACAGAACCCTTGTCTATAACGATAGGATACTCACCTACTGCCGACTGTTGGTCGGCCTCGCACGACAACTGCGGTATGCCTCGCAAGGCTGCGCCATCTATCGTGTAGGCCAATTCAGGATTTTGCTCACCATATTCGCGCGTGATGTTTGTGACGGTTACCACAGTTGGGAAGTCTGTGCTAAGACGCAACGGACTGACGCGTGAACCGTAAGCCTCTTGAGTTAGTTGGAATGTCTCTGAAATGTCGAGTAATTCCAAGGTATGTGCTTTGACAGCCTTTAGTGTGATAGCATCCTCGTCGTTGCCGTAAACGGTCAGATAGTAGCGTCCGTCTATCAGTTCTGCCACACCACGACACTCGTCACCACAGAATGCTCCTATGGCAAAACCGTCATCCTGACGTTCATTACCGACATACAATTGTGCCGTGATATTCATTGTGACAGGATATGCATATATATCGACTTTCAGTCCTTCTCTGTCTTCGAACGGCTCTTTTTGGGGCTCGGTAGTCGTTTTTCCTACATCACGGAATGTCAGTACACGGTTGCTCTTTGACATCAGCAAATAGCCACGTCCGTTATCGAGGGTCATCAATGTACCAGACCACTGACCATTCTCGAAAATAGCATAACCCAGCTGTCCACTGATAATGTCACCCTCACGGGCCTGATTACCAAAGGCCTCGTCAAGCGTTTGGCTATGTCCAATGGGATAGCCTATCCAGTTCCATCCCTTGTGTAACTCCATTGAGGTTATAGCAGGATCAATCTGGTCTAACTTTCGTTCTACAATAGCAGGCGAGACAGACTTAACCTTGTAAGAGGCCATCGCAGTCAATGGATCCATGCTACCAACAACAGGCTGACCATTGATGATGCTTACCTCCTGCGTTTCACTTTGCATGTACTCAACATAGTCGTAAAGTTCATTTGGATCCATATCGTCTGCCATGTTGTGAGATATCCACTGCCAACGCTTAGAAAAGTCCCATCGCAGATTAGTTTTATATGTATTATAGTGATAGGTAGCTTCATCGCTCACTAACATATTGTTGCAAGTGGCAATGGCGCGAATCAGCGTTTTACCCTCAATTCTGATAGGATTTCCGTCATAACGGTGAGTGGTCTCGCTCTCAAGTGAAGGCTCTGTGCCATCAGTAGAATACCAGATGACAGCATTGGGCGTATTGCAAGTCAGCGTCACCGGAGCATGGCGGTATACCATTGTACTGTCTGCCAATGACGCCATGGGCTGTTCTGTTAAGATACTGGCTCCCGGGTAGTAGGTCACAGTTATTTCGCGACTTTCGTTCGTGTCACTGATGTCATGCACAGCCACATAGTAAGTGCCCGTTAGCAAACCATTTGTACCAGCAATAACCTTGGCGGCATCGCCACTAACGTGGTATATTTCCTCACCGTCAGGTGCGAACAATTGCATGGCACAAGGACGACTGGCCTGCAAGCGGATACCATCGCCACGATAGGCTTCTAGGCGGAACCACTTGATTTTTCCTGCGTCAGGGACTATGACCGTAGTGGGTTCGTTCAGTTCTAAAAGTGTTGCCTTCATGACAGCCTCGCGGGTCGTTACATCTATATATTGCATGGTGCTGTCGGTCATGCCGCCTCCATTGTCGAAGAACCGTACTGTCAGGTCGTTAATGGCATACACCATAGGCTTGTTATTCTCCATCGTAAAGTGGAATTTACTGCTACGTATGGGCATTGATTGCAACTTCAGTTCTCCTGCTACTTCATAGGCGTTGTTGGTTGCCAATCTTTCCACGCGTTTCAGAGTGGAGAAATCGTCGTTCAGCCAGTACTCATAACCACTTAACTTGGGGTCTACTATAAAGAATGCGGTCTGTGCCGGTGTGTTCAGTCCACTGCTGTTGCTGGTCAATTGCCACGTCAACCTGTGCAGTCCAGGTTCCAGATCTTTTACATCCAACTCATAGTTCAGACTGTCACCTACAAAGCCATGTTGTAAGGTGACAAAAGCTCCGTTATCCACTCTGCATGTCAAGCGCACGCTACCCAGGTCTTCTGCAGTAGGCACGCGCAGGAAATAGTTATTCGTCAGCATCGTTGAAGCTTCGCCTGGAGCTTTCACCAAGGTTGTCAGCAGGTGTAGTCCTTCTTCCACATCCTGCATAGGTATGTTGGTCTCGTACAAGTCGCCCAAATTACTAGACATACGTCCTTTCAACTCTCCATCTATGTAAAAGATGTAGTCAGTTTTGCTGCTGTTCTTCATCATGGGTTGCTTGATGAAGTAGTAGGTTTGAGCAGGCAATTCCAGATATATGCCATCACTCAGGTCGTAAGGAGCCACATGTAGAGCATGTACACCATCGCTCAACATAGACACATCCAAGCTGAATGCTGCGTTATAGTTCTCAATCTGTCCTGCAAGTTCCTTTTGGTCGTCAAACCAGTATTTCATACCATAGCCATCCGGCTGTTGGGGGTCGTCGGGATTATCATCCTCCTCCTGTTTAGGCTCAACCACATCGAAAGCAATAACACTGCCATATTCTGCAATCTTGAAGAGTTCAAAGGGTGACTCTATACCAGAATGCGATAGCAGGTTGGCAGGTTCTGTCTTGTTGCCCAGCTTTGTAACTTTAAAGGCGCCAGGGAAGGGATCGCTGCTGGTAGCACCTTGCCCTCCACCTGCACGTATTAATTCATAACAGTTGTGCTCTGGGTCTGCATTCACTTTGTTCTCATTCCATGGAGCTACGTCGGTTGAGTCGACACGATATACCAACATGCCCTGTCCAGGCAGGTACTTGTCCCATTTATAGATGGGATGCCTGTACTCCATCAGGAAGAATTCACCATCTACGGCCGAATTCATGCGATAGCCACTGTTGCTCGTGCCTACGGGCTGAATCTGATAGGTGCCAGTTTCCGTGATGGTCTCGGGGGTTGCAAAGCCCATCACCCAGCGTTCAAACAGGCCAAGACCGGCAGGGGTGCGACCATAGTTCAGGTGACCACCGGAAGCCATCAGGCTCCAGTCGCTTGGGTCATTGCTCTTTCCGCCACTTTCTTCTTCATCAGAATCGTAGAGGTCGGGGAGTCCTAACACATGGCTGAACTCATGACATATAGTACCTATGCCTTCATAAACATAGTTTTCGTTTTCGCCAAGCAGTTCGGTAGAACAGGCATAACGGTCAATCTCCACACCATCACATTCTATCTTCCCATTGGGCGAAAGTGCGTAGGCGTGTGGCCACAAAAGACGTTTGTCATTGTCAACATAGTGGGCACTGATGCCAGAAAAGATGAAATACACCAAATCCACCTTACCGTCCCCATCGCCGTCAAACTTGCTGAAGTCTACATATAAATCGGCATCGGTGATGGCAGCCTGAGCCAGCTTATAGAAATCGGTTGACGAATTACTATTGGCATCATATTGACTGAAGTCGATGGGGATAGGCCCTACCACTTCGAAATGCGGTGTGAACAAATGATTGGAGTTATCAGAAAAATAATCACGCACACTACCTGAATACACTCCGTATTCTGAATCGTCGTAACCGGTGTAGTTCTCGCTGTTTACCATCTTGTCAAGGATATCAGCATATTCGTTACTTGAGAAAGGACGATCCTTGTATTCAACAAGAAGAATCAGTCCACGGAAATTCTTGTAGTCATATCGTGGAGCACGATTGCGGGCTAAAGCACGACGGGAAGCCATTGCCTGACTGCGACGCCTGCCCTCAGCTATCCTCATGCGAGTGCTCTTTTCGCTCATTTTGGGCTTCTGATATTTCGTCCTGCTCTGTAACCAAGTCTGTTCTTCTTCCGTACGCTGAGCTGCATCGTGGGCCACACGATTAGTTGCAGCTAGCTCTCCGTTGGCCAGTTCCTCAGCATAGACATAGTAGCCTTGGGCGTTTCTGATGATGGTGTAGCCGTCGGCAGTAGTGCAGTAGTGCAAGTATTCGTCGCCGTGAAGACGGATGTTCAGCGTAGTACCGTCAGGTTGACGTGCTTGTGTCACGCTAGGCCATGCTGGAACGGCCATAACTGCACCTTGCCATAGTAGCAATGCCAACAGACTAATGATACATCGTCGTATGATCATAGTCGATGTTTTTTGGGGTTATTCTATGGTATTCTCTACCTTGATTCTCACGTTCAGCGTACCAGCATCCGATGTCCGCGGAGCTACCTCCATCAGTTGGATATGCGGGCCTGACAAACGAGGGCTGTAAGGGAAGTCGCCAGAATACATGCCATACTTGGAATTGTACTCATCATTTAACATAAAATCCTCTGCATCATGATCTTGGCCATGTTCACCGTTATAAGTTTTAAATACTGCTAAGACATTATCAAAAGACTGATATGTATTTTTAGTCTTATCAGGTAACAAGTTTGATTTTAATAAACAGTTGTTAAATATTGTTTTATCATTTAGAGTTGTATGATACGTATAAATCGGAGCCATAACACAATTTGTTAGAGTTGAACCATAAAGTCTTATATCATCACTCCAATTTCCACCTGTAATAACACAATTTTGTAAAACAAAAACAGAAGAAGTCTCATGATAACAATAAGGATTTTTGATGTGACTATTGATACAAGTGATTGTACTACCTTCAGTACACGCAATATACCCTAATATTCTGCTGTGAAATATCATTGCATTTATTACTTTCCCGTAGTAAGTTTGACCTAGTTCCTCATAATTTCCTGTTGTAATTGTGTTCAATCTACATTTGATAAACTCTGGTGCGGACTGGTCTTTCATGTAATAAATCACATTGTTGTTATATATCCCTTCAAGTCGGAAATGATTGTCTCCTGCATCTTGAATATTCAGAGTTATATCTCCCACAAGGATAGTAGGTGAAGTATGATATACGGTATCAGCCTCCATACCAGCACCACGAATCTTCACCGCCTTCTCTATTGTTTCAACAGCGCCGAACGTTCCGCTCGACAGCGTTATCAGGTCGCCATGTGCTGCCTCCTTATAGGCATTCTGGAGCGCATTATAGCCACTAAAAGTCTTACTTGTTCCCTCATGCGTCAGCACGGCTACGGCTTGCTGAGCCTTTGCTACTGTTATACTCATCACAACAGCACACATAAAAAAATATAATTTCTTCATAATATCAAATTTATGTATCGTAATAATCATGTATTCAACATCCTGTTTCTTATTATTCCCATTGCAAAGTTAGCATAATAACAATATATGGCAGAATCCCTTCGGATTCAATTTCTAATCTACTAACGATCTGTAGTATGCTTCGTCTCTTGTCTGCTGTAATACCACACAATCCCATAGTTCGATTCTTACGTAATCCATTCCATCACCTCTTGGTTGGTTTGGTTCATCTCCACGTGTATAGTTGAATCCGTCCCAACTCATTTTGACCTTACCCTGCGGAAGTTCCCAGAACAGGTTAATCTCATGCGGCTTTGGCATAACGCCGTAGCCGTTGTCTTCATAATAAGATTCCACAGGCATGCTTTTCTTCATATATTCGAGCATGGGCAGCATTTCCTCCTCGCTCAGTTTCCGTTCTGTTGACAAATTAATATGTGTTACTACTTCTTTTCCGTACGCATGAACAGAACAGGGGCCAAATATCGGAAGGTCTGCTTCTTGTATGTTGAAATCTTTCATCGGGACATTGAGGGAAGCAATATTTCCAATTCTGAGATGTTCTTCGCCGATAAACATATTGAAATCATCAGAGGCTCTTCTCTCTCTCAATTGTTCGATGAGCGGCTTCAGTTTATTCCTTGCTTTAAGGGCGTCGTTCTGCGTAAAGTCCAAAGAAGACTGCTTAAGTTCTTCACCTTGATAATAATTGAACCAGAGTTGTAATACTACTTCATCAAAACCTGGCGTTATGGAAAACGGGTGATAGTTTGGCGGCAGTTCAACGCATTTGCCGCAGACCCTCATTATTTCCTTCTGGTGCAGTAAATGTTCGCGCGCGTCGCTATCCTGTGGATCGTAGTCGCCATATTCCGTCTTCTCATGATTATACTCATAATGACTTATCTGACCGAAGCTAATTCTTCTTCCGCCAGCTCTGACTTCTTTCTTGTCGTAGTCAATCTCCAGATTACCTAATGATTTACAAAAAAGCATAACTAACAATTACTTTATATATCATTCTTCTTTGCGATGATGGCATCTTGAATCCATTGCTTAATCATGGTAAGGTTTTCATCAAAGTATTCTTTTATCCTATCCATCTCCTCGATGAAGGAAGGCTCTTTCAGGTAGACAGATCTTTTTGACATAAGGTCTGAGGCATGTAACCATAATTCCCAATTATCTCTAATGGCTATAGTAAAATCTTGCATACGAAGATTAAGTTTGCCGGTGATTCTTGAGATAATATTGCAGTATGTTTCCTTTTCGATGACATCCTGGGATTGTTCAATCTCTGCGAGGGCACTTAAAATACCCTGATACTTCTCACCCAATACTTTCACGCAGTCGCTAAAACTAATGTATTCAGAAATCTGCATAGAGTTATGCTCTTCCGATTGCAAGTCAAATAGAGCTTGGCGGAAATCGTCGCAGACTGTCAAATCTCCCAATTCAACGACGTAGCAGTAGTAGTCGTCGCCGGGAATATCCCCTACTTTTACTCCACTTACTATTAATCCGACACTAATTCGCCTACCTTGATATACAAAGCCATTCCGATCATATTCATTCGCATAGACCTTTTCTTTTTTGTCTTTAGCTATTTCTTTAATCCTAGCTGCGATTCGACCGTTTATGTTATTTCTTTCCCAGTCTTCCAACCATTTATTATCCATAATCTATAATTAAATACTTTAATATCAATTACTTGCTCTTAACTCTTCTCTTGTCAATAATAAACCCTTTATCCGCTTTGGGCACAACTTCTAATCTCTAAAGTTAACTCCATGCTTCAGCCCACTTTTCTTCTATCGACAGAGAGTCTGGGTCCTCAAGACCGCACTTTGAGCAGACGCGTCTGCCATCTTTCCATTCGTAAGTATGGTCACAATTCCTCACCTTTTCAGCCCAATGCTGAAGCATCGTCATTTCACCAGCACGGCTCATGGCATGTTCGTCGCCCTTTTTGGCCTTTTCCACGTATTCATCTTTCATCTTGCCAGCCAAATCAGACAGTTTCTTCAGTTTCTCGTTGTCACTCTCCATATTTCAAATAGCTTTTGTTTTATTGTGATTATTACTCTTTGCAAAAATAACGATTATTATAATACGCACAAAGAAAACCAAAGGTTTTTATCGAAATGACATGGTTCTTCGTCAATTTTGTTGAAATGTGGAAAATTGAAAGAAAACCCCGAAAACCCTCACGTTTACCGTTTACAGTTTACCGTTTACCATTTAGATGACAAGTTGACAAGTTGTTTTTATCAACAAAAGTGAAGAAGAACCTAATCATGGGTATTGCTTTCCTTCAAAGATGTACCGCAAAAAGAAAAAGTATCCGCGGATACCATAAAATTCCGGTACCGCGGATACAGAATACTACCTTCTTATATATG
Organism: uncultured Bacteroidales bacterium; assembly: GCA_902801485.1. Classification (GTDB taxonomy): domain Bacteria; phylum Bacteroidota; class Bacteroidia; order Bacteroidales; family Bacteroidaceae; genus Physcousia. Next base: position 11,102 of record CADCIP010000024.1, on the reverse strand, counting down.
GTGAGAGGACAGTAAGGAGATTACCATTCGTCATCCCATACATTGTAATGTTTTGTTTCCGGAATAATACTTCCGTCATTATCAACGCCACCATAATCTATGTCGTATGGATCACCACCTCTTACACCGCTGGTAGCAAGGGGTAAACTCTGTTGTATCTTTACCACGATAGTTTGTGGAGAATTATATATCTTTTTCATTGCGTTACGTTTTTAATTAATAATTAACTCTTAAACTCCTTAAACTTCTTGAACTTTTTGAACTCCTTAAACTTCTTGAACCTTTAGTGTAGTATTTTCTTTCCATTCACAATGTACACACCCTTCTGAGGTGTCTTATCTAACTTGCGTCCGCTCAGGTCGAATATTGTACCGTTGGGGTTATCGTTAACGTTAACGTTTTCTATTCCCGTTTCTTCTTCACCATCAATATTAACAAACATTTTTACGCCTGCATTTTCTACTTCTGTCAATACATCATAGAAATCAAAGTAGGCACGATATCCTTTCATCTTTGTTGAACCCGCAGAATACCAGAAGTTACCTCCGCTAATAAATAACATCTGTGCTTCAATTTCCGTTTCTGCCACATATGTTCCAATCATCTCGCTCCACTGTTTCTTTGTACGTTTTATGACAGCATTTGTCGGTTCTTCTTCTGGATCGACTTCTACGTTGTCCAAGGTGAACTCTGTCACAGGTGAAGACACTTTGATGATATACGGATGATTAGCCTCTAACGCTGTCACATTTGAGAAATTGACCGTAATGCCTACAATATTCTCGTCAGCATCCTCTGTAGTCTCATACCCTGTGAAGTCAGCCAACTGCACGTCATTGCCGAATACTTCTTTTGTCTGTGCCTCTGTCATAGCGAAAGGCAGACAGATTGTACTCCAGGAATTAGCATTAATAGTTCTCTTTACACGAATATCCACGTTTGATGCAGCTGTTGGCGCAGTTGTGGAATTCTCATCAAGGATAGTACGAGTTTCTGTTGGCTCAGCGATAGTAATGGTGAAGTTGGCATCAGAAACATTGTGTACCGTTCCGTTTTCGGCTGAGATAGTGCCTTTTATCAACTTTCCATTCAGCACATCACCAACATTTACTTCTCCTACCACCTTCAGTCGGAAAGTCACCAGTGTTCCTGTCTGGCCAATGATTGGGTCGCTGTTTGCTGTCAGACAGCCAACCTTAAGGTAGCCTTCATCAATGTTGGGAGTAATAGTAGGAGTATCATCATAGCAGTCGCCTGCAGTATAAGTCACGTATGTCTTTTCATTCTTTACATACGTCACGAATGCCAGTTGCTCAGGCACTTGTAACCAAAAGGTATATCCTGAGCAGGTGCTACCATTGTCCAAGGAGAATTTTACTACTACGTCAGCCTCCTCGTTCTTGGGAAGAGTGACGTTGTCTACGCTGAACGCATCGTCAGCATACGTGCTACTTGCAAAAGAAAGTAGCAGACTGATAAATACAAAAATCTTTTTCATACAATTATTGTTTTTGATTATTTCCTATTGTTTTTGATGTTTTTATTCCGGATTCTTATCGTCCCAGTTGATATTTAATTCACGAGTAAGGCTGGTAATTTTTCCTACAAGCAGGTTAACAATAGTTACAGCATCACCGATGTCTATCTGCTCGTTCTTGTTGGTATCTGCAGCCTTAGCTACGAAGTTGGACGAATCCTTACCAACCAGGTAGTTTACAATACTTACTGCATCACCAATGTCAACGCCTCCATTGCCGTTAACATCGCCAAGCACATAATCCTCAACCGTTACAACTGCTCTGACATCTGGGAGTGATACCAATGTGCCATCGGGCTTAGAATATGAGGCGTTCTTGATATCTATGGCGTAATTGCCTTCAGCCATGTTATCGGAAACCGCTATTGTAACTAAGCGTATAGCGCCATCATTACCCGTTAGTTCTTCCGAGTTACCAGAAAGAGTGGAAAGACTATAAATGTTTTCACCTTTATAATTAATGGTACGCGTATGGTCGTCGTGGCGGTCTGACAATTCGTCAATGTATTTACCCTTGTCGTTCGTTGCTACAGTGATACCTTCCGGCAACACCAAATCAAATACGTAGGCTGTAGCTGCTTCTGCATTCTTCAAGCAAATCTCCATTTGCGTATTCTCACCAACTTTTGCTGCAAACTGTTCGATGTAAATAGCATTATCCAATTGTGAGATATCTGTGACCACAACTACATCGTTTATCTGTTGAACTTCTTCAACTCGGAATGTAGAGGCGACGTTTGTTGGACAATCATAATGATTCCAAGTCTTTAATGGTCCACCTCCGCCTGTATATTGATTGATACAATTGTATGATGTGCCCATTTCTCTCAGTACGAATCCATCATTATTAGGCAGTATGTCCCATGAATAGTCACCTATTCTCATCACAACATTCTCACCATCTTTGGTTAATGTCTCTGCAAATCCAGAAGTACGGTTATATACTTTTATATGATAAGGATCACCACCAAAGGCCCATTGATATTCTTTCGTGTTTAGTGCATCACCCGCATTCGCAATGGGATAATAAGGCTCACTCGCTTGCTTACCTACGTACCAACCACTGTAAATATGCATATTATACCACTTGGCGTTATCTACGCTTTCCGAGAATTCGAATGGTCCGTCCCACGTTGCTGTAAATTGGATAGTTTCATTCTTTGTTATAGTAGTGGGATGAGTACCGAACTTCGTAAGAGAGACAAAATTGTTTGATAGCGAAGCCGGTGGTGAGGGCAAAACAGAGCCTTTGGGCACTTCTTCTGTTGCAGTAGCGACCACGTTGCCTTTATACAGCACCTCATATGTTACTTTATAGACCTGATTGGAAGCAATTGTCAGAGCCTCGGTCGGATCAAAGTCAGAAACGGGTTCTATGAGCCAACGGTTGCCGTCATCGGGAGTCCACCAGTCACAGATGACAATATCACCGTTGTTGTTGAAAAATAAAGTGGTGCCTTCTGTGTCCTGAGTAGTCAGCATATACATGTAGTTGCCATCGGGATGACTATTGTCAAAAGTAATGGGTGAACCCAACCCGTTCACGAAACTCCCATCTGCAAGCAAAAACTTCTTCACAGTCGGGCTGTATAAGTAATATCCACCATTATAAGTGATGATTGCAAAACGCTTGTCTACCTCAGGCGCATCTGTTCTTTTCTGTCCTGCAGCCAAACCTGTACCATTATCATTCATAACTAAGCCGCCACGTTTGCATGCCAGTGTGTAAAGTTTGTAATTGCTGAAACCACTCAGTTCTGAAATATCGACGGTGACGCTACAAGTAGCACTTAGATTGCTCCCATCATTAGTTCTAGCAGTGACAGTTGTAGTACCATTAGCGACTGCCGTTACATTACCGTTAGCATCAACTGTAGCAACAGATCTGTTACTACTAGTCCACGTGATACTCTTGTTAGTGGCATTTGATGGTGCAACTATGGCAGTAAGTGTGGCTGTTTGCCCTGCTGCGGTAAAATTGAGTGTCCCTTGGCTAAGCGAGATTCCTGTGACATCAATCCTTCCAAATTCCACGATATTGTATTCTTTCCATCCATCTGCGGTACTATATAAGTTCTTGCAGCCAAAAGGAACGTAGATTGTCGAACCACGTTGAAATTGGTTATCTAATGTCGGAGGAATTGTTGCATGTACTGTAATTGTTTTTAGATTTGAACAAGAAGAGAAAGCATTTTTCTCAATACTGTTAACACCTGCCGGAATCTCAACGGAAGTGAGTAGTTTATTATTGTTAAAACAGTCCTCTGGAATAGAACCGGCCAATTGATCACCCAACACCAATGTGCTTAGTCCATAATTAGAACCAGATCTGACTGAGAAAGAACCTTTCCCAAGTTTCTTTATACTTGTCAAATTAGCTATGTGAAAATTATCGCAAAAATAAAAGGCATAATCTTCTATTTCTTCTACAAATGCCAAATCTGCAACATCAGGCAAAGATTCTAATTTACTACATCTAGCAAAAGCAGAATTTCTGATTGTCCTCAAATTATGTGCCCCCGTCACTTGAGTTAAAGATTCATAGCTGGCAAATGCATACTCATCAATAACAGCTACTGTTGGTGGTAAATCGATTGATGTGACAGTTACGTTAGGTGCTGTATAGGCTTCTGTACTACTCTTTAGTTTTCCAACAGAAGTAACAGTGAAAGAGTCCCCATTTTTGTAAACTATTTGTGGTATTTCAAAGCGATTTACTACAGATTCTGTTCCAGGCCGTTTGAGATAAGCATCAGAATAAATTTTCACCTCATACTCATTATTTGGTTTTACGTTTGTTACTTCCACATTCATCGTATAGTAGCCGGATTGATTATTCGCCATTATGTATTTCATGCCATTCGAAACAGTGAATTTTTGTCCGATGACATATTGCGCAACGGCTTCATTTACAAAAAACTGCAACATCATCATTGCAATAATAATCCTAATTGTCATTGTTTTTGTTTGCTGTTTCATGATACTATATTGACTTGATTAAACTTAAGTATATTTACAAATCCGAAGTAGTGGATGCTGTTAACATCTTTCCTATAGTGGTATATCTTTGATTTTGGGTATAAGCCGTCCTTTTTCCAGTTTTACTTAATGTGTTGTTTTTAATTGGAACTTGAAAAATATAGACGAGTTGAAGTTTAAAGAATTTACGACGTTTTTGCTCAGAGGAATAATTTTCGTAGTTGGGCTCTTTCTCAGAAAAATAGCTAGAGGATATGCCGAGCCCTTCAATTGTTTCAACATCATGAGGGGCTTCTTCTATCTGAAATAGGTACTTGATACGATTCCTGTGATAAAATGCCAAATAGCGTGTTGAAAGAAATGTACGTCCTGGCTGACATGCATAGAAACCATACTTGAGTGCTACAGGTTCTCCCCATTTTCCGCCTACAATAAGTACATTTGCATCCTCATCGCCCCATAATTGAGATTTTGGTTTTGTAGTTTTTTTCTGTGCCCACTTTAACAGTTCTGTTTCATATTCTTCATCGGATTGGGTATGATTTTTCTTTATTTTCTTTATAATCTTGGAACTTACTATTAGATTGTAAAGCATAATTATGTTCTCCACGTAGACCTTCAATAATGAATCGCTTGGTTCATCTGCAATGTATTCTTTCAGCAAATCTAACAGAAGTTCCCAGTTTACCCACGCCTCGTTTTGGTCTAATTCTTTCGGCCGTTTTTCGTCTGGGGTTACATATAGAATTATTTTCTGCATACAACCCACGGATATTTTACGATAACTAGTCAATTGTTCAACGTTGATTGCATTACATGTAATTTTTGTTTCCATATAAAGGCGGTATCCGCATTCATGGAAAATAAAACCATCAACGCGACAACCACGTTCTTTTTTATCCTTATCATCTGGTACAAAGGATACTTGCGTGGTCACTTGCATTTCTGCCGTTTGCAAATCAATGCCAGCTAGTCCAACAATTTCTTGGAGCAACTCTTCACCACCAACTTTAATGATGTGAAGCAATGCTACTGTTAGTTGGTCTTCTCTATTCTTATACGTGCCAAATATAGGTATATTAGAAATGTCATGATTACTACTATTCTTTGGTAATAAAAATGAATTTGTTTCCATTATTGTGACTTAAAAAAATTTAGATTGAACTAAAATGGTATTATATCTAGTGCACAAAAATACGCCTTTATGCTAAGAACAATAATGTCATTTCTATGTCATTTTATGAATATAGGAATTAAATGCTACTTTTTTACATCCGGTTAGGTACTTGTGGGATTTTCTTGTATATTTGCAACATAATTATAATAAGGTATATGCAACAAGAATATAGGAAACTGTGTGAGGCGGTGGAGCAGAAGGCTGGCAAACAGCTGCGGACTCCAATGGACTTTGAGTGGCTCTCGGAGAAAATAGAGGCAAGGGTGAAGGAACTTGTAAGTTCTTCCACGCTTATGCGTATATGGGGCTATAGAAAGGGAGTTGCCACACGACAGACCACCTTGGATGTGTTGGCCCGTTATCTGGGCTATGCCGATTATGTGACATTCTGCAACTGGGCTCCGGCATCTTCGGATGAGCCACAAAGCGATGAGGTGATGGCCCGCCATCTTAGAACGACGGACATACAGATAGGACAGCGGGTGGAACTGACATGGCAGCCTGACCGCCGGTGTGTGGCTGAACTAAGGAAAGACGGTTGCTTCGAGGTGAAAGAAGCTGAGCATACGAAACTCAGTGTGGGCGATACATTCGTATGTGATGTTTTTATTGAAGGCGAACCTCTTTACATGAGCAGCCTGATACACGAAGGGCGCCCGCAAATGGTATACGTTGTGGGAAAAAAGGATGGCATCCGTTTTAAAATTGAAGAATAGACTTTAATCTTTAGCTTTTCTTTTGGGGATTAGAAATTTGGCGCGACAGACTATATGGTCGTGCCAGTGTTGCCAATGCTCGAGCATCTGGTACATGATGTTAGTACGCTCGTGTTCGGAACATTCGGGTAACTGCGTAGCGGCATATTCGTAGATGAAAGCATTTACGCTGAGAATCTTCTCGTTTACCTGCGGGTCGAGATAACGCCAATCGGTAAGCGTATCTATATGTTGGGTAAGTTGGGTAGCAGTGATACTGTCCTCCAGTTGTTCCATAGCCTTTGCCGTAAGGCGCGGAATGCGGTTCTGTTCCTTATAGATGTTCCATACCGAACCAAATATAACGGAAAGAAGAAGAAGGGAGACCAGAGATGCGGCAGTCCAGCGTAAAAAGGTGGCACGACGTGAACGCCGTTCTACATCAGCCTGTAGGGCGGCAATGTTGGCATAACGCTCCTCGATGGGGAGTTGCAGCGACGGGCAATAGCAGGCCAGAAACCTTTAAGCGGTAATTCGCTAAGGATAACACCCAGCGAATATATATCGTTGCGGACATCGGGGGTAGACATGGTTTCCTGCTCTGGTGCCATATACCGACGGGTACCAGAGGGGTGTTTCAGTATCGCATGACTGTTGGTGTCGGCCAGAGAGAAATCGATGATTTTTACATGCTGTCCGTTGTGGGTAAGCATGATGTTGGAAGGCTTCAGGTCGCGATGCGTGATACCGGCAGCATGCATATAGTCGAGGGCATCGAGAAGCTCGGAGACAACACCCTTCCAGCCATATCGAGGGGAGGAACTAAGCAACTCGGAAAGTGGCTGACCATCGATAAATTCGAGAACAATGCATTCGCCTATGGATATAGTCTCGCCCTGACTGTCTGTGTAATCTGCTATATACTCCATACCCGAACAACCCACGATACCGGGATGTTGCAACTGCATAAGGATCTCCATTTCCTTACGTAGCATCTGGCGATGGAACTCGCTCTTACGGAGATGGGGGCATAGAGCCTTTAAAAGATACCATCGGCCAAAATGCTTGGACTTGAAAAGCTGGTGGGTTGCCGTTTCCTTCAGAAGGCTCACTTCTGTGAACTTACGACTGACATGCTCGACATCTTCTTCGGCAAAGCCGGAGAAGGAATTATCAAGATTGATGTTATTGGATGGTTCTTTTGTACTCACGGTTAATTGTCTTTATAAATGGGAAGGGTTTCTGCATGGAAACGGAAGCGATAACTTATGGGATTTTTCAGATATTCTTCTGAAGACTGGGCTGGAACAACAAGTGTTGCTGTGGAGTAAGTTACCTCGTCGAATGTATCGTTGTTGTAGCTCTTGGGAGGAAGGTCTGACAGGAATGTAACCCGCCTGAGTGCCGTGCATCCGATAAAGGCACGTGGATAAATAACCTCGCAGCATACCGGGATGGTTATCTCGCGCAGCGAACTGCAACCCTGGAAAGCCAGATTGGAAATGGACTTTACTTTTGCCGGCAAATGAATCTTTGTGAGTTTGGGGCAGGACTGGAAGGAACCTCGTGATATCCACAAGACTTCCATATTAATGCCCAGATAGGTGACGGCATCGGGAATGATTAATTCTCCTTCTAACCTGGAATCGACAGCAGGCTTGTTGTACTCTTGTGAACCGACTGAGGAGTACCATCCATAACCTGGAACCAGTCCTGTATGAAAGTTCATGGTGACGGTACCGTTTCCGAAAGGTATGGGAGCAACAAAGTGTTCCCCATTCTTCAAAGGAAGGGCGAAAATGCTTGTTAAAAGTAGGAAAATGACAAGTGATACTCGTTTCATCGTTCTTAATAACCCTGTTTATTCTTATGCAAAAATATGCAATAATATAATATGTACAAAGAAAATGGGATGTTTTTTGCGGAATTACGGATATCCTAACCTTAACGATACCATAAAAACACAGCGGACATAACCCTTGGGGCTATGTCCGCTGTATAATTATCTGAATGCAGATTAAAACTCTGCATTCTTGGGTGTGCGGGGGAAAGGAATGACGTCGCGGATGTTCTGCATACCGGTTACGAAGAGTATCAGACGCTCGAAACCGAGGCCGAAGCCTGCATGCGGACAACTTCCGTACTTGCGGGTATCAAGATACCACCACAAGTGGGTCATATCCATCTGACGGCGCTCTATCTCGGCCATCAACTTATCATAGCTTGCCTCACGGACAGAACCGCCTATAATCTCACTTAAAGAACAGTCTGTTATTCCGAAATTCTATCAAATAATTGTTTTTACCGCTTTTTCTTGTGAGATTGGGTGAAAAGTTGTAATTTTGCCACCAAAGATTATGCAAATATGATTAATACCGTTAAAACGTATTTTTTCCTGCTGTTTGTCATTGTCCTTAGTTCGTGCACAGTAATGAGAGTTGAATGAACGATGAAATGCCTATGAAACAGATTATTTTTATTATTGCTTATATCCTTTCCTGTCTTTTTGTTACTGCACAGCCGGAAGGAGCAGTGTTTCCGGTGGAAATAACATGTATAAATGTAGAAACAGCCGGCACTTTGGAATCGTTGCTAACACAAGAGCAGAAGGATACATGTTCGCAACTCAGGATTATTGGCCAGATAAACTCGGCAGATATCATAACACTAAGGAACATGGCAGGAGAGAACGGTTGTTTGGAGAAACTCGACCTCTCTGGTGTCAGTATAGTTGCAAGCAAGGACCCTTATTTGCAGATTGAGGATGCCGAAAAGGAAATTATGCTTTGGGCGTATTCTGTAAGGAAAAAATCTGTTAATTTCCCTGGTGATAAAAGGTTTTTCTATGAACGTGAAGTCAACAAGAATAGGGGTTGGGGTACCCCATATCAGAATAAGTTGTATCCTAGCAGCCAAGGCAGATATTTGTCACCTTCACCATATCAGGTTCCCTATCGTGAGAGGGCATATTCAGGCGGATACGATGATCCCTATTATATAATGGGAAAGAGTAATGAGCCAAGCTCTAACAAACGAACGGGAATCTGTTTATTCGAAGACAATTTGAATCGCGTGAAACATGGGGAATTCATACCAATGAGGCCAATACGTTTCAAGGGGCACAGGCTAAAACGCAAAGGGGACAGTTATATCCTTTCTGCTTATACAGAAAAGAACTCTTTCTGCCCCGACATGTTTTATCGCTGCCCAAAACTGAAACAGGTAATACTACCTATTAAAGCTTCTGTAAACGAACGAGTTTCCGTTGCAGGTTCCTACATAAAATTTCTGGAAATACATACGCCAAAATACTAAGTCGCATCACTTGTTATTTGTAGTGAATAGAATCGCTTGGAAGAAATCCTACCAGGCAAATCTAAGTTTGAGAAATGAACAAACAATAAATAATCAATCAACTTAAAAACATGAAAAAGAATCAGTATTTTGTCCTCGCAGGTAGCCCTCTCATAAAATTACTGAAATGAAACGCCTGACACCATATCGCCAAAACGAAATATCCCTCTCGCCGGTAAGGGGGAAAGGGATGGTGTTATTTCAAGTTTTCCAATTGAGGCAGGTTCAATGCCAACGAACTCAGACGTGCAGACCATGAAGTCCACGACATTGCTGATGGCAGATACGATGGTCGCATACAGAAGTTCCAACAAGGGATATCGAGATAGGCAGCTGTTATATGGTAGCAGTCCGATAAATTGGAGTTTAGCTTATCTGCTTATGTGCGAGCCTATAGCTTCCATTATCCGCATATCGGTAAATTTCTTCTTATATGGATCGAACTTCTGCTTTTTTACAGCATTAGGACTTATGCCTCGTGTCAGTCCTTGCTCTTTGCGGACAAAAGATAGTCTATACTGCTGTTGACTACTGTCTTTTCTAATGATATCGTAATTGCACATAACATCCCGCTGGAATATAGAGTGTAGACTAATGGCTATGCTGTCTTGCTTGACCGTTGTACTGTCCACGCAGTTTTGTCCAGCAGCGAAACAAGGTATAAACAACAGGACGATTACTCCAAGAGATTTCTTTGATACGACCATATAAATTTGTATTTTTATATTATTTTGTCTTAAAGATAATATGCATATAGTTCCCTTTCTCATAGCCGAAGCGCTGTATGAGAGTGGAGCCGTCGTAGATAGCTTCCAGTTGCAGGGTGATGCCGTTTTCGGCAAGTGAACGGAACGCTTTTGGCTGTTGCAGTTCGTCCTTCGTAAATGTGTAATACTGGCTGTTGTTGTTAAACTCCAAGCGAATGTGGTGGTCGGCACCGACGTAGTTCAAGTTCAGCAGCATGACGTTGGGGATGAAAGCCCATTTGATGTGCGAATAGTCCGTATCATAGTCGAAGCCATAACGGGCTGTGATGGCCTGCGGGGAGGTTTCGGCAAGTGCCTGGCTCAGTTCTTCGTCCGCATCCACGACCTTTGAAATCAGTGATACGGGGAAGTCTTGAAAGAATACATGCTGCATCTTGTAGTCGGACACATCAAGTTGCACGTCACCGAATGTTGCTTCATGGGCTTTTGTTATTATGTGTCGCCCCTTCTCGTCCGTCATGTCTGTGCAATCCTTGTCCTTATAGACAATGATATACTCACCAGAATATTCGCCCGAAATATTCTGTGCATACCTCTCTTTTTGATTGGTCGTCAGCCTCCTCTCCACATTGTCATCGCTGTTGCAAGAGGCA
>CADCIP010000023.1 GCA_902801485.1 uncultured Bacteroidales bacterium | reverse complement strand
AAGAGAGAAAGTTGAGAGTTGATAGTTTAAAGTTGAGAGACAGTTTAAACAGTAGATAGTGCCGCCACTGGCGGAGTAAAACAGTACTTCAAACCTGCTCCTCTAAACTGTAAACGGTAAACGGTAAACCGTAAACTTTTTTCTCTGTTTTCTTTCTAACATTTCAACAGAAGAACCGTTTTGGTTTAAACATGAAGCAGTAAGTCTGACACAGGAATTTACTGGTGGGCCGTTTTTTTCCCACATTTCAATTAGAGAGAAAAAGAAGCACGGGAACGAGCTTTTTTATTCTTGGACACGAGGAAAAAGTTTTCTTTTCGGTGGGATTTTTCTATTTCAAAGTTTGGAACGTACATTCCAAAGTTTGCAACATGCATCCCAAAGTTTGGAATGTAGATACCAAAGTTTGAAACGGAAATTAACTCCTAAGGGGAAAACATTTGTTCAACGGGAAAAAGAAAAAGTAAGGGAAGGGCTCGAAATTACTTTCGCTCGGGAATAATAATATATATGAATTTATTTTGTATTACGCTCGCTTAATCGTAACATTGGCTATCGCCGAACTTACTTTCGCTCGGGAATAAAAATAAAAGCAATTTTATTTTGTATTCCGCTCGCTTAATCGTAACTTTGTAACCCAAAATGAATGAAATGATGAAAGAGATATATTATAAGGTAGCAGAACATGTGTTTGCCCTGGAAATGGGCGGTAACGAAAATGTGATGCTTAACCTGAGGCAATACGACCCGTTTGTGACTGACCCTACCGAGAATGTGCTGTTCCGTATTCAGATTTGCTCTGAACCATTGGAAACAAACGGTTTCGAACTGGAATGGAAGCAGGAGGACGAGGGTCAGCATATCCTGGCAGGACATTTGGGAGAGAAACCTTGCTATCAGTTTTTCCTGCATAACAGACTGATGAGCGTGATGGTGTGCAGTACCGACTATAAACGCGCCGAGGTGTTTGCCGAAAGGAACAATCCGTTCGGTATAAACAATGCGCTGATGGTTATGTATGCCTTGGCTACCTCGGACAAACATACGGCTCTTTTCCACTCTTCGGTGGTAAGCTACAAGGGTAGGGCATATATGTTCTTAGGTAAGAGCGGAACGGGGAAGAGTACTCACTCGAGCCTGTGGCTAAAATACATAGAAGGAACAGAACTGGTTAACGACGACAACCCTGTGGTTCGCTATCTGGACGACGGGTCGATCTATGTGTATGGTTCTCCGTGGAGCGGCAAGACTCCCTGCTACCGGAACGTAAGCTATCCGTTAGGGGCTATTGTGGACCTGAGTCAGGCTCCCAAGAATGTTATCCGCCGTTTCAGACCTATAGAAGCATACGCTGCTCTGATAGCATCTATATCGGGGAAGCGCTGGGACAGCAAACTGGCAGAGGGTTTACACGAAACGGAGAATCTGCTGGCTACGAATGCTTCTGTCTGGCACTTGGACTGTCTGCCTGATGAGGAGGCGGCGGTTTTGTGCTGCGGGAGCGTCTCGTTTTAAAGTTTAGAGTTTAGAGTTTAGAGTTTAGAGTCAGTTGAAAGAGTTGAGAGATAAGAGTTTATAGATAATAGATAAGAGTTGAGAGTTTAGAGTTGAGAGTTTAGAGGCAGTTTATAAAGTTTACGGTTTACAGTTTACGGTTTACAGTTTACGGTTTACAGTTTTTCGCCGCTAACCGCTAACCGATAACCTCTAACCGATTACAGTTGAGAGTTGAGAGTTGAGAGGCAGTTGAAAGAGTTGAGAGTTTAGAGTTTATAGATAATAGATAATAGTTGAGAGTTTAGAGTTGAGAGTTTAGAGTTTAGAGGCAGTTTAGAGAGTTTACGGTTTACAGTTTTTCGCCGCTAACCGCTAACCTCTAACCGATTACAGTTGAGAGTTGAGAGATAATAGATAATAGTTGATAGATAAAAGTTAGGAGTTAATATTCCCCTCTCCCCGGAGAGGGGTTAGGGGAGAGGCTTAGGATGGAAAAAACAGTTGTTAAGACGCTATCGAACAATATAGTCATTAAGGAGACTATTGCTTTGCTGCAAGAGGGTAGGAGAGTGGTGCTGTCGGTGAAAGGCAACAGCATGCTTCCGTTTATCATCGGCGGCAAAGAAAGCGTGGAACTGGTGAGTCCGCAATCGCCCCTGAAAGTGGGGGATGTGGTGCTGGCCTGGGTGAATGGCACGCACTACGTGATACACCGTATAATCGGTATTGACGGTGAGCAGGTGAGCCTGATGGGCGACGGAAATATCAGAGGCGTGGAGCATTGCACAAAAGATGAGGTGGCTGCTGTGGCTGAATATGTGATCTCGCCCAAAGGGAAAAAACGCTACCTTTATACAAAGGGCAGGGTTCGCTTTGCCCGGATGTGGGGTAGGATTCTGCCCGTAAGACGCTGGATTCTGGCTGTCTATCGGAGAACAGTAGTAAAACTGAATTGGCATGTATAATAGTGTAGAGTTTAAAGTTTAGAGTTTAGAGACAGTTGCGAGCTGCGCTCGATAGTTTAGAGTAGTAAGTATAGAATTTAGCTTTTGGCCGTTGGCCTTTAAACTTATTAAACTCTCAACTCTAAACCATATAAACGTAAGTTAAAAAAAAAGATATGAAAATAAAGAAAGGATTTGTGCTGCGCGAAGTGTGCGGCGAGAAAGTGATTGTCGGCGAAGGCTTGGAAACCATCAACTTCGGCAAGCTGATAAGTGTTAACGATACAGCAGCTTTGCTGTGGAAGAAGGCAACGGAATTGGGCGACTTTTCTGTTGAGCAACTTGCCGATGCCCTTGAAGAGGTATATGAGGTAAGTCATGAACAGGCTCTCAGCGATGCGGAGAAACTGACTGCGAGGTGGATGGAGGCAGGACTTATTGATTAGCGGTTAGCGGTTAGCGGTTAGCGGTTAGAGGTTAGAGGCGAAAAACCGTAAACCGTAAACTGTAAACCGTAAACTGTAAACCGTAAACCGTAAACTGTAAACCGTAAACTGTAAACCGTAAAAAGATGAAGTACGTAGTTTGGCTGTGGCATAACACGGTGGGCATCAGGATGAATATGCTGCTGCGCATCATGGCGGGAATCGGGCGTGTGGTGCTCGGTCTGCTGATGGTGTGGCTTTGCAAACAGTTCATAGATGTGGCTATCAGGACGGGATCGGACTCCGATATCGTGCTGATGGTGGCATACATCGTGGCTACGGTTATTGGCGGCATCATCTGCCGACAGGTTTACTACTACTGGGGCGTAAAGGCGGAAGCCATACAAACTACCGCTATCCGCCTGCGCATTTTCTGCCATCTGTTCCGCAGACAGATGTTTGAACAGAAGGAACTGCACTCAGGCGATATTTCTTCGCGACTCCAGAAAGATATCAGTACGGTAAGCAGCGCTACTACATCTATCATTCCCGACCTTTGCGTTACTCTGTTCCAACTGTCGGGTGCCTTCCTGCTGATGCAGGCGATGGACGAACGCCTGGCATGGGTGCTGCTGCTGCTGACTCCTGTGTTTGTGATGATAGGCAAGATGGTGGCTTGGAAAATCCGCAAGATGACTCAGGACATTCGTCAGCAGGAGAGCGTCATTCAGATGCTGGTGCAAGAATCTATGGAACATAATGCTGTCTTGCGATCGTTGGAAAGCGGCGACTGGGTGACGGAACGGCTGGAAAACATGCAGCAGGACCTTAGGGGAAAAATCAACCATCGCGCCCGGTTTACGGTTCTGTTCCGCCTGCTTATCGGACTCAGCTTCAGCATGGGTTACATCATTGCCTTTATCTGGGGAGGTCTGCAACTGAAGGAAGGGATAATCACCTTTGGTGTGATGACTTCGTTCCTGCAGTTGGTGGGACAGATTCAGCAACCCATCCTGCAAATGGTAAATATGATGCCGCAGATGTTCCAGGCTTCGGCCAGCATAGACAGGTTGGAAGAGATGGAACACGTGGAGGCAGAAGAAGAACGGCGTGACGACAGATGCAAGATGGAAGGTCTGTTGGGTTTGGACATTCAGGATGTGAGCTTCCGTTATGCGCTGGGCGACCGCGAGATTCTCTCGCATTTTACACATCAGTTTGCTCCTGGCAGCAAGACTGCACTTATGGGACATACGGGAGCCGGCAAGACAACTCTGTTCCGTCTGCTGTTGGGACTCATCAAGCCCGACCAGGGAACAATGGTCCTCTTCAATGCCGACAGCAAACAGGCAGTAAGCGAAAGTACCCGGTCGAACTTTGTCTTCGTTCCCCAGGGCAACACGCTGATGAGCGGAAGTATCCGCTACAACCTTCTGCTGGCCAAACCTGATGCTAAGGAAGAAGAACTGCGACAGGTGCTCCATACGGCAATGGCCGACTTCGTGCTTAACCTGCCGGAAGGTCTGGATGCCGAATGCGGGGAGCGGGGCAGCGGTCTGAGCGAAGGTCAGGCACAACGCATAGCTATTGCACGCGGGTTGCTCAGACCTGGTAATATCATGCTGTTAGACGAAATCAGTTCGTCGCTCGATGAAGATACCGAACATGAGCTGTATAGTCGCCTGTTTGCTGCCTATCCGCAGAAAACGATGATTTTTATAACGCACCGTCCCACGGTATGTGAACTGTGCAACGAGGTTATAAAAC
Organism: uncultured Bacteroidales bacterium; assembly: GCA_902801485.1. GTDB lineage: Bacteria > Bacteroidota > Bacteroidia > Bacteroidales > Bacteroidaceae > Physcousia. The sequence continues at coordinate 45,384 of CADCIP010000023.1, read as the reverse complement.
TAGGCAAATAATAATATTCACTATTTGACGATTTACCATTTACCATTTAGCGAACCATAAACAGCAAATAGTAAATCGTAAATACAAACAACTTCAGTTATTTATAGTTTGCCCTTATCCACTCGATAATCCTGAGGAAGAAGGTCAGGGCAGATACCTCATGGTTGGTGATGCCAGCCTCCTTAGTCGTTTCTGAGCTGTACTCACCGACAAACTCCTGCGTCTTGATTCCATTGTCCCTGAAGAACTTGCTCATGGCATAGAAGTTCTCCACCGGTACAACATCGTCTTCGGTATCGTGGAAGAGCATCACGTCGAAGTCGCTGCGGGGTGTCCAGCCACTGGTGAGGGCATCCTCGCTGAAGGCAGCCTTGAACTTGAGTGACAGGGGGCTGGTGTTATCGAGGACGGCATCTGTACAGAAATCACTTGTCGTTTTAGTCTTGATAAGCTCCTCGTCAAGGGCCATGCGCTTATACTTCTTACTGAGGAACCACTCATCGAAGTTTTTGGCTACGGGATCCTTCAGATAGTCGTGGATGTCGTAACCCAGACGGAAGAAGTGGTTGTAGGCATAGAGCACGTTGCAGACGGTGCTGGGCATCTCGGTGGTGCCTTGCGTAATGGCATCATACATCGAGTTGATGTCGTAGGGACCATCGCCGGCGAAAGCTCGTTTCACCTGTACCTCGGGATGGCGTTCTGAAATCTCACGCAACACGCCTATCGTGGTCTGACCACCCTCGGAATAGCCTGCGATAACGAAGTCGCCTCTTTTCTTCACATTCAGATCTTCTATCAGGCGTTTGGCTGCAAAGTATGCGTCGAGCGAGGCACGTCCGTTAGCCCGCGAGATACAATAAGCCTGCGGTTCCTTCTCGGTAATACCGAAGCCATAGTAGTCGGGAGCTACGATGATGAAATTTGTGAGGGCAGCCCCCGTCGGGAATTCAACAGCTCCACGCGAAGGAGCCTGCGTAGTGGCGTAGATTGTGAAGTGGTTATACAGCAGAATGCCACGGAAGGGCTTATCGTCATTTATCAGCGACTTGTTGACTGTTATGGTACCGCTAAGTGTGCAGGGCTTACCAAAGGGGTCAACCGAAGGGTAATTGAACACATAGTTCATATAGTCGGGCAAAAGCTCCACAGGGATGCTGTCGGTAATGCAGGCCTCGGGGAGAGTGGATTTTGCCATCCAGTCCTGAATCAGGCCATTCTTTCCCTTTTCAGCCTTGGAAAGAGAACCTTCATGGGATGAATTAGCGAAGTCAACTTTTCCCGACGCACAATTCATATTAATCTGATTGATATCTACAAAGTTATCGTGATTCGCATCGCTGCGTGTGCTGAGCTGATCAATGGTAGAGCCTGTATTCGGGTCAGTAAGGATGACATTGCCTTCAGCTGTCACCTGCCATTTGAACGGTGCATCTGTCGGACCACCGTAAATCTTGAGCGGCTCGTTAAATTCGTCGTCAAAAACTGCCAGAGCGACGTAGCCGGTATGGTCGGCATTGGCCTCCACTACTATCAAGGCGCGATTAAAAGGTTTACCTTCTTCTGTCACGTCCTCATAGGCAAACTCCTCGTACCACATGCCGATGAGACTCTTTTCCATCTCCTCCTGGCTGGGGATTACGGGACTGTCATTCTTATCTGTGCAGGCGCCCATGCCAAGCAGGAACGCAGCAACTGCAATTATTACAAGGATTCTCTGTTTCATAATTTCCAATAATTTATGCCACAAATATAGGTATTTTCAATACAAGAGCTATGCTCGCAGGTAAAGTTTTATGTTTTTTTAGCGAAAGAGGAATGAACAAGCTCTGAACTGTTCGGAATTCCTGAACAATTCAAAACAACTACAAAACACCAGCGAGACAAACAAATATTATCTGCTTATCTCGCTGGTATTTAGCTATTTAAGAGTAATTTAACCCTCTAATACTCATCCTCGTTGAAAAGGAAGTCTTCTTTTGTGGGATAATCGGGCCAAATATCTTCGATGTTCTCATAGACATCTCCCTCATCCTCAATCTCAGAGAGATTTTCTATTACCTCAAGAGGAGCACCACTACGTGTTGCATAATCAATGAGCTCCTCTTTGGTCGCAGGCCAGGGAGCATCCTCCAGTTTTGAAGCTAATTCCAATGTCCAGTACATATTTCTTACAATTAAAATTAATTTTCCTTTTTATTTAGGTCTTATAGGGCTAATGAGTCTCATAGGATCTGTTGGAACTATAAGGCTTATGGGCTCTTCAAAGAACCTTTTCCTCTTACGGGAGCGCAAAGTTACAATTTTTTCTGGAATTATCAGCCTTTATGCCATAAAATTTCTTCTGTTCCACCCAAAAAATTCAAGCGACAGGCCAGAACATAGAAATAATCGCTTAAACGATTCATATAAGCAGTAACATTTTTGTCAACAGGCTCCTGCGCATCCAGTGCATAAATCAGTCTTTCGGCCCTGCGGCATATCGTACGGCAAACATGCGCCAGTGCAGCCGCACGACAACCACCCGGCAAGGTAAATCCGCGCCATCCGGGCAGTCCGTCGTTGGCAACATCTATATTATGTTCCAGCTCGATAATCTCCTCAGCAGTAATTTTACACTTGCCGGGTGTAGTGCTCTCGGGGTCGGTAGCCAGGATATTACCAATGGCAAATAACTGACATTGGATTTTTGTCAGGCAGTCACAGTCGGTGGGATTGTCAAGGTAGGTAAGAAGGAGACCAATCTGGCTGTTCAACTCGTCAATGGTACCATAACTCTCTAAGCGTAAGCTGGCTTTAGGTACACGCTTACCTCCTACAAGGCTGGTCAGCCCCTGATCGCCTGTTCGTGTATAAACGTTGCATTTTTTCATCAGAAATTAACTATATAGTGTTGTTTGTTATATTTAGTATCGAAAAAGGCTATGCCCACATCATATAGGTCGAAGGTTATGACTGAGGGCAGACGCATGAACCATTCCTTATGCCTGTTCAGGTTATTCATCAGGACTACTGAATGCTCGTTCAGATGAGTGAGAACCTCATCGTTTGGCTCGTCAATCCAACACAGGTCAATCTTCCCCTCTGGCACACCATCTGTTATCCGGGCCTTTCTGCATCCTGCCTGCAAATAGCGTACCGAAGCGTATGTTTTGGTCAGACAGACAACAACATCGGGTTGTGCCCAGTTACTGATACGTAGCAGCAGGTGCAGTATTTTACGAACCCTGAAGCGGTCTTTCAGTAGCAGGTCTTTGTCCAACTCCTTGTAGGCATAGTAGGGCAGCGGTTCATAAAGGACCTCCGTAATAAACTTAAATGCGAAGGGCGAATGAACTCCATATCCGCACCTGTGCCTGAAGCGGAACAGCCAGACAAGAGGATTTGATAACCTGTACATGACACAAAATTACAAATAAGTGTTGAAATCAATACTGCAAGAGTTCGGGTATGTTGTGTCAGATTGCAATCAATTGCTGGCCCATCAGATGAAATGCTTGTTTTATTTCCTGCATTCGCTTTGTACTTGGTTTCTTGATACCATAGATATACTTGGCTAAAAGGCTTTTGTTAATGCCGATATACTTAGCCATCTCTGATACATTAATCTGAGGAAATTGGTTAAAGATACTTGCTACTTCATTATCAGGATTAGGTTCAGCGACATCATAGAAACTGGATAAATGTATGTCCTCATCCAACTGCTCCCAACGTATATCATCACCAAATCGTCCAATCTTGAAATCAAGTCGCTCTAATTCGGATGCATCTTTCAATAAAGGAAATGCTTCCAACGGGCGACTTAAAGTCTCACCAGCATCTGTTAACAAATAAATGCGATTAGCATCAAACCACAGTTTTTCAATTTTTGCCATAATTATTCAACATTATCATCCATGTGTTCGTGCCACTTCTCTATGAACTCCTCTTGAAAAGTCTCACACAGAGCCTTGGCCTTTTTTAAATCTTTTGGCTTTATCCCTTCATTCTTAACAAGTTCGATGTCTGGTTCAAGCGAGAACTTTGCACGTCCATCTGCATTTTCCACATGGACATGAATAGGCATGTGCTCCTCAGAATAGAAGTAGAATCGTAATCCAAACGCTAAGAGTATAGTGGGCATATATTCACTTTTTGTGCAAATTTAGGGATAATTTTTTATCCCACCAAATAATTTCCTCAGATTTTATGGCATTCCAACATTTCAACAAAATATAAGAAGAAACAAGTATAAACGAAAAAAAGGCCCGACACATAATGCCGAGCCTTTTATTGTCAATAAACTAAATTACTTACTTTGTAACAGCAACTTTTTTACCATCAATGATAAAGATACCGTTAACAGCCTTGCTTACGCGCTGGCCAGAGAGGTTGTAGATAACACCGCTCTTTGTCTCATCAGCAGAGATGCTGTTGATAGCATTAGCCAGGTCAATTGTGAAGGCCTCAGGACGGCAGATGTTGTTTGCATCGGGATCTCCGAAAGCAATGCTGCTAACTGTAGCTACACCTGACAAAGTACCCTCCAAAGGAAGAGAAATAATTGTGTTACCAAGGCTCTCGTCGAACTCACCATCGTAAACAGTGATGGTGTACTTATTACTTGTTGCATTGTAAGCAACAGTGAATGTCATACCTTCAGTAGCATCACCCTCTTCGTATGCATACTTCTTGCCCTTTGGCTTAACAGAAACACCCTCAGGAAGCTGGAGCTGGAAGTTACAGTTGGCAATGGTCTTACCACTGTTGTTCTTGAATGTGAATACCAATGAACCGTTGTCAACCTTACCAAACAAATCAACTGGATTAGTAGAAACTTCACCACCCAACTTAATTGTGAAGGCATCAGGACGGCAGATGTTGTTTGCATCGGGATCACCGAAGGCAATACTGCTAACAGTTGCCTCACCTGTCAGTTCGCCTTCCAAAGGAAGAGAAATAATGGTGTTACCAAGGCTCTCGTCGAATTCACCATCGTAAACAGTAATGGTGTACTTATTACTTGTTGCATTGTAAGCAACAGTGAATGTCATACCTTCTGTAGCATCGCCCTCTTCGTATGCATACTTCTTACCTTTTGGTTTTACACTAACACCCTCGGGAAGCTGGAGCTGGAAGTTACAGTTGGCAATGGTCTTACCACTGTTGTTTACAAATGTAAATACCAAACTGCCATCCTTAACTTCGCCCTTTAAGTCAACGGGATTCTGAGCGTTGGCAAAAAGAGCCATGGCAGAAAATAACAAAAGAGATAGAATCTTTTTCATATAATTTATGCTTTAAATGTTATTATCGCTTATTACAGATTCTGATACCTAATAAACTAATATCGATGATTACTCAGTTAATTATCCTTCAGCCATGATGTTCAGGATTACCTGAATATCAGATGCATCAACGAAACCGTCACCGTTCAGGTCGCACTTGGGATCGTTTGTTTCATTTGCCATGTCGTTCAATACTACCTGAATATCAGAAGCATCAACGAAATCGTCACCGTTCAGGTCACCCTTCTTGCCTTCTTCTGGTGCTTCAGTTACAGTCAGCTTAAAGCCCTTGTTTTCAACCTGAGCAATCTCAGTTCCATCAGGAGTATGCATAACAATACCTGTCAATGCAAGGTCATACTCGCCAGCAGCTACTGTAGCAGCAACCTGAAGAGTAAACTTAGCAACAACACCCTGACCTGTAGCAACAGGAGTTTCGGTCTCAGAGAACAATCTAACACCTTCTACCTGAATAGCTTCTGACCAACGATCAGCAGCAACAGCACTTACCAATGTAATGCCCTCGGGGAGAACGAGATCGGTCTGCCAGTTGACAATTTCCTTTGTGTTGTTCACCATGGTTAAGGCAACTTCTACTGTCTTACCCTGCTCTGCTGTAGCATTGGCAGCCTGCAAGTAGTTGTTTGTGCGGTTAAGAGCTGCATTAGCACCTACGAATGAACAAACCGCCATCAACAAGAATAAAAATCTTCTTTTCATAAGATAAATTTTTAAAGTGAATAATTTGTTATTATAAATTGTTTTCGTTATTGTTTATAGTTAGCTTTTTAGGTCTAAACACAATTATACGATGCAAACTTACATATTTTTTCTCAATCTCCAAAGATAATTTTACTTTTTTTTGATTTTTTTTGCCGAAAATGTTTCTTACTGCGATTTTTATGCCAGAATATGTATGGAAATTATATCCATCCGTTCTCCTTATACCATTTAATTGTACTTTCCACGCCCTGCTCCAACTTCCATTGCGGTTCGTAGTCGAAATCACGCTTTGCCGGTTCTATGTCGCACTGCCAATTGCGCTGGCTGAGGATATGGAACTTGTCGGTATTCAGTGCATTCATCTTGCCAGTTAAATGACTGATGCAAGTGCTTACCGCACAGATTATCCGTAACAGCCAGAGAGGAGCCTTGATGTGCAACACCCAGGGATTCCCGAGTTGCTGCTGTAAAAGGTCGCTGAACCTGCGGCTGTTATAGACCTCACCATCGCTGAGGAAATATGCCTTGCCCTCGGCTGCAGGAGATGCTATACATTTATATATAGCCTGCACGACATCCATCATATAGACAAAGGTGATCTCCTGTGGCTTGTAGCCTACAGCAAAGTCGATATGCTGCCGGATGCTTTTTGCCATCATGAAGTAATCCTTCTCGCGTGGTCCGTAAACTCCCGTCGGTCTGAGGATGGTGTAAGGGAAATCCTTTTGTCGGAGCAGGTATTCCTCGGCTTTCAACTTACTCTTACCATAGGCGGTGTTAGGCTTGGGTGTATCTGTAAGAAGTATGGGACTGTAAATCCAGGGATTATCTTCGGAAGGTTTCCTGACGGGTTTTTCCCGGATGGCGCCGAAGATGCTGAGACTGCTGACGAAGACGAACCTCTTGGGAATCATGCCTGCGTTCCTCAGTGCATCAATAAGGTTGCGGGTGCCATCGGTATTGGTACGGTAAAAATCCTTTTCGTTCAGGCATTTGGTGGCTCCTGCGGCATGGACGACATAGTCCCAGCCATTCCCGCCCATTTCGTCCTTGTATTGAAGGAGTTGGGTTAGCAGGGCATCAGGATGGGAGAGGTCGAGCTGGGCAAACCTGATGCGTTCGTCCTGCAGATAGCCCCGGCTACTGGTGCCGCGAACACCGGCCCAAACCTCGAACCCTCTGTCCAGTCCTTCCTGAACGATATAACTACCTATGAAGCCGCTGGCTCCCGTAATCAGTATTGTCATTCTTCGTCTTCTTCCTCTATAGCCGGTCCGTAAGAATCAATATTATACATCTTCAGCATCTCGGGACTGAGTCGTCTGTCGTTCTTACCCATTACGAACTTGGGAGGAATGTAGCCACCCAGATCCTGACGCTTGTAGGGAGCTGCCGCTCCAGGCATTACCAGACGGAAGTCGATGGTATTCATAGTAGTTCTCTTGTCGGCAATTTCAAGCACGCCGTCAACAGAGGTAATACCCCATGGGTTACGCATAGAGAAACAGTATTTTGAGGGCTGGCGGGTGTACATAACAGTAAAGGCATGGCCCGTCACGGTCTCGAGTGTTCCACAGATAATACCGCCCTTATTGAAACCGCCGACACTGATCATACCGTTCTTCAGGGCATAATCGACTACCATGGTGAGCTCTCCGTTGAACAGTTTACCCGGACTGATTGCCCAGCTGTCGCCATCACCTGTGAATGGGGGAGCGGCATGCTCTGTACCGATACCTCCGAGGCCTCCGGTCTTGAAGCAGGTGAGCCACTTCATGAGAGCTTTCTCCATAATGGTTGCCCAGTTGTACTTGTCGTTCTTTCCGCTAACCTGCGCACATTCGCCGTTGCTTTTACTCAGCAACTTATTGTCAACAACAACATCAATGGGGTTACCCTTGGGGTCGAACATCTTGACAATGTACGTTGAGGTTCCCTCCTTTGTAATGATGCTCTTGATGAAGTCGGGATAAATATAGGCAAATGATGCAAACACAGCACACATGCAGCAGTCTCCGATGGCATGCTGGTTTACGTCAGCCGGTGTGGGGTTGCCATTGTTAAGAGGATACAACGTGATGGTCTTGGCTGTCCAGCGGTCATACTCACTTCCTACATCGGCAAGTTTCGGATCAGGCTGGTTGTTGGGATCGGCCAGCCATTCTTTCTGCGCCTGGGTAGCAGCAGCATATTTGGCATAATGGTTTCCCATAGGACTGGTGCTGGAATGTGAAGAACTGCTCTTCAGCGCCCAAACCTTGGTCGTATCGGTAAATTCCTCGCGATTGGGGAAAGGAGTAACGAATGTTGCATCGTGTGCGGCAGCCATTGACTTATAGAAATGACGGGTAATTGTGCCGGACTTCAAGACAAGCAGTCCCTCTTCGCATGCAACGATATTATAAGTAACGGTAGCACCTGATTCACGTGGCACAGCCTTAAAGCTTCGCTTGTTGTCGGCATACTCCAAATCATATACCGTTTCATCACCGGAAGCCTTCACCAGTTTCATGACGGTGCCGTTGAAGACCCACTTCTCATCACCATTGTAATGGGTAGTAGAAGAACTCATCACACGCCAGCCAAGATACCAGAAACCGGAAAGCTGACCTGGTTCGGATTCAGGCATGAACTCCATGCTCTTGATTTTGTTCACATCAAAGGAGACAATCGAGTTGTCGTCCAAGGTAATGTCCAAGCGTTGTGCAAACGTTGCAACGCATCCCATCATAAAGATGGCGAATAAAAAAAGGTTACGTTTCATTTTTTGTTTTGTTTATTTTTGAGAATGGTTTGAAGAATCTCAGGATCATTTGTGGTAATGAGGTCTATGCCCTTCATATCGGCAAACTCGGTAAGGGCTTCTTTGCCGTCAACCGTCCATACGTTTACTTCCACACCTAACTGCTGTGACTCCTGCAACCACTCAGGATGATTCTTGAAGACGTTCATGTGATAGTCAATGCCCGTCAGTCCCATTGCCTTGATATCCTTAGGTGATATGTCACCGCTCAGATAGGCAATCTTAGCCTTAGGTTCCTGGGCATGAAGATATTCGCAAGCATGTTTACTAAAGGAGATGTACTCGGTACGCTTTTCCAGCTTCAGCATGTGGACCAGCTCCAGACAACGCTGTACAATCCGTTCATCGCGCTGCGCTGTGCTGTGAGGCTTAATCTCTAATATCAGCTGGCAGTCTTCGATCCGTGTGCCTTCCAACAGGTACTGCTGAAGGGTAGGGATGAACTCGCCATTCGCCAAGCGATGATTCATCAGTTCTGCATAGGTGGCATCCTCGATTCTAATGCCATTGACGGTAGCATCGTGGAAAACAACAGGTACACCGTCAACGGTAATCCATACATCAAATTCCGAACCATAACAGTCGACGGCTGCTGCCTTCTGCAGCGAGGCAATGGAATTCTGTGCACTTCCGTCTGTGCGCCAATATCCGCGATGCGCCACAATCTTCGGCTGTGCATACATTATCACTGATGCGCAAGCCAAAGCTAATATTAAGAATGTCTTTTTCATTGAATGATAAACTTAACGATAACGTTAACGATAACGATAACTTTTTTTGTTATTGTTTCTGTTTTCTATAACCAATAACCTATAACCGTTAACCGATAATTCCTTCACTCTTCATTCCCCCTAAAGGGGGTTAGGGGGTCCTTTTACTCAATCACCGCTGCATAACCGCCATTCTTCATCATCTTAATGTCGAGTGTAGTTGCAGCACTTACCTGACGCTGTTCCTTATTATAGTGCATAGCCTGCCAGTTGGCATTTACGCCATCCTTATAGCCTGTAAGCGTATGGTTCCCGGCTCCCAGGAAGTCCAACTTAACGCTGAATGTACGGGAATCCTCATCGCCGTTGCAAATACCGCCGATGAACCACTTGTTGCCTTTGCGCTTAGCGGTAATCACATACTTACCTGCATCGGCAGCCAGACAACGGGTTTCATCCCATGTAGTAGGAACAGAGGCGATATAACGAGTACAATCGTCGTTCTGATAGTAGCGGGTAGGATTATCAGCCAGCATCTGGATGCCACTCTCTAATACCACATAGAGAGCCATCTGGAAACAGCGTGTTCCCATAGCACCGCTATTGGGACGACTGGCATGATAACGGTCGGGCTGCATGTTGTTCGTACCACCAGGGGTGAAGTCGGCAGGACCTACAGCATTACGGATGAAAGGCAGATAAGTGGTATTCTCGGGACGACAGCCGCCCATCTGCTCCAAACCTCGGATACCCTCGTAAGAAAGGAAGTTAGGGTATTCGTATTCCAAACCGGCAGGCGTGAAAGAACCGTGCAGGTCAACCAGCAACTTATACTTGGCAGCCTCGGAAACAACACGCTTGTAGAAGTTCACCATCCACTGGTCGGCATGATCCATGAAGTCGATCTTCACACCTGCCACGCCCCATTCTGCGTAGGTCTTAAAGAGGTCCCAATGCTGCTCTACGGTCAACCAAGGGAGCCAGAGGATAACGCCAACCCCTTTATTCTTACAATATTGAATCAACTCCTTCAGACGGAGGTCGTCTCTTCCGGTAAAAGGATCTCTGGTGCTCTTTGCCCATCCTTCATCCAAAAGGATGTATTCTACACCATACTTAGATGCAAAATCGGCAAAATACTTGTATGTCTCAAAGTTACAGCCGGCCACAAAGTCAACATCCGGACCATAAGGAGTTGCGCCGTTCCACCATTCCCAGCTTACCTGACCAGGCTTAATCCAACTGGTATCTGTCAGGACGGGCTTGCGGGAAAGCTGGAGAGTAACGGTCTGCTCCACGATACCCTTACTGTCTGTGCAGACCACATAACGCCATGGGAAGGTACGGGTTCCGGCAGTCTTGGCAATATAGTTTCCTTCTTCTGTAATGTTCTCGCTACGGTCACCTCTGGGCTCCCACTTGACAGGTGCCTTGGGATAGATGGCTTCAATGCCCTCAGCGGTAGGCTGCAGGAAAAGACGGGGATAGTCGTCCACATCAGCTTCGCCCATCAGCAGCTGCGTGTCGTTAGGACCAGAAAGCAGGCAGGGAATAGTAGAGAGTTTGCGATCACTCTGGTTCCACTGTTCCAAGGTCTCGTGTCTGTAAGCCTCCTCGTAGGAGGTGTTGAAGTTTCCGGTGGTCTGCCGATGAGCAACATAACCCTGGGCAGGAACCATAGTGAAGTTATCTTCCTGAACCTCGACATCACCCTTAATCTTGGTTACGAAACGATATGCAACAGCATTATCCATCACACGCATCTCCACGGTATAATTGCCATAAGAGAGGATTGCCTGTGTATAGACATTCTCGACTGTGCTGTATTTAATAGGAACAACGGGCTTGATTGTTTCCTGGAAAGAGCTTGTCTTTACACTCTTGAAAGGAGTGGCACCGGCATAGTTCTTTCCGCTAATCTGCATATTGACATCCTTAATCGTGTAGAGTGTGGTGCCATTCTTGGTAACTGTCCAACCTAAAGGACTTTGCTGCAGTTGAACGCGCAATGCCCCGTTGGGAGATACAATTTCCCTAACCTGTGCGGCATGTCCTACCAATGAGGTGACAACAAAGAGTAGTGCCGCAACTGACAAGTTTTTCATAATGTTCATTTGAGTTTATCCGTAATAATGTGTTTTAGTTGGCGCAAAGGTATAACTTTTTGGCGAAACAGAAAACTAAATCATCAAAAAAAATGGAACACCCAAAAAAAACTTGCGTCTGAGGTCTAAAGCTGTTTGCCGTTTACGGCGGTTCTTCTACAATTTATTTGAAAAGAAAACCCTAAAAACACTTCTGCTCAGGCTGAGACTCCGTCTCTGATGGCCTGCCTGCATGATTTTGCTCATGAGTAAACTCCTAGCAAAAGCCTACAGTCACCCCATCAATCTCTAAGAGATTCAGCCTGAACAGAAGAAAAATCCCGCTATCGCTAAATTACTTTTATTTTCTATTTATGTTCAAGTTGACGAGTTAACATTTCAACAAAATAGAAGAAGCGATTATTTCACGATTTTCTTTCCATCAATGATGAAGATGCCCTTTTTCAGTTGAGAGTTTAGTGTTGAGAGTTTAGAGTCTAACTTACGTCCGCTTAAGTCATAATACCCCTGAACCTTTAACCCTGAACCCTGAACCGATTCAATGCCAGTAGCATCTTCCTCGTCGAAGGGATAGAATGCCTTGATAGCAGCAGAGATTTCCAGGTAGCCCTTACCGGCAGCAATCGCTGTGCCCGGAGTTGCCTTGGCAAATCCAATCTTATCGCCGATCTTAGCCAAGATGAACTGAGAACCATCGGCTGTCACCTCCTCGTTTGCAGGCTTCAGGTCGTTGTCTGCGACAGGCTCAACAGCTCCCTCTGCCATATTGAGTGTATATTTGTGACCTGTGCCGTTGTCCTTAAGAACTACAGCCTCACCGGCAGGGATTGCCTTCACCTCTTTCAGTTCTGCGAATCCGCCATCTACGACTTTGACAGCAAATGCCTGAACCTTAGAGTGCAGCTTAGAGATATTGAACGGTGCTACATACGTACCATAAACAGCACCCTCGGCAAACTGATAGCTGTCTGATGTCTTCTGCTTCACTTCCAGGGTATAGGTTGCCTCCCATCCGTCACCGGCATCTGTGGTGCAGGTAATCTGGACCTTACCCAACGCAACTCCTGTAACAGTTCCGTCGGCAGCAACAGTAGCAATGTTCTCGTCGGCTGACTTCCATGTCAGAGCGACATCCTCAAGATTCTGGATGGTGGGCAGGTATTTTGCCGTAGCACCGACAGATACGGTACGCTCCTCTGGGAGATAGCAAACGTAAGACATATTCTCGTCCAACTGGAAGGTGTATCCGTCATAGCCCTTCTTTGGCAGCACGAAGTCGCCCTTCACAATGTCGTAGAATCCATATACACCATCGTGACGCATGGCAGGAACATAGTTGCAAATCTCTTCGTCACCCTCCGAAACCCTGAAGTACCAGATACGGCCATGGAAGGCATTGTCCCACTCGGGATTAGCGAAGATAGAAAAGTTACGGCTTGTCGGGTTGCAGGCAGTCTCACCTGTCGGGTAGTCCACATCGTTAAGTTTCAGGTTGCCGACCGTACATTCAGCCTCGTATTCCTTACCCAGTTCGAAAGGAGCGCGGTTGTCACCGCTACCTGTTGTACCACCTGTGAAGTAGCCGATGTGTGCATTATCGTTACCATTGATATAGAGTGACATACCTGTTCCGGCATATACGTTACGTGCACTGAAGACAGCACGCCAACCGCCTTCAACCTCAGTCTGGAACTTAACGTTCACCTTTGTGTCGGTAGTTGGCTTATAGGGGAATTCAAATACATTTTCGCGGGCAGCAGATGTGCTTTCGATGTATGCCAGCGGTGTATATTTCTCGGTGTCTGTCCAAGTGATTTCATCGTACGCAACAGGGAAGACAGCCTTCTCTATCGTGAGCTGGTCGAAATAGAAGTAATAGGGAGGATTGTGCTCACCGTCGTCACACACGCCGAACTGGATATTCAATACATCCCAGTCCTTGTCGGCTGTAAACTCGAATGAATAAGGCTGGTTCGTTGTCTGTGCCTTTGGCAAACGTGTCATACCCAGAATTTCACCACCCGGATTGTTGGGAGCAGAAGCATGGTCAAAAGCATCTGTGTTACGGACATAGAAAGGCAGGAAAGCGTATGAACCCTCGTTCCATGATTTCCACTGCTCGCAACTGAAATTGAATGATACGGTATAGGTAGCACCAGCCTCCAGACCCTCTAACTTATAATAAAGAGGTTCCCAACCGCCAGTACCAACGTAGTTATCCAGATGGCAGGTTCCTGCAGCTTCGTCGTAGGTAATCTTGCCTTCGAATACATTCTTATGATCGTTGTTGGTAGTCCAGTTGTTCAGATCCTTGTATGCTGTCATATCGATGGGCTGAGAGGTTACGACACCCATGTCTTCCCATGATGCGCCATTCCACTTGTACTCGTGGTTATCTTTTGTGTTAACAACAAGCTTGCCCGGATAAACTGTGGTACCGGCTTCCTCAGCAATAGCCTGACCGTCAGCGCTGAGCTCAAAGTTAGCATCATTAGCTGAATTGAAAACCTTACCCGTGATTTTATCTTTCAAACCACCTCTTCCCTCGCTGTCCACAACGGGAACAAGGTCCATTTTCAACAACTCACCCTCGAAAATCTTGAAGGTATATAGCTTCATGAAAGTTGCTGAGTTGTCGGGATGGTTAGTGTGACAGAGATCGAAGATGTACATAGGGGTAGTACCATCCTTGGAGTCACCTTCACCAGTTATGGTAGCACAGGGTTCTGCCTCACCGTCTCTGAAAACATCCAAGGTCAGGCCACTGGCATTGACCAGAATCTTTTCTCCCGTGGGAATTTCAACTGATCCTGTTACCTCGGCATTACGGGCGAAACAACCGGTATTCTGTCCGCCAAAGCGCCAGAAGAAAACAAACATATCGGTTCCATAGTTTGAACGGGAACCGAAAGGAGCCTGGTAATTAGCCGTATTGCTGCCATCAATATCGCATTCCATTAAAATACGAGTGTTAGCAGTATGTACATATTCCGTATTGATATAAGGCTTGCCCGTAGCATCAGTGGTGGCAATGTACTCAATCTCTGTAACACCGCCACCAGCAACCTTTAGGGAGTTGACCTTCGTAATAATGCCATACTCCTCATAAACACCTTGATTATTGAGAGCATAGTACTTCCTTGCTGTCTGGTCATAGACATAAGGATCATTTCCCGTGTACGTCGCAATGTTATCCACCGGCGTAGCCTCGATGGGAGCGGCAAAAGTGACAGTTGCCATTACCAAACCAATGATAAATAGTAGAACTTTTTTCATGATTGTGTTTGTTTTAGTTAATTAATGGTTCTCGGTATTTTGCATGCAAAATTGCAAAATATAAACTCAAAAAGCAAATTTGTGTGCAACTTTTTGCAAACGACGCGACATTTTTTTTATAAATATCATATTTTACTTGCATTAAGGCTGGCGATATACTTGTTTATTTGCTCATAAATCAGTAATTTCGCGCCGCAAAACTAACATTATCTTTAAAATACTACCCAATGAACAAGACATTAACCTTTTTTATTGCATTGATGACTTTTTTGTCCATGCAAGCCCAACCGGACTATTTTACCCCCTACCAGCAGACAAAGTTGCGTCTGCCTTCAGTACCGCTGATTTCTAACGACCCCTATATTTCTTTCTGGTCGCCTTACAACAAACTAACAGGCGGAACCACCCGGCACTGGACAGGAGCTGTTAAGGCTATGGACGGTATCCTGCGTGTAGATGGTACAAACTACCGCTTCATGGGTTCACAGAAAGATATATTGCTCGAAGCCATTGCCCCAATGGGAAACAAAGGCCGCTGGATTGCAAAAATCAAACGGTCGAATGCAGCTTCCAACTGGTACGAGAAGGATGCCAGCGAAAGCGGATGGACCAACGGCTATGGCGCCTTCGGCTCACAAAACGAGTATGACGGGGTTTATACTAATTGGAACGACCTGTCGCAATACTACATCCGCCGTCATGTAACCCTGACAGAGGAAGACCTGAAATCCGACCTGTGGATGGTTTATTCCCACGACGATAACTTCGAGCTTTACATCAACGGTGTAAAACTGGCAGAGGCAACGAACGGAGAGACCTGGAAACAGAACGTAAAAATCCACCTGCAAGGCAGCTCACGTGATGCCTTAGTCGTTGGTGATAATGTTATTGCATTTCACGTAATCAATACCCGAGGCGGCGCTTTGGCCGACGTAGGTCTGTTCCGAAACATCTTAGGTTTCCACCCCGGCATGGAAGCCATCGCTCCTATGGCAGATCAGGGACCTTGGGAGGCTCGCGTCCGTACAGCAGCTATCTCCGGAACAACATGGACCAAAGAGGATTATGATGATACCGGCTCAACATGGCTGACCCAACAGGGAGCTTTCGGTTCTGACGGCGAACCATACGTCAACACCCCCTGGACCAAAACAGGATCCGATATTTATATCCGCCGCAAAGTAACCCTTACTGCCGAGGATCTGCAACGTGACCTGCACGTCATCTATTCGCATGACGACGTCTGCGAGGGTTATATCAACGGACGCCGGATTTTCTCGACAGGCGAGACATGGGTAAAGAATGTGAATTATCAACTTACAGACGATGACAAAGCAGTATTACACGAAGGAGAAAACATGATTGCATACCATGTTCACAACACTACGGGTGGTGCTTTGGCCGACATAGGTCTGTACTACAGTATAGCAGGCGAGCAGATAGCCAATCAGACCAACTGTCATGTACTGGCTACCAATACATACTATAAATTCACCTGCGGACCGGTAACACTGGATGTTGTCTTCACTGCACCTATGCTGATGAACGATGTAGATCTGATGTCAACACCCATCAACTTCATCTCCTATCAGGTAACCTCCAACGACGGTGAGGAACATGATGTACAGTTCTTCTTTGCTACCACTCCAGAGCTTACCGTTAACAACAACATGCAGGCTACCGTTTCTTCCGTCACTGAACAAAACGGCATACGCTATATCAAGTCGGGTGCCAAGACACAGCACGTACTGGGCAAAGCCGGCGACATGATCTGCATCGACTGGGGTTATCTGTACATTCCCGAGATTAACGGAAACATAACAATCGGTAACCGCACGGAGATTGCCAACACCTTTGCCTCGACAGGCAAACTGCCGGAGGCACCCACAACTGCTTTGTCCAGCTCAGAGGATGCCGACATGCCCCTGCTGGCCTTCAGCAAGGATTTAGGGAAAGTACTACAGGCCAATTCCTATATGATGATAGGTTACGACGAAGTGAAGGATATGCGCTATATGGATGTCGATTACAAAGGCTACTGGGCCCGCAACGGCAAGACAATCTTTGCAGCCTTTGAGGAGCTGCACGACCGCTACGACCAGATTATGGCCGACTGTCAGGCACAGGATAAGATAATCTACGATGACGGTCTGGCCGCCGGTAATGCCAAGTATGCCGAGCTGCTTTCCGGCTGCTACCGCCATGTTATTGCGGCACATAAGATCTTCCAGGACAACAAGGGGAACCTGCTCTTCTTCTCGAAGGAGAACAACTCTAACGGCTGTGTGAACACCGTTGACCTGACCTATCCGTCCGCTCCCTTATTCCTTATATATAATACAGACCTGATGAAGGGTATGTGTACATCTATCCTGGACTATTGCGAGAGCAGCCGATGGGGATTCAACTTTGCTGCCCACGACCTGGGCACCTATCCTCATGCCAACAATCAGGTATATTCCATCCGCTTCCCGGATGCCAACGGCGGCTTTGCCGGTAATATGCCCATCGAGGAATCCGGTAATATCGTGGTTCTGGCTGCTGCCATCACCCTTATCGACAATGATATGACATGGGCCAACAAGTACTGGAAGACGCTGAAGAAATGGACAGACTATCTGGTAGAAAACGGTCTCGACCCCGAGAACCAGCTCTGTACCGATGACTTTGCCGGTCATCTGGCACACAATGCCAACCTCTCTCTGAAAGCCATCATGGGTGTAACCGGATTTGCACTGATGTGCAAGCAGAAGGGAGATATGGACAGTTATAATTACTACTTCGGCAAGGCTCAGGAAATGGCTACTGAATGGGTAAAACTGGCCAAAGACGGAGCTCACTACAAGCTGGCATTCGACAGGTCTGGCACCTGGAGTCAGAAATACAATATGGTCTGGGATAAGGTATGGCAGACAAAACTCTTCCCCGACGCTGTTTACAAGCAGGAGATGACATACTATAACGGACAGACAAAGACATACGGACTTCCCCTGGATAACCGCTCTGTTTATTCGAAGAGTGACTGGATTTCGTGGACAGCCTGCCTGGGTACTCAGGCACAGTTCATTCTCCACATGGATCGTTTGTACAGATATGCCAACGAGACCAAGTCTCGTGTTCCACTTTCTGACTGGTTCTTTACCGACAGCGGAAATAGCGTGGCATTCATCGGCCGTTCGGTCGTGGGAGGTCATTGGATGAAAGTGCTCTTGGACAAGTGCCTCTCCGGTGAGCTGATGACGGGGATAAGCCCCTCTCTCCAACCCTCCCCCAAATGGGAGGGAGACGTATATGACCTCTCTGGAAGAAAAGTTAATTCTCAATTAAAGAAGGGCATCTATATTATGAATGGTAAGAAGGTGCTTTATTAAGTTAAGAATAAAAAGAGGCCGTTGGGATAAACCGACGGCCTCTTTTTTTGTACGCCTGATAAGACTCGAACTTACACGCCTCGCGGCACTAGATCCTAAGTCTAGCGTGTCTACCAATTCCACCACAGGCGCATTCTTGGTTAAGACGGCGCAAAGGTATAACTTTTTGGCGAAACTGGAAACTAAATCATCAAAAAAATTTTATTTTGGCCTCTCCCCTGACCCCTCTCCGAGGAGAGGGGAACGTTAACGGGAACCCTTTTAGAAAAGTTAGGGGAGAGGCTGGTAAGGCTCCTACTTTCTTATCTTCAGATACTTCACACCATGTGTGGGGATAAAGTAGTTCACATCCGTTGTGCTCAGGTCTTTCTGACGCCACAGGTCGCGAACACTCTGGAGGCTACCGATACCCATTTCCCTGAAATACTTCCTAAAATCAACACGGGTATCTGACGGACCTACATTGAAGATACCTACTGCATAGCTGCCATCGCTCAGAGGACGGCTCCAAATCTGGATGGTTCCATCCAAAACAACACGCTGTGCCTGCTTACCCAGAATATCCTGGTTTACGGCATTCACCTCGTGGTTACAGAGCAAAGATACTGTAAACTCATCCATCTGGGCAATATCGCAACCGATTAGCATATTGCTGGCAAGAAGAGTCCACAGACTGATATGCGTATATTGCTCATCGGGAGTAAGACGACTGTCACGCAGGTTATTGCTCCAACCCACTTTGCCGACAATCAGCATGTCGGGATCATTCCAATGACCTGGCTGTGCGTATGGATAGAGGTCGGGCTGCTGACCGAAACCTATATCATAGAGGCTCTCCCATGTATCAGTGATATCACCTGTTGTACGCCATGAGTTGGCATCAACAGCATGGCCCCACTTCCATACCTCGGCCATACCATACTGGCAAAGGCTATAGAAGATGTCGCGAGGCTGCTGACGCAGGCAACGTTCCATCAGCAAGTAAGGACGCACGTAGCTGGCAACCGTCTGTCTGTCGGGCTCAGTGGCATGCTTACGTCCATAACCGCACCAGTCGTACTTCAGGTAGTCGATACCCCAACTGTTGTAGCTCTCGGCATCCTGCAACTCATGATCGATAGAACCCAAGTAACCGCCACAGGTCAGGTCGCCAGGTGAAGAATAGATACCGAATTTCAGACCCTCGGCATGCAGCCAGTCGCCCAACTGCTTCATGCTGGGGAATTTCTCGTTTACTGCAATGGTACCGTCGGCATTACGCTTGGGAGCTTCCCAACCGTCGTCGATATTCATATAGCAATAACCGTAGTCGGCCAAACCTTTCTCGATAAGAGCCTTGGCGCTGCTAACCACCTTGTCCTGTGTAACACTCAGGCCCCAGCAGTTCCAGCTGTTCCAACCCATAGGAGGTGTAAGGGCAATCTTACTGCCACAACGGATGGTGAACTTCTGTGTCTGTTCGCCCTTGGCATTCTTGGCCTTGACAGTAAAGGTATAAGAACCCGGCTTGTCCAACTTACCACTCAGGGCGCCATTATCGGGATTGATGGCAAGACCGTTTGGCAGATCGTCAGAAGTAATCTTCATAGGCTTCTCGCCACTCACGCCGAAGCGGAAATGAATAGGAGAACCTGGACGAACACCATAGAGAGGAGTTGTGTTGAAGCGAGGCTCTGCAGGAGCAGCAGGAGTAAGGATGTACTTGGGGATATACTGTGTGGTAGTACTCAAACCTGACTTGCTCTCTGTGAAAGTAGCAATGATACGTACCATCTGATGATTGTCGTAAGGTAGGCTGATAGCACTGCTCTTCTTCGTATTAACAGAAACTTTTTGTGTCTTTTCTGTCAGCACCTTTCCTGACTCGGGATCTTGAACCTTAACAGTGAATACGCCGCTCTTGGTAGAAGAAATTCTGCTGTTGAGGGTACTTATGCACGCTAAGGCACCCTGCTTGTCTTTACCTTCCTTGATGCTGATGCTCAGGTTATCAATAGTATTAGGTACGCGCACGCACATGGGACCTTGGAACATACCGCCCGGATCTCCTGCATTGTAAACTCTTACTGCCAATACATTGTCGGCATCCCACTTGATAAGGCCGCTGTTTACCTTTACACTATACAGACGCGGTTTGCTCCACTGACTCTGGTAGCCGCCTGCATCAGAGGGGAACTTACCAGTCTTACCGATAAGCTTACCGTTCAGATATACCTCATCGGCATCGTCTATCTTGCCCATATTAAAGTCAACGGTCTCCTTAAGGTCGGACTTGTCCAACATACTTTTGGGAATAGTAACATGATAACGGTACCATCCAAAGCCATTCTCGCATTTAACACCCTGCGAAGTCCAGGTTGTGGTGTTACTGATTTGGCGCCATGCGCTCTCGTCAATGTTTACGCCAGCCCATGAGGCATCATCTCCTACTTGGAATTTTGCATTCTCAAGAAAAATATCCTGTGCAAAGGATGGAAGTGAAACGGTACAGGTAAGTACCAATGCAGAAAGAAAATGTTTCATTGTGTTATTAGTTTATGTGTTAATAAGATTCCGACGACAAAGGTATGAGGATTTTTGTTTATAAACAAGAAAAGCATCGGGAAATATTTTCCTGATGCTTTCTTGATTCTTGTTTTTGAGAGGGAAGTCTCTTATTCTGCTTCCTTAGCGACAACACGCTTTTCAGCGATACGTGCCTTCTTACCGGTGAGGTTACGCAGGTAGTACAACTTAGCGCGACGTACCTTACCTACCTTGTTTACGGTAATGCTGTCGATGGCGGGAGACTCGATGGGGAAGATACGCTCAACACCAACGGTACCAGACATCTTACGAACAGTGAAACGCTTCTTCTCGCCGTGACCTGAGATCTTAATCACAACACCACGATAGAGCTGAACACGCTCCTTGTTACCCTCGACAATTTTGTATGCTACGGTAACAGTGTCACCAGCCTTGAATGAGGGATGCTGCTTGCCTGTAGCAAATGCTTCTTCAGCAATTTTAATTAAATCAGCCATTTTGCTTTATGTTTAAAAATTGTTTTGTCGATCACCAATAGGCATAACAGGCCACACTTCTCCTGCCAGCGACCTATGGGAAAGCGGGCGCAAAGGTACTACTTTTAATTTATAATTCATAATTTATATCTCATAAATTTACTGTTTTTACCTAAAATTATCACTTTTTTTATCATTTACCCAATTACGATTTACCATTTACGGATGAAAGTCTGGGGTCTGAAGGCTGGAGCATTCTTTAATTTTGGCAACAAGTCCCGCAACAGTAACATTAAGTGGAACTGTCAGTTCCGCATGGTGGAAGCGACAGTTCCGCACGGAGGAACCGACAGTTCCGGACGGCGGAACCGACAGTTTCGCCTTGTTGAACCACGTGATTACTCCACCTCCATTTCGATGGTTCCTACGAAGCAGGCATTTTTGCCTTCGTGGTCAACAATTACCTGATGGCCTTTCTTATCGTTTACATACGCAGGTTCTTTGAAGTATGTGTGTGAGTGACCGCCCAGAAGGACGTCAATACCCGATATTCTGGCGATGAAACCTTTGTCCTGGTCCGATGCATCGCCCCATCCTAAGTGACTGAGACATACCACCACATCACATTTCTCCTGTTTGCGCAGTTTGTCAATGACGGGTTGAGCTGCTACAGCCGGAGATGTGTATTTCATTCCTTCGTAGTTCTTCCCTACTATAAGTCCCTTGGGTTGCGGGCAGACACCAAAGACGCCAATCTTCCTGCCGCCCCGTTCAACCACAATGTACGGCTTAACCAAACCCTCACAAGGCGTTCCCGTAAAATCGTAATTGCAGCAGACAATGGGGAATTCTGCCATACGGAAGATGCGAGCCATATTCTCCAGGCCGAAGTCAAACTCATGGTTTCCTATCGTTACGGCATCATAATGCATCATGTTCATGAGTTTTACCTCTACTTCGCCCTTAAACAGGTTGTAGTACACACTTCCCTGAGAGAAATCACCGCAATCGAAGGCCAGCATTCCGTCCGGATACTGTTCCCTTAACTGGTTAAATAAGGAGATACGTCGTACATATCCGCCCTTGTTGGCAAACGAAGCAACAGTAAAATTAGCAGAAAGCGGTTCTATACATGAATGCGTATCACTGGTGTGAACGATAAGGAACTTTTTCGGCTGAGCCGAAAGCGCTATGGGAAATAGCAATAATATTATAAACAATGTATGTTTCATAAGATTCATGTTTTCACGGGGTTCTTTCTCTAAACTCTAAACTCTAAACTCCCCCTCCTCCTTAGAGGGAGGGGTTGGGGCTATTTATCACTTATGACAATTCTACCTTCTATCTTGCTGTCGATGATGCGGTGCTTAATTACACTTTCCATCAATACCTCGCGGGTTTTCAGACCAATATCATGGCGTTTCCTGGCTTTCTTCAGGGCAAACATTTTGTCGTTTCCTTCTGCCAGGTAGTCTAATGTGGCAACGGTATAGGTACGTTTTCGGGAGATTTCCTCGCCGTTAATGGTAGCGCTGATAAGTTTACGGTCTTTGCTGATAACCATTCTTACGCTGCTGCTTACTCCCTCGCCTCCTACAGCAGCTATATTGCGCATGAGTTCAAGCATGTGCTTCCCTTTCATCTCCAACACGACAAGTGTATTTTCGAAGGGTGAGATAAGGATGATATCGCCGCATGTTACCATGCCTTCCGGCATGTTGTTGCGCAAACCGCCTATATTCACCAGTCCCATATCGGCTACAGGCAGTCCCGTGGCCGTGCTGCCTTCAACCAACACATCTGCCGCCCAGTTGCTGAGCAGACTTTCCGGCCTTTTGGGAACCATGGCTACACGGCTCATTCCCAATACAGGAGACATCACACTATCTACACTAGCCTTGTATGGGGCTATGATGGCCAATGCCAGAGAGTCAGGTTTTTTATCTAAGTCGCTTGTTACCTCAAGCTGTTTCCATTTGGTAGAACGCACCTTATACTGTTGCGCTGATACAGGGTAAAGTGTAAGGAGCGAAAAGTTAAGAAAAAACAGAAATATACCTGGTATGTGCTTCATAATTATAACGTTTGGTGTGCAAAAATACATATTTTTACATAAAATCCAAAAACTTTTAACTCTAAACTTTCAACTTTCAACTTTTTATTGTACCTTCACGCTCGCTTTTCCATAGGTCGCTGGCAGGGGAAGTGAGACCTGTTATGCCTATTGGTGATCGACAAACAATTTTTAAACATAGGTAATAAAAACACATGAAAAGGATTCTTATTTATTTATCATTAGTCCTATGCGCAACAGGGCTGTCGGCACAGAACACCTTGACGCTGACGCTTGCCGATGGAACCCGACACGTGCTGCTATTAAGCGAACGCCCGGAATTGCTATGGGAAGGCGGTAATATCATTATCAGCGCAGGCAATACCGAACTCTGCATTCCTCGTACTGATTTCCGAGGATTCAGTGCTTCTGACGAGGATGCCATAAAGATAGTCAAGAACGGCGGAAGCAAAGTCGCTGTAGATGCCAACGGACGCCTTAAGGCCGAAGGACTGAAAGCCGGTAGCCTGATACGGGTCTATGACAGTTCGGGGCAGCAGGTCAGTCAACAGGCAGTACCCTCTAATGGACGGGCCACCGTCAGGATATCCGGGAAATCCTCCGGCACTTTCATCGTGAAGATAGATAACCAACCTGCGATTAAAATTGTGAAGCCATGAGAAAGATATACGCAAAAATACAGACAGTCCTCACGGCTGCATTGTTCCTCATGCCTACAATGCTGAGGGCTCAAGACCAGATGGTTATTGTTACCTGTCAGGGTGACATGCACCTGTACCCTGCTTCTGTGGCAGAGACCTTCCAATACGATGCAGAGCAAGATATCTATACCCTTGTCTCTGATGGCCAGACCGTTTCCTTTGGCGGGCAGGACATCAAGCAGATTCGCTTTGCTGACAAAACAGAAACCGCACAAGATCCTCTTCTTACACCTAAGGAGACAGACAAGTACAACCCCAACTTCGAACACCCTGAAGTGGATTCGTACGAAATCCTGCTGATGGATACAGCGCTTTGTCATGCACAAGTGCAATTCAAGGAGGATGTGCCGCAGTTGTATGTCGGTAAGATTCTGTCATTAGAAAACGATACCGCTGCCTATAACTGCTATGTCCTTACCTACAAGATAATTGGGAAGAAGGCCGACATACGTTTCCGCTTTGCCAGCATCGAGGAGTTGATCTACAATACAGAATTTGTACTGGCAGCAAATCCCGACAATACCTATTTCGAAACCAAGAGCGCCAGCGGTGACCCGCTACCGGTTTATAGAGCCCGTCGCACTCCTGGCTTAGAGGCTGTTCCAAAGGTTGAGATTGAGAAAGGGCCAGTGAAGCTTTTTGCCGAGATGGGAATGAGTCTTACCAGTGCCGACAAGAGCAGCCTTGATATCGATGCCAAGTTTAAACTTAGCGAACCGCGCAGGAATGAAAAATGTGCCCGTTCCTTCCTGGCTAAAATAGAATACATGGGCTTTGTTGCTCGCGGAACCTACGAGAAGACAACAACCCTGGAATTGACACCTCGTGTAGGTATCAACTTCGAGAAGGATAAATATCTGGAAAAACCGCTGTTCAAAGCTTCCGGAAAATTCATGATTCCTGCAGGTCCCGTGGTAATTCCTCTGTGGCTCGACCTTTCAGGGACATTAGGATACAACATTCAGGCGGCCATAGAGGCAGAAATAAAGTTACAGCAAGTCACTAAGACAGGATTTACGCTAACGGCCGGAATGGAATATACACGCGAGGCTGGCAGCCTGAAGCCCATTCTTGACATTAAACCCGTCTTTGAGCCTCAGAAGCCGGAGATACTATCCAAGGAGGGAACCATCATGGCGCGCTTCTCGCCATATCTCAGGCTCGACCTGCTTATTGATGTCGTCTTTGGTATGCACCTTGACCTTATGCCTTACCTGAAGGCTACTTATAAAGGAGTAGAACGTAAAGGTGTGAATGACTTTGGCAGCTTTGATCTTGAAGCTGGAGCAAACCTGCGCGGCGGACTTTACTTTAATGCTCCCTTTGTGGATAGTGATGACTACGTCTCACATACTACAGAAGATTTCCTCGTAACAAAACTCTACCATTCACCCTCTGATGTTAAACCAGTCAACAATCAGAAGGTTACCCTCTGCTCGTATGATGTTGAGGACACGCGCGATTTCCAGACCTATGCTTCATTATATGACGAACCGGTAACACCTGCTTTGGGGCAGGAACATGCCGTAATGCAGTGTCAGAAGTCAGATTTTCCGTACGAACAGGCTCTTGGCAAGTTGCAGCATCCCTCTGCCCGGCGGCAGGCAGAGTCTGTGATGCCTGCAACTGTAGAGATGCATGAAATAGAAGGTTCAGAGTGGGCCACACAATGTGACGACGACGGTATTGCACATACAACATTTAAGTCACGCATCCCCTTGGGATATCGTACCATTCTTGCAACACGAATCCTGGACGGTGATGGAAATATCATCAAGGAACTTGAAGAAGAGCTGCCTTGGGAGATCAAGAACTTCAATGCTTCTGTCAGCATGGGTGGACATATCAGCACCATTCAGTACCGGGATGGAGGTAATAATATCTACGAACATGTGGTAGGTGAAGATGGTGAGGCAGACTTCCGTAAGCAAGGTAACAAGGTAGAAGTGCACACCCCTATGGGATGGTATGCCTTACCAAATAATGTAATGCCTATTTCCACTTGCATGCACGTCTTAGAACCCGATTGGATCAGGACGTACGACTTTTGCCGTTGGCAGAAAAAGGAAGCAGGTCGTAATATGGAAGGCATGACATTTGGCGATACAGAGTATCTGGGGTACAAATGCAAAACCGTCCATGTCTCTACGGGTACCATTACCTATTGGCAGAACCTCATTTTGAAGATTGAAGGAAGCGGTGAAGGTGATTTCCATGTCACTTCACTCGAGATACTTGATAATTTCGAGACTCCAACTATTGAAGAATAATGCGTTGGTGCCATATTATTCAGGCCGAAGTCGAATTAGAGGTTATGGGGTAGAGGTTATGGGTTATAGTAAAAAAGTAAACCTGCTATCCCTCTCTTCCAACGAGGGTATAGCAGGTCTAACAATTCACTACCTTAAACAATACTTATTTTAACGAGTCACAAAGGTCTGCTGCGACATTTGACATAATTTCCTCTGTGAGGGGATGCGGTTAACCCTATTTGGGATATTATGCCTTTTTGGATGCGAGAATCTCTCTATGGTCCAGTCAACATTCTGCTTCTTACAATGCTGAGATAACCAAAGCTTAGGAGCAAAGTAACTCTTATTCTTATAATTCCTGGCGGGAACGATATATGTCTGTGATAAAGAAAAACCTTTAGCGGGCTTTTGTACAAGTATGACTGCGAACATAACCTGTGAAAATAGCACTGTAGCTATAATGTATGCAAATAAACGTTTCATATTCTTTCTGATTTACGTTAATAAAGAGTAATGTGCTTCGTGCGGGAAGAGGACTCACTTTGGGGAAGCCTGAAAGAGGCATAAAATAAAATCACAAAACGCTGCAATCAGGCTTCCCTGGTGAAAATAAAATAACTAATAATGTCAAAGTGAGGGTAAAAAATATAATAACAAACAGCGAGCAATGACCTTGCTCGAATATCACTTGTTGAACTAAACACCTATGGTGCTACTCTTCCAGACCGAATTCACCCTCGTAGGTTACGCCATTAGCAACAATCTGGAGAAAATAGATGCCGTAATCCAGCGTTTCGAGTGAAATAGAAGCATTTGGCTGACCGGCAAAGGAAATAGTTCCTGCAGCAACCTCTTGATCGTCTTCATTTATAATAGAATAGGTGATAGTATTGCCATCCGGGTTATAGAGATTCAGGCTACTGCCATCTTCGCTGAGGAAAATCTCTAAATATAATGGACGAGGTCTTGCAGGTGCTCTTCTCGGACCAACATTCCCAGTTATAGGATCGCTTCTCATAAGTAACACTGGTGAACCACCATTATCGTCCGCACACACGTTAGAAACTTGCATTACAAGAGTAAGCAGAATCACAAAAAATTTCATTGTTGTTTTCATAATCGTTTGTTTTTGGGTTTAATGATAATGAATTATTCCGGATGCAAAATTACGTGGTATCAAACAAACAGAGAAATTTTTGATGTTTCATTGTGTTTCTCGATATGTTAAATAATGTTACCCAACCTCTATGCAGAATATATTTAACTGATTATCAATTATTTGAGCACCTCGCAAAACGTTTCATTATCCATTAGACGGCAAAAGGCCGTGAAACACAAAGAAACATAATTTTTGGTCAAGAAACATTGCATTACCGTTTTTTTTTATAATTTTGTACTCGATTTTAGGTGATTAGTTATGAAAAAACATGTTTTTTGGTGTATTTTTGTGTACATGACCTTGTTTTTAGTGTCATGTTCCGGGGATAGCACCCTAAAAAAAATGGAGCAAATCAGAGCAATTGGGGATACAAATCCCGATAAGGCGCTGTCCATGCTTGACTCGCTTGAGGTGGAAATCAGGGGAGAACGGAAATATATTACACATAAATACGATTTATTACGCATCCGACTTAACGACAAGGCATACAAATTGCCAACCTCGGACATCATGATTAAAAAACTGATCAGTTACTTCGAGGAAAATGGTTCTTTTACAGACAAGCAAGAGGTTTATTTTTATGCCGGAAGTATCTACCGTGATTTACAAGACACACCACGGGCATTGGAACATTTTTTTAAAGCATTAGATTACGCAAAAGAGAATGCAGAAGAATGTGATTCAAATATGCTATGCAACACGTATTCTAATATTAATTATCTGCAATACAAAGTGCAGAATTTCAACGAAGCACTGAAAGCCGCCATTAAAGAACTGGAAATAAGCAAAAAGACTAAAAGCGTCCCTATAATACCGTTCTCGCATATCGGAACTGCATACCAGGCATTGAATAATTACAAAGAAGCTGAGACAGCCTACGATTCAGTATATACATATATTACTAAGGAGTCTGTATCTGATTCGTTAAATCAGGTATTGCTCGTAACTTTGTTAAACGACTATTCCGAATTACACAAGATGGAGAAGGCAAAAGAATGTATGAAAAGGATAAAAGGAAACCCATTGGAAGGGAAACCCTCTTTTTCGTGCATTGCCTATGGAGAATATTACAGGGTATTAGGGATTACCGACTCCGCAGAAATCTACTATAAGCGAATTCTTGATGAAGGACCAGATTTATATTATAAGTATGATGCTGCAAAACTAATGTTTAGCATGTACAATAAAGTGGGCAAATACGAGGAAGCACGAAAGTATGCCGAAACCTATATGAAATTAAGCGACTCGCTGGACTTTGGGAAACGGCAGGAACTGGCAGCATCGGTGAATAATGCTTATCAGTACCATTTGGACCAGAAGAAAGAGCAGGATTTGAAGGAAGAGAAAGAAAAATACAAAAGTTTCACCATCATAGCCATCTTGACAGGATCGCTGCTGATATGTATGATTTACATCTTTTTTTTCAAGAGAAAACTGAAGCACCAGAAAGAGGTTGACGCACTATCGTTTGCCTTACAGCGTGTTTCCAATGACGGCGAACAACTCCGAAAGAAAATAAAGCAAAAGGAAAAGGAACTGAACGATTCAAGAATGTCTCTAAAGAAATCCTCTAACGAGTTGGACGATGTGAAGCAAAAACTTTTAATCGTGAACCAAGAACTGGAAGAAAACAATATTGTACTGAAAGAAACAGAGAAACAGCTTGAAGAGAAAAAAGAACAAAACAAGACTTTCATTAAGCTTCTGCACCAATCAGAATTTGAGGCTTCGGCTGAAGATGTGATTAAGGCCGTCAGAGATGCTTCCAAGGGCAAAAAGGAAATGACGATGGCAGAATGGAAACAACTCTACAAGGCGGTGGATGAACTTTATCCGAACTTCCACGAAACCATCCTGAAACAGCCAGAACGCCTTAGCGAAAAAGAGATGCAGGTCATGTACCTGTTAAGAATAGGTCTGTCTAAACGTCAGATTATGAATATGACGGATATGGCTCGAGTAACGATCTGGCGCTGGGAAAAAAGATTCGAATGGGTCTGAAAACAAGGCAGGAGTACCTCTAGGTTCCAAAACTTCCAAAAAGGTAGGCTTTCCTGCGGAGTAAGGCTTCTCCAAATCGGTCATTAGGCTGTTACGGGCTAATGACCGATTTGGGTTAAAAAATATCCGGTTATTCCCCAAAATGTTTGTTTATTATCCAGCTTATGCTTATTTTTGTGGGCAAAAAAATTGAGGAGATGAAGAAAACAACCTATATATTTGATCTTGACGGAACGCTGCTGGATACATTGCTGGATCTGGCAAACGCTACTAACTATGCACTACGAAAGAACGGAATGGAGGAACACTCCATCGATGATATCAGACGATTTGTAGGAAACGGAGTAAGAAAACTGATAGAAAGGGCTGTGCCCAACGGTTCGAAGAATCTCAGGTTCGATGATGTCTTTACAGATTTCCGCTCCTACTATATGGAACATTCCTTAGATGCGACCAAACCATACGACGGAATTCCCGAGATATTACAAGAAATGAAACAACGCGGTTGTAAAATGGCTGTTGTGAGCAACAAGATGATGGCTGCAACTCAAGAACTGGTGGCTCACTTCTTCCCAGAAATACAAGTGGCCATTGGAGAAAACGAAGCGGAGGGAATCCGCAAAAAACCGGCACCAGATATGGTGTTCGAAGCCCTTCACCGATTAGACGCTGAAGCCGAAACAGCAGTTTATATCGGTGACAGCGATGTGGATATTCAGACAGCCAAGAATGCCGGTGTGCCTTGTATTAGTGTGCTGTGGGGATTCCGCAACAGGGAATTCCTGCTCGAACATGGTGCTCAGCGTTTCATCGAGAGACCATTGGAAATCATAGGGGTATAAAAACAAAGAAGGGTTGTCATCCCGACAACCACAATCTTTTTAAAATAATTAACCTTAAACTAATACCATGAAAACAATACAAAGGTACGACCATTTCTACAACCATGCAACGTTTTCAGGTAAAAAAAGCTCTTTCCCCATATCTTTATTGACTTAAGTCAAATATATAAAGTTTAGAGTGTAGAGTTTAGAGTATAAGGGAAATTATGTTTAGTTATCTCCATACGCTTCTGAGAAGTCTTACCTTACCTTCTTCTGTACTTCCTGACAGGGAGACGCGGTTGTATATGGTATCAGGGAAGACAAGCGTGGACATTATAACAGAACCGTCTTCGGTGGTTACCTCGACATTCGACTGGTCAACAAAAACGCAGAGCGTTATCTTCTCCTTGTCGGAATAGAGTGAAGAACGCATAGTGGGGATAGCAAAATTGGCATTGAAATCTGTGTTCCCGCTTTTTGTCCCTCTATTGATGATTATCTCGCGGTGCTGGGCATCGATATGAATGCCATACTCCTGTCCTATAGCATTAGCAAGTATGAGGTCTGCATCTGCGGTCATATCAACAGTCACATTCAGTTGATAGGCATCGGGCAATTCACCGGAGGGTTTCTCAATAAATGAGTTGGCAGCAGACAAAGTCTGCCAAGGTTCGGCGATACCTTCGATTTCCTTAACAATAGTGGTCTTGAGAAGAGGTTGCCCGTTATATTCTTCGAGTACCATCTCTCTGGGTAACGTCATACAGCATCGCCATGGTGAAACGGGATAGCCTCCATAAGCCTGATTATTCATCCAGCCTATACAAACCCTTCTGTCTCCGGTATTGCTCCAGATGACACTGGCATAATCGTCCATACCATGATCTTCCCAAAGAGGATAGCTATAACGGTCGGGGGTAAAACGCCCAGAACTAAAGTTACCCACAAAATACATGGTGCCCGAACCCACGACAGGGCCGCCATCGCTGACATTGACAGTTAACACCCACTTGCGCTCGCCCTTATACTGGATGGGGAAAAGGTCGGCACACTCCCAGATGCCGCGATTACAGGCAGGTGCATAGGCTGGCGCAGTAAAGGTGGAGCGCAGCGTCCACGTCTTAAGGTTGTAGGAGCGATATATCTGTGCAGAATGTTCTCCACCCAAGGCCAGAATGCAATACCACGCATTAGACGTATCGTCCCATACGACCTTAGGATCACGGAAATCACCATAGGTCGTATTCTTGATGACCGGATTCTTCTCATACTTGGTGAATGTCATACCGCCGTCCGTACTATAGGCAATACATTGTTGTTCGTGGGCACCGTGTGAAGTATACATGGCTATAATAGCATTCTCCCCGAATCCTGCCGTGTTAGAAGAATCGACGACTGCCGAGCCTGAATAGACAAATCCCAGATTGTCCGATTCCAGTGCTACAGGCTGTTCCTTCCAATGGAAGAGGTCTGAGGAAGTAGCATGTCCCCAGGATATATTACCCCAATCGGGGCCGGAAGGGTTATATTGATAATAAAGATGCCATATGCCATCAGCATAAACCATACCGTTGGGATCGTTAATCCAATTCTTGGCAGGTGTGAAATGAATCTGAGGGCGCATCTTCTCGCGGTAGTCAGAAGAAGAGGCGGTTGTGGTCTCGGACCAATCGTAGAGATTTCCGGATGCTAAATATCCGATAGCATTCGCTGCTATCTTGAGGACATTAGACTGGAAGGGGCTGTTACGAGGGAAAGAACTTTTGTCCGGCGTTCCATCGGCATTCTTATAAGAAAACTCCAGCCCTCCGTTACCGACACAAAGTATAGTTCCCTTAAAGTCTGTATTACCCTGACGTGCTTCCCATACGTTGAGCTGCGAAATCCAGTCGATTTGCGAATCCCATACCGCAAGGGGATAGATGCCGTAGGTGTCTGTCAGTACTTCGTAACAACGGGGATCCTGATTACCAAGTCCGGTTAGTTGAGCCGGAAGATTATGGAAAACACAATTGTGGTCTTCTGTCCAAGCTGGCCCCTTGACAGTAATGAACTTGGAGCGGCCAGTCGAACGGATTTCCAGACCGCGATAAAGAGGATGCTTTGAGAAATCCTTGATGAAACGGCTGGCTGGATTTAACTGAACGGCCATATACCACTGTCCCTGGTTCCAAGAACCTTTGCCAATGGTAATGCGATGATCGCAATTACGCATCATATCACGGTCCATACGGCCCAAATCAGTAATAAATGTAACAGCATGCTGCCACAGCACCATATTGCCGCCGTTGCGGTACCATTCTTTTATATAAGGTGTGGCTTGCTGAATGCTGGAAGGTTGTGTCCATGCATCATTTTCGCTGCCGGCATCTAAGTCGCGGATATAGAAAAGCACACGATAAGGAAGCAGGTCACTGGCAGCATGAATATTGCCAGCATAGAGGAAGGGACACTGGGGATATTCCTGATGGAACCATAACCAGGCAGAGGCTTCATCGTCATCGCCATTCTGTAGGATATCGTCGGGAGTGGCATACTGACTGAGAAAAGCGACGCCATCGGTATTGACTTTCTCTTCAACTGTTTGAAAAAAAGAAACATCGCCGTAATATATGATACCGTTTTGAATAGCATATGGTCTGTAATAATATGTGGTAGCAGGTGTCAAGTTGGTCAGGCTGACAGAATATACGCCGTCCTGTAATGCTCCTGATGCAGGAACCTGCTGTTGTGGATGCCTGGTTGTCCCAAAGAGAATACCATATGAGAAATCTTCAGGTGTAGGGTCTTCGGAAGTTATTCTGGCAGAAACACTTGCCCCCGTTGTAGTTATTGAGGAAGCATCTCCCGTTTGGACCAATACAGATGATTGGTTATCGAAGGCGATCTGGTCTACTTCCGAAAGGGGGAAGTTCTGTACCGTCTTGTCGCTGAGCATTACATTCAGTCTTTGTTGAGCGTTGACAGATAAGAAGCCGAGAGCGACCAATAATAGCGAGAATGTTGCTGATTTCATTTAGGTTAAGAAGTTTAGATGGTTACTAAGAAATGTAGCCTGCATACGTACCCGTATACAGGCTACTAACTGATTCTCGAATATCTGTTTAGTTACAAATTGTCCTTCTCGATGTCCTTGAAGTACTTGTAGGTATCAACCTTCAGTTCGCCGCAGGCAGCCTCGTCGCAAACGATGATGGCATGGGGATGTAGCTGGAGGGCTGAGATGGTCCACATCTGACTGACACCTTCTTCTACTCCGTGCTGGAGAGCGCGTGCCTTGTTATGACCGTTTACCACAATCAGAACTTCCTTGGCATCCATAACTGTGCCCACACCGACGGTAAGTGCAGTCTTGGGCACCTTATTGACATCATAATCGAAGAAACGGCAGTTGGCTATAATGGTATCGGTAGTCAATGTCTTAACACGTGTTCGTGAAGTGAGTGATGAGCCGGGTTCATTGAAAGCGATATGACCGTCAGGCCCGATTCCACCCATAAAGAGGTCGATGCCTCCGGCATCCACGATAGCCTGTTCGTAAGCTGCACACTCAGCAGCCAGATCGGGTGCATTACCATTCAGGATATGTACATTCTCCTTCTTAATGTCGATATGAGAGAAGAAATTGGTCCACATGAAGCTGTGGTATGACTCGGGATGCTCCTCAGGCAGGTTGACATACTCGTCCATATTGAAGGTTACTACATTCTGGAAGGAAACCTTGCCGGCCTTATTCAAGGCTATAAGTTCCTTATACAAACCCAGTGGTGAGGAGCCTGTTGGACAACCCAACTTAAAGGGTTTCTCGGGTGTGGGGTTGGCAGCATTGATTTTTGCTGCAACATAGTTAGCTGCCCACTTAGAAAGTGAGGCATAGTCTGGATTGATGATTAATCTCATGTTTTTGTTAGCCCCCTCCAAACTCCCATAAAGGATAGACAAAACAGGGCTGTGGGTCTATGGTTATTAATAATGTTTATTTTCTCTTCGGACTTGCTCCCGTTACGCCATCTGCCTTGGGCCCCTGATGACGGAAGGTAGCATCGTTGGGAATGTATTTGGCATTCTCAGCTTCAGTCTCATATATGCACTTGGCAATATCAGCAGTTGAGATAGTGACAGAGTCCTTGGTCAACTCAGGTACATTGAAGCTTTTGAGCAGGAGGACGTTCATCTCCGGGTCTTCCTGAGGAATGACGAAGGCTTTGTGGGCCCGCCCGTTCTTATCGAAATAAGCCAGAAAGGCTCTTGAGTAATTACCGTCCATCCTTCTGCTGGCAAAGACCATCCATCGGCCGTTACTGCTCCAGGAATGGAAACTCTCGGCTTCTTTGCTGTTTACTTCAGTAAGGATATAACAGCTGTCGGTCTGGAGATCTTTAACCCACAAGTCAGCGCTCTTATGCCAGATATGGAACTGGCCATAATCGCCCTGTGTATAAAGCACATATCTACCATCAGGGCTGACTCTGGGAACGCTGATACTCTTGCGCTTGGAAGCAACTTCGACCTCCATCTGAGGTTCGCCAAACTGACGGGTCTTAGGGTCAAAAGTCACAGACATCATATTATAATAGATACTGTCATATTGAATCATCAGTTGCTGGGTTCGGGTACTGTCTTCAAACGCCGGGTTGAGCAGCGAAGATACATTGGCATTGCAATAATAAAGTTTCTTGCCATCTGGTGCCCAGCAGGGGAACGTCTCCAAATCGTCGCGTGTACGCATAATGTGACAGACCTCGTTCTTGTTGACATCATACAGCAGAAGGTCGCTGGACTCGTCCATTACCTCGATCTTCTCGTCGTGATAAACGTGGAAAGCCTGTCCCGTCTTGTTGGTGGAATATGCTATCAGGTTCTCCGTCGGGTGCCAGGAAGGATAAACTCCAGCCGTTATGATGGTACTGTCCTTCATCTGTACCTTGTGTGCTTTACCATTCTGCACGATGACAGTTCCGCCATGGTTGGATCTGACATGAAACATCATATCGGCAGAGCTGTTGCTACGATAATTATGGCAATTAATACAATGATTGGTCTTGTTGTCGAACTCGCGATTGTTCTCGTAGATGGTATGAACATCCCAATTAGTGAGGTTACGCTGGTAAATACCCAGTTGACGATATAACTCGTAACCCGGTTCGATAAGTCGGTAGCTTAGGAACGCATCGACCGGTTCTTCCGCCACTGTAAGTGTATAGGGTTTGAAAGAATACCATTTCTCACCTCTTTTTGCAAATACGGTAACCGTTATGTCTGCACCCTTGCAGGCAGCAAGCAGTTTCTTCCACTCTGCCATATCCATCTGGATTACGCCATCCTTGCCTGCCGATGCCAGCAATTCTACCCCATTCCCCTGCAGTTGGGCGACAAAGGCATCGGCCAACGAATCATGCACGATAAAATTGAGGGGAGCGATGTTGGGAGGAACCACAACATCAGTATAGTCGGGGTAAATATTAACCTGCTCTTCTAACTGTGAATACTGTGTCGGCACCTGAGCTGCAGGTTTTCCGCAGGCAGCTAACAGGAATGTCAAGCCGCCTAAAATAATAATGTATAGTGAATGTTTCATTGTCTTCAACTTTAAACGATAACTAAAACGAGAAAGTTAATTTAGGCTTTAGACCTTAGTCCTTCCCCTACAAGGGGAAGTTAGAAGGGGTACTTTCGACTCTCAATTCTCATCAGTTCACTCCAGAATTAGAGGTTGTCTGTCCCGTATAACCCTTCTTGGTAGCTTTCAGGTTGCCGAAGAAATAATAGTAAGGATAGTAACCCTTGTATTTACCAAACAGCTCGTACGCATTTCCCGGACGGTCACTCAAATAGGGCTGTATCTGCTGCATAAAATTCTGAATACGCGGAACACGCATATTAAGACCCGTAAAGCGATTTTCCAACCCTGGACTCTTGGTAGAAGCCAGCAGAATGCCGTCGGCAATGATATCAGGAGGTGTAGATCCCATAATAGGCTCCAAACGCGAGAGGAAGGCTGGCATCAGCTTGGTATAGAGACAAACGCAAAGTGAGTTATAAAGAGCATTCACACTACGGCCTTCTACCAGAGATAAGTTGTAGCCCATGAATAAGGGTGCCTGATACATGCTCTCGAAACTGTCATGAAGAGGTTCGGTAAGTCTGATCTTCGCTATCTCCGGGTCAGCATTCACTAATGAATCATTTCCCACCATAGCACTATATTTCTTGCAAAAAGCTCCCTCGAAAGGAACATCGCTGAGAATACGGAGATACTTACGACACAGTTCCCACTCGCCACGCATCAGAGCACTCTTGATGTATAGCTTCATCAGACGCAGCTTGGGTCCTTCCATCACCATCTGTTCCATGCAGGAATGCATACAGGATTCTGGGAATCCTCCATGATAATCGCCCTCAGGAATATACATATTGCTGGCATTGTTATGGGTCCCGTCCATTCCGTGGATATAAAGTGAATCATAATCCAGACGAATATCATACATACGGTAGCCAACCTGATCGGTATGGACAAGTGCTATAGCATACATACATGCCATAGGACGGTTGCTCTGATATGCATGTGCACGGGCTACTTTCTGTATTCCTTCCCAATCCTGTTTCTGCTCCATAGAGGCCAACTGGGTGATAACACGCACATAAGGACGTTTCCATTCGTTGTAACCGATGATGGCAGCAAAACCAATAAGGCAGACTGCCAACTGAAGGAGGTTGTCGCGCTGTGTCTCGTCGGCAGGAATAGCAAAGAGGACATGTACCTTCTTGCGACTGAAGCTGCGTATCATGATACCGCAGATGGCAAGTACCAACAAAGCCAGGAAGGGAATGCCGAAGATATAACCTGTCTCTGCCTCGAAGAAAATATCAAGGCCATAGAAAGTGACAGTACCCATATAGGCCAAGGCGGGCAAATACTGTATGGCACGCCATTTGGCTTTCAAACGCCAGCAATAGCCAACCAGCCAAGTGCCCAGTGTAAGCATGAATGCCATCAGGAGTCCACCCAACCAAGGATATTTATAGGTCATGAGCAAGGCACGGCCCACATAACGTAAACTGCCGAAGGAACAGGACAGGATAAAATCCAACTGACGGGTGTCAGCAACCCAGAAACTGTATTCACGACTT
The DNA here is from genome assembly GCA_902801485.1 of uncultured Bacteroidales bacterium. Classification (GTDB taxonomy): domain Bacteria; phylum Bacteroidota; class Bacteroidia; order Bacteroidales; family Bacteroidaceae; genus Physcousia. Next base: position 7,985 of record CADCIP010000023.1, on the reverse strand, counting down.
AGATGGAAGACACTTCCGTAATACCATGCCGACCAAAGCAGCACAGCCACAAAGAAGAGAAACAGCACAGGTAAACGCAGTTGCCTTTTCTTCTTTTCCGTTGCAGGAGTCGTAACACTCCCTTTAGCAACACTCTTTGTACTTTTGTTAGGTTTTACTTTTGCCATTATTTTATCATCATCTTTTTACCATTTATAATGTAGATTCCCTTTTTTAATCGAGAATTGAAAATTGAGAATTGAAAATTGAGTTTACGGCCGCTTAGGTCGTAGATAGCACCCTCGTTGACGTTAACGTTAACGTTAACGTTGACATCATTGATGCCATTGGGGTCATCCCAAATATAAGTAAAGGGAGATATGTTTTCGGCAAAGACGTACGAGTTGCCGTCGGAAGCAAGGACATAACCGTTTTCTGTTACATCGTAGGTTCCGACGTTTATCTTAACATCATTTGCATGAATTTCAACTTCACCCTCTTTAATCACAGGTTCACCAGAGGGAATGGTTTCTGAGTCTGCCTCAGCAAGATCAAACGGTAACGAGAGTGCCTGATAACCAGAACCCGCCTTTGTGAAAGTAACTTGTTGGGCATTGAATTGCGTGGGGATAAAGAAAGGCTTATTACCATCTATCTGAAGCATCCGGGTCTCGCTTTCTTCGCTTACCACATTAGCTTTCTGCAAAAGTTCTACCGTGGGTTGCTTCTTCTCATCCTGACCAGCTTTTATATAGACAAGCGAGTTGGGGGGCAACTCACTTATATCGCTCTTTCCTACAGTTCCCGTTCCATAATAATATAAGGTATGGGGAGTGGAATTGCCTGCATAGTAAGCAGTCATCTCGCCACGATAGGTAGAAGGTCCATAGGAAATCAATACATCGTAGCCGTTACCCTCGGCAGCATAAAGGCGGAAACCATCCTTTATCTTCTTCTGAACCGAAGAAGGAACAGTAAAACTTTTCCTGTTGCTTAAATATACCAACTTACCATTGCTATCGTATATCTTGAATCCTACGGCTCCCGAACCGGAAATTCTGAAGGTTGTATTACCCGAACTGGTTGAAGTCAGGTAATAGTATCCATTGGTAACGTAATCATTGACATAATCCGTGTACTGTCCTACATCACCATGCTTTCCAATCTGATTACAGTCTTCATCGCTGATAGGCACACGGTATGCTCCTTTGGGTTTCCCTTCCAGCGGGCCATCAGGAACAGAGGGCGATTGTTTGATACGGTCCTCGATGAAGATGATATTTCCTGCCTTGGGATAACGTTGCATGTATTTCTTGGCAGCATTGATATCCGCCTGCGTAGTGGTGACCCAATAATTGGAGTAATCACCCACAAACAAATTGGTTACAGGGATAAACATACCGTACGCCTCGAAGAACTCGCTTAGGTCTTCGCCTGCTGCATCGCACATCTTCTTGGCTATATGCAGGTAGTCGTTCTTTCCATAGCTCTTGTAACCACCCTTAACATCTATCGTTCCGTCACCATCGCTGTCGGCTTCCAGAGTACTGTCCCAAGAGCCTTTGTTGATAGGATCCTGCCGAAGAAGAGTGAAAAGCTTAGGATAGAAGTTGGTATTACGACCCGTAGCATGATAGTAAAGATACAACTGATAGTAGAACCTGGCCTGAGCCCATGTGCCGCGCTGCACCCACGACTTGTCGGCAGCAAAGTCGCTGAAGCAAGTCTCGGCAGCATCGCCACGGCTGGTACTCACACCATGCAGATAGACGTTAACATTAGAGAAGAGGTTGTTGCTCGTTTCGGTACTTCCCACACCATTGATACATGCCTGGTGGTTATGCCCCATCTCGTGACTGGGTCCCCAAAGAGCGCCTCCACCTGTTTCTGTCAAGGCCTTATAACTCATGACGGTGGGAAGCGTACTGTTCTCGTAATAGGTTCCGTATGTGGTGGCATACATATAGCTGTGGTTGATAGAGAAGCAGTTCCAGATATTGTTGAACTTACCCTCGACTTTTTTCTGGAAGCCCATCAGGTCCTCCTCGTTTTGTAACATGGTGTTCCAGACGCGCAGCAGGCCTTCCATATTATTATCGGCACTGATGGCTTTCTGGACCAAATTGTTATTCATGACAAAGACCAGACGTTTGGATTTCAGGTTTAGAATATTGCTTTTATTCAGCATCTTTTCGCGAAGAAGAAGCCAATCGGCATTTGTCATGCCACGTGTAGCATCCCAATAACCTTGTACCTGACCACCCTCGATATGAATCTTCATGTCGGGATAGTTGGCAAGGAATTTGTCCGGGTCGTTGAGCTGATAGAAAATATAAACGGTGCTCTTATTGCTGAGAATGATAGCATTAAGGCCTTTGTGCAGATCTGTGGTGATACCTGTCTGATGGTCACCCGGGCTATCGCTGTCTGCGATTACCTCGACTTGCAGCGTGCAGTTGGGATTGGGTTCTCTGTCAACATAAAGATATATAATATCACCTGCATTACCACAGATACCAGTAGGGCCGGAAAGTTTGCCGAAAGGATTACTCATTCCACAATATGCATTGCCCGCCATCTTCTGGAAATGGCTGTAAACCTGATAGTCGTCGCGAACACGGAAGAACTTTTCAAAGTCACGACTGTACCCGTTACTGCCTGTACACGTCTCCCAAGTATTGTTCTTCACTTTCAGAATCATGGCCTGCATGTCGGCATTCAGCAACTTGAAGTCGTCATTCTCTGCCAACTCTTCATCGGAGAGAGCCTGAATCTCCCCATTCAGTGTCGTACAGGCAGCATCCTGGAAAAGTCTGTTGAGTGCAGCTTTAAAGACTGCCTGTCTTGTTTTAAGTTCGGTGTAAGCATTCAGACCACTGCGTCCGTTCTGGATGAACTCGTCTGTGAGTTCCACCTCCTCGAAACCCCATGTGCTGCCTGGTATGTTGTCTGTGTACCAACCCACCACTGCGCTTTGGGCATCACAATGCAGAGCAACGTTACCATTATCCACTATGTAATACAGCAGGTTAGTTTCGTCACCGTTACGTGTAAGCGAAAATCCTACAGTAGGCTTGCCAGTCTGGGTGTTATATTGTTTGCTGAATGCGCCGTTCTGTCGGATAATGTAACGCTGGGTACAGAGGTTCTGCAAATGAAACTTACCCGACGGAGCAGAAACCAGAGTCCAGTATTGAGAAAGCTTGTCTTCGCTTTTTGCCTCGCAACTGATAGCATTGTTGCCAAAGTCCTCGTTCATATAAGTATCATATCCCATATTGCGGATTCGGTAGTACTTGCCCACTTCAGGAGTTTTATAAGGACTCTTAGCCAACAAATCGGCCATTACCTGCTCCAATGTAAAATTATCCACGGCTGATATGGACCAGTCGGAGCCGGCATCCCCCTTACAACTCCATTTGTACAGATTGACACCATCGCCATTCAAGTTCAGACAGGAAGTGCCACTGAAGTCACTCTTCTCGGAGATATTCACATAAGAGCTATTACCCGAATTGTTGGGGCTATACTGGATATACAGCATCTTGGCAGCCGGGCTGGGTGTACGGTAATTATCTGCAGATGAAAGGAAACGACCTGTGCTGGCGTTCCGCAGGGTATAACTCTTGTTGTTTTTCTGTAATATCCACACTTGCTGAAGATTATTCACACTGGCACGGACACCAAGAGTCTTGGTTCCGTCATCTGTAAGGTTGGCAGTGGAAGTCCTACGGTTGGTAATACGTACCAGCCCACCCTTATTAAGGATATAATTGACGTACTCCGCTCCCTCCAGGTTATCGGGGTTTTGCGCTCTTACCGAGAAGATACAGAGCAGCAACAGTGCAGTTAGAATAAAAAAGAATTTTTCTTTCATAGTCCTGATTTTTCTACGGTTTAGTTACTTGCCCGCTAAGTTCCGGGTATTGTATGCGGGTATGATACATGGTACGCAATTTGGTTTTAAAGACCTCCTTGGCATCAGCAATCTCAAGAAACGAGATGGGACACTGAGAAAAATATCCGGAAGCCACCTGTTCGTCGATTATCCTATCCACCATATTGTTCAGGCTTTCCTCGGTATATTTATTAAGGCTGCGAGAAGCAGCTTCGATAGAATCCGCCATCATAAGAATGGCCTGTTCCAATGTTGTTGGATTGGGACCGGGATAAGTGAACATCCGTTCGTCTATCTCCTTTTCGGGATAATCGTTTTTAAAAGAGACATAAAAGTATTTGGCCAAACTGCGCCCATGATGGGTGGAGATAAACTCCTTTATTACGGACGGCAACTGATATTTGTCGGCCAGACGCAAGCCATTCTTTACGTGCTGGATAATAATCTGTGCGCTCTGTTCATAGGGCAGATTGTCGTGCGGATTGGTGCCCGACTGATTCTCCGTAAAGAAAACAGGATTCTCTAACTTTCCTATGTCGTGATACAAAGCACCGGTACGGACCAACTGACTTTTTGCGCCTATGCTGTTAGCAACCTCAGCAGCCAGATTCGCTACCTGCATGCTATGTTGGAAAGTACCTGGAGCCTCCTCCGATAATCTGCGAAGAATGGTATTGTTGATATTGGATAATTCTACCAATGTAACGTTGGAAGTAAACCCGAAGATTCGCTCTATGGGCATAAGGAGTGTATAAGATAGTAAAGAAAGAATGCCCGCTAATAGAAGATAGATATATGTCCACTTGTCAAATCCGTTAGAACTGTAAGGACTGCCATGCAACAACTCTATACAGAAATAGGTAACAAGTGAAGCCACTGTCACCAAGGCTGCAGAACGCACCAACTCGCTGCGCTGCGAGAGCTGTCGCAAACTGTATATAGCCACCAGCCCTGCCACCAGCTGTGTTACGATAAACTCGTAAGGATGGTGAAGTGCAACAGCACACAAAAGTATGGTGACAGTATGGGCGATGAAGGCGGTTCGGCTATCCATGAACACGCGTATGAAAATAGGCAGAATGCAATAGGGAATGACAAAGACATTCATAAGGTTATGCGTCATTAGGGTGTACGTCAGCAAAGGGAAGATGACACATTGGCTCACGACCAACAGAATGTATCGCGGGGAGGCGAGATAATCACTACGGAATTGCTCGAAGTAGAACAGAAGAAGAACCATCAATATGGCGATGTATGTCACTTGTCCGGCCAGTTGCAGCAATTTCTCTTTATTGCTCAGTGAACGGGTTTTCTGGAAACGCTCCAGCGATTGCAGGACGCAGTATGTGTATTCATCCACAATCTGACCATGATCCACCAATTTCTGTCCAATCTGGACTTGCCCGATGTAAGGTACCAACTGAGCGTCAACCTCCTGACGCTGCTGCATGGATTTCTCGGCATCATAAACCAAATTAGGCTGAATATATTTATCCAAGCCACAATGCATCAAACATTTATGATTGTATCGGACACTGTCCTCTTCAGCCATCATGTATTCGTAGGCCGACTTCTCTGTAAACAGTTGTTTTACGAAACGTGGCTGCGACTCATTGTTCTCGAACAGCCAGACCTGACGTGTTTTCTCCTTCTTCAGTTCGTCATAGTCTGACGCTTCAACAATGCCTTGTGAATATAAGTGTCTAAGTTTCACTAACAAATGGGGCAGGTAGTATGGAGGAACACGGTCGTGGGACAATGTTCTGAAAGCTTCTTTCAACTGTGTAGCCTGTTTTTCATATATGGTATTGTTTATTTCGAAGTAAGGTTCATAGTAATTGCGTAAGCTGTCACTCTCACGCTGCAACTGGGCTTCACTCTTATACACAGGAAAACTGTCCTGAGCTATCACCTGTGCTTCGTCCCACGGCTCACCTATCTTATAATCATAACTGTTGTAACCACCCTTGGGTAAAAAGATGATCAACACGGCTATCATAGCTACAAGTCCTGCAATCCTGTAAAGATATTCTTTATTGCTAACTTTTCTCTGTCTATTGTATCGGCTCATAGGCACTATTTTCGTTATTGTTGGGAGATTCTTCCCTTTCAAAATGCGAAAATACAAAAAAAACTCTTTTGTTAGAAAAAAAATGTTTACTTTTGCACGAATTTTGATAACATTAGCTTATGCAAGATAGAAAAGTGAGGGTAAGATTTGCCCCAAGTCCTACTGGTCCGCTGCACATAGGAGGTGTGAGGACAGCTTTGTACAATTACCTTTTTGCACGTCAGCATGGAGGTGATTTGATTTTTCGTATTGAAGATACAGACAGTGGACGTTTTGTCCCTGGAGCCGAGGAATATATTATAGAAAGTTTCCGTTGGCTAGGCATCCAATTCGATGAAGGTGTCAGTTTTGGCGGCTCACACGGTCCATACCGTCAGAGCGAACGCAGGGATATCTACAAGAAGTATGTTCAGCAACTCTTAGATAACGGAAAGGCCTACATTGCCTTTGATACCCCGGAGGAACTGGATGCCAAGCGTGCCGAAATCGAAAACTTCCAGTATGATGCCAGTACACGTATGCAAATGCGCAATTCGCTGACACTGTCGAAAGAAGAGGTTGATAAGCTCATTTCTGAAGGAAAACAATATGTTGTACGCTTCTTGATAGAACCCGGACGAGACATCTTGGTGGACGATCTTATCCGTGGAGAAGTGCGCATCAACAGTAGCATTCTGGATGACAAGGTGCTTTACAAGAGTGCAGATGAACTGCCCACCTATCACCTGGCCAACATTGTAGATGACCATCTGATGGAGGTTACCCATGTTATCCGTGGTGAAGAGTGGCTACCCAGTGCTCCTTTGCATGTGCTGCTTTATGAAGCCTTCGGTTGGGCAGATACCATGCCACGTTTTGCTCACTTACCCCTTTTGCTGAAGCCTATAGGAAACGGTAAGCTTAGCAAACGTGACGGTGACAAGTTAGGATTCCCCGTATTCCCATTAGAGTGGCACGACCCCAAGACAGGTGAAGTATCCAGCGGTTACCGCGAGAAAGGTTATCTGCCTCAGGCTGTTGTCAACTTCCTGGCACTCCTAGGCTGGAATCCCGGTAACGACCAGGAACTGATGACGCTGGACGAGATGGTGAAACTCTTTGACCTGAGCAAGTGTTCCAAGAACGGCGCCAAGTTCGACTATGTGAAAGCAGCGTGGTTCAACCACCAATACCTGATTCAGCAACCCGACGAAGCATGGGCACCAGCCTTTGATAAGATTCTAAAGGAAGAAGGCATCAATGCTACAACTGAACAGGAAACAGAAGTGGTACGCATGATGAAGCTGAAGGTAATAGAATATGTTGACGGACAAGGCAACAAGCGGAAACGTAATATCAGTTTCCCGTCGGACTTGTGGCCCCTTACGCGATTCTTCTTCGTAGCACCAGAAAGTTTCGACCGAGAGGACAAGTTTATCCGTAAGAACTGGACAGAAACTACAGCAGACGAGATGACACAGTTCTGTGAGGTACTGACAAACATTCAGGACTTTACGGTAGAGGGCATGAAAGCCGTTGTGGATCCCTGGGCAGAGACATCAGGTCTGCGCCCCTGGAATGCCTGGCGCATCTGTCTGGTGGGTGCCGGTCAAGGACCCGATATGTATGAGTTAGCTGCCTTCCTGGGCAAAGAAGAAACCCTGAAACGCATGAGATTCGCAATTGATTATCTGAAATAAGTTTTGGGAATTAACTCCCATCTCAAAAGGAAGGGCTGGCGCTAATTGCACCAGCCCTTCTTTTATGAACTTAAACGAGTATTATTCCTTGTCATCTGACCAGATTTCCCAACTCTTGTCTTCTTTGCTCAATGCATCGCCACCATCAACTGTGGTGTTACCGTCAATTACCAGGCTCTCTGCCAACATGTTGACAACCTCGGCCTCTTCTACTTTAATTATCGGTTTAATGTATCTCATATAAGACCGGCCCCTCTCCCTAACCCTCCCCCAAATGGGAGGGAACTGTAAACAGGGGTATGACAGTTTATGTTAGTATTATTGTACAATTATTCTCCAACTTTCCCCGCCTCCCATT
>CADCIP010000022.1:60116-73018 GCA_902801485.1 uncultured Bacteroidales bacterium | reverse complement strand
AAGTACAGGGATCCTATCACGCCTTTAGATGCTCCACAAAAAGAAGGTTATACTTTCAGTGGTTGGGATGGACTTCCAAGATCTATGCCGGCGAAGGATGTGACGGTAACAGGGTCGTTCTCCATCAACAGTTACACGTTGACTTATCAGGTAGATGGAACTGAATATAAGAAGTTGACAGTTGAATATGGAGCTACTATCACACCTGAAGTTGAGCCTACAAAGGAAGGCTACACCTTTAGCGGCTGGAGTGAAATACCTACTACTATGCCAGCAAAGGATGTTGTAGTGACAGGTACGTTTACCATTAACAGTTACACGTTGACTTATCAGGTAGATGGAACTGAATATAAGACGTTGTCGGTTGAATATGGAGCATCTATCACACCTGAAGCAGAGCCTATAAAGGAAGGCTACACCTTTAGCGGCTGGAGTGAAATTCCTACTACTATGCCAGCAAAGGATGTTGTAGTGACAGGTACGTTTACCATCAACAGTTACACGTTGACTTATCAGGTAGATGGAACTGAATATAAGAAGTTGACGGTTGAATATGGAGCTACAATCACTCCTGAAGCTGAGCCCACAAAAGAGGGTTATACGTTCTCGGGTTGGAGCGAGATTCCTACCACGATGCCAGCAAAGGATGTGACGGTAAGTACAGGGATCCTATCACGCCTTTAGATGCTCCACAAAAAGAAGGTTATACTTTCAGTGGTTGGGATGGACTTCCAAGATCTATGCCGGCGAAGGATATTGTTGTTAAAGGCTTTTTTACTATCAACAGCTATACGATAACCTATGTGCTTGATGGTGAAACCTACACCACAGAGACATTGGAATACGGAGCAAAAATAGTTCCGCCTGTTATATCTGGTTTGGAGGACTACACTATCTGGGAAGATGTACCAGAAACAATGCCTGCTAAAGACATCACAATCTATGGCAAAGCAAAAGATATAATAGATGGTCTCACCCCAATGTTTTCCAATGGGAAGGGAGAAGTTTTCGACCTCAATGGTCGCAAACTATCTGCTCCACAAAAGGGTATCAACATCATCCGCATGAGTGATGGGACAAGTCGAAAGGTATTGATTAGGTAACAACTGTCACACATATAAAAAGTAAGGTGGAGCCACTATGAGGTTCCACCTTTTTGTTATATAGATAATCAGGTTGAGGTTAAGAGTTGTTTAGTTGAAAACCAATTTAAACACGTAATCTGTAGGATTTTTCCTATTTATTAGGTATCTTTGCATCACAAATCAAAAAAACATTTCTGTTTTTGCCAAACTGCATGTCATTATGAATCCTATTAAGGACTATAGTAAAACTAAACAAGCTTGTTACCTTGGCTTCGTAACACAGGCTATAGTAGCAAATTTTACCCCGCTTTTGTTCATCGCATTTCATCGTGAGTATGATATTCCGATATCAAGTCTGGCACTTATACCGGCTGTTTTCTATGTCGTCCAGTTGGTGACGGACTTCTTGTGTGCAAAGATCAAAAACATAGATTATCGCAAGAGCATCATCCTTTCGGAAATAACGTCTGCTCTCGGACTCATTGGGATGGCATTTTTGCCTTCCATCTTTCCTGATCCGTTGGTGGGGATTCTTATCTGTGTCTGTGTCTATGCTGTAGGAAGCGGTCTGATAGAGGTGTTATGCAGTCCCATTATAGAAGCTTGCCCTTTCCCCAATAAGGAGGGTATGATGAGTTTGCTTCATTCTTTCTATTGCTGGGGAGCAGTTGGCGTAATTGTGGGTTCTACACTTTTCTTTTCGCTATTCGGGTTGGAAAACTGGCGTCTTTTGGCTTGTTTGTGGGCATTGATTCCGCTGTACAACATTATTAACTTTGCTACTTGCCCCATTGAGCCTATTGTCCAAGAAGCCGAGGGCATGAGCATGTCGCAGCTGTTGCGGAACAGGATGTTTTGGCTATTCCTACTCCTTATGGTAGCTGCTGGTGCTTCGGAGAGTTCCATGGCACAGTGGACATCGGCCTTCGCTGAAGCTTCTTTGGGGGTGGACAAGGCAATCGGAGATTTGGCTGGCCCTTGCGGCTTTGCCTTTTGCATGGGAATCGGCCGACTTTGGTATGGCAAGAAAGGGCAGAAACTGGATCTCCGAATCTATATGACGGGCGCGGGAATTTTGTCATTCTTAGCATACCTGACGGCATCCTTGTCACCTGTTCCCGTCGTTGCTTTTGCAGGCTGTATGGTTAGCGGCTTGGCTGTAGGTATTATGTGGCCCGGATCTATCAGTCTTACGTCTGCCCGGATTCCCAAAGGCGGAACAGCACTTTTTGCGCTGCTTGCCCTTGCAGGAGATGTTGGTGGTACATTTGGGCCATCTCTTGTAGGACTTGGTATTAAATCTTCAGAGAATGACATTCAGTGTGGTCTTCTTGCAGCATCAGTCTTTCCTGTGATGTTGGTTATCTGTCTTCTCGCCCTTCGTTTCTCAAGGCCTGGTAAATAATGTTCTTCCGCAATTTGAAGTTGAAAAGTCGGGAGATAATTAGGTTTTCCCGCTTTCTTTTTGGCGTTTTGATTACTTAATCGTACATTTGTAGATAAATTCTTACAACTAAAGCAAAATATAACTTAAGATAATGGAATCGATTATGTTTTTAGGCTTCAGCCTTAATGCATGGATTACCATCGTGACGGTGGTGGGTATGTTTACCGTGCTGCTTTTTACCAAGTGGCGTAGCGACGTTGTGTTCCTTGGAGCCATTGGCGTGCTTTATGTGACAGGTGTACTTGATGCAAAGGAGGCCTTTTCGGGTTTCAGCAGCACCTCGGTTATTACCGTTGGAGTGTTGTTTGTGATAGTGGCGGGACTGACACGTACTGGCGTGCTGTATTGGATTGTTAAACATCTGCTTGGCACTCCGGATAACTATCCAAAAGCGGTTATGCGACTGATGTTGCCGGTAGCGGTACTCAGTTCGTTTTTAAGTAACACAACGGTTGTCTCACTCTTTGTGGGCATTGTTAAGATGTGGTCCAGAAAACTCGGAATTTCGCCATCGAAACTGCTTATTCCCCTGAGCTATGCCTCTGGTATGGGTGGCGTCTGCACACTCATCGGAACCCCGCCAAACCTCATCATCAGCGGACTCTATGAGGAGAATACCGGGGTTGCTATGAATATTCTCTCGACTACCATCCCAGGTCTGTTCTGTCTTGCTGTCGGAATATTGTCGGTAATTGCTATGCGCCGTCTGCTTCCCGATCGTAAGTCACCGGAGAGTGCATTTGAACAGACAGGAGAATATACTGTGGAACTGCAGGTTCCGTCGGACAATCCATACATTGGCATGTCTCTGAAAGAAGCCGGATTATACCACATCAACGGCGGTAGCCTGATAGAGATGCATCATTTTGACAATGCTCCATTACCTGTCAACGAAGACGAAATTATCATGGGTGGCGACCGGTTGATATATGCCGGACAGATAGATGAAATATATGACATTGCAGTAAACCATGATTTGGTAAGTGCTGACCATCAGATCTTTTCGATGAGCGAAATTGACGAGAGACGTACGCTACGCACAGCCCATGTCAACTTTGGCAGCAGTCTTATAGACAAGACCATCGGGAGTACCTCGTTCGAAAAAGACACGAACCTGATACTGGCTGCTGTATCACGACACGGTGAACGTATCAACCAAGCACCCCGAGATGTTGTCCTGAGGCCCGGTGACACGCTACTGTTATTGTGTCCTAAAAATATAAGCGCGGACACTTCTTCCTCCGGAAATGACATTCTCTTCTATGACTCTGACGATGTGCCAAACATCGGCAATGGTACGATTATTTCTTCAGTTATTATGATAGCAATGGTAACACTTTCTGCTCTCGGTATAGTGCCGTTGTTGCATTGCGCTTTCCTGGCTGCAGCTGCCATGCTGTTGTTCCGCTGTTGTAATATGGAACAGGCTATGCGTGCTGTAAACTGGGAAATCCTGATGGTCTTCGCTGGAAGTGCAGTATTAGGACTTGCCATACAGAAGACAGGCATTGCTGAGTGGCTGGCAAATGGCATCCTGAATGTCTGTGGCACTAATCCGATTGTTGTGATGACAGCTATCTGCTTTGTCGGCACTTTTATAACCGAATTTATCTCTAACACAGCAGCTGGTGCCATATTCTTTCCCATCATGTATGAAGCAGCAGAGAAATTGGGCTACGACCCATTCCCGTTCCTTATTGCACTGATGATTAGTGTCAGCAGTAGCTTTGCCACACCTATTGGATCGCCAACACATATGCTGGTTTATGGTCCTGGAGGATATCGCTTTAGTGACTTTCTGCGTATCGGTTTGCTGATGAACATTATTATACTTGCTGCCAATATCTTGATTGTAAACATTGTTTATCCACTGACGCCCTTACAATAAAATACAAAAAATAAAAGAAGAGATAGCATAGGCATGTGGCTTGCCGTCCCAAGTCGTTAACCCGTAGGCATGCATCTGGGTGCACTCCTCGTTGTCGATAACACGGAAGGTACCACGCCACCAACCTACCAGGTAGTCGGGGTCTCCCCACGTCTCGTTGCTGGTATAGACAATGTTCTCCTCAATGTGCTCGTTGGGGTGTGCAAATATATGATTATCTAATTGAAAATTGTGATATAAAACAAAAAAAAGATTTCGAAAATATGATTTTATTGCTTTTTTTATAATTTTGCAGTAGATAATCTTTTAAATTCTGTAACCATTAAGCCACAAAAAATAAATATGAAGGATTTTATTTACTATGCGCCGACTGAAGTTGTGTTCGGCGAAAAGAGTGAGGAGCAGGTTGCTGCTCTGGTGAAGAAATATGGCGGCACAAAGGTGTTAGTTCATTATGGTGGCAATAGCGCTGTGCGTTCGGGACTGCTTGACAAGATTTGCGGGTTACTCGCAGATAGTGGCACCGACTTTGTGAAGCTTGGCGGCGTAGTACCCAACCCGCGTTTGTCGATGGCCAGGAAAGGCATAGAGCTTTGTCGCTGCGAGGGAGTAGATTTCATACTTGCCGTGGGAGGCGGTAGCGTGATAGATTCTGCAAAATGCATCGCTTATGGTGTATGTATGGATGATGATGTATGAAATCTTTATCTAGGAAAGACCAATGCTCCTGCGAAGATGTTGCCTGTTGCTTGTGTCCTCACCATTCCGGCTGCTGGAAGTGAGATGAGCGAAGCCAGTGTTATTACCAATGAGGAAGGTGATGTGAAGTTGGGCTGTCCTGCCAACTTGTTGGCTTAAATTCCTGCGCATAGCGCATAACTCCCTATTTAACTCCATCTTATTACTCCCGAAACCTAAATAATATAAAAATGATAAGAATAATCAGAGGAGCAAGACCGACGGACATAGCTGAGATTATGCAGGTTATGGATGCAGCAAAAAAGATTATGAGGCAGTCTGGCAATATGCTTCAATGGGGTGATGGCTATCCTTCTGAGTCTGCCATTGCTGCTGATATGGAGAAGAATGGCGGATTCGTCGTTGAGGAAGACGGAAAGGTTGTTGGCTACTTTGCATTCCTGCCATCACCAGAACCTACATACAGCAAAATCTATGATGGTGAATGGCTCGAAAACAAAGAACATTATCATGTAATCCATCGTATTGCCAGTTATCCTTATGTTCATGGCATCTTCACCTGTATCATGGACTTCTGCTTCTCACATGATTCTAATATTCGCATAGATACCCATCGCGACAACAAAATCATGCAGCACAACCTCTTGAAATACGGCTTCACCTATTGCGGTATCATCTACCTTGCCAATGGAGATGAGCGCCTGGCATATCAGAAACATAACCACATATAAAATTGACTTGAAGTATTTGAGATCGAACGATAACCCGATGTCCGACATTCGCCTCAAACATCAACTGAAAATTATCACTGTCCCGGTTTTTATCGAGATAGCGCTGGTGATGCTGCTTGGTGCGGTTGACACTGTTATGTTGAGCCGTTACAGCGACAACAGTGTGGCGGCAGTGGGATTGGATAATCAGTTGATATCATTAGTATTCCTCGTCTATCAGTTCTTCTCGATGGGAGCAGCCATCCTTTGCGCTCAGTACATCGGGGCAGGACTGCATAAGCGGCTGGTACAGGTGGTGGGTATGGCTCTGGTGGTAAACCTGCTGCTTGGACTGACGGTCAGCGCAATGCTCTTCTTTTTTGCTGAAGACCTGTTGCATCTGATGGGACTGCGCCCTGAACTGATGGGCGACGGTGTCGTCTATCTGCGGCTGACGGGTTCGTTGTCGTTCTTTCAGGCCTTATCGCTGACATTTTCTGCTTCGTTGAGAAGTGCCGACAAAGTGGTATGGCCGATGGTTGTTACGGGCATCGTCAACGTGCTGAACATCTTTGGTAACTATGCCCTTATCTTCGGCCATTGGGGATGTCCACAAATGGGTGTCGAAGGTGCCGCCATAGCAACTGCAGCCAGCCGTGCCGTTTCCATGCTGCTGCTCGCCATCATCCATTTCCGTGTTCATATCCCTCGCTTCCCGCTTAAATACTTCATTCCCATACCCTGGCAGGAACTCCGAAACCTGCTGAAGATTGGCATACCGGCAATGAGCGAGAACATCAGCTATAGCCTCTCACAGGTGGTTATTACCTATTTCATCAACAAGATAAGCAACGAGGCTCTGGCAGCACGAACCTACTGCTCTAATATGATCATGTTTGTCTATCTGTTCTGTGTCAGCATCACACAGGGAGGCAATATTCTAGTGGGCCACCTCGTGGGCCAATGGCGTCATCAGGCGGCTTACTTGCTGGGTAACTATTTTTTTCGCTTAGCAATGATTGTCACGGTCTCCGGTTCCATTCTGCTTGCCTTAGCAGGTTCCACCGTTCTCCATGCTTTTACAGAAAATGAGGAGATTATCCGTATGGGTGTCTGGGTACTTGTTGTTGATATATTCCTCGAGATAGGCCGCACATCGAACATCTTTGCCGGCAGCACGCTTCGTGCCACAGGTGACACGGTCTATCCCTTCGTAGTGGGTATTATCTTCCAGTGGAGTATCGCTGTCGGTTTGAGCTACATCATCGGAATCCCTCTCGGCTATGGCCTTGTGGGTATGTGGGTTGGTTTTGCCATCGACGAGAATATACGAGGTGTAATTCTCCTTCACCGTTGGAGATCAGGCAAATGGCGCAGCAAAGGGTTCGTCGCTAAGACACAAACTGCCTAGTTGACAATCCGATAGTGGAAACGTTCACTTACCTCTAAGGATATGATGAAGATGATTATTTACATCTAGGTCTGGCCACAAAGTTAATAACTATTTTGTCAGCAAAACTGATAAGGAAATAATAAAAAGAAAAATAACTTTGCAACAAAATTCATAACATTAACAAAAATACAGAATCATTATGAAAACAATTTATGAATGCTCGCAAAGTAAAGGAATAAAGTGGGTGACCGTCTTTTTTTTCCTGATTGTCGTTTTCTCCATCTTGGCGTTGGTTTATGCAGTATCCAAAGGAATGAGCCCAACGCTGGCAATTATCTTTGTTGCCATTCTGCTTGTGATTTCTTTCTCTTGTTTCCTCGTATGCCCCATGTACATCATAACAGACGATGAGGGGATAGGCATCCGAACCCCCATCCGAACCATAAAAATACCCTATGAAAACATCGACCATATTGAGCGGTTTGGTGAACAGCGTCAATTGTTTATCTTCAAGGGACAGATAGGTAAGGTTACATTGGGCACATCGTTCCGGATAGGATTCTTTAGTGCAGGCAACACCATGCGT
The DNA here is from genome assembly GCA_902801485.1 of uncultured Bacteroidales bacterium. Taxonomy (GTDB): domain Bacteria; phylum Bacteroidota; class Bacteroidia; order Bacteroidales; family Bacteroidaceae; genus Physcousia. The sequence goes on along the minus strand of CADCIP010000022.1, from coordinate 65,210 downwards.
CAGTTTGGAATTGGCGGAGTGTTTGGATATATTGGTTGGTTCAGCACGAAGGATATAGGCACTTTCCTCTCGTTTGTTACAGATACCAAGAAGGTTTTCCTAATCTATAGAATCAATGGAGAACCCATAGCGATAAGTGTAAGCGAACCAGACGAGTTCCTACCTTATTATCTGAAAGGAGGTTCGAAATGACACTCCTGTATGATTTCTCCTCTGCCCTTCTGCAGGCGCGACAGCGGAAGGGAGTGACGCAAGAACAGATAGCCTTTGCGTTGAATATCTCGCATGCCACATACAATGCTTGGGAATGTGGACATCGACTATGTCCTTACAAGCATATCATCGCCCTTATTTCTTATTTTAATGATGACCAGTTTACTCGCCAGATGCTTCGTATCTTGCTTACCCTGCAACATAACATGGCGGGATTGAACAAGAAAGATCCTGCCCAACTGACCACCTACAATATGAAACTCATTGCCTTGCTTGCAGACGAATGTGCCGAGTGGCTTAAAACATTAGGGAAATAGTGATCATCCAAGGATTTGATATCTAATCTGGCTGTTGACCGTCATGAGCCTTCCATGCGCATTCGGTTATCTTCATGTCTGTGAAGATGGCTGTAAAAGATGACTCTTCAGGCGAACAGGCATAGATGCCGAAACTGATTTCCTGGGCAGCTGCCGGCATGTGACAGACACGCATCTGGCTAAACGTCAGCCCGTCGGAAGAGCACTCGATGCAGTAGTCGTCCTCGCGGCGTGAGAATCGGTACCACATGGTTTTTACGTTGGCGGGGATTGCTGTCGTTGCCCAGTCGGAATAGCCATTGTTAGTGACTACGCTGCCTAGATGCTGAAAATCTTCGTTCTCGTATTCCACAGATCCCTTCAGCCAGTTCTCGCTGCCAAGATACATCACGATACCACATTGGTCAAAGCGATGGTGGCTTCCTGTGAAGTCAGTCTTTACAACGAAACTGAAGAACTTCTCGCGTGTCTTCATCTGCAGAACGGGTGCATTGTCGTTTTGGAAGTGATAGTATGTACGCTGCCACAGGTCGGTCTTCGGAGCGGTGGTAATAAGGATGGTGTCGGCTTTTACCTCGTAGCCTTTTGGCTCCCTTGTCCATTGGAGACTGTTTAAATCGATGTGGCCGCTATCGGTAAGCGCCACCTGTACGTTGTCAACAAATTCCGTTACAGTTCTTTCTTTGTCCTGGTGTCCACATGCCGACAGCATGAGACCAAGACACAGTAATGAGAAAAGTTTCTTATTCATATCTTTATTTTTGATTACCAATCCTCGGCAAATTCTCACTTAATTTGGTATATACATTTAATCCCATAAATCGGGAATATTGCATTAAAAGAAAAAGAGGATGGACAACTGATAAGATGCTCATCCTCTCTGTTTTTCGTTTAGCCAGTTTGGTTAGAACATCTGGTCGGGGTACTGACCGTCGGCATGCAGCTTAGCTAACTTAGCTACTACCTCTGGACGATCCTCGGGGTATGTTACGCCGAACCACTTGCTTGTGGTGGGCAGTACTTCGCAGGTGGCTTCGCCTCTCTTTATCAGGTTGTCCACCATAAGGGGGATGAAGAATTCGGCCTTCAGGTTTTCCTGGTTCTTGGGATCGGAGAGGAACTGCTTGAAGTATTCTTCGCTATATTGGAAGTAGTCGGGAGTGAAACCCCAGAAGTTCATGCTGCAGGGAGTGTTGTCGGGAATGGATACCCACTTGTCGTTCTCATCGAGATACTGTACGACTCCGTTGCGACGCTCTATCTTGGTACGTTCTACTACGCTGGTCAGGAAGTGTGTCTTCTCGTCGTTCTCGCAGATGCCACGGCTTACGGTTCCGCTCTCGCTAAGTGTGTTGCTTACGCTGAAGCCTACCATAGCATATTTGCCCTTGCTTCCCTCAGGAAGATTGGAGAGGAACTTGCCCATTACCATAAAGGCATCGCGATCGTAGAAGTCGTCGCAGTTCAGGACTGCAAAGGGTTCCTTTATTACGTCCTTACCCATGAGTACGGCATGGTTGGTACCCCAAGGCTTCTGGCGGCCTTCGGGAACGGTAAATCCTTCGGGCAGAGCATCTAGGCTTTGGAAGCAGAGTTCGCAGGGTACGTGTCCCTCGTACTTTGACAGTATTTGGGTACGGAACTGTTCCTCGAAATCCTTGCGGATTACCCAGACTATCTTGCCGAATCCTGCCTGGATTGCATCGTAGATGCTGTAGTCCATGATACTCTGTCCCTGAGGACCTAATGTGTCTAACTGCTTTAGACCACCATAGCGGCTACCCATTCCGGCAGCCAGAAGAAACAATGTGGGTTTCATGTTTATTATCGTATAATTATTGATGTTTATAAAATCTATGTTGCAAAAGTACAATATTTTTATGGATTTCTGTCTTTTTTAGTCAAAAAATGTTCTTTGTTTGGCATGTTCTGCCTTAGAAGGGATAGCCGATGGCGAACTGGTAACCCAGGGATTTGCCAAAACTGGGCATGTTGTAGTAACCGGATTTGCCCGTATCATAGGGTGCATGAATGCCTATTCCCAAGTCGAAACGGATAACAAGGAAATCCAGATCGTATCTAAGGCCTATGCCTGTGCCCAGAGCTATGGTCTTGCCAAATTCGGATATATTTATCTTTCCGCCCGGCTGTTTATCGTTCTCGCGTATAAGCCAAACGTTTCCGGCATCTATAAAGGCGGCGCCGTACAGGTTGGCAATAATGGGGAAACGGTATTCTATGTTGGCCTCTAGTTTCAGGTCACCTGTTTCGTCGATGTATGAATAGGCGCTCTTTGCCGGATGATAGGAACCGGGGCCTATGCTTCGGATGGAGAAAGCACGGATGCTGTTGGCTCCACCGATGGAGAAGAGGTCGTTGTAGGGTGCCGTTGTGGCGTTGCCGTAGCTATATACAATGCCGGCAAAGATGCGTGTGGCAAGACACGTGCGTGTGGTAAGGGGAAACTGGCGGGTGTATTGTACCGATGCCTTTATAAATTGTGCAAAGGGGACACCGAAGAGTTCTTTTCCCTGTTCGTTGAAACCCTTTCCGAATATGGCGTAAATGCCGGATGTTACGTTTCCTGCCTCTTTTACATTAACCTTGAGCGTCTGCTGTTGTCTGTTCTTCTCTTTCTTCCACGTGAAGGTGTACTCCATGCTGGGAATGAACTGGTCGCGCATGGAGATGTACAGGGCGGGATTGGCATGGATGATGGAGTCGAACTTGGCTGTACTGTGCAGCATCAGGTCATAGGTCAGGCTGAATGGGGTAAACTCGTGCTTTACGTTTCTCTTCCTCTGTAGGGTGTAAGAGACAGAGGCACCCAGGGATACGCGGCTAAAATAGCTGGCACGGTTTACCCACCGGGCGTTCAACTCGAAATTGGTACTCGATATAGACCTGCGCCAGAGTTTCTTTCCCAGTCCGAAGAATAAGATACGGGGATAGGAGAGGGATGCGCTGGCTCCGTATTCGAACGAGTTGACGAGCGAATTGTTCTTCTCTATGTGCGCTCCTGTCTGCCATTCGTAGGAACCCCATGCGCTCAGGCCTAATGTCTCGGCCCCCCGGAAGGCGTTACGTTTCTTCATGCTGAAACTTAATCCGGGGCCGACGTAGTTGTTGTTCTTGCTGGTTACCTTCCCTTCGAACTCGGCATCGAATGGCTTGTCCAGCATGGCTGAAACTACGATGTCCAAGGAATCGCTGTTTAATGCTGTGTCTCGGGGCACATAATTCACACGGACTGACGAGAATATGTCCATTTCCGAAAGTTTCTGCAAAGAAAGGTCGTTGTTGACCTGTTTGTAGAGGTCTCCTTTCCTTAAGAAGAGGTTGGGTAGAATGGCGCGTAACTTTAGAGGTGGTTTGGGCTTTGTATTGCTGTAGGCATAGGTCTGCCCTCTGAACGTAATACTGTCTGTAAGTTGGAACTGGTTATATTTGTAGATGTTTATGCGTGTGTTGCCCAAACGGTAAGGGTACTTGGCCTGCGCAGGTGTTTCCGGCAGAGGGCTGACCTGTATCTGTACCTTCTGGGGAATCATTAGTGTGTCTGCCCTGAAGGAGATATAGTTGGGGCGGTAGTAGTAGTATCCGTTGTTACGGAATTCCTTCGACAGCCTGTTTCGTTCGGCATCCAGCTGAGGCACGCTGAAGGGGGCACCTTGCTTGAGCAGGCTCTTATCCATTGTGACCCTGATGATGCTGTCGGCCTGCGGATAGAAAGGCATATACTTTATGGTGTCCAGGTGGTACAGCGGTCCAGGTGCCACATGGTAGGATATTTTTGCCTTCTTTGGATTGGGAAGGGGACTGGTATCGTAGGTTGACGGCGGTTCTGACCTTTGGATTTACGCTGCTCACAAACACGGGTGTACCGGCGAAGTGATTCATCATCCAATGCCCGAACTTGCTGTTACTGTTGACGTATCTGTTGTATATCCAAAGTCTTATGGGGAAGGGGTGCGTATAATAGCTGCTTCCCATGATGGCTCCGTTGGGCGAATAGGCCAGGGCAGCCTTTATTTCTTCCTTTGCCATCTCGTAGTTGGCAGCATCTGCCTTGTCTGTTTTCTTCAGGCTGTCTTTTACGGCTTCTGTATTCTCTTCTTCAGTATTCAGTACGTTGGCGTCTCCGGACAACAAGCCTTCCACTGTGGTATATGCATCGGCAATAGCTGTAATTACGCCTTGTTCCTGCGCGGGCTTTCGCTTGAGTTGCGCATCGTAGTCCAGCTTCTTGATGCCTCGGTACAAGATCTCTTCATCTGGCAGGTTTTTTGTTGTATAACATGCTGTCAGTAAGAATGATAGAGATATGAATATAAAGAGTTTTTTCATTTCTTCTTTTCTTTCTTCTTATTTCGGAAAATGAACAAATCGCGCAAATGCTCAGCCCGTTTCCTCAGTAAGAGACCAGCTCCCATTTCGGTGACTTCGCCTTCCAAGAGCGACTCGTAGTTCCTGTCGTAGAACAAGCGTACGTAACGGGTTGAGTTCTTGTCCAAGCGGTATTCCATCGACACGTTGTCGATAATTGTCTGACCTGTATTAACAG
>CADCIP010000022.1:0-60076 GCA_902801485.1 uncultured Bacteroidales bacterium | reverse complement strand
AGCTGAAACTGTAATCTGTAGTCTGTTCTCCACCCTGATGGGTGTTGTTCTCTATGCCAAAGTTCAGGTCCACCGAATTGCTTAGCGCCTGACCCGCCAGATTGTTGATAGCTCCCTGCAGATAGGCATTCATAGTGTTGGATGCATCGAAGCCACCTTGCATATCACTGCTGTCGTTCAGGTACATTCCAGTTACCAGCATGGTAATGGCGATACGTCCGCGTTCTTCTTCCGACATACCCGAGAGCTCGTTCTGTACAGTTATGTCTTCCGGTGCGTCGAGGGTGAATTTCAGCCCCATATTGTTCAGCATTTGGGTAATCTTCAGTCCTACGTCAAAGGTAACGTTCTTGGGTACGCCGTTCTCGGTAACACTTGACTTTACGCGTTCGCTGGCAGCAATGTTCAGACGGGGATTCATGATGTCGCCTACAAACTCCACATAGCTACCTCCAGCTATCTTGAAGTCGTTCAGCGGGATGGCCATCAACGAGTAGCGCATGGTACCTTCATCTATGGTGTAGCGCCCGTACATCTGCAGTTCGTTCTGTAGGTCGTAGGTCATATTTATGTTGCCGCCTCCCTGCAGTTCTATACGGTCGCGTCCGTCGTCGCTCAACAGGCAAAGAACCTTTACAGTGGGGTCGATGGTAATAGTCATCTGAACATCCAGGTGCTGGTTAGCTGTTACTTCTGGTTCTACGGTCACTGTGTCTGTAAAGTCGCAGAAAGTTACCAATTCGGACAGATGGTCTTCTACCGTGATGGGTGAGTTTTTCAGGACATAGGCAACGTCTGTATTGCCCAAAACCGTCAGGGCACCGCGCACTTTCAGGTCGTCCAGTGTGCCCCATATTCTGCTGTTGGCATCCACGAAGACTTTTCCGTAAGCCAGTGCATCGCGGGTCTTGCGTGCATTAATCAGCTGATAGTTCTTGGCACTCATATTCAGGTTCAATTGTATTTTGTCCAAGTTGCTGAAGTCTATGTCTCCATCCAGAGTCAGGGGATTGTTTCCTACTGCGTAGGCCTTTATCTGCTGCAAGTCGATATGGCTTTGGTTAATGTATAGGGTGTCGTTAGGGAATCTTAGATTTATGTTGTATTCGCCCGCCGTCATGTGGAGCGAGTCAGTAGTTATAATACCTGTGAGGATGGGATTGCTAACAGGCCCGTTCACTTCAAGATTCCCAAGGGCATACCCCGACATCTTGAATGTTTCGGGCGGCATAAAGGCATTGGCCAGGCTGAAGGGGAGCCTGCTCAGTTCGGCTGTAGCATCTATCTGTCCTTCTTTGTCCTTCTCCCAGTATTTTCCGCTAAGGAGTGCTATTTCGCGCTGGTTCTGAGATATGATGCCGTCAACGTAATGACTGCCGTCGGTATTAGGCAAGTATATCAGGTTCAGGCCTATGTCTCCCATGCCTGTGCCCTTGTACTTCATGCCTTTCACAGTCATATCCGTTGAGAGCGTAATGGTGCTGTCGGCCTGCATATAGTGAAAGTCGCCGTGTAGGAATCCTTCAATCATGGGCATGAAGGGCATGACGGACGAGAGCTCGCCTAGATTCAGCCTGTTTACACTTAGCGAGATGTCTTGTTGTGCCTCCTCGTTGTGGTCTGTGGAGTAGAGTTTAAGTCCTGTCCCGTCGTCGGCCAAAAGGTCTAGCATCGCCTTAACCTTATTACCCTTTATCAGCCTGATATAGTTGCCTTCGTTCAGTTTGAAGTTTCTGTAGGCAATAACGGGATTCAAGGGGTTGAAGTGAACGTTCAGTGCTTCGGGCGTTACGTCGGCTTGCATACCTATATCAATGCCTTTCTGCCCCTTTGCATCCAGGAATATCAGATGGGCAGTTGCTCCGTTGGAAGTCAGGTTGGTGTTGATGGTACTCTCGAAACTTGCCACCTTGTTCTTTGGCCCGTTCTTGACCTTTGCCTGCATGCTAAGTCCCTTTTCCTGCTGTTTAATATGGCACGTGATGGTGTCGAGCTGGATGGCTCCCGTATTCAGATGGTGAATGTATCCTCTGCCATTCAGACCGTCTTCGGGATTGCTGGCAATGTCCATATGCAGCTCCTTGTATTGATAGCCTACTACGTGCTTTAGGATGTTGAAGATGGGGTTTTTCTGACCACCGTGCAGATGCAGTTCGGCATAGGGTAGGAGTGATTGTAGGGTGTCCTGGTCTATGCGCAGGCTGTCCAGTTCTCGGCCAAGTTCGTTTATAAAGCTGTTGCTTCTGGCCAGGAGTGAATCCAGCCCCTGAACAGATTTCATCCTGAATTCCAGGTCTCCGGCATCGGCTTTTGCGTTGATGCTGGTAGGCGTAAACTGAAGATTAAGAGACAAATCCACAGGGTGGAAAACGGTATCGTTCACCGACATCTCCAACGCCTGAAGGGTGCCCGCCAGGTTGTGTGTCTGTTCGAAATCCGAATCTCCCTCAACATGCATCACCATACTGGCACTTACCTTCTTCTTAGCTAAACCTAAAGCATAAAGGTTTATTTTGTTAAGGTCCAGATAGAAGTTAGATGTCTTCAGTTTCCTTTCCTTGATACTTGCTTCAGCACAGGCCTGCATACTCAGCAGGTCGTTATTACTGCTCATTTCCAGCCTGCCTTCCCCACCTTTCAGTTTACCTTGCACCATCACGCTATCCATATTCCAACTGGCGTATTTCAGGTGTTCGATGTCGGCCTTTGCCTCGAAACTGGTATAAACCGAAAGCGGGTCGGTGCCTGCACCATGTATGCTGGCATTTGCGGTCAGATTATAGATACTGTCGTGTGGTAGGAAATCATGAATCTGCAGGTCGTTGATGCGCATCTTGGCAGCGTATGCCATAAGGCTCAGGTCGATGTTCCCCCTCAGGTGTACATTCCCTTTTCCTTCCTGCAGCATGGCATCTGCCGAAATCTTCTTGCTTTCCGTCAGTCTGGTGTCAGCATGAAGTATCATGGGAGGCAGGTTTACATCGTGAAGCCCTAGGTATTGCTTCAGGAAGTTTAGGTTCATAGTCTTTACGTCCCACCTCATATCTGCCCCCAGATGCAGGCTGTCTGTCAGGTTTGTTGCATTTCCGTTGGTACGGATATCGATGACTGTGGGTATTGTTATCCGGCTCTCGGCAATGTTCATGCTGTCAGTGTTACCGTATGCGGCAATGTCCAGTTCCAAAGGCTGTTGGGGGTAAACACGTCGAAGGTCAGCAGGAAGATAGTTGCCCGCCAAAGCCAGAATGTCCTCATGTCCTATGCGAGCCCTCAAAGCAGTAGAAAGTTCCCTTCTGGGGCGAGTGGGCTGTGGCTCGAGTGCTTTCCAGTGGATATCAGCATCTCCGCTGGCGCGGCTGTGCATAGTGGCCAACTTCAGCCCTTGTACCATCAGGCTGGTGGTATCCATAATAATATTTGCCTGTAGGGTGTCAATGCTTAGACCGCATTGTTCCTTTAGCCTGAGCTGTCTCAGATTCACGGCCAGATAGTTGTCCTGAAGTTTGAAGATGGCATTCTCGAGGTCTGTACTGAAATCATAAAGAGCTATGTGTGATGGGTCAAGCCCGTCCGTCATTTTAGGCTTGTAGGGTAGGTCGTAATGCAACGAGTCGGCACGAATCTTTAATTTCTTTACCCTGTAGGTGTTTTTTTCCAAGTCTATATCGCCGCTCTCAAGGAGTGCTTCCTTGATTCCTGTTTGCAAAACCATGCTGTCGTAAGGCATGTGCAGCATAATTCTACTGTCCATAATGGCCACTTTCTTTATGTCAAAGCCCCATGTTACGGGAGTGCTTTCTGTGGTATCTATTACCGTGGTGTCTATCAGGGCAATGTCCAGGTTACATCCGTCTATGGTGGCTCCATTCAGAATGATGCTGTTATGACGAAGGTCCACATTGTCAGCCCTCAGATTAAAGTCGTGCAGTCGCCCTTTTAGCCTCAGGGTGGCAATCAGTTCCCGGGTATCTACATTTCCGTTTTGCAGTTTAACAGCTTCAACGCCTACTTTCAGGGACAGAATGCGCCACATGTTCAGGTCCACCACAGCTTCCTCTACATTCAGTATTTCTTTTCCATGGTCGCAGATGTTCAGGTTGTGTAATTCCAAGTCCAGCAAGAAAGAAATGGTGGCCTTCTCCATTGTAATGTCCAGACCGCTCTGTTCACTTGCGTATTCGCTTATTTCCCTTACTACCCAACGTTGTACGGGTGGAATATAGAAGACTGCCATCAGTATTATTATGAGCAATACTGGTGTAAGAATGATGGCGCAGGTCCATTTTAGTACACGTTTCATAAGGGAATGCCTCTATATTTTATACAAAGGTAATAAAAAAGAGGTATAATGAGGGTCCTTCTTATTATAATTTTTCTGTTTTTACAGAAAAGATAACATTTTCTAACGAATGAAAAGCTGTCAATCCTTTCCAAAAGCCTGCCAAAGTGCATCTTTTGGAACGGAAGCCGTAATGCTTAGCAGCTTGTGTGTTACAGGATGTTCCAGTTCCAGTTTTCTGGCGTGCAGACAGATGCTGCCGTCGGAATTGCTACGTGGGGCTCCATACTTCAGGTCGCCTTTTATGGGACAACCCATTTTGGCCAATTGGCACCTTATCTGGTGATGTCTGCCTGTATGCAGTTGTATTTCCAAAAGGAAATATCGCTCGCTGACGGCTATAAGTTTATAGTCCAGTACAGCCATTTTTGAGTTGGGTACCTCTCGGTCGTAGGCTTTGGCTGTGTTGGTTTTTTCGTTGCGTGTCAGCCAATGTGTTAATGTACCGCTTTCCTTTGGCGGTTTATTGCCCACAATGGCCCAATACGTTTTCTTTACCTTTTCGTGCTCGGCAAAGAGCTTGTTCAGGCGGGGAAGGGCCTTGCTTGTTTTGGCAAAGAGTACTACACCGGTTACTGGTCTGTCCAAACGGTGCACTACGCCAAGATAGACATTCCCCGGCTTGTTGTATTTCTCCTTCAGGTAAGCCTTCAGAATATCAGAGAGGGGAACATCGCCAGTTTTGTCTCCCTGCACGATTTCCCCGCTCCGTTTATTTACAACAATAATATGATTGTCTTCGTATAATACGTTCAATGCTCAATGAACTACATATTCATACCACCGTCAACCTGAATAACCTGACCGCTTACATAGCTGGAAAGGTCGCTGGCCAGATACAGGGCTGTGTTGGCAATATCCTCAACCTGACCTGCACGGCGCAAAGGAATCTTCTTGGCCCACTCTTGACGAACCTCTTCTGGCAAGGCTGCGGTCATTGCTGTCTCTATGAATCCAGGAGCAATGGCATTGGCACGGATGCCCTTAGGGCCCATCTCCTGACCAACACTCTTGGCCAAAGCAATCAGACCGGCCTTAGAGGCTGCATAGTTAGCTTGACCAGCATTACCGTGAACACCCACTACGCTGGCCATGTTGATGATGGAACCGCCACGCTGACGCATCATAAACGGAATGCAAGCATGAATGAAGTTAAATGCACTCTTCAGATTCACGTTAATGACTGCATCCCATTGCTGCTCGCTCATACGTAGCATCAGTCCGTCCTTTGTAATACCGGCATTATTTACCAGAATATCTATGGAGCCAAAGTCCTCCTTAATCTTCTTTACTACCTCTTCTGTTTCGGCAAAATCAGCAGCATTACCAGCATAAGCCAGGCATTTAACGCCTACGGATTCTATCTCTTTACGAGTGGCTTCCATACCGGCTGCCATGTCATCGTTCAATACCAAATCTGTAAAAGCAATGTTTGCACCTTCCTGCGCAAATTTCAACGCTATGGCTTTACCAATACCACGTGCCGCACCTGTTACTATTGCGGTCTTTCCTTCTAATAATCCCATTTTTATATATCGTTATTAATAATGTTGTCTTTATATGAATTATGAATTGCCTTAAAGATAGTAATTTACATGTCTGTCGTTTCTGGCAAGTGCTTTGTGAAGAATCTTCTGTACAATGCCGCGACTTACTCCGCTGGGCAATCCCTTTGAGAGACGATCGTAGATGTACGGAATCTCCAGTCCTTTAATACAATAATGCAAAATATCCACTACCAGAGGGATACTCTCTACTACGAATCGCCCGCTTTGAACACCTTCCATCATGATGCTGGAGAATAGATTCCGCTCGTTTCGGTCGAAGTTCTTTCTAACCTTCGATACCATAACGATGTTCCGGAAAAACTCAGCCCTAAGGTTCCCGTTGCGTTGTACGGCTTCCTTTATGCAGTCGAGGTGTGTGTAGATAAGTTCTACCAATTTGTCTTCAGGCTCCATCTTCTGACTGGCAACCGCATTCATGCGTTCCGACATAATGTCCAGTTCCTCCTCAATTACGGCCCAGTATATATCCTCCTTGCTTTTAAAATAGGTATATAATGTACGCCTTCCCTTGCCGGATGCTTGGGCAATGTCATTCATCGTAGTATTTTCCAGACCGTTCTTGGCAAACAGTTGTCTGGCTACGTCAACCAGTTTCTTTCTAGTCTTTACTACTGCCATATCGATTGCAAAGATAGCACAATTCTTTCGTTCTGTGCAGAATTTGATTCAATTTTTGCACAAATTTAACACTCTGTGCCATTTTTGATGGTTGATTTGTATGCTAAATAACATTTTTTTTGTCAAACATTTGGTCATTCCAAGAAATCGGCGTACCTTTGCAATCGCAAAAAAGAAATATCGCGGGGTGGAGCAGTTGGTAGCTCGCCAGGCTCATAACCTGGAGGTCGCCCGTTCGAGTCGAGCCCCCGCAACTAAGAAGAAGCCATGTGGCTTCTTTTTTTGTGCATTAGATCCAACTCTTGTGTTAATGTGTAAGAAAACTACGGCCTATTATAGTGAAATTGGCAATTCTGACTTTACAAAATGACAGTTGACTGGCAATTATTGTCAGCTCTTCTTTGTTAAATAGTATAAGAATGATATTTTTGCATTAGAATCTTTAACTAACTAAAACGAGATATACCATGTTGGATATTAATGATTTTATGCAGCGTCTGGAAAGACGCCATCCGGGTGAGAGAGAGTATTTACAGGCTGTACGTGAGGTGTTGGTCTTTATTAAGGATGTTTACGACCAGCACCCTGAATTCGAGCGTAAGGCTTTACTGGAGCGTTTAGTAGAGCCCGAACGTATCATTACTTTCCGTGTACCATGGGTTGACGATAAAGGACAGGTGCAGGTTAATCTCGGCTATCGTGTCCAGTTTAACAGTGCAATAGGTCCGTACAAGGGCGGCTTGCGATTCCATGCTTCTGTCAATCTGAGTATTCTTAAGTTCCTGGGCTTTGAACAGACATTCAAGAATGCGCTTACCACGTTGCCTATGGGTGGTGGTAAAGGCGGCTCCGATTTTTCGCCTCGTGGGAAGAGCGATGCGGAGATAGAGAGATTCTGTCAGGCTTTCATGAGCGAGTTATTCCGTTATATCGGCCCCGAAATAGATGTTCCTGCTGGCGATATAGGTGTGGGAGCTCGTGAAGTGGGTTATCTGTTTGGACAGTACAAGAAACTTACACGCGATTTCAGCGGTGTGCTGACAGGTAAAGGTTTGGACTTTGGCGGCTCTCTGATTCGTCCTGAGGCAACAGGTTTTGGCGGCCTTTATTTTGTAAACGAAATGCTGGAGACTGCCGGACATAATCTCGCAGGCAAGACGGTAGCCATAAGCGGATTCGGTAATGTAGCTTGGGGTGCGGCTACAAAAGCTAGCGAGCTGGGTGCTAAAGTGATAACCATAAGCGGTCCCGATGGCTATGTCTATGATCCCGATGGCATAGAGGGCGAAAAGATTGACTATATGCTTGAGCTTCGTGCCAGTGGTAACGATATTGTGGCTCCTTATGCCGACGAGTTCCCCAGTGCGACTTTCTATCCGGGTAAGAAGCCTTGGGAGGTAAAGGCTGATATAGCATTGCCTTGCGCCACGCAGAATGAGCTGAATGCCGAGGATGCAGAACAGCTTATTAATAATAAGATATTATGTGTTGGCGAGATAAGTAATATGGGTTGTACGCCTGATGCTATAGATCTTTTCCTGAAGAATAAGATATTGTATGCTCCCGGCAAGGCTGTGAATGCGGGTGGTGTTGCCACCAGCGGCTTAGAGATGAGTCAGAACGCTATGCACTTGTCCTGGAGTGCTTCCGATGTGGACAAACGTCTTCACGAGATTATGCATGGTATCCACAAACAATGCTGTAAGTATGGTACAGAGCCAGATGGCTATATCAACTATGTGAAAGGTGCTAACATTGCCGGTTTCATGAAGGTGGCCCGAGCAATGATGGCACAAGGAATTGTTTAATCTGATTCAAGTTTCGCCAGTGCTCAACTTGCTGTGGTTGTGAGGTGACATCAACTTAATCCTATAAGCGAAGCGACCTTAAAGTCTGACGAAACATATGCTTGCAAAAGTTGAGTAATTATAGATAAGCGAATTCGATAGCTTGTCAATGATTATGAATTAAAATGCCCCAACTTCACAGTTGAGGCATTTTCTTTGAAATATAATTAGCAGATAGTAAAAATAACCAATATACGTTTATATCAGCACAAAGAAGCCTATTACCAGGTCCATACTTACACATCCTATTCGCACACATGTTGTTAACATGGCAGATAGTTCCAATTGTAATATACATTAATATTTTGCATACTCGTAATCCCGCAAGCAGCAGCTATTGCAAATGGCAGGTCTTCTGACTTTATCCTTATAAGGCGGTGCGATCTTCCCAGATATACTCAACCATCAACCCTAGGCGTAGGGAGTGGTTGAATCCAGTGACACTGTTGACCGTCAGTCATAGAAAGGACTTACAGCATCGGGTAATGTCGCAGAATCTCACTGCGTTCCCATCTTAGCTCCGTTTAGCCCCGTTTTTGGGGCATGAAGAACCAATTGCGGGTACAAAGTTACGAATAACCAAGAACAATGCAAAATAAATCGAATTTATTTTTTAACTTTGCCTTCATGAAAGAAACAAAAAAGACAGAAAGTCCAATAGTAACCCTAACTAAACAGCGTGCATTGTTGCTAAAAGAATATGCCTACGAAAAGGAAGAGTTTAAGCGACTCTCCGAGGCAACGGGCATCGATAGCAAGGTACGTCGCGGATTAGCTTGGTACCCGCTCACCTTAGGGCGGAGCTACCATAACTCGTTGGATCAGTTTGTGGTAGAAGTGAAAAGGGCAGGGGACACGGAAGAAGTAAGGGAAGAGGACGCATCTCTTTTTGAACCAGGCAAACCCGTTTGTTTCTTTTCTGAAGATGCTTCCGGCGACCGACAGGGAACAGGTGGAATGCTGCACTATTTTAATTTTGTGGCTCAAGTAAGTTTCGTAGAGGACAACCTGATGGTTGTGGCGCTGCCCAGCACAGATGCCTTAGCTCAGTTGCAGTCGGCCTTCCGGCTTGGGGTGCAACTCTACTTGGACGAACAGACATACAGGCTGATGTTCGAGGCACTGGATGAAGTTATTAATGCCAAGACAGGACGAATGGCTGAATTGCGCGACATCTTCCATAGTACGACACCTGCACAGAAATATACGTTTACCCCCGTCAGATTCCCATGGCTTAACACCTCACAGCAGGCTGCAGTAAACGAAGTGCTGTGGGCAAAGGATGTTGCCATTGTGCATGGTCCTCCGGGCACAGGTAAGACAACAACGCTAGTCGAATCCATCTACGAGGTATTACACCGCGAAAATCAGGTATTGGTATGTGCACAGTCTAATATGGCTGTGGACTGGATTGCCGAGAAACTGGTTGACCGTGGGGTCAGTGTGTTGCGCATAGGTAATCCCACACGTGTAACAGACAAAATGTTGAGTTTTACATACGAACGTCGTTTCGAGGCTCATCCTTCCTATACAGATTTATGGGCTGTGCGCCGTACTATACGTGAACTGTATAAGTCGCATAGCGGAAATACCGAAAACCGGCATCAGAAAATAGCACGTCTCAAGGAGCGTGCTGTCGAGATAGAATACAGTATCAACCAGACTCTTTTCGATGATGCCAAGGTGATAGCATGTACATTAGCAGGTTCAGCCAGCCATCTGCTGAATGGCATGAAGTTCGGAACTCTCTTCATCGATGAGGCCGCTCAGGCATTAGAGGCCGCTTGCTGGATAGCCATACGCAAAGCTCATCGTGTTGTGCTAGCCGGAGACCATCGCCAATTGCCACCTACGATAAAGAGCCCTGAAGCACTTCACGGCGGACTTGACCGTACACTCATGCAGGCCATTGTGGAAAACAAACCAAATGTTGTTTCTCTGCTGCGCCTTCAATATCGTATGTGCGACTGTATTATGCAGTTCCCTAACCAAGAGTTTTATGGCGGTATGCTCGAAAGTGCTCCAGAGGTTAAATTTCGTGGTATCCTTGATTGGGACAGTGCTGTAGAATGGATCGATAGCCACGTGGATAACGAGGGAGAGACAAGTGATGGCCTTTCCCGGGTAAATCTTGCCGAAGCAAGTCTGACGTTGGAAACTTTGCAGCGTTATTTTGAGAAGATAGGCAGAGAACGCATACTCGAGGAGCGTATCGATGTGGGTATTATCTCGCCATACAAGGGGCAGATACGCTTGTTGCGTCAGTTACTGAAGAAAGACCGCTATTGGCGTCCGTTCCGCAGTCTTATTACAGTGAACACAGTGGATGGTTTCCAAGGGCAGGAACGCGATGTCATCATAATCAGCCTTGTACGTTCAAATGCAGAAGGCAATATCGGGTTTCTGTGCGACTTGCGTCGAATGAATGTCGCTATTACACGCGCACGGATGAAGCTCATCCTGCTGGGCGACCGTTCTACATTGTGCCGTGTTCCCTTCTATAGGCGTTTGGCAGACTATATAGATAATATATTATAGCCGACACAGCCTCTTTATACTGTATGATAAGCTTTATCTGATAAAGTTCATACCCTGCCAAGGCTCGCGATTTGGGTAGTCTGGATTGCCGTCAGCGTGGATCTTCTTTAGCAGCCAGGATATATTGTTGGCTAATGTACGCATAGTCTGCAGACCTTCTGTATCCTGAACCGCTTCACCGGGAGTTTGTCCATAGACGATGTTCCAGTACTGGGAAGTCACCACAGGCATATTGGACATTTCGAATATCATGTTCATTGTCTGGAATGTGGCCGTAGCACCGCCACGACGACAGATGGCCACAGCTGCAGCAGGCTTGTTCTGAACATTTGCACCACAGAAGAAAGCTCGTTGAAGAATGGCTAACACTGCACCATTGGGCTGTCCGTAATAGACAGGAGATCCGACAATAAGTGCATCTGCCTCATTAAGCTTCTCAACAAAACGGTTACAAATGTCATCATCAAAGGCACAGCATCCCAGTTGTTTCACCTTACACTGTCCACAGGCTATGCAGCCTCTGACGGGCTTGTTGCCCAACTGCATGATTTCCGAGTCTATACCATTCTTTTCTAGTTGCCGTGCGACCTCTGAGAGAGCTGTGAACGTGTTGCCGTTTTTATTTGCGCTGCCGTTTAATAGTAATACTTTCATCGTAATTAAATAAATATCATTTCCTGTTATTTTACTATTGTCGAAACTCCTTCCTTGCGATAACCGTTTGCTGTGAAGATACCCAGAAGATTACCAGCCTCGTCTGTAACACGTACTTCGCAGAAAGGTAAATGGCGATGGTTTACAAGTTCATGAGCCTCGGCTGTGATATAGCCGGAAGAGGCACCACGAACAAATGTGATGTTTGCTGATGATGTGACGGTAAGGATACCGTGGCTGTTGGTAGCTGCAGCAAAAGCGAGGTCTGCTAATGTAAAGAGCACACCACCCTGTACATTGCCACCTGCATTCAGATGACGGGGCTCTATATGTACTTGTGTTCGTGCATAACCCTCTGCTATATCCACAATCTCTATGCCGTTCTGTCTTGCAAACTCGTCATGCAGGAAGAATTCTTTCAGTGCTTGTATTTCTGTCTTTTCCATCTTCGATTATTGTATTGAGAAGGTGATTCGTTTGACTATTTCTATTAACTGATATTCCGATTCTATTTAGACTTGTTGCTGGGGCGATAGTAGTTTGTGGGTACCTGATACAAACGGAGATAGCTGAATATAAATAGATTAATGGTCATACGGAGTGAAACGGATGAGACCTCCGCCATTTGTTTGCATAATGAGGGTGTTTTCGTATGGCTCGCAGTCCTCAAACTCATGGGGAACTTGCTGTTGGAAGTCTAGAATGTTATCAAGACGTTTTTTCCTCATATTCCAGACATAAATGATGCTGGGATGCTGTTCCGTTCCCAAACCAACAGGGATAAACATCTGGTCGTTGATTATGCAAGCTCCTTGTCCGATATGGTTTGAGGGGAAACGTGGGTCCAGGTCTTGAATACAGTAGTTGTCTATTGCATCTTTTGGGTTGAGATGCACAACGGGCCCTTGGCTGAGTTTGGGCATTTTGAAAATCATAGTGCGCCAACGGTTACCTTTTCCCATATTCTCAATGGTATTACCGTAACCAATCAGCAGATTGTGTTTTCTGTCAATCATCCATTGAAGAGCGTAACCAAAGAGACCCTCTTTGTCGTCTAGGACTATGGTCTGCACCAGTTGTGGCTGTCCTGTTAGGGATATGCGCTCTACAAAGCAGACATCCTTCATGCCCTTGTAGCGTTGCTTAGAACATTGAGAAACATATAGCAACGGGAACTCGTCTTCCTTATTAAAACGCTCTGTACCGAAGAATGCCACATTAGCATGGTTTTCTTTGGTGTTGCTGGCTAATGGGAACTGACGGATAAACTGAAGACTGTCTTTGTGAAGTCGGTAGATGGTGGCAAGACCTGTGTTCTGTAGGCTGACAAGGTACTTGTCCCAAATAGCCATTCCCTGATATCCCTGCTTGGGAACACCTTGTAAATCGGCTATTTTATCTACCATAGCATGAGTAAGGTCGAAGGACTTAGGTCTTTGCGCTGACCATTTGAAGTGGTAACGGAAACGACGATTGGGAGCAGTGTCTCCTGTGGTGGAAATAGAGATAATGTCTAAGGGGGCTGTCGGATTATCTGCCCACTTGAAATCTAATGTGATGGTATTACCTTTCAGACGTAGATTCTTTCTGGGAATTGTAATGGCAAGTCGGTTCCCCTCTGCACTTTGGGAGACGGGGACTATGGCATGCCAGTGTTGAGTGGCTGCGTCATAGCGTTGAAGCTGTCCTTCACTTACCATATAGTCAAAGCCTTCCCAACCAGGGGTAAGGGTATCTGCATCTAGGTACAGCAACATCCAGTTCTTGCCTGTGGAGGGGCTGAGTGTTTCGGCTGTAATAGCCTCGAAGATAATATCTTTCTTGGTTACTCTGACGTGTGTTTCTATGATATCATTCCGTCCGGTAGTGTCTGTATAATGCAGACCGCCGTAGCCGTTGTGGTCTCGGTGGATAATATCTCCTCGGGTATCATAATAGGTTGCAGTGGTATTGTAACCAAAGGTTGTTGGCTGTGGCCTGACTCCTTTATAACGTCGAATGTTCTGTACCATCTGCATATAATAGTTGTCTGTATAGCCGCCTTTCATGGGTTGGATGCTGCGGTTAAACTCGGCATTGTACTGGTCAACAAAATAGAAGGGATTCTCTCTGCCCAAGAAGGTTGTAGGACCTGGTACTGTTTCGCTGCCGGGAGCAAGGCCCGAACGGTATTTGCCTGCAGTCCATTCGTTCCAGTCGTTGATGTAGATAAAGTCTGGATCTACGCTGAGTGCTTCGTCCCAACGGTCTTGGAAATATATTCCATAGCCTTCCGGGTGATTGACTGTTTTACCCAACCATGGTACGTATGCGGAATCGGGTAGATCGTACTGGTTGAGTGTTGGCTCCTGCGTTTCGCGCCGCCAACTTTTTCCTGTAATACTGATGGGATGCTGAGCTGGTGTTACGGCCATTTCCTCGAGGCGTCCCTGATGACGGGAGGCAAGGTCTATAGGTTTCATGTCTGCAACACGTTTATCGTTCATCTCATAACCAAAGCTCCAACTGTCTTCTGTACCCACATAGCGATGACCGCCCCATTCGTAATACCCCCACCACATGTTACGTAGGGTGAAGAAGTCGTATATCTCCTGTGGGTAAGAGCCGCTGTCGTAACCTCCGCCGTTAGCATCATGGTCGGGCTCTGCATTGTAAAGCAGCAATGGCTTGCCCTGCCACTGGAACCAGAAGTCCTGCGCTATACCTTTCTTATATATACGCTCAAATAGTTGGGTTACTACGCTGACAACATTTCCGTTGAAAGCCCAAAAGCAGAACTGGGGAACAGGGTTGCCCAAAGAGCGCATCTTCTGCATTTCATCAAACAGGACATTCCATTCGTCCCAATACAGGACAGCATTGGTGACATCCAGGATAAGAACATCAACGCCGGCATCTGCCAACATGGAGAGGTCGCGACGTATGAGCCAACGGTCCTGACTGAGGAAATATCCTGCCTCTGGCTCTCCCCAGTGAAGGCTCCATTCTTTCCAGGCTGGATGGTAAGCATCTAATCGGGCTTCAGGAGCCTCCTTAAGGGTGCGTGTAACATCGCCGCCATAAGGTGAGCGGAGCCCGAACTTCCCTTCGTCGTGCCATGTGATATAGAAAATGCCAACTGTCCGGGTTTTGTCGGTACGTAATGGATTATTTGTGGCTGTGGGCATAATACGCCCTAATGCATCAGATGCTACCCATGTGTCTGCTTTCAGGTCTATGCCTTGTGCATAAGACGACAGACACAAGGAAAGAAGAAATAGGAGCGTGCAGTGTTTTCTCATTTTTCATTAATGATAAAACGGGCGGAACCATTGGCCTGACCATAGTTAGCACCGGAACTGGAATGTATATAGCCTGATGCACTGGTTGAACTATCGTAGTTACTTCCGTCTTCCACTTGAATACCGCTACCGCTAAATGCATACGTAGCACTGAATTTAACAGTGGCTGTTCCTAAAGCATTTGCAGGAATGGTAAATGTTATAGACGGGTCGTTGCTGTCTATTCCATCATAATTGGTATGATTGGACTTCGCATAAAACACGGAATCCTTATATGTGTAGCCATCTTCTAAAAGGATTGGGGCAGAAACCTCCCAGTTATACGTGGTTGCATTTATTAGATGGCCTTTCTGGTCTTGCTGAGCCGTAATCGTAATCTTGTCTTTTGCAAAGATGCCTGTTCTGGCATTTACCTCTTGACCGTTACATGTGAATTGGAAACCTTTCCATGTGGGGGGGTAGGAAGAATAGTCTTTCTTCTCGCATGATGTTAAAGATACCAGTATGCATGTTGCAGCAATGAATAAAGAATAATAATGTTTCATATCTTTACGTTTAATTTTTTCAGTTCAGAGTACAAACGTTGAACAGGCAGACCCATCACATTGAAATAAGAACCTTCGAGACGGGTTACACCTATATAGCCTATCCACTCCTGAATGCCGTAAGCACCTGCTTTGTCAAATGGGTGGTAGTTATTTACGTAATGATTAATCTCTTCTTCTGTTAGTTGCGCAAAGGTGACGTCACTTGTACAGGAGAACGAGTGTACCCATTCTGTGGTTTTAATGGTAACACCTGTTATAACATGGTGAGTGTGTCCGGAAAGCATTGCCAGCATTTGGCAGGCTTCTGCTTTGTCTTTGGGTTTGCCCAGCACATGATTGCCTAAGCAGACTATGGTATCTGCCGTGATAAGGAGTTCGGAATCTGCAAGTGAATAGGCATTTGCTTTCTTTTGGCTGATGAACAAAGGAATCTCTGTAACAGGAAGATTGCTGGGGTATGATTCGTCTATGCCATCAATAACGCGTACCTCGTACGACAGCCCTAAACCAGCAAGCAACTCGCGCCTTCTGGGCGAGTTGCTTGCCAATATGATATTATAATCTTTCGTAAAAGTTCTGATTTAGTTGTTTACTGCAACCTTCAGGCCCTTGATAACATAGATGCCACTGGGAAGAGTCTTCATTGCCTTGTTGATGTTAGCCTTGGACTGTACCATAGCACCCTGAGCATTGTAAATGTCAACTTCGGCGTTCTGTGACTGCAAATCCTTGATACAGGTTTCCTCGCCTGCAACATCTGTAATGTGCTTAATCTCTAGAGTCTGGGCTGTTACACTCTTTGCGTCCCATGTAAAACCGCAACGGGTGGGGAGGAATGTCTTGTCACCATTTGTGCAGATGAGGATGCTTTGCAGTTCATCGGTTTCCTGCATTGCAGGAATGCCATAACGGCCTTCTACCTGAACACTTTCCCAACTGCTGCCAAAGGTAATCTGGTTGCCTTCAGCGTCTGTTTTTGTAATACACTTAAGATCTGTGCTGACAGACTCTGCATTTGTGCTGTTGGCACGCAAGGTTTGCATGGTGGGAGAGTAGATGAGGTATGGAACACCAGCCTCGATACCTTCATTGGTGCAATCTAAGAAGTACATGTTAAGAGTACTTCCTTCCTGACCGATAGAGATAAGGCGCTCTACCTGAACATCCTTAGCTGCTGCTTGCAACTGCTCAGCAGAAAGGCTCATAGGAAGGCAAATACTGTTATAACCGGCAAACAGGGTACGGTTAATCTGTACGGGCTGTTCGTTGTTATTAAGAAGACTTACATTCAGGGTTGAACCTGATGCATATAAATTCTTAACCTTGTTCTGTGCAAATGATTGAGAACAGAAGGCGGCAACGGCCACCAATGCAAGAGTAAAATGCTTCATATTTCTTTAATTTTATGGTTTATTTCTTTTTTTTTTGTTGTTTACGACTGCAATATTACAAATTCTCTTTTGAATAACAAAATGTTATTCTCTATTTTTGACCGATTTTTAACATCTTTAATAAAATACCCTATTTTTTGAGTGCTTGATTGCTCGAAACATGGTGGATTATGTACGAACGCATGATGTGAATGGCATTCTTATTGGTTGCGCCCAAAGGAATAATGAGGTCGGCGTGCCGTTTGGTTGGCTCTATGAACTCTTCGTGCATAGGCTTTAGCACTTCGCGGTAACGGTCTATTACCATTTGTGCTGTACGGCCACGTTCTATGATGTCGCGTTTAATAACGCGGATAAGGCGCTCGTCTGGGTCTGCATCGACAAAGATTTTCAGATCCATAAGTTCGCGCAACTCCTTCTTCCATAGTGCCAGGATACCTTCGATAATAATCACTTCGCAAGGCTCTATATGGATGGTTTCCGGCAGTCTGTTACTGATAAGATAGCTGTATGTGGGCTGCTCTATGCTTTTATGTTGGCGTAACTCCTGAATCTGCTGGGTTAGCAGTTCCCAATCGAATGCATTGGGGTGGTCGAAGTTAATTTTTTTTCGTTCCTCCATGCTCAGGTGGGAGGTGTCGTTGTAGTACGAATCCAATGGAATAACTGCAACCTTATCTGTGGGTAATGCTTCAATGATTTTCTTCACTACCGTAGTTTTTCCTGAGCCGGTTCCACCGGCAATTCCAATTATGTACATTTATGAAAAAGTTTATAGTTAATAGTTTATAGATTAAAGTCAGTTTAAAGTTGAGAGTTTATTTATTCTTGTTTCTTTTTTTTGTTTTTGTTCTTCTTTTTCTTATTTTGGCGTTGGAAGGCCTCTTTCCAGTTGTTGAAATCTCTTTTGAATTGAATACCCAAGCCTTGTGTTGTAAGAGAAGACTGGACAAAATACCTGTCGTTTGTCTGATTGTAGGCTTTTAACGAGAAGTCTCCATTGCGAGTGAGTATATATCGGAGGTCAAAATCACCAATAAAGTTGTTGGTGTTATAGTAACTCTCTCGATATCCGAAGTTTCCGTTAATCAGGAGTCTGTTATTCAGCATCTTTCCGCTGAGCATTCCCTCGACGTCCAACTGGTCCCAACCGTTTTCACCTGTGCGCAAGTTGGTGCCAAAGGTCCAGTTGTTGGAACCGACAGCGTTGGAAAGAATCTGGTTGAACTGGCTGGTTAAGGTGCTGCTCAGGAAGGAATTAATGGCCATACTGCTTTGCCCGCCACTGCCTTTCTCTTGATATTGGACACCATAGCTGTAGAAGCGTCCTATTCCCAAAAGATAGATAACCTGCATATTACGTTCTTCTTCTGTATTGACCATAGAACGAACCATCTTCTTTTCATCTTCGTTGGCATTGGGCAGGTCGAAGTCGAAGGTTACTTCCGGCTGTCCTGCAATGCCGCCGATGTTCATGATACAGTCAACGCGTGTTTTGGCCAATCCAAGGCCTGTTGCAGAAAGATCGTCCAGCGAAACATTGGGCACAGTATAGTTGGCTTTCAGGTTCAAGGTAGCCTGCATGGGGTTACCTCCGAAAATGATACTTCCATCACGTTGGAATGTAAAATCCTTTCGGATGACATCCTGCAAGGACATCTTATAAATACCGTTATCTACTCTGTAAGTGCCGTACATCTGGAATTTTCCCTTGTTGTAAAAGTTTGCCAATATGTGACCGCTTCCTGCTATGTTGATGTAGTCGCCGGAACGTGGGTCCATTATCAGTTTTAATGTGGCCTTAGGGTTGATATTGAGGTCGAAATTAATGTGCAGGTCTGTCTTAGGTTTCTCTGTTTGGCTGGCTTCCTGTAATTGGATGGATGTGGAATCCTTATGTGATACATACGTTATAAAACTTGCTTCTGTAAGCGTCTCTGGAGACGCAACCTTATATACCAGCGTAGTTTTTTCACGAGGTGTGACATTTACATCGACATTTAAAATACCGGGCTGACCTGTGAGTTTCAGTTTTCCGTCGGCAAATAATGTGCCATAAAAATTGGCATCGCCGAAATCGTGTGAGTCGTAGCCTAAGATGTTGTTTGCTGTTGCATTGAATTCATATCTCATATTGGTAAAACGGTCATAAAGCAAATGACCGTCTAAAATTGCAGTATGCTCAGCATCTGCATTATTGCTATACGAGTCGTGGATAGTGATGTCCTTCAGCCAGATGTTGCCTGGACGCATGATAACGCTGTCTCCTGCCGCGTGATAATCAACACCTAAGGAGTTGACATGCATCGAAGCCTCGTTCAGCAAAAGATCTCCCTCCATTGCAAATACCTTAAAGGGACCATGCAGGCGTGTCCATCCTGTGACACTTCCTTTCAGGTTGCTGAATATGTCTTTTGTCCATTTGTCCAGGAATGCTATGTTGGTCCGATTGGCCCTAATATATAAATCAAGGCCGCTTCCTTCTTCCTTCCCGGGTACTATGGTACCGCTAACACTTGTCTGCTGATTGTTAGAAAAGTCTCTCAAATGAGCATCGATGGTGATGGTTTTTCCTTTGCTTCCCCAATTGCAGTAGGCATCACAGTCACCCATAGGAGCGCCGTTCAGCAGAAAATCATAGACATGCATGTATCCGTCAATGTTTGGCTTCTTCAAAACAGATGTGGCATATACGAGTCCCGTGGCTTTACCTTCGAAGTCAACTGAATGGAAGTTTACCATATCGAAGATGTAGGCAAGGTCAATCTGGTTGAGGTCGGCAGTTATGGTGTCGGTACTTTCCTTAGACATTCTTCCGTTTACCGAAACATGCCTGTTCTCGCATTCCAGTTTAATGTTTTCTACATCGATGACGTTATCATGGAAGTTCACATGGGCAGGTAAGAGCGTCCATGTGGTATCATTAATAATAATGTTGGATTTGTTGATGACACCTTCTATGGCCTGACGGTTTGACAGGTCGCGATGAAAATAACCAATCAGGTTAATACTGCCGTTCATTGCCGGGCTTTTATGGTTGTCCCAGTCAAGGCGGGTAATAAGTTTATCTTGATTTGCGTATGCATTAAGGTTTAACTCTGTGGACCTCCCTTTCATTACACGGTCGGTCTTTAAACTGGTTTGGATAATGTTTTTGTAGCTTTCGAGATGAAATTCTGTATGTCTTAAGTCATTGCCAGCGTAATAAAACTGTGGTATATTGGCATTGAGCATAATTCTTTGAGTCGTGTTGTTCATCTCTCCTTGAATGACGGCTGTTTCTGGAATTTTTATTTCCTTCCCCGTCAGGGAACCCAGCAGCAGGGTGTCTTTTATGGAGAGGGCAAAAGTGATGTCGTTTTCGGGAATAGTCTTATGTTGGGGCTTCTGGAAGATACTGGGCAAAGCCTGATGGGTAATATTCAGGAATGTCGGTCCCAGATCTTTCCATTTGAAGTGTCCTGTGGCTTTGGCATTAACGAAAGGACTGAGAATGGAGATAATCTTTTGGTTGTCCTCGTTGTACTGACTGCGAATGCTGATGCTGTCTATCCGTGTGGAACCGTTTTGCTCGGAAAAAATGGTTGCATCTGTAATGTCAATGTTTCCTGTTATATGGTCTGCATCAACAATGTCAAGGTCAGCATCTAAATTTGCACTATAGCTAATACCCTCAAGTGATTTTGTCAGGTTCAGGAGATTGGGGGAAAGATTGGAGATAGTTCCTGTACACTGAATTTCCTTTCTGCTTTGCTGTAAATCTGCTAAAGCCGTTAGTCGAACAGCCCCGTTAAGGTCTGCCATTTCAATATCTGCACTATAAGTGCTCCCTTTTGTGGTTCCGTTTAGGACAATACCTTTGTATTCGTGGTTGCGGAAAGTCAGACTGTTTATCAGGCTTCCGAAAGAAAACTCTGGCTTGTTGTCCTGACCTTTCAGATGCCCGTTTGCTTCAGCTGAAAAAGCAATGTTGCCAAGGTTGTTAGGTTCACCCTTGGAGAATAATTGTCCTAAATTGAATTTTGGTGATGAAATCTTAGCTTGAATTTTATCCTTCTCTGTAAGTTTGCCTTCCAGTAAAACCGCACCTAAAAGAGTCGTTGTGGTTAAGTGTGCATCTGCCACGTTATTATGGTAACTGATATCACCTTCTGCAATTATGTCGCCAATGTTTGAGAGGTATGGGTTTAACTCAACTTCTTCGCCACGAATGTTCTTGGAGATAAACTGCTGAATGGTTTTGCTTATTTTCAGCTGTAAGTCATTGACACTAATCGATGGGGTAGAGGTAATGTCCTGGATACTTGCGTTAGCTTCAAATTGTATGTTCTGCCTGGTGTCTGTCAGCTTCAAGTCGGACAATTGCATGTTATTACCTTGGAGGGCGTAATTGCTTGCAAGATGAATCGGGTCCTTGAAATGTTGCAATTTGCTGGTGAAACAACTGAAATCTGAGGGAGCTACAAGGGCTTTAACCTTACCTTTTATGCTTGTTTCCTTCAGCCATTGTTTAATACCAGCCTCTGTTGGAATGTTGGGGTATTCTGCAATTAATTCGCCGATTTCCAGATTTGAGTTGTCTGTTTGGAGTATAAAGTCGGCAAGTTTGGCCTCCTTGTTATTTGCTTCAAGTAAGAAGGACAGTTGGTTCACGACTAATCCGCTTCCTTCAATAAAACTGAGTCTTTTCAGGGCTATTCCAAGCGTGTCAGGCAGATTGATAAGAACTTTAGCGTTTACGTCTATGTCGCTGACACTTAAGTGACTAAGGTTAATCTGCTGTGGCGTTTCCGGCTTGTCCCAAACGTTGAAACTTACGGAACTGCGTCTGGTCAGCAATGTACCTATCTGAATATTCGCTTTGTTTTTTTTATCTTTATCTTTTTTACTGAATTTGTCTATCAGGAACTGACAGTTCAGGGGAACTTCAGCATTTGCTTTGTATAGTTTTATGTCTGCTCCGATAATTTGGGCATTGTCTATTTGAACCTTTTTATCCAGCAGAGGCAACAGGCTTATCTTTGCGGCTATACGGGAAGCGTTCAACATAAGCGAATCATTCCGATCGTATATTTTTATGTTATCTATAATAACTCGGTTGAAAAGTCCGGGACTGACATCTTTTATGATAACTTTTGTTTCAAGATAATCTGAAAGCGATTTGGATAATACATCAGCCGTCCAACTTTGAACAGCCGGAACCTTAGAGAGGGAAAGTCCAATCAAATAGATGATGAAAACAAGTCCCACAAAGCATCTTATTATGAATTTTAGTGCTTTTATCCTTCCTTTTTCTCTTGTTTATTATACCCCATTGTTATTATCGAGAACAAAAGTACAAAATATTTTTGGAAATGTGTCAGATCCAAGTTTTTTTTTCCGATTACTACGAATAAGTGTTCTATTACTACAAATAAAAGTTAAATATGCGCGAATATCGTAAGTTTTCGATATCGAAACATTGCGAGATTCGGAATACCCTTTTAAATTTGCCCTCAGAAAACCAATCAGAGAATAATATGAAACGTAAGGACAATACACTGACCAAAGTAGAATTTGAGGTAATGAACATACTTTGGGATATTAACGGCGGAGCCTGTGCTTGGGATATACTGGAGCACTATGAGGATCCGAAACCTGCCTACACAACAATAGCCACATACCTGAAGGTACTTTACGAAAAAGGCTTTCTTGACTTTCATAAAGTTGGGGGACAGGGAAAGACGCACCGCTTTGTGCCTTTGGTAACTCGTGCGGAATATACACGCCGCACAATGCAGGAAGTCAAGAAAAACTTCTTTGGCGGCAGTGTTAAGTCAATGCTCAACTATTTCGTCAGCGAGGAAAAACTCTCCGAGGATGAAATAAAGGAACTTTTGGAATCTGTAAGCAAATCATAATTGACAACTCTCAACTCTTAACTCTCAACTACTCTACACTCTACACTCTAAACTCAAAATGATGTCTTCCATACTTCTATACTCTATAAAGTCTGCGATTGTACTGGCAATGCTTTATCTGCCGTATATGCTGATGCTAAGACGTGAGAGTTTCTTCCGTTTCAATCGCATGATGTTGTTGGGAATCCTGTTCTTGTCACTTG
The DNA here is from genome assembly GCA_902801485.1 of uncultured Bacteroidales bacterium. Lineage (GTDB taxonomy): Bacteria > Bacteroidota > Bacteroidia > Bacteroidales > Bacteroidaceae > Physcousia. Next base: position 37,189 of record CADCIP010000022.1, on the reverse strand, counting down.
TATTACCGTTATGTAATATATCGGGTATGTCTTTGGATCGTCAGCCTGTAGTACAGGCAGCACAACTGCAGATATTGGAACTGGGAATCCCCATTCATGTTCTGCCCGAGGTGCAGGTGGTTGCAGACGGAACCGTAAAGTACGGGACAACCGGTTTCAGCGTCTTCCTGCTTGTAAGCATTCTTTATATAGTCGGCATGATGATTTTGCTGGCGATAAGGCTATGGCAAGTGGGCCGGCTGCAGTTAGGATTGCGCAAGGGAACGCTTTGGCAACAGGAAGAGAACGGTGTCCGTATTTATTGTCATGCCGACGATGTGAATCCTTTTAGCTGGATGCGGAACATTGTTATCAGTCAGAAGGATTATGACGAGGCAGGCAGGGAGATTGTCTTGCACGAGATGGGACACATTCAGGCTCACCATTCATGGGATGTTGTACTGCTTACTTTGGTGCAGATGCTGCAGTGGTGGAATCCTTTGGTTTATGTACTGGGCATCAGCCTTAGGGATGTTCATGAGTACGAGGCTGATGATTATGTCTTACGTCAAGGAATTTCTGCGCAGTCTTATCAGTTATTGATTATAAAAAAAGCCGTTGGCTCAGGTTCCTACGCTTTCGCCAACAGCTTTAACCATAGTTTAACAAAAAAACGTATCACTATGATGAAAAATTCAAATTCAAATCCATGGATGCGGAGCAAGGCGCTCTATGTCATCCCTGTGGCTGCGTTGGCACTCAGCGCCTTCGCTACGCCTAAGTTTGTTGCTCCTATTAAGGACGCAGTAACTAAACTCGAAGGCAAAAGTACGGAGAATTCTCCTAACTTGCAAGATTTCCTGGAAGAAAAAGAGGAAATAACGGTTAAGGATGTTTCCGGCAAAGCTACAGCAAGTGTTGATGAGGTTCAGGACGCAGCACAGCCCCTTATTGTCCTCAACGGCAAAATCTTTGATATCCCTAAAGATGCTATCCCCTCCAAAAGAATTAATTTCGGGGAGCAGCTAACTAAACTACTTAATATCGATGTCGAAGATGTCGAGAGCATTACCGTGCTTCAGAAGGAAGCCGCCATTGCCGAATGGGGTGATAAAGGTTCCAATGGTGTCTTCTTAATTACAACAAAAGATGCCAATGACCTCAAAGAGAATCAGCCTGATGACAAAATATTTGACAAGCCAGAGGTGCTTCCCCAGTTTCCTGGTGGTGAGACAGAACTTTATGGTTGGCTTGCCCGAAACGTGAAGTACCCATCAGAAGCCATAGAATATGGCGTGCAGGGACGCATCTTTGTGCAGTTTGTGGTTGAAAAGGATGGTGGCATAAGCGACATCAAGATATCCAAGGTGTCAGATGGAAGAGCAATTGTGGTTGTTGCTAAAGCTAAGGACGACAGTCCTGAGGAATTGAATAAGGAAAACGAAGAAAAGGGGCTCAAAGCTCTGCAGGATGAATCAATCCGTCTTGTAAAGGCAATGCCAAAATGGAAGCCTGGAACCAACAAGGGTAAGCCCGTTCGTTGCTACTTCCACTTGCCCATTAATTTCCGTCTTCATTGAAAGGTTAGTTTTTAGGTTTAAAGAAAATAATTGTGGTACCACCCAGCTCCTGCGTTACGAAACGTGGGAGTTTTTCTTTTGCTAACTCTCTACACAAAACATTTCTGTCCTAAAGATAAAAGTCTTTTTACGGCATTTAAAACTATTTTCAAGCTTTGAAAATATATAACCAAGCCTTGAAAAAATATTTTCATGCTTTGAAAATAAATTATCAAGCCTTGAAAATAATTTTTCCCGCTAGGAAGAAGAACTTTATGTATGCTGAGCGAATACTTTTCCTCTTGAATAAAAAAACTTTATTTTCATTTAGTATTCCGCTCACTTATTCGTAACATTGAGGCTATGCCTCGAAGTTACTCCCGTTCGGATTATCTCAAATATTTGGATAATCTCTCACTTATTCGTAACATTGAGGCTATCGCCTCGAAGTTACTCTCGCTCGGGAATAAAAATAAAAAGATTTTATTTTGTATTCCGCTCACTTATTCGTAACTTTGACCTTCGGTCGAAGATACTCTCGTTCGGATTATCTCAAATAAATTTGGATAATCTCTCACTTATTCGTAACTTTGCACCCGCAAAATAAAATATATTTTATTATTTTTAATATGGCAAGAGTAATCAAATTACGTAAAGGCCTGGATATCAACCTGAAAGGCAAAGCCGCAAAGGAAACTGTTAGCACCAGTTGCCCCGGAGAGTATGCACTTGTTCCGGACGACTTCTGCGGATTGAAGCCCAAAGTGGTAGTCAAAGAAGGTGATGCCGTAAAGGTCGGGGATGCGCTGTTTGTTGATAAACTGCATCCCGAGGTTAAGTTTGTAAGCCCTGTCAGCGGTACTGTTTCTCTTGTTGAACGTGGAGACAGGCGTAAGCTTATGAGTATCCGCGTTCAATCTGATGGCAAACAGGAAGCTCGTCAGTTTGATGTAAAGGGCGATGTTAAGTCTTTGCTTTTGGAGAGTGGTTTGTTCGGATTCTTCCGCCAGCGTCCTTACGATGTGGTGGCCAATCCCGAAGACGCTCCTAAGGCAATTTTTGTAAGTGCATTCAACAGTATGCCTCTGAGTCAGGATTTTGAGTATATCCTGACAGGCCAGGAAGATGATTTCCAGGCAGGTATCACTGCACTGAGCAAATTAGCTAAGGTTTATTTGGGCGTAAGTGCTAAGCAGACTGCTAAGGCTCTGACGGCTGCCAAGGACTGTGAGGTAAATGTTTTCGATGGTCCTGCTCCCGCAGGTAATGTAGGTGTCCAGATTAATCATGTTTCTCCCATCAACAAGGGTGAAGTTGTTTGGACGCTGGGCGCAGAAGAGGTAATCTTCGTTGGTCGTCTGATGAAGAATGGCACAGTCGACTTTACCCGTACTATCGCGCTTGCCGGTAGTGAAGTGACTGCCCCAAAGTATTACAAAATGCTGGTCGGTCAGAAGCTCACAACGCTGGTTGAGGGTAATGTAAAGATGGAAGGCAGTCGTATCATCAACGGTAATGTGATGACTGGTATCAAAACTACTGCCGATGGTTTCCTTGCAGCTCATGCTACAGAAGTGAATGTTATTCCCGAAGGTGATCATGCCGACGAGATGTTGGGTTGGATTATGCCTCGTTTCAACACTTTCAGTACCCATCACAGCTACTTCTCCTGGCTTTTCGGCAAGAAGAAAGAGTATGTTCTTGATGCTCGAATCAAGGGTGGTGAACGCCACATGATTATGAGCGGTGAGTATGACAAGGTATTTCCGATGAATATCTATGCGGGCTATCTTGTGAAAGCTATCATTGCTGGAGATATCGACCGTCAGGAAGCTTTGGGTATTTATGAGGTTGCTCCCGAGGACTTCGCTATTGCCGAGTTTGTTGACAGCAGCAAACTGGAATTGCAGCGCATCGTTCGCGAGGGATTAGACATCCTCAGAAAGGAAAATGCTTAATATATTTACAAGTTGACAAGTTGACGACATTACATTATTATTTATAATATGAATCCAATAAAGAAACTATTCGATAACATTCATCCCTACGTTGAGGAGGGTGGCAAGTTCCATGCCTTCCGTTCGTTGGTGGACGGTTTCGAGACGTTTGCTTTCGTCCCCAATACCACCAGTCGCGTAGGAAGCGTGAATATCCACGATGCTATCGATAGCAAGCGTATCATGAGTCTCGTTGTGATTGCTCTGATTCCTGCCTTGCTCTTCGGTATGTATAATGTGGGTTACCAGAATGCTCTGGCAACAGGTCATTTGGCCGATGCTACATTCTGGGGCATGTTCTGGTACGGCTTCTTGGCCGTTCTCCCAAAGATTATTGTCAGCTATGCAGTTGGTCTTGGTATTGAGTTTACCGTAGCACAGTGGAAAAACGAGGAGATTCAGGAGGGATACCTGGTATCCGGTATCATTATTCCTATGATTGTTCCTGTTACCTGCCCACTGTGGATACTTGCAATAGCAGTTGCCTTTAGCGTTATCCTTGCTAAGGAGATTTTTGGTGGTACAGGTATGAACATCTTCAATCCTGCTCTTATTACCCGTGCTTTTCTGTTCTTCAGTTATCCTTCTGCCATGACAGGCGATGCAACCGTATGGGTGGCACAGGATACAATCTTCGGACTCGGTTATAAGGCTACAGATGCTTACACCGCTGCAACACCTCTTGGCGAGGCTGCTCAGGCAGGCTTTGCAGGCTTTACGCCGGATACTGTTCAGAATGCCATTACAGGTCTCATCCCTGGTTGTATCGGCGAGACCAGCGTCATTGCTATCGCGTTGGGCGGTCTGCTTTTGCTGTGGACTGGCATTGCCAGCTGGAAGACCATGTTAAGTGTCTTCGTAGGTGGTGCAGCAACAGGTTATCTGCTGCAGGCTTTAGGCCTGACGCAGATCCAGTGGTACGAGCAGCTGGTTATCGGCGGCTTTGCCTTCGGTGCTGTATTCATGGCAACAGATCCTGTAACAAGCTGTCGTACAGAATGCGGTAAGTATGTCTATGGTCTGCTCATCGGTTTCATTGCAGTTTTGGTTCGTGTTCTTAACCCTGGTTATCCCGAGGGTATGATGCTGGCTATTCTGCTGATGAACCTCTTTGCAAGCCTTATCGACTATTGCTTCGTACAGAAGAACATTAACATGCGTGCTAAACGCGTATCTAAAAAGTAAACAGATATGGCAAAGAAATTTATATGCGAACAATGCGGCCAGACATTCGAGGCTGCATCAATGCCCGATAAGTGCCCTATCTGCGGCGCCGACTCTTCCAAAATTAAGGAAGTAAAGTCGAAGGGTATCAACACAAACAGCAATGTATATACTATCTGCTATGCGGCAGTAATGGTTATCATCGTTGCCTTCCTGCTGGCTTTTGTGGCTTCTGCTTTGAAGGAGACGCAAGACGCCAACGTGGCAAACGATACCAAGGGACAGATTCTTTCTGCTCTTGGCTATGACAAGGCTACTATTGATGTGGCTGCCGTCTTTGCTGAGAAGGTGCAGGATAATCTTGTAGAGGAAGGTGAGTTGAAGCCTTACGAAGGTAAGTTCAACACCACCTACGGTTCACTCATCAAGAATGGCGAGCTTCATGTCTTCACTGCTACTACAGCCAATGGAGAGAAGGCTTACGTGATTCCTGTTGTAGGTCGCGGCCTTTGGGGTGGCCTTTGGGGGTATATCGCAGTAAACGAGGCAAAGGACAAAGTGCTGGGCACATATTTCTATCATGAGAGTGAGACAGCCGGCCTTGGTGCCCGCATTGGCGAGAAGTGGTTCCAAGACCAGTTCATTGGCAAGCCTATCTTCGACCAGCGGAACAATGTTGTTCTTACAGTTGTGAAGGCAGGTGCTGCCCAAAACGAGAACGAGGTGGACGGCGTAACAGGTGCTACCCTTACCAGCAACGGCGTTGCCGCAATGGTGAAGGACGGCCTGACTGCTTACAGAGGTTTTCTGTGCTGGTCAGAGTGCTGTTGCGAGAAACATGCCGACTGTACCAAAGAAGAGTGTGAAAAAACCGATGTTGAACAGTAAATTTAGGAGGAAAGAATATGAGTAAATTGTTTTCAGAAGAGAATAAGGCCGCATTCTCAAGTCCTATTAACCTGAACAATCCTGTTGCTGTACAGGTTTTGGGTATTTGTTCGGCATTGGCTGTTACCAGTCAGCTGAAGCCCGCCATAGTAATGGGATTGAGTGTGACGGTTATCACGGCATTCTCAAATGTTATCATCTCCTTGCTGCGCAAGACTATCCCCAACCGTATACGTATTATCGTTCAGTTGGTGGTTGTAGCAGCTTTGGTAACTATTGTTAGTCAGATATTAAAGGCATACGTATATGATGTCAGCGTTCAGCTTTCAGTTTACGTAGGTCTTATCATTACCAACTGTATCCTGATGGGACGTCTGGAGGCTTTCGCTATGCAGAACAGTCCCTGGCCTTCTTTCCTGGATGGCATAGGTAACGGTTTGGGTTATGCAATCATTCTGGTTATTGTCGGTTTTGTTCGTGAGTTGTTCGGCTTTGGCAGCCTTTTCGGCTACCAGATTATTCCCGACAGCTGGTACGTAGCCAATGGTGGCTGGTATATGAATAATGGTATGATGGTGATGCCTGCCATGAGTTTGATTATTGTAGGTTGTGTAATATGGGCACATCGTGCTTATAATAAGGAGGAGAAGTAGTATGGAACACATGATTAGTCTCTTTGTCCGCTCCATCTTTGTGGACAACATGATATTTGCCTTCTTCCTGGGTATGTGCTCTTATCTGGCCGTATCCAAGAATGTGAAGACAGCCCTTGGTTTGGGTATTGCAGTTACTTTTGTGCTGCTCGTCACAGTGCCAGTAGATTATGCCTTGCAGACCTACGTACTCGGTCCTGATGCCATAGTGGCAGGTGTTGACTTAACATTCCTTGCCTTCATCCTGTTCATTGCCGTTATTGCCGGTATGGTACAGTTGGTGGAGATGATAGTGGAACGCTTCAGTCCTTCGCTCTATGCATCTCTGGGTATCTTCCTGCCTTTGATAGCTGTGAACTGCGCCATCATGGGTGCCAGCTTGTTCATGCAGCAGCGTGTTACCATGGAGCCCACCAATGCTCAGTTCATTGGCGGTTTCGGTGATGCTATTGCCTATGCTCTTGGCTCAGGTATCGGTTGGCTGCTGGCTATTGTAGGCCTTGCTGCCATTCGCGAGAAGATGGCTTATACCGATGTTCCCAAACCCTTGCAGGGTCTTGGTATTACATTCATTACCGTAGGTCTGATGGCACTTGCTTTCATGTGCTTCTCAGGTCTTAACATCTAAAAGTAGGAGGAATAACAATGGATATGAATTTGATTTTAGCGAGCATTGGCGTATTCCTGGTGGTCATTATTGCCTTGGTCATCATCCTGCTCGTAGCTAAGGCTTATTTGTCACCCAGTGGCAATGTAAATATTACAATTAACGGAAAAGACACGCTCTCTGTAGGGCAGGGAAGTTCTCTGCTGAGTACGCTGTCACAGGAAGGCATATTCTTGCCCAGTGCCTGTGGTGGTAAGGGCTCTTGCGGACAGTGCAAGCTTCAGGTTCCTGCAGGCGGTGGTGAGATTCTAGACAGCGAGAAGGGCCATTTCACCCGTAAGCAGATTAAAGATCACTGGCGTTTAGGTTGCCAGTGCAAGGTCAAGGGCGATTTGCAGGTTAAGATTGACGACTCTGTTATGGGTGTTAAGGAATGGGAGTGCACCGTTATCGGCAACAAGAACGTGGCAACTTTCATCAAGGAGTACAAGGTGGCTCTGCCTGCTGGCGAGCACATGGACTTCGAACCCGGCTCATACGCACAGATTAAGATTCCTGCATTTGACTGCATCGATTACGACAAGGATTTCGATAAGAGTCTTATTGGTGACACCTATCTTCCCGCATGGGAGAAGTTCGGTCTGTTCCCCTTGAAGTGTACTAATCCTCAGGAAACTATCCGTGCTTACTCTATGGCTAACTATCCTGATGAGGGTGACATCATTACGCTGAACGTACGTATTGCCACTCCTCCTTTCAAGCCAAAGGATCAGGGGTCTGGCTTCATGGATGTTAATCCCGGTATCGCTTCTTCATACATCTTCAGTCTGAAGCCCGGCGACAAGGTTATCATGAGTGGTCCTTACGGAGAATTCCGTCCTGTTTATGGTTCTGGTCGTGAGATGATTTGGGTAGGTGGTGGTGCCGGTATGGCTCCTCTGCGTGCGCAGATTATGCACATGCTCAAGGGACATGGTGTCAGCGATGAAGACCGTCAGCGCCCCATGCACTATTTCTATGGTGCTCGTGCATTGGAGGAGATTCCTTTCTTGGATGACTTCCTGCAGTTGGAAAAGGATTTTCCCAACTTCCACTTCCACCTGGCTTTGGACCGTCCCGATCCCAAGGCAGATGCAGCAGGTATCAAATATACTCCAGGCTTCGTAGCTCCTGTTATGGGCGATACATACCTGAAGCAGCATGAGGCTCCAGAAGATTGCGAGTACTATCTCTGTGGTCCTCCAATGATGGCAAAGACTGTTCTCGACCTGCTGCATAGTTTGGGTGTTGAGGACGATATGATTCGTTTCGATAATTTCGGTGGTTAATTTCCCGATTCACTCATAAATAATGGCACATTCCGTTTGGGATGTGCCATTATTTGTATATATTTGCACCATGAAACCAGAAGAGTTAATACACCGTTATTGCGAGGGGAACCCTGCACTCGAAGATATTTTGCTAAAGCATAGTAGTGATGTTGCAAACAGAGCATTGAAAATTGCAGACAAACATCCGGAGTTCCAGTTGGACCGTCAGTTCCTGTACGAGGCAGCCATGTTGCATGATATCGGTATCGTAAAAGTTGATGCCCCGTCTATATATTGCTATGGACCGGAACCATACATCAGACATGGCTTGTTGGGTGGAGAAATACTGCGTAAGGAGGGACTCCCCGCTCATGCGCGAGTAGCAGAACGTCATACCGGCACAGGGCTTACACGTCAGAACATCCTGCAACAGGCCTTACCGCTGCCCCCTGACGACTATGTGCCAGAGACTTTGGAGGAACAAATCATCTGTTATGCAGACAAATTTTACTCTAAGACCAAGCTCGATGAGGAGAAAACTTTTGAAAGAGCTCTTGCCAGTTTACGTAAGTTCGGAGAGGACGGGCTGAGGATTTTTGAGGATTGGAAGTGCCGTTTCGAGTGAAAAAACTTTAATATTCTCTTATCCTTCATGAAGTGTCAGTATATTTTTGTACCTTTGCAAATTGAATCAAATAGTTTGGGAAGTTGAAGACCAGGGTACTGACATTTTTAATAGCATGCATAGCCATAATGGCCTTTGCATCTGGTCCGTATTACCATTTCCCCAGCAATACGAATGATGGTGATACGGATACCCTGCCTGTTCAGGATTCCGTTATTCCCAATCCTTCCGACACGTTAAAACGTCATGCTCATTCATTGGAGGGAGGACGTTACATCAGTAAGGAAGAACTCGATTCGATACTTAGCGATACCGTTCCGGAACATTCCTTTATTATTTTGCCTGATACTACCCAAAGAGATACTGCACAGGCAGATACAACAGCTAACAGTAATGTCCTCGACTCACCGGTAAAATACGAGGCAAAGGATTCTATCGTATTTGACTACCGTAATTCCCGTGCCCATCTTTATGGTGACAGTAAAGTAAATTACCAGAATCTGGAACTGGATGCCGAGGAGATAGATATCAGTATAGACAGCAGTCTGGTATATGCTGCAGGACGCGAGGACTCTACCGGAGTCATTCAGGGTAAGCCTTTGTTCAAACAAGGTACAGACGAGTACGAGCCTGATAAGATAGCTTATAACTTTAAGACGCGAAAGGCATTTATCACCAATGTCTATACTCAGGAGGGTGAGGGGTTCATGCAGACACAAGACGGAAAACGCGACAGTTCCGGTGTTATGTATATCCGTCATGGAAAATATACTACCTGCGATGCTGAGCATCCTCATTTTTACCTGGCTTTATCCAGGGCCAAGATGCATCCTGGTAAGAATGTGATTTTCGGACCGGCACATATTGTTGTAGAGGATGTTCCTCTTCCTTTGGCTTTGCCTTACGGCTTTTTCCCTTTCAAACAGAAGTACAGCAGCGGATTTATTATGCCTACATACGGTGACGAGACCAATCGTGGCTTTTATCTTCGTGACGGAGGGTATTATTTTGCCATTAACGATTATGTCGATGTCAAACTTCTGGGAGACATTTATACAAAGGGATCCTGGTCGCTTTCTGCTCAGAGTACCTATAGAAAACGTTATAAGTATAACGGTAGTCTGTATGTCAGCTATCAATATACGCACGAGGGAGAAAAGAATTTCCCTGACGAGGCAGTCAGCAAAAGTTTCAAGATTACGTGGAGCCATCGCCAGGATGCCAAGGCTAATCCCACTCAGAGTTTCTCTGCCAGTGTCAATTTTGCTACAAGTAGCTACGAGCGTAACAACCTCACCAGTATGTACAATCCCGAGAGTTATACACAAAGTACCAGAACCAGTAGCCTTTCGTATAGCAAGTCTTTCCCGAACATTGGCCTTACCCTTAGCGGGTCCTTCAACTTGAGCCAGAATGTTCGCGACAGCTCGATATCAGTAACCCTTCCCAACCTTTCCATCACCTTGAATCGTTTCTATCCCTTCAAGCGTAAAAAGATGGCAGGAAGTGAGCGCTGGTACGAAAAGATTGCCATGAGTTACACAGGTAATATTACCAATAGTATCAATACAAAGGAAAACCTGCTTTTCAAGAGCAGTCTTATTAAGGATTGGCGTAACGGTATGCGTCATCAGATTCCCATCAGTGCCTCGTTCAGCATCCTAAAGTACATTAATGTTACTCCCTCTTTCAATTTTACAGACCGTATGTATTCTCATAAGGTTATGCAATCTTGGGATCAAGATAAACAGGCTGTAAAAAGAGATACCATATACGGTTTTTACAACGTATATAATTTCAACATGAGCCTAAGTGCCAACACCAAGATATATGGTATGTTCTATCCTTTACCCTGGGCTGGCGGCAAGAAAATATATGCCATTCGTCATGTCCTTACACCAACCGTCAGTTTCTCTTATGCACCGGATTTCAGTAAGCCTTCCTTCGGATTCTACGATTCGTATGTAAAGACGGACAAAAACGGAAATGTCTCTACCGTTTCTTACTCTCCCTTCAGCGGAGCTGCTTATGGTACGGTAAGCCAGGGTATGACAGGTAACGTAACGGTGGATATATCCAATAACATCGAAATGAAATTACGAACCAAGAGCGATTCCGCCAATGCCTTTAAGAAAGTAAGTCTTATAGATGAATTCGGACTAAATATGTCGTACAATATGGCGGCAAAAGTCAGGCCTCTTAGCGACTTGAATATGCGCCTGCGTCTGAAACTGACGAAATCCTATACTTTCTCCCTGAATGCAGTGTTTGCTACCTATGCTTACGAATTCGATGAAAACGGGAATGTGCGAGTAGGTGAGAAAACGGAGTATAGCCAGGGTCGGTTCGGCCGTTTCCAAGGTATGTCCCAGAACCTCTCATATACGTTTAATAATCAGTCAATAAAGAAGTTGTTGGGAATGTTTAATAAGTCGAAAGGAATTCTCGACCAGAACCAGAATAAAGAAAGCGATGCCGAGGACGAAGAAGACGAGGAGGAAATGGATATGCCGAATGTTGACCCGGAACGAAGGAAGGGTAGGTTGAGACCGAAGGAGGATAGTGATGCCGGAGGAATCGATGAGGATGGCTATCTCAAGTTTTCTATGCCTTGGAACCTGTCTGTCAGCTATGGTATTACCATGCGAGAGGATACGTCAGCGCCTATTAATCCCAAGAGAATGCGCTATCCTTATAAATTTACCCAAACGCTGAACTTCTCAGGCAATCTTACTATCTCAGAAGGGTGGAATATAAACTTCAGTTCCGGTTATGATTTCAACTATAAGAAACTCAGTATGACAACCGCCAGTTTAAGCCGCGACCTTCATTGTTTTTCTATGTCAGCCAGTATGGTTATCTTCCCATATACAAGTTACAATTTCACTTTTTCCTGTAAGGCAGGAACATTGGCTGATGCTCTTAGATGGAAGAAACAGAGTTCATATAGCGGAAATATTCAGTGGTACCAGTAACAACCAGATTAAACATTTTGTATCATGAAAGGAATTGTTTTAGCCGGTGGCTCCGGAACGCGACTTTACCCGATAACAAAAGGTATCAGCAAGCAGTTGATGCCTATATATGATAAGCCCATGGTTTATTACCCCATTTCGGTACTTATGTTAGCTGGTATCAGGGATATTCTCATCATCTCCACACCCCAGGATCTGCCTGGCTTCCAACGTCTTTTAGGTGACGGGTCGGATTATGGCGTTCATTTTGCGTATGCTGAGCAGCCTTCGCCTGATGGCCTTGCACAGGCTTTTGTCATTGGCAAGGATTTTATCGGTGACGATTCCGTGTGCCTTGTCTTAGGTGATAATATCTTTCATGGCGCAGGGCTGACAGGTATGCTCAAGGACGCTGTACGTACAGCCGAGGAAGATCATAAAGCTACCGTTTTCGGCTATTGGGTAAGTGATCCCGAACGATATGGTGTGGCCGAGTTCGATGCAGAGGGCAACTGTCTTTCGATCGAGGAGAAACCTGCCAAGCCAAAAAGCAATTATGCTGTTGTGGGATTGTATTTTTATCCGAACCGTGTAGTAGATATTGCTTCACATATACAACCGTCAGCACGCGGCGAGTATGAGATAACAACCGTGAACCAGGAATTTCTCTCTTCCGGAGACCTCAAGGTTCTTACATTAGGAAGGGGATTTGCCTGGCTAGATACAGGTACGCACGATTCGTTAAGCGAGGCTTCAACATATATAGAAGTGCTCGAGAAACGGCAGGGCCTTAAGGTGGCATGTCTCGAGGGTATAGCATATCGACAGGGATGGATCTCCGAGAAGAAAATGCGCGAACTGGCCCAGCCCATGTTAAAGAATCAGTATGGGCAGTATTTGTTGAAGGTTATCGACGAGATGAAAGATACAGGGTATCCCAATATCGAATTTTAGTATATCGAAATGGAAGTTATTAAGACAACAATAGAAGGCCTTCTGATTATCAGACCGCGCGTGTTTGAGGATGCACGCGGATACTTCTTCGAATCATATTCCCAGCGTGACTTCGAGGCGCAGGTTGGAATGGTAAATTTCGTACAGGACAACGAGTCTATGTCTTCTTACGGTGTAATGCGTGGACTCCATTTCCAGCGTCCTCCTTATACACAGTGCAAACTGGTACGTTGCGTAAAAGGGACTGTCTTGGATGTCGCTGTAGATATTCGTAAGGGGTCCCCCACATACGGACAGCATGTTGCGGTGGAACTATCTGAACAGAACCGGCTACAGCTTTTCATTCCTCATGGCTTTGCCCATGGCTTCTCTGTGCTTTCAGAAACCGCGGTCTTCCAGTATAAGTGTGATAATTTCTATGCTCCGCAGGCAGATGACGGCATATCTATTTTAGACCAGTCTCTGGGTATCGACTGGCGTGTACCTGTAGAGTGCGCCATACTCAGCGAGAAAGATACAAGACATCAGTTACTGAAGGATTTCATCAGTCCTTTCGAATATATTCCAGAATCAAAAAACAAGTTATAATCATGAAAAATATTGTTATCACCGGCGGAGCTGGTTTTATCGGTAGCCACGTAGTAAGACTATTCGTCAACAAGTATCCCCATTACAGCATTATCAACCTTGATAAGCTTACCTATGCAGGTAACTTGGCTAACCTCAAGGATTTGGAAGACAAGCCCAACTATAAGTTTGTCAAGATGGACATCTGTGATTTCGATGCTTTTTATCAGCTTATGCAGACCGAGAAGATAGATGGTATCATACATCTTGCAGCAGAGTCGCATGTCGATCGTTCCATTAAGGATCCCTTTACTTTTGCCCGTACCAATGTGATGGGTACCCTTAGCCTTCTTCAGGCTGCAAAACTCTATTGGGAGTCTCTTCCCGAGAAGTTCGAGGGCAAACGTTTCTATCATATCTCTACCGATGAAGTTTATGGTGCCCTCGAGATGACAGACCCTGATGGTATAGAGCCTCCTTTTACAACCAAGGCTTCTTCCGGCAAACATCATCTGGCTTACGGCAAGGATTTCTTCTACGAGACAACCAAGTACAATCCTCATTCTCCCTATTCTGCTTCCAAGGCAAGCTCCGACCATTTTGTCCGTGCTTTCCATGATACCTACGGAATGCCCACTATTGTTACCAACTGTAGTAACAACTATGGCCCTTACCAGTTTCCTGAGAAGTTGATTCCTCTCTTTATCAATAACATTCGTCATCGTAAGCCTCTTCCTGTCTATGGTAAGGGCGAAAATGTCCGCGACTGGCTTTATGTCGAAGATCATGCTCGTGCTATCGATACCATTTTCCATAATGGTACTATTGCCGAGACTTACAATATCGGAGGCTTTAACGAATGGAAGAACATAGATATTATTAAGACTGTAATTGCGACTGTTGATCGCCTCTTGGGTCGTCCCGAGGGAGCCGATCTCGATCTTATCACTTATGTAACAGACCGCCTTGGTCATGATGCCCGTTATGCTATAGATTCAACCAAATTGCAGAAGGAACTGGGTTGGGAACCTTCTCTTCAGTTCGAGGAGGGCATCGAGAAGACTGTTAAGTGGTATCTCGACAACGAGGAGTGGCTTGATAATGTCACCTCCGGCGATTATCAGTCATACTACGATAATATGTATAAAGGACGTTAAAGGCGAATGAATATTCTTGTAACAGGAGCAAATGGGCAGCTGGGCAACGAAATACGAATTGTTGCCCATGGTTCTGAACATCATTTTCTTTTTACGGATGTCTGTGATGCGACTCCAGAGTCTGTCGGGATGCTTCATAAGTTGGCAGGCCAGGATGCCTGTACAGCAACCTCCCGGCTTGATATAACAGATATTTCTGCTGTCCGTGATATGGTCTTACAGCATGATATCCGGGTTATCGTAAACTGTGCAGCATATACCAATGTTGATGCTGCCGAGAATAACCGTGACTTAGCCATGATGCTAAATGCCAAGGCACCAGAGAATCTGGCTATTGCTACGAAAGAGGTGAATGGGCTGCTGATACATATTTCCACAGACTATGTCTTTGGTAAGGAACCATACAATGTGCCTTGTCGCGAAGACCAGCAGGGAACACCTACCGGAGTGTACGGTGAGACCAAACTTTGTGGCGAGCAGAATATTCTGGCGGTAGGCTGTCAGCATGTCATCATCCGAACAGCATGGCTGTACAGCGAGTTTGGCAAGAACTTCTGTAGGACAATGCTTAATCTTACAGCCTCAAAGCCCCAACTAAAAGTCGTTTTCGACCAGGTCGGTACTCCTACCTATGCCTATGACCTTGCCAAAGCCATAATGGTAATACTCGAAGATTACAAGAAATCGCTAACCGCTAACCTCTCATCGCTAACCTATTCCCATTCGGGAATATACCACTTTTCGAACGAGGGTGTCTGCAGCTGGTACGATTTTACCAAACAGATCCAAGAATATGCCGGACAGACAGATTGCGATGTCCAGCCTTGTCATTCCAACGAATTTCCCAGCCCGGTTAAGCGGCCTTCATACAGTGTTTTGGACAAGACAAAGATCAAGCAGACTTTTTCCGTTAAGGTTCCTTATTGGACGGACAGCTTAAAGTGCTGCATTAGCAATCTGAAATAAAAGTTTTTTGTCAGTTAACAGAAAAAGTCGTATCTTTGCGAGCAAAATTAAAGCATAAGAGATGAATAAAGTATTATATTTACACGGATTTGCTTCTGCAGGCAGCACGGGAACAGCCACAGTGATGCGTAATCTGCTGTATGGGCGGGATGTCTCTGTGGTAAGTCCGGATATACCTGTTTCGCCACTCGAGGCTCAGAAAATGCTTTCTTCTCTTATTCAAACAGAACAGCCGGATTTAATTGTGGCAACCAGTATGGGTGCCATGTATGCCGAGCAGTTAAGGGGTGTTCCCCGTATTCTGGTTAATCCGTCTTTTCACATGGCCCGTTTATTAACGTTCCGTGGAATGGGACGACGTGAGTTTAGAAACAAACGTCAGGATGGAGCACGCGACTTTAAGGTGGATAAAGAATTAATCCAACAATTCCAACAGGTAGAGAAATGTTCGTTTCAGGGCATCACTCCACAGGATAAGAAGCTGGTATGGGGACTCTTTGGGACTCAGGATAAACTGGTTAACTGCCAACCTGATTTTAAGAAACATTACGGCACAGATCAGATGAGTCTTTTCGAAGGAGAACATTTCCTAAACGACAAGGTTCTCTCTCATGTAGTTCTGCCTCTTATAGAGCAGATTCTGCAGTTACCGGCACAAAAACGATAAAGTATAACGTATATATTATATAAGGTATAAAAAGAATATGTTCGAAAATTTAAGCGAAAGACTCGAAAGGTCTTTTAAGATACTTAAGGGTGAAGGTAAGATTACCGAGATTAACGTAGCAGAAACACTGAAGGAGGTACGCCGCGCACTTCTTGATGCCGATGTCAACTATAAGGTAGCCAAGAACTTCACAGATACTGTCAAGCAGAAAGCTCTCGGACAGAACGTCCTTACTGCTGTTAAGCCTCAGCAGTTGATGGTCAAGATCGTACACGACGAACTGGCATCCCTTATGGGAGGCGAGACCACCGACATGCAGCTCAAGGGCCATCCTGCTATTATCCTGATGGCTGGCTTGAATGGTGCCGGTAAGACTACTATGAGTGGAAAACTGGCAAAGATGCTGAAGGAAAAGCGTCACATGAATCCGCTACTTGCTGCCTGCGATACTTTCCGTCCTGCTGCTATGGAACAGTTACGTGTCTTGGGCGATCAGGTGGGCGTTCCCGTTTATATGGAACTTGGAGCTACCGATCCTGTCGAAGTGGCACGTCATGCTATCCAGGAAGCCAAGGCCAAAGCACACGATGTGCTCATTGTGGATACTGCAGGTCGTCAGGCTATCGACGAAGAGCTGATGCAGCAGATCCAAGATATCCGTGATGCTGTTCAACCCGACGAGATACTCTTTGTCGTTGATGCTATGACGGGTCAGGATGCCGTAAACACAGCCAAGGAGTTCAACGATCGTTTGGACTATACAGGTGTTATCCTTACCAAACTCGATGGTGATACACGTGGTGGTGCTGCCCTCAGTATCCGTACTGTTGTTGATAAGCCCATCAAGTTTGTCGGTACAGGCGAGAAGATGGAAGCTATAGATGCTTTCCATCCCAGTCGTATGGCCGACCGTATCTTGGGAATGGGCGATATCGTATCACTCGTAGAACGTGCTCAAGAGCAGTACGACGAGGAAGAAGCACGTCGCCTGCAGAAGAAGATCCAGAAGAACCAGTTCGATTTCAACGACTTCTATTCCCAGATTCAGCAGATTAAGAAGATGGGTAATCTTAAGGACCTGGCAAGTATGATTCCTGGTGTTGGCAAGGCACTCAAGGATGTTGATATAGATGATAATGCCTTCAAGAATATCGAGGCTATAATTCTCTCTATGACTCCTAAGGAGCGTGTTAACCCCGAATGTCTGAATACCAGTCGTCGTATGCGTCTGGCCAAGGGTTCTGGTACCAATATTCAGGAGGTGAATAAGCTCATAAAGCAGTTCGATCAGACTCGCAAGATGATGAAACTGGTAACTAACAACAGCAAGATGGCTCAGATGGCTAAGATGATGAAAGGCAGAATGCCCGTTAATGGTTAATGGTTGTCTCGGTTAGTGGTTAGCGGTTAGCGGTTAGCGAAGATGGATAAGTTTACATTCTTTGATCTGAGGGTATATAAGGAAGCAAAGTTGCTGGTTAGGGATGTGTATTCTTTCATAGACAAATTTCCTAATCGCGAGATATATGCGTTGAGCGACCAACTTCGTAGAGCCGTTGTGTCGGTACCTTCAAACATTGCAGAAGGATCTGGCCGCATCTCAGTTAAAGAGAAAATTCGCTTTCTTGAAATCGCTTATGGATCATTAACCGAAACACTTTGTCAGCTTGACATAGCTCTCGATTTAGGATATATCAGTGAAAAAGAATTCGCAGAAGAAAAAGAAAGAATAAATGTTATCGGGAAGCAGTTATCTGGTTTACGGTCATCATTTCAAAAGCAACTTGAAGCCGCTAGCCGCTAACCGCTAACCGCTAACCGCTAATCGCTAACCGCTAATCGCTAACCGCTAGCCGCTAACCGCTAACCGCTAATCGCTAACCGCTAACCGCTAACCGTAATACGAAAAGAAATGGAACTAATTGACGGAAAACAGACTGCTGCCACCATTAAGGCAGAGATAAAAGAAAAGGTTGAAGCTATTGTTGCTGCAGGAGGTAAACGCCCTCATCTGGCAGCTATACTCGTGGGACATGACGGAGGTAGCGAGACCTATGTAAAGAATAAGGTTCTTGCCTGCGAAGCCTGTGGCTTCAAAAGCACCCTTTTGCGCTTCGAGGATGACATTACCGAGGCAGAATTGCTGGAACATGTTCAACGCCTGAACGAGGATGCCGATATCGACGGATTCATCGTACAGCTTCCTTTGCCTAAGCATATCGATGAGCAGAAGGTTATCGAAGCTATCGACTATCGTAAGGACGTAGATGGCTTCCATCCCATCAATGTGGGACGTGTAGCCATTGGCCTGCCAGCCTTCATTTCCGCTACACCCAAGGGCATACTCGAACTCATCCGTCGTTACAACATCGAGACCAGCGGTAAGAAGTGTGTCATTTTGGGGCGTTCCAATATTGTCGGTAAGCCCATGTCGCAGCTGATGATGCAGAAGGGTGTGGATGCTACTGTTACTGTTTGTCACAGTCGTTCCAAGACCCTCAAGGAAGAGTGCCTGCAGGCAGATATTATCATTGCAGCCATAGGAAAGCCCGGATTTGTAACAGCCGATATGGTAAAGCCTGGAGCCACTATTATAGATGTAGGCACCACCCGTGTTCCGGATGCCACACGCAAGAATGGCTTCCGTCTGAGTGGCGATGTAGATTTCGAAAATGTTGCCCCTCTCTGCTCTTACATTACGCCTGTTCCCGGTGGAGTAGGCCCGATGACTATCTGTATGCTCATGCAGAATACCCTGGCAGCCGGACAAAAGTTATATTATTGATAAAAAAGGTAGCTAATCGTTTGGCAAAATCAAAATATTGTACTACCTTTGCACTCGCAATTGAGAAATAAATCTCAAACGTCTGTTAGATGGTGACTATAGTTCAGTTGGTTAGAGCGTCAGATTGTGGTTCTGAATGTCGTGGGTTCGAGTCCCACTAGTCACCCCAAAACCTTGGAAATTTCCAAGGTTTTTTTATCTCCTGCACCATAAGGCATAATAGCCATATGATGAATAGGCACTAAAAGGTGTTCAGGAAAGCTTCCCTTAGCCAGTTCTTTCTTCTTTTGGCTTGTTTCCTCCTCCTCAGGCTCTGGAGCCTGAGGGTAGGAGAGACCGTCGGAAAGTACTTGTAAAGCACGCTGTACGGTTTGGTCGCTTTCATTTAGGAACTCCAGATAGTCTTCCATCTCTTTGGCATTGTAAATGATAAGTCCAAAGATGTTACGTTCAAAGAGAGACCGGCTCTTCTGCAGCATCAGGTTACGACGCTTAAGGTCATGCTCCTCGCCAAATCGCGCAAACCGTTCCAACAGATTCTCTTTACGCAAGAACTTCTCCATAGCCTCTACGTTGGGAAGGGCATTCAGGCGCGCTCTGTTCTCGTCGGTATAGGCATAGGCAAACTGCCTGATAAGACCTGTATAGGCTGCTTCCTTATAATAAGATGTAAGGGACGTGGTGTCTTCTGGAATGAAGATATCGGGTGTAATACCACCACCTCCATATACTACACGTCCTAAGTTGGTGTAGTATTTCTCTCCATCCTGCCGAATGCTGTCCTGATTAAAGAATTCGCCTCGCTCATAACGGGCAATAAGTTCGTTCAGATACTCTTCGCCGTGTCCTTTTTCGTATGGCTTCTGAATACAGCGTCCGCTGGGGGTGTAATACCTTGCAATTGTCAGGCGTACAACACTGCCGTCCCTGAACTCCATAGGCTGCTGAACAAGTCCCTTTCCGAAGGTTCGTCTGCCTATGATGGTGCCGCGGTCGTTATCTTGTATGGCACCGGCAAAAATCTCACTGGCACTGGCACTTATTTCATCAACAAGTACTACCAAAGGCAAGTGCTGGAAGGTTCCCCGACCATCGGAACGGAATTCCTCACGCGGACTTTTCCTTCCCTCTGTATATACTACCAGCTGGTTTTTGCTCAGGAACTCGTTTACCATCTGTATGGCTATATGCATGTACCCGCCTGTGTTGCCTCGAAGGTCCATTATAAGGTTCTTCATACCGCTCATATTCAGGTCTGCTAAGGCAACAAGCATCTCTGCATAAGTCTGTTCTCCAAAATTCTTAACGTGTATATAGCCTGTCTTATCGTTAATCATGTAAGAGGCATCCACGCTAATAACGGGAATATCTCCGCGTTTAACAGTAAAGTAGATAACTTGTTTGGAACCGTGGCGACGGACTCCCAGTTTTACTTTCGAGCCTTTTTCTCCCTTCAGGCGCTTCATCACATCGTTACTATCCATTCCGACAAGAGTGGAGTCATCTGCTGTAATAATACGGTCACCTGCTAATATTCCTACTTTTTCTGCTGGTCCTCCGTGAATCACCGACATAACATTCACCGTATCTTGTACCATAGAGAAACTTACGCCGATGCCGCTGAAACTTCCTTTCAGATCCTCTTGGGCCACTTGTGCATTCTTGGCACTGAAATAGCTGCTGTGAGGGTCAAGTTCAGATAGAATCTGCGGCATGGCATCCTCCACAAGCGATGCCATATCTACTGTGTCCACATAATGATTGTCTATCAGTTGCAGCAAATAGTTTAGTTTGTTGCTACCCGTATTGATGATATTCAGACGGTTACCTGAATAGTGGCTGGCATAAAAGGTGCCGATGACGACACCCAGAATCATGCTGACGGCCATTAGAAGGGGGGTAAGACGATGCTTATTCATTGTCCTTGTCAGAAATAGGTAAATTAATAACTTCTATACCGGCACGACGCAGCAAATCCACGCCGTCCATAATTCTATATTCGCGATCATAGATAACTCGTTTGATACCTGCCTGAATAATCAGCTTGGAGCATTCAATACAGGGCGAGTCGGTAACGTATAGCGTAGATCCGTCACTGTTGTTGCCGCTTCTGGCTATTTTGGTGATAGCGTTAGCCTCGGCATGCAGGACATAGGGTTTGCTTACGTTGTTCTCATCTTCACAAATGTTTTCAAAGCCTTGTGGCGTTCCGTTGTATCCGTCACTGATAATCATCTTGTCTTTCACCACTAAGGCTCCTACTTGCCTGCGTTGGCAGTAGCTGTTCTCACTCCAGATGCGTGCCATTCTCAGGTAACGGATATCCAGTTCGTTCTGCTTTGTGTCGGGCAGTCCGTTGCGTCGTAATAGGGCATCTATGGTCGGCTCCTGACCTCTGAAACGTTTGTATAGCTCCAATGGTGGTTCTGTACCGCCACGCGAAAGAATTTCGTTACGGAAACGTTGTGCTGTCTGTCTGTCCATGATGCCGTTTTTCAGGAAAAGGCTGAATGCATCAGCTTCCAGTACCTCGGCCCACTTGTAGCTGTAATAGCCTGCTGCGTAGCCGCCGCTCATGATATGACTGAACTGTACGCTCATACACGTTCCTTCAATGGTTGGAAGCAGCTGTGCGCGTTTCCATGCTTGCTGTTCAAACGGTATGATGTCTTCCTGCAGCGCCTCATGGCGTGTATAATATGCCATATCCAGCAGACAGAAACTCAGTTGGCGTACACAGGCATATCCGCATAGGAAGTTCCGACTCTTCCGGATGCGCTCTATAAGAGCTGCGGGAATAGGCTCTCCTGTCTGGTAGTGGAAGGCAAAGGTGTTCAGGAACTCGGGTTCTACGGCATAGTTCTCCATAAACTGAGAGGGCAGTTCCACAAAGTCCCAGAATACATTCGTACCGCCCAGCCCTTGGTATTTCACCTTCGAGAACATACCGTGCAGCGCATGCCCGAACTCGTGCAGGAATGTTTCCACTTCGCCCAGTGTAAGCAAAGAAGGGCGCTCCGATGTAGGCTTTGTAAAGTTGGTTACGATACTTACATGCGGACGTATGTCATTACCTTCCTCGTCGGTATATTGTTCCTGATAGCTGGTCATCCATGCACCGCTCTGCTTGCTTTCGCGTGGGAAGAAGTCAGCATAGAGGATAGCCAGGAAGGAACCGTCTTCGTCATGAACCTCAAACGCTTCTACATCCGGGTGGTAAACCTCAATATCTTCGTTCTTCCTGAAGGAAATGCCGTATAGCCTGGTGGCCAGCGAGAAGATTCCCTCACGCACTTTTTGCAAGGGGAAATAGGGACGCAGCATTTCTGCATCCAGATTGTAACGTTCCAGCTTCAGCTTGTGGCTGAAATAAGCCCAGTCCCAAGGCATAAGAGTAAAGTCCGGACCTTCCGTCTGACGGGCTTTCTGTTGCAGTTCACGAAGTTCTGTGCGTGCTACAGGCATATAGGCTTTCAGCAGTTGGTCTATGAGCTGGTTCACATGCTGGGTGTCCTGTGCCATACGGCGTGTCAAGACATAGTCAGCGTATGTCTGATAACCCAGCAGTTGGGCAATCTCCCGACGCAGATTTACGATACGCTGCACGATTTTACGGTTGTCGTATTCATCACCATGTGCGCAGATAGTCATCTTTGCCATATAGAGTTGCTGGCGCAGTTCACGGTTGTCAGCATAGGTCATGAAGGGCTGGTAACTGGGGAAGTGCAGTGTAATAAGCCATCCCTCCATTCCTTTTTCCTGTGCAGCCTGTGCTGCAGCTTCTATTGCTGTCCGGGGCAAACCCGACAGCTGATCTTTTTCTGTGAGGTGCAGCTGAAAGGCATTGGTCTGTTTCAGCTCATTCTGACTAAACTGCAAGGTTAGGGTAGAGAGTTCTACTTGCAGGGCAGAGAAACGTTCTTTCTCCTCTGGACTGAGACAGGCACCGTGCCTAAGGAAACCTTGGTACACATTTTCCAGCAGCGTCTGCTCCTCGGTTGTAAGCTCACCGTGATGCTCGTAAACATATTTCACACGCAGGAAGAGTTCCTCGTTGAGCATAATACGGTTGGCATGTTCCGTAAGCAGCGGACTAAGTTTCTGGGCTAAGGCATCCATCTCATCATTCGTGTTCGCACTTGTCAGGTTGAAGAAGATGGTGGTAGCTGTGTCCAGTAATTCGCTTGTACGGGGTGCTATGGTGTTCTGGAAAGTAGGCTCTTCGGGGTTGGAGATAATAGCCTGAATGGCTTCATCTTCCAGCCGCATACCTTCCATTATGGCAGGCTCAAAATGTTCCAGCTTAATCTGGCTGAAAGGTATCGTACCATGCGGTGTCTTGAATTTATTTGTGAGTAACGGATTCATGGATTGCTGTCTATATGTTTTTTTATTCTTGTTTAAGTTTCTGTAATTCTGGTATTACTATAAGGGAACGGTTTAGTTCTATGATGTTTTCGTCTTCCATCTGATTAAGAACCCGCGAGGTGTTCAGTCGTGTTTCACCTATGTAATTTGCCAGGTCGGTCATTTTGATGACAATCTCTGCAGGTCCTTTGCAGTCTGCAAACAATCTTTGCATAAACTGTATAATCTTGTTTTTTATGGTAGGGTTCCCTAATGGTTGCAGCAGTTCCTCTTTTCTGTGTATGATGGCCGATAGCAGGTTAAAATAGTTAATCCTGAAAATCTCCAGTTTCATAAGGTGTTGCATCACATCTTTCTTGTTAACGGTGATGAAGGATGTTTGCTGCAGTGGTTTGTACGAACAGCGGAACCTGCAGTCAAGACCAAACAGATTGTAAGGCTCCAGTAGGGCAGGAGCCTGAATAACAGATCTTGTTACGAAAAGACCGTCAGAAGACTCATACAGGCGTTTTACCTTTCCTGTGGTCAGGAATACGAGATGTGAGCATGGATCGTTCTGCAGTATGATAGGCCTGTTCATGGTAGGTACTTCATTTACCTCCAGCCCGATCATACTTTCTATGTGAGCCAGCTCTTTTCCGCTCAATCCCTGAAGCAGAGGGAGTTTCGTCAGCAGTTCGTATTTCTCTGTTATCGAAATCATTTGTTGTATTCTGTTTCGTAGAAGAAGGGCGTATGCCACGTCTGATATTGACCTTTCTCGTCAGCGTAGATAAAGTAAGCCTGCAGTTGGGGATGATCTCTTAGGAATTCCTGGGCCCGTTCCATTCCCATAACCATGAAAGCTGTGGCATAGCCATCGGCCATAGCACATGAAGGAGCCTTTACTGTACTGCTGAGAATACTCTGCTGGGCAGGATAACCGGTTTTCGGGTCTATGGTATGGGCAATCTTGCGTCCGCCCTCCATATAGAAGTTCCTGTAGTTTCCGCTTGTGGCAAGGGCACCGTTGTGTACCTCTATTATCTCTTGAAGCTCATTATTTGTTCCTGTGCTGTCGTCATCGGGCTTGTTGATGCCTATGCGCCATGCCTCACCCTTCGGGTTCGATCCTTCTGCCACTATTTCGCCTCCTATCTCCACCATGAAATTCCGGATACCCATATTGCGGAAAAGATTGGCTACATGATCCACGCCGAATCCTTTGGCAACGGCACTGAAGTCAATAATCATCCTGGGGTCTTCCTTGTGGAACTGACCATTCTGTATGGATATACGTTGCCAGCCTACAAGTCCGCGTAAGCTGTCTATGATGGCTTTTTCGGGGAACTGTTTTTTCTTGAATCCAAAGCCCCATACGTTTACAAGCGGAGCAACTGTTGGGTCGAAGGCACCGTTTGTTTCTTTGCTGATGGACTGAGACATGTTCCATACACAGGTGATGAGCGAGTCGGCTTTCATGCTCTCTCCTCTGTTGATGCACGAGACAGTACTCATGGGGTTGAACATCGATAGCGAGTGGTCTATAGCGTTCAGTCTGGATATGATACTGTCATGAAGGTTTCCTTCGTATTGGTATTTAATATGATACGTAGTACCGAAGACCGCACCTTCCTCGGTCTGGAACGGAATCTTTTCCTCTGTGCCATGTCCTCGTCGGGCAATGATAATAGTGCCCACAATTAAAAGTGCCAGAAAGGCAATGTGATAAGGGCGGAAGCGGTTTTCTGCCTGCTTGTCGGATACGTTTTCAATTTTCATATAAGGTGTTCAGCTAATATTTTTATTCCTATGCAAATTAATATGATGCCACCCAGGATTTCACTTCTGAAGTTTATATGCTGGCTGGCTTTGATACCTAACCACAGACCGGCAATACTCAGTAGGGTAGAGCACACGCCTATGATGGTGGAGGCCTGTAGGACCAGGGATGTACTGGTATTTTGCAGGCATGCAAAAGAAATGCCCACTGTAAATGCATCAATGCTGGTTGCTACAGATAATGTTATAATATTCAACGGTTTAAGCGTGTTTACCGTTTCTTCTTCTTCTTTCTTGCAGCCGTCCCAGATCATCTTTATACCCAGAAAGAAGAGCAGGATAACTGCCAGATAGTCTAAATGCTGAAAGTGTTGGCTGAATACAGAAGCTCCCATATAGCCGATCAGAGTCATACCGAATTGGAAAATGCCGAAGGAGAGAGCCAATGCAGTCATAGAGGGCAGCACGACACGTTTTGCCGCCATGCCTTCAGCTATGCTTATCGAAAAGCAATCCATAGCCAAAGCTACTCCCAAAAGCATTATCTCCAGTATTGTTAGCATATCTCTCTTTTTTCGGTTAGCGGTTAGCGGTTATTGGTTAGCGGTTATTGGTTAGCGGTTATTGGTTAGCGGTTAGCGGTTAGTGGTTAGCGGTTAGCGGTTATTGGTTAGCGGTTAGCGGAACGGTAAACTGTAAACTCTAAACTTTATAAACTGACTCTAAACTCTACACTCTCAACTCTCAACTGTAAACTGTAAACTATAAACTGTAAACTACCCTCCTCTTCTCTTCGCAGCTCTTGGTGCGATATCCTCGGGTGGTGCATTCTGTTCTTTATTCTTTGTCTCCTCTTTTTTCTTCCGTTTGCCAAACAAAGACTTCTGTCCTTTCAGGTTAGCAGTTTTGCCAATATCGAATGTCAGATAGACACTTCCGCCAAAGCAGCTGTTGTCATTCTTGCCGAAGCCAGGCACAAAATACGGTTCACCCAGTTCAGATACACTTTGCAGGGTGCGCATCTTGTAGCGGATATTATATCCCAGACGCATGATGCTCCACAGGCGTGTTTCAAAGCCCAGACAGAATTCCAGCCACTGGTTGTTTCCTTTCAGTCCTTCCAGGCGCAAGGGTGAGACTACCCCGTAAACAGGGTCTTCAAAATCAGGAGCCGAGAAGTCGTACTTGTAGTTGGTAAATCCATAGCGTACACCCACCAGGAATCTGTTTCCGTTCACCTTCTTGTTCACATTATAGTCCATACCTATGCGCCAGTAGGGGGCACGTGTGCTGAATACGTTTGTCGTTTCTCCTCCGTTACGCGTGCAATCGCCTATACCTATTTCAAATATAGGAAAGAACTTCTCCTTCAGTCCCACACGTCCGCATATTTCCATGTTGGCAAATCGGGCACCTACACCCTTCATGGCCAGTCCGCAGAGGTCAATACCCACACCCACACCACTCAGCAGGGGAGCTTTCTCCCTGGGCTGTTTGTCTTTCTTGCTCTGGCCCCATAATGCAGGAGAGAAAAGACTAATCAGCAGAAGAATAGAAATGAATCTGAAGATTTTCATGTTCTGCGAAGTTGACGTCCGGTTGGGTTATGGTTACTGAATCTATATACATGTGAGTACTGCGTACTTCAGTAATATGGTGAAACATGTTCACGGGGCAGTCAGGACTCTCAAAGTGGTTGTATGATGTTTTCTTTATCCACAGGGTATCTGTCAGCTCGTATCTGTCACCTGTTACGTGGAAGACCAGCGTATCTTCGGTGTTGAAATAGCTGAGGGATAGTTTTATGTAGCTGGCATCACGTTGGCTGTTCAGCAGCACGATGTTAGTATCGTTCGCCGTGATGGTAAGTAGGTCATGCAGCTGAACCGCATTCCCGTCCTTGAAGAAGCTGCATCTCATCACCACGGTATTGTCCAGTGTACAGTCTATGGTGTCACAACCGAATAAGGCAGCCAGTGTGACGAAGAATGCTATAATTAACCCTTTCCCTTGTTTCATTAAATCTCCTTTTCGATATGATAGTTGTTACGTTCAGGAGCATTTCTGCTGATAAGCTCGCCCAGGAATCCGGCCACAAAGAGTTGTGTTCCCAGAATCATGGTGGTAAGGGCAATGTAGAAGTATGGACTGTCCGTTACCAGTGGGTGGGCTATGCCGTTACTCATGTAGTAAAGCTTGGTGGCTCCCACAGCTATTACAGCCAGAAAACCAATCATGAACATAAGCGTACCAACGAAGCCGAAAACATGCATGGGTTTCAACCCGAAGCTGTCCAGGAACCACAGGCTCAGCAAATCCAGATAGCCGTTCACAAAGCGGTTCCAGCCCATGAACTTAGACTTTCCGAACTTTCTCTTCTGATGGTGAACACGTTTCTCGCCAATCTTGCAGAAACCGGCATTCTTGGCCAGATAGGGGATATAGCGGTGCATCTCGCCATACACCTCGATGTTCTTTACCACTTCCTTGCGATAGGCTTTCAGGCCGCAGTTGAAGTCGTGCAGGTTATGAATGCCGCTTACCTTGCGTGCTGTAGCATTGAAAAGCTTGGTGGGGATAGTCTTGGACAGAGGATCACCCTTGCTGCGGTTCATCTTGTAGCCGCTCACCAGGTCGTATCCGTCCTCTTTTATCATGCGATAGAGTTCTGGAATCTCGTCCGGTGAGTCCTGCAGGTCGGCATCCATGGTAATAACCACATCCCCCTGAACACGGTCAAATCCGCAGTATAGGGCAGGGCTCTTGCCATAGTTGCGACGGAACTTGATGCCGTGTACCACATCAGGGTTCTCCTGGCGCAACTGTTCTATTACTTGCCAGGAGTTGTCCGTGCTGCCATCGTTCACAAAGAAAACCTCGTAGCTGAAATGGTTTTCTTCCATTACCCTCTTTATCCAGCTAAAGAGTTCGGGCAGTGATTCCTCCTCGTTAAACAGAGGTATTACGACAGATATATCCATTTTTCTTATTTGTTTTCTATATTTTGTTCAGACTGGTTGATGCTTGATCTTCTTATCTTGGGGTATGCAGCTAAGGCAGCTGTTATAAACGATACCGGCACAGACAATATCAGATTCATGAATATAATCTGCGCCATCAGTGTGGGTACGTTCAGTTGCTGAAAAGCGGCATTCAGTTCACTCTGGGGAACACCCGCAAAGACCGACTTAATCATCTGCTGGTATTCAGGGGTCTCCATCAGGGCACCAAGGGAAGACAGGAAAAAACCGTTGTCGAAGAACTGAAAGTACAGGTATTGTATCACATTGGTCAGCAAGCCTGCAAAGATGCATATCAGAAATGCCGTCTGCAGACACTTGCCGAACTTAATGTCCTGTATGTTTAACCTGTATAGAATAAGACTCTTGAAAATTTTGTATGCAGCCAGCAGAGCTGCAAAACGTCCTATTATAGCTATTCCTGGCGATGTTATGCCACGCACACTGCACAGAAAGCTGATGCAGCACCAGAAACCTATATTAATGGCTTTACGCTGCGCATACTGTGCAATTGTCAGTTGTTGTGGTGTATTATCACTCATCTTTTATGTTATATATAATATTGTTCAATCTTTCTTTTTCGCGAAATATCGTGCAAAGATACAATTTAAATTTCAGTTATGTACGTGTGTACGCGAGAAATTTTTGTAAGAAAAAAAAAGAGTGCCAAAATTTGTGTTTTCCGTCAAATATATCTACCTTTGCACCGCAAAACGGGAAAGTCCTGTACGGCATGCTCCCTTCAGCGGCGCGATGCAGATAGCTTTCCCACCCGCCTCTTTAGCTCAGTTGGCCAGAGCACGTGATTTGTAATCTCGGGGTCGTTGGTTCGAATCCGACAAGAGGCTCAAGGATTTGTCTTGAATACCATCGAAAGCTTGCTTTCAGGATGGTAGGAAAGACAAAGACTTGAAAGCCTGCCCGCGGCAGGCGCCAGGATATCTAATCCGACAAGAATTACCATCGAAAGCTTGCTTTCAAGATGGTATGAAAGACAAAGACTTGAAAGCCTGCCCGCGGCAGGCGCCAGGATATCTAATCCGACAAAAACTACCATCGAAAGCTTGCTTTCAAGATGGTAGGAAAGACAAGAGATTTATCGTAAAATCTATTCAGATGAAAACCTTCAGAAATCTTTTTATTTCAGCTTTAACACTGCTCACTGTAGCATGTGGTACAACCAACACAGTGCCTATTACAGGCAGAAAAACCCATTTACTTGTCGATGATGCTCAGATTCTCAGCCTCAGTTCCCAACAATATCAGGATTATATGAAGGGGGCTCAGTTATCTGCCAATCAGAATAACACCGCTATGGTGAAGCGCGTAGGTCAGCGTCTTGCCACTGCCGTAGAGACATACCTCAGGGATAATGGTTTTTCCAACGAACTGCAGAACTTCCAGTGGGAGTTCAATCTCGTTGCCAACAGTCAGGTAAATGCTTTCTGTATGCCAGGCGGCAAGATTGTTGTATATGAAGGTATCCTTCCCGTTACACAGGACGAAACAGGCCTCGCCATTGTGCTCGGACACGAGATAGCACATGCCGTAGCCAAACATTCAGCCGAACAGCTTTCCAAGCAGATGCGCCAGCAGTATGCAGCACAAATCGGAGGCAGCGTACTTTCGCAGTTGGCACAGAAGAAAGGCTTGGGCAATACAGCATCGTTAATCGACTTGGCAGGACAGATGGGATTCAAGTTTGCCAACCTGAAGTATTCGCGCGACAACGAGACAGAGGCAGACCACTTGGGTCTTATCTTTGCAGCTATGGCAGGTTACGATCCCCAGTTGGCTATACCTTTCTGGCAGCGTATGTCACAGCTTGGCGGCGGCAGTAATCAAAGCGAACTGTTCAGCGACCATCCATCCGACGAAAAACGTCTGGCTGCTCTGCAGAAGCTTATGCCCGAGGCACTCAAGTACTACAAGCCTGTTGCTGCAGCTCCTGCACAGAAAAAGGCAACAACGACCAAAAAGACAACAACAAAAAAGGCAACCACCAAGAAATAGTGGTTGCCTTTTTGGTTAGTTTCCCTTATTTACATTTTAAATCCTACAACAGCTCGTCCGTTATTCTTGTCAAGCAGTTCCGATTTACAGTAGTGCTCTATTTCGTCCAATGTAGCATTCTTGCCGTAAAGGACATAGTTAACTGCGCGTTTCCTTGCAACATTCTCTATCTGACCACCGGAGAAATCGTAGCGTTCGGCCAGAAGCCTTGCGTCTTCATTGCTAATGGAACGAAGCATGGATTTCCATATTTTAGCCTTAACCTTGGCTTCAGGTTTCTTGAATTCTATTTTAAACAGGAAACGACGTTCAAAGGCAGCGTCCAGGTTACCCGTCAGGTTTGTTGTGGCAATGAGTATTCCTTCCAGGTTCTCAATTTCCTGAAGAATGATGTCTTGCATTGTATTTTCCATTTTTTCGACCGTCGGATTGGTGCTGTTAAGAGAAGTACGCTTGCTCAGAATACCGTCAGCCTCATTAAAGAACAGTATCGGCAGACTATCGGATTTCTTGCAGATCTGTTTGTATCGCGTAAAGATGGCCTTGATGTTCTTCTCACTCTCACCGACAAACTTGTTACGAAGTCCCGCTATGTCTATTTGCATAATATTGCGTCCCGTTCTACGTGCAATCTGTAGTACTGTTTCTGTCTTTCCCGTACCAGGTGCACCGTAAAACAGACAGGCAACTCCCTTCCGCATACCTTCTTCTTCAAGTCGTCGTTGTATGTCTGTCAGGTTTTCTTGAGAAAGAAGATGGGTCAGTTGTTCTATTTGGTCCTCCTCAAACGAATTATAGAACATAGTTTTCTCTTTTATCTCGTTAAAGCTCTTAAGACTCTTGTCTTTATTCAATATCGTCTTGCATCTGCTTCTGCTGGGTTCATAGGCAGCAAGTAAGTCTCTCTTTGTTTTTTCTGTCAGCACATAGCGTTCAACATTTGCTATACCGTCCTCACATTTATGCTCTATCAGACCCGCTTTCATTAATATATGAGTACCGTTCAGCAGTTCGTTTCGTAATCCGTTGCACTCCCAATCCTCAGGGTAGTCCTCGTCTATGCTGCTCAACGTAAGTCCCTCGTCTTCCGAATCAGCCCACTGGGCATAGTCAAATGCAATCATCAGCAGAAGGGATTTTTCGTGTATATCAGTAAATTTCATAATCTCGTGGCATAGCGGAAGTTCAGGATTTGCTTCAACAAGCTGCATCATCCAAGCTTCGATGTCCGCGAATTGAACATTGTTTTTCTCCAGGTTCTTGTCAAGATGGCTTTCCAATTTGCGCATGAATTGTTGTTCGTCTAATCCGTCAATCTTTTCTGGTACAAATACCTTATTCTGACGAAGAGCAGTCACAACACCGTATTCTAATGCAAATCCTTGGTAGTAGGTCCCTACTTCTCTACAACCTCTGGGTGTTATCCAACGTTTGGATAGCAGACCCTCAATTTCATCAGAATAGCACATCATGGCCAGACGGCTGCAGTTCACATACTCACCTAATTTTCGCCAAGAGAGGGGCTCACCCGTTTCTGCCAAGATAGCGATAATCACTATTTGCATGTTTGTAAGGTCTAATCTTTCCCTCAGATAGGCTAGGGGATTCTCTGCCAATTCCCAGAACTCGCTGTTCAATTCACTGTATTCCGCCAGTTTTAATACTCTGTCGAGAGCGGAAATAATGGTCCATTCCTTAGGTTCAACATATTCATTGTCCACGCATATACCAGCGTTTTCCTCAAACATGTCTTTGTTTTTTCTTCTTTGTGACGACTTTCTCATTTTCTTCATTCGGCTTATTAGATTTGGTGTGTAACTGAATTCGGCTGCAAAGGTAAAGCGAAAATCCCTTCCCAACAAATTCTATATACGTATATCGGTTAGCGGTTAGCGGTTAGTGGTTAGTGGTTAGCGGTTAGAGGTTAGCGGTTAGAGGAACTGTAAACGGTAAACAGTAAACTGTAAACTCTAAATCGGTTAGCGGTTAGCGGAACGGTAAACTGTAAACTCTAAACTTTATAAACTGTCTCTCAACTTTAAACTCTAAACTCTCAACTGTTATCGGTTAGCGGAACCGTAAACCGTAAACAGTAAACCGTAAACAGTAAACAGTAAACCGTAAACCGTAAACTCTCAACTGTTCTTCGATCGTAGCTCCCGAATGTACTCTGTGGTCTTGTTCCTGAATCCGAACAGGTCCTCCAATGGGGGCAACTGATCCATAATCTGTTCGAAGGTGACAGGGCTGTGCGTTGCGTCCTCGAAGATTATACGTTCGTTGGGAATGCGTATTCTGCGAAGCTGTAGCTGCTTCTTGCCTACACTGCGCTT
This sequence comes from uncultured Bacteroidales bacterium, assembly GCA_902801485.1. Lineage (GTDB taxonomy): Bacteria > Bacteroidota > Bacteroidia > Bacteroidales > Bacteroidaceae > Physcousia. The sequence goes on along the minus strand of CADCIP010000022.1, from coordinate 4,862 downwards.
CTCGTCCTCGAAGCCGCACCAATAGCGCGAGACATTGTCCAACGCAGTGTTTTCTTCCACGGCGTTCTTGGCATGGGTACGGAATGTCGAGAGGTTGTGATTGTTAACGGCGCAGCTGCTGACCCATAAATCACCACCCGAACGGTAGAGTTTGTTAAAGAGTGATGCTATGGCTTTTGCTGCATTCTCGTTCTTGAAGTACTTGTTGGGAAGTCCGCCTACCACTTTCTGGCAAAGGAGCGAGAGTACATAGAGCATTTTCGGACCACGATGGGGCATGTCGAGGAGTATTTCCTTGCCGTCGTTCTTGCGGAGAACAATATCATAGTCTCCGTCCTTGGATGAGTAACGACGCTTGTCGGATGGTCTGACGACGATGTTGAAGTCGGGGGCTGCGAAGTCGTAGAGTATCTTCTTATCTACTTTGTTGCCAAGGAAAATTAAAACGAGTAATGGGTCAACATCGATGGATATGCGGTGATTGTCTGCTACGATAGTCATATATATAAGGTATTTACTGGTTCAACATAATAACACACAATAACGCTGACGTCAAAGGTTGACGCAAAACACGACTACCTGGTGAGAAGGTCGTGGACACCTCCGCACAAATGATACACAAGAAAGAAAATAATTTTGTCATAATCTAATTTAATTAATCGGTTATTACTAAACTGTTAATTCAGATCATTTTCCCACCGTGGCGATTATGTGCTCGGTTGGGGCAGCTCGGGGCTGTCTCTTGATCTAACTTGTTTTTCAAAGATCTCTTCTGGAGGCGCCCCACTCATAAGGGCGCTTATCTCCTTTGCTCTGACAGACTATACTATATATTTCCATTTGCCTTTCGGCAGAGTCTGCAGAATTAGTAGCGAATTGCTCAACGGGTCGAATACAGTATCTTACGCTGAGGCTTTTTTGTGCCTTTTCAGACACATACGCTTGAAAACTCGGTGCAAAATTATGTATTACATTTGAAACAGACAATTTTTTCATCTTAAGGTTTGTTAAAGAGGAAAATAAGTTTACAGTTTACCGTTTACAGTTTACCGTTTACAGTTTACCGTTCCGCTAACCGCTAACCGCTAACCTCTAACCGCTAACCGCTAACCGCTAACCACTAACCGATTTACTGTTTACCGTTTACCGTTTACAGTTTACCGTTATTCGCCGCTAACCGCTAACCTCTAACCGCTAACCGATTTACTGTTTACAGTTTACAGTTCCGCTAACCTCTAACCGCTAACCGCTAACCGATTTACCGTTTACCGTTTACTGTTTATAACGCTAACCGCTAACCCCTAACCGCTAACCGCTAACCGCTAACCGCTAACCCATAAACGATATACGTATATAGAATTCGTTTAGAAGGAATTTTCGCTTTACCTTTGCAGCCGAATTCAGTTACGAACTTCAAAACAAGAATATATGGGTAAGAAATACACTTTACTTCTTAATGGTAAGGAAACCGGTAGGGAAATACTGTACGAACTGTTTGACAAATACAATAAGATGTATTTCAACGGGGAATTAGGTAAATGTAGATTCTACTGGTTAATTTCAGGCAGTACATACGGGAAATATAATTTCGAAACAAAGAAAAACGGTAAGATAGAAAGCCGTATCGGTATGTCGAGAAATGTAAGATGGACGGATGAAACACTTAGGGATGTTCTTGTTCATGAAATGATACACATGTATGTAACAACCGTTGAAGGGAAGCATTTTGACGGATTGTTAGGTCATGGCAGGCATTTCAGAAAACACATGAAACGCCTCAACAAAACCTACGGTATGAATATAATGGTATATAACGACCTCGAACTGATTGTGGATAAGCCAAAGGACGGTTTGTTGGGTAAAATATTCATTCGGCTATTTGACAGATAAACAGTAAACAATGAACAAGAATTCCCAACCTACCGTTACCATCAGACAGGTATCCTGTGATGATGAGTTCTACAAGTCTATAGTAGAAGATTTGTCGGAAAATCGTGTTGAACCCCAGATATTGGCCAGTCTTCTGTATGGCCCCGAAACCCGGAGCTCGTCTCCAAGGTTATTGGCCATAGCAGAGGAAGACCAGTGTGTCGGCTATGTCATAACATTCGATTTCTTCCAGGCAACCTACATCACGCACCTTCACGTCAGAGAATCATTTCGTAGGAAAGGCTATGGCACCATGTTGCTGCGTCATGTCTGTAGTAATCCTGACCGTACTTATTTGCTGCTCAGCGAAGTAGCGATGAGCGACAGCGATCAGCTGGCCACATGTGTCCATCGTAAAATATTTCTCCTGAAGAATGGATTCAGAAATGTTCCCTTTAAAAGGAGCAGTCCATATTATGCCAATTACGATGTCCATATAAAAGGTCCCGACATAGAGCTCGGATCATTGTTAGCAGCATTAAGGAAAAGCTACGAGATATGGAATACCGCCTATTTTCAAACCCTTTGCCAAGACAAACCAATCAGATAACATGATGTACAATTACAGAAGAATCAACTTTGAGGTGATGACCGACACAAAGAAGCAGTACGAGACATTGCCCGAACTGAAGAAAGCAGTGGAATACTCCATTGCACACCAATACATGGTGGCTCATGAGGAAAAGATAGAACTGACTTCCGTCACCGGAAACAACACCATTTATAAAGTGACTGACCACAGAAGCTTAGAGGCTGCAAGTCAGTATAAGGGCAAGAAAATTGCAGTGCTGAATTTCGCCAACAGCCATTCTGTTGGTGGCGCACCTTTCTCTTCGGGTGCACAAGAAGAGTCTTTATGCCATTGTTCTACGTTGCTACCCTGCCTTGAGGCCATGCATACCCCCTTCTATCAGAAGCACATTAACCAATACGATGCAGGAGAAATAGATTTTATGGGTAATGATGACCTGATTTATACGCCAGATGTAACAGTTTTCAAAACAGACATGATGGAAGAAGGTCTCGTGTTTCCGAAGATGATGCCTATGGAGGACTGGTATAAGGTAAATGTTATTACTTGTGCTGCGCCTGAATTATGGGACGAAGACGATCTGCCTGCCGACTATGAGGAACAGCTTTCATCGCGAATCAGGAAAATATTGGATGTAGCTGCCAAGGAGAAAAACGAAGTGCTGATATTAGGTGCTTGGGGGTGTGGTGCTTTTGAGAATCCTGCAGATGTTGTGGCAAGTGTGTTCCATAAGGTCTTAAAGAACTATAGCTTCGACCTGATAGAGTTTGCCATAGGTGCCAGAGGGAATGAGAATTATAACTGTTTTGTCCACGAGTTTACCTGATGTAAACTATCGTTGCTCATTTTTTTAGATATCTTGTGCCAACTTCTATATTATTGCCTAAATAAAAGATAATCAGGGACAACAGGTATATACTTCCCTTTTGTTAACGTAAAGGGTAATAACCGTAAAAATATACAATGGCAGCTACCAAGTCTGGAACTCTGTTGACTCTGCCTATCAGTGAACCGGAACGGTTATAGACGTTGTTGCCACTGATGTAACCGATGTAACTGCCAGAGCGGTCATAGAACTTTTCATCCTTTGTATAACCGATGTAAGAGCCCGATCGGTCGTAGAACTTTCCGTCGCGTTCGTAGCCGATACAGCTTCCGGAGCGGTCATAAAAACGCCCCGAATCGACCTTGCCTTCATAGGAACCGGAACGGTCATATATCTTGCCGCTATCGTAGCGTCCTAAGAGAGAGCCCGAGCGGTCATACATCTGCTGGCAATATCCTTGAATGGACATTGTCAGCAATATGAGTGAAAGAATGTACTTTAATTTTTTCATTGAACGTTGTATATATAAAATGAGCTGTCATTGTTTGACAACTCATTTTACTTTGCTAATAGTATGTTCATTCTCGTTTCGTTGTTTCATGGATGCAAAATTACAAAAAGTTTTCAAATCAAGCAACTTTTGCATAGGATATTTGCGTATTACATTCTTTTTTGGCAATGATATAGCAGTTGGCACAAATGCCTATATAAGAATGAGCAGCCATTGATTTGGCTGCTCATTATAGTGCTAACGGGAATAAATAATACATCACAAAAAGGCACCCATACGCATGGATGCCTTTTTCTTGTTAGAGATAAGCAGAGCTTATTTTGTTACTTTGTCAATGTAATAGTCTAGGCCGAAGATGGAGCCTGCCAGAAGGAATGCCTGCTCTTAGTTCATGCAGCTGGTAACACCCAGGCTGGTCAGAATAGCAGTCAGAATAGCTACTATCGTCTGAATGATAAATTTCCAAGTTTCTTTTTTCATTTTGTTTAGTTTTAAAGTTTATAAGTTTGTTAGTTGACGAGTTGGTTGATAAAAGAAAACCCCGAAAACCCTTCTGCTTAGGTTGAGACTTCGTCTTTGATGTTATGTCTGCGTCCTTTTCCTTGTGTGCAAGCACCCAGATAAAAGCACCCAGCCACACCATCAATCTCTTTCGAGATTTCAACCCAACCAGAAGAAAAAACCCGCTTCGCTAAAAACAGCCTAAAGATGTAAGATGTATGATGTAAGAGGGAACCACATAACCGATAACCTCTCAACGGTAAACCGTAAACTGTAAACTGTAAACGGTAAACTCTAAAGAGGGGCCCGAAGGCCCGCTCTTCACTAGTCTTCATCCTCCCCGCCCTCGTTAGGGTTAGGGTTTGGATTTACGTTGGTGTTGTCACCGCCACCGGTGTTACCACCGTTCTGGTTTTCGTTTTCGTTATCGTTCCCGTTGCCACCATTGTTGACGTTATCGTTGACGTTATCGTTATCTTCAACGATACCCTCGTCGGCACTCGTTACGCGCTTCACCTCCTGACCGTTGCGGTCGTAGCAGGTAATCTGGATGGCAGTGTCAG
>CADCIP010000021.1 GCA_902801485.1 uncultured Bacteroidales bacterium | reverse complement strand
AAAGGTCTTCCTGCCGTTTCAGGTTACGGCTATGGTACCGGAGACTTGATTGTTAATATCGGCGTTTATGTTCCTCGCAATTTAAGTAAGGAGGAGCGTGAGATGTTCGAGAAGATGACCGGAAGCGAAAACATGAAACCCAAAGCCGACGAGAAGGAGAGCTTCTTCAGAAAATTTAAAAAAATGTTTGAATGACATACCAGGAAGCAACAACATACCTGTTTAATGCCGCCCCGCTATTTCAGAATATCGGGGCGGGTGCATATAAAGAAGGATTGAGTAACACTCACCTTCTTGACGAGCACTTTAACCACCCCCACCAGAACTATCGGACCGTCCACGTAGGAGGAACCAACGGAAAAGGAAGTACCAGCCACACTTTGGCTGCAATCCTGCAGTCGCAAGGCTACAGAGTCGGTCTTTATACAAGCCCCCACCTTGTAGATTTCCGGGAGAGGATTCGTGTGAACGGAGAGATGATTCCTAAGCAGAGGGTCATTGACTTCGTAGAAGAACTGAAAACCTCCCTCCTCGGAGTGGAAACAGAAGGGGGCTTCTCTTTCTTCGAGTTAGCAACTGCGCTGGCATTCCTGTATTTTGCAGAAAAGAAAGTTGATGTAGCTATAATCGAAGTGGGATTAGGCGGAAAACTCGATTGCACCAACATCATACAGCCCGAACTCTCCATCATCACTAACATTAGCTTCGATCATGTCCAGTTCCTTGGTGACACACTTCCAAAAATCGCATCCGAGAAGGCCGGGATAATAAAGCACAACGTTCCAGCCATTATCGGCGAGGCAGGAGATAAAGATGTCAGAACTGTATTCGAGAGAAAAGCACAGGAAGTCGGAACAGAACTTATCTTTGCAGAAGAAGAAGGTGAATTGATAGACTTCAACTTCTCCCCCACCCACGGATATACATACCAAACCCAAACATACGGAGAATTGCATGGAGAATTAAGCGGCTACTGTCAGGAAAAAAACACGCGCACCATACTGGCTGCCGTAAACGAGTTGAACAAGATAGGTTATGGCATAAGCAAAGTATCCGTAGAAGATGGAATGAGCCACGTCTGCCAGCATACAGGCTTAATGGGCAGATGGCAGACCATCTGCAAGCAACCCCTGACTATATGCGATACCGGTCACAATGTTGGAGGTATGCAATACATTACCAGACAGCTGCAGGAAACACCGCACAACAGACTACATATTATAATAGGTATGGTAAACGACAAGGATGTTAATACAGTCCTTTCCATATTGCCAAAAGACGCCATCTATTATTTCACACAGGCTTCTGTACAAAGGGCCATGCCTGTCGAAGAGTTTTCCCGGATAGCCGGAAAACATAATTTGCACGGCAGCTGCTACACAAATGTCGGATTAGCTTATAGTGCAGCTAAGCAAAATGCATGTAAAAACGACATAATCTTCGTTGGAGGCAGTACTTTTATAGTCGCTGATATGTTAAATAACATACTTTGATGTTTATTCATCGTTAATGTGATTTAATTTTCGTTCATTGGTTTTGTTTTTTGATAAATTATTTGTAAGTTTGCAGATATATTTAACCAAAATACTTTTCATTACCAATGGACAAAGAACTAATTTCCGGATTAAAAAGAGACAGTTTCCAAGCTGTTGTTCAGGGTAAGCAGACAGACCTGTACACACTGACCAACAGCAATGGAATAGAAGTAAGCATAACCAACTACGGTGGTGCTTTAGTGGCCATCATGGTTCCTGACAAGGAAGGCAAGATGGCCAATATTATACAAGGACATGACAGTATCGAGGGCGTTATCAACAGCCCGGAACCTTTCCTCAGTACTCTCATCGGCCGATATGGCAATCGTATCTGCAAGGGTAAGTTCGTTATGAACGGAAAGGACTACAACCTTGCAGTTAATAATGGTCCCAACCACCTGCACGGAGGCCCTACAGGATTTCATGCACGCGTTTGGGATGCAGAACAGATAAACGACAGCGAACTGGTTCTCCGCTATATCTCCGCTTATTACGAAGAAGGATTCCCCGGGGAACTGAAAATGGCTGTCAAGTATAGCCTTACCGAAGACGATGAACTTATCATCGACTATCGCGGCACAACAAATAAGAAGACCGTAGTTAATATGACAAGCCACGGATTCTTCTCTCTGGCAGGTATTGCCAACCCCACTCCCGATGCGTTGAACAATATCCTTACCATCAACGCAGACTTCTTTATTCCCATCGACGAGACCAGCATTCCAACGGGCGAAATCCTCAAGGTGGAAGGAACGCCTTTCGATTTCCGTACTCCACATACTGTAGGAGAGCGCATTGGCGACACCAGCTGTCAGCAGATTGTCAATGGAACCGGCTACGACCACTGCTACGTGCTGAACAAGCGGGAACCGGGCGAACTTTCATACGCAGTGAAGTGCGTCGAGCCTAACAGCGGCCGTTGCCTGGAAATGTGGACCACAGAACCCGGTGTACAGTTCTATAGCAGCAACTGGCACAGTGGTCTTGTGGGCACTCATGGAACTGTGTATGGCAAATACAGTGCCCTATGTTTCGAGGCACAGCATTTCCCCGACAGTCCCAACCGTGCTTATTTCCCCAGCTGCATCCTGCTTCCAGGAGAAGTTTACAAGCAGAAGACTGTTTATAAATTCAGCGTAGAGGAGTAATCCGCTCCCGCTCAAAATAAAGAAATATATTTATTCATTTATAATTCTAAACTATTATGACTCAAACAAAATCGAATAGCAACATTGTTGCTATTATCACGATGTGTTTCATCTTCGCGATGATCAGTTTCGTAACCAACATGGGAGCACCCTTTGGCAACATTTGGGGCTTTAAGTACGACTTTGCCGCTTCTTGGGGTAACCTGATGAACTTCACGGCATACCTGTTCATGGGTATCCCCTCAGGTCTGCTTTTAAAGAAGATTGGTTACAAGAAGACCGCCCTTGCAGCTCTCGTAGTCGGCATCATTGGTCTCGCGTTGCAGTACTTCTCCAGCATCTATGGTAATGACATTTATGTCAACACAATCGGTGAAACACAGGTTGCTCTGAACCTCTACATTTACTTACTCGGTGCCCTCGTTTGCGGTTTCTGCGTATGTATGCTGAACACAGTAGTAAACCCCATGCTGAACATGCTGGGCGGCGGTGGCAACAAGGGTAACCAGCTTATTCAGGTAGGCGGTACACTGAACTCTCTGACCGCTACGCTGACTCCGTTACTCGCCGGCGTACTCGTAGGTACCGTAACTGAAAACACCAGTATGAGCGATGTATCTCCTCTGCTGTTCATCGGTATGGCTGTATTCGCCATCTCTTTCTGCATTATCTACTTCGTTACCATTCCCGAGCCCAACTTCGGCGACAGCGGTTCTTTGATGGATTCTATAAAGGGAGCTCTGCGCTTCCGTCATCTTGTTCTTGGTGTTATCGCTATCTTCTTCTACGTAGGTATCGAAATAGGTATTCCCATGCACCTGAACTTCTATGTCACAAATATGGGCTTCGAAGGCTCTGCTGCCATAGGTGGCACATTGGCTGCCAGCTATTGGTTCATGATGCTCATCGGTCGTTTCAGTTCCACATTCATCAGCGGTAAGGTAAGCACCAGGGCACAGATGACCTTCGTTTCTACTGTTGCTCTCTGCCTGCTATTGGCAGCCATCTTCCTGCCCGAGAGTACGACTGTAGCCTTCAAGGGTCACGAAGTTCCCGTTAAGGTATTCTTCCTGGCTGCCTGTGGTCTCTGCACATCTGTCATGTGGGGTGGTATCTTCAACCTCGCTGTCGAAGGACTGGGCAAATACACCGAGGCTGCTTCCGGCGTATTCATGATGATGGTTGTGGGCGGTGGTCTGATGCCTTGGTTGCAGGACGTCATTGCAAAGGCCAGCGACACTATCACCAGCTACTGGCTCGTAGTTGCCATGGTAGCTTATATCCTTTTCTTCAGCCTTATCGGCTCAAAGAACGTAAACAAGGATATCCCCGTAGATTAATACTTAAACTGTTAAACACTTAACCTATTAAACGAATTAATTATGAAACTAACAATTGATGACGTTCGCAGTCGCTTTATCAAGCACTTCGATGGTACAACAGGTTCAGTATATGCTGCTCCCGGCCGTATTAACCTCATCGGCGAGCACACCGACTATAACAACGGCTACGTATTCCCAGGAGCTGTTGAGCAGGGAATGATTGCCGAGATTAAGCCCAACGGCACCCGTGTAGTGGATGCTTACAGTATCGACCTCAAGGACCGCGTACAATTCTCTATCGACGATGAGAAGGGTCCCAGTGCAACATGGGCACGATATATCTACGGCGTATGTCGCGAGATGATGGCTTTAGGCGTTCCTGTTGAGGGTTTCAACACAGCCTTTGCCGGCGATGTACCCCTTGGTGCAGGTATGAGTTCAAGTGCTGCACTCGAGAGCACATACGCTTTCGCTCTGAACGACCTCTTCGGTGACAACAAGATCGATCGCATGGAACTCGCACGTGTCGGTCAGCGTACAGAGCACAAGTATATCGGTGTAAACTGTGGTATTATGGACCAGGCTATCAGCTGTCTCGGTAAAGCAGGCAACCTTATGCGTATGGACTGCCGCAGCGGTGAGATTGAATACTTCCCCTGGCATCCAAAAGGCTATCAGCTAGTACTCGTCAACAGTTGCGTGAAGCACGAGCTGAAGGGTTCTCCCTACAACGAACGTCGTCTGCAATGTGAGCATGTGGCAGAAGTAATCAGCAAGAGACATCCTGATGTTAAGAGCCTGCGTGATGCTACGATGGAGATGCTCGACGAGGTGAAGGACGAAATCACTGGTGCAGAATACAAGCGCGCCCGCTACGTCATTGGAGAAGTTGTTCGAGTACTTGCCGTATGTGAGGCACTCGAGGCTGACGACTACGAGAAGGTCGGCCAGATGATGTACGACACCCACTATGGTCTGTCTCAGGAGTACGAAGTCAGCTGCGAAGAGCTCGACTATCTGAACGAGATTGCCAAGGAAGAAGGCGTTACCGGTTCACGTATCATGGGTGGCGGCTTCGGCGGTTGCACCATCAACCTGGTTGCCAACGAGCTGGCTCCCAACTTCAAGAAGGTTGTTGTAGAGAAGTTCCAGGCTAAGTATGGCAAAAAGCCTGTCGTCATCGACGTTGTCATTGGCGATGGTGCTCGTAAACTGTGCTAACAAACAGGTTTAGGGAATAGGGATTAGAGAATAGGGGGTAGTTGTCTTACATTTCTGGACATTAGAATCAGGCCCTTATCTCTAATCCCTAATCCTCGTTTTAATCCCTAATTCCTAATCTCTAATCCATATTCCTATTTAATATAATAACATGGCATTATTAGACTGGATTGTAATTGGCGTATTCTGCTGTGCGCTGATAGGCATAGTACTTTGGGTTGTTAGTCAAAAAAACGACAACTCAGCAGATTATTTCTTAGGTGGAAAGGATGCAACGTGGATTGCCATTGGTGCATCAATCTTTGCCTCAAATATTGGTTCTGAGCACCTCATAGGTCTTGCAGGTGCCGGCGCGTCGTCAGGTATGGCAATGGCCCATTGGGAAATTCAGGGCTGGATGATTCTGATTCTCGGTTGGGTCTTCGTTCCTTTCTACACTCGTTCTATGGTTTACACCATGCCAGAGTTCCTGGAACGTCGTTTCAATACACAGAGCCGCACTATCCTAAGCGTCATCTCACTGATATCCTATGTGCTGACAAAAGTGGCCGTTACGGTATATGCCGGAGGTCTTGTGTTCCAGCAAGTGTTCGGCATCGAAGAACTTTGGGGGATCGACTTCTTTTGGATTGCAGCCATCGGCCTTGTGCTCATAACTGCAATATACACCATCTTCGGAGGAATGAAGTCAGTTCTTTATACTTCTGTTCTCCAGACACCTATCCTGCTACTGGGTTCACTAATCATCCTTGTATTAGGCTTGAGGGCTTTAGGCAGTTGGGACCAGATGCTTGATTACTGTGACATGAAACCCAGCTACGAGGGTGCCACTGGTACCATGATTCATCTGATGCGTTCCAACAGCGACCCACAGTATCCCTGGTTGGGTGCCCTTATCGGTTCTGCTGTCATAGGATTCTGGTACTGGTGTACAGACCAGTATATCGTACAACGTGTATTGTCAGGTAAGAACGAGAGGGAGAGCCGTCGTGGTACCATCTTCGGAGCATATCTGAAATTGTTGCCTGTATTCTTGTTTTTGATTCCAGGCATGATTGCATTAGCACTGCATCAGAAAAGTCTGGGTGCAGGTGCAACATTCCTGCCCTTGCTTCCCGACGGAACGCCAAATGCCGATGCAGCCTTCCCTACCCTGGTAGCTAAGATTCTGCCTGCCGGTGTGAAGGGTCTTGTCGTATGTGGTATCCTTGCAGCCCTCATGTCATCATTAGCTTCGCTATTCAATAGCTCAGCAATGCTGTTCACCATCGACTTCTGGAAGCGTCTGAAGCCCCAGACATCAGAGAAGAGTCTCGTTCGCATCGGTCAGACAGCCACTGTGGTTATTGTGATTCTCGGTATCCTTTGGATTCCTATCATGCGTTCAGTAGGTAACGTGCTCTACAACTACCTGCAGGACGTTCAGTCAGTACTCGCTCCTGGTATAGCATCAGCCTTCCTGTTAGGTATTACATGGAAACGTGCATCTGCCAAGGGTGGTATGTGGGGATTGCTCTCAGGTATCATCATTGGTATGACCCGTCTGGGTGCCAAGGTTTATTACAGCAACGTCACCGATGCTGCTGACAGTTGGTTCAAGGCCATTTTCTACGATTTCAACTGGCTGTTCTTCTGCGGAGCTATGTTGGTTGTTTGCTGTCTGGTTGTCATTCTGGTATCACTAGTTACCGAAGCTCCCGACGAGAATAAAATCCAGGGGCTGGTATTCGGCACCTCTACTCCCGAGCAGATTGCTGCCACCCGTGCCAGCTGGAACCACTGGGATGTTATCCACACCGTTATCATCCTAGGTATTACCGTAGCATTCTACATCTATTTCTGGTAAACAGATTATAGACAACACATTACATAGCCTTTCAGCCCCATCGCTGAAAGGTTTTTTTATGCCTGGCTTCGGAATGTAAAGATTATTCTCACCCTATTGGTTCACTCCCCTTTGGGGAGTCGGAGAGGGGCCATTTGCTCCCACGTGTGGTAGCAAAAATTTCCCAGTGAGGGAGCAAGTTTTTCTTGGTTAAGGAAAAAAACAGGGAACATTATCGCCTTTTTGAAATGTCAACTATTTTCCATGCACATGAAGCATTTGCTCCAGTTCCTTGTGACAATTGGGACAAAGGACAGTGCATTTTTTTCACGTTTCTTCAGTTGACAGTTGACAGTTTCTGTTTCAGGAAATGTATACAGTATACAGTTTGTTTTTCACAAAAACGACTCAGATATCAGTTATATCAGATATCAGTTTCTTTTTTTGAGTTTTAGACGTGGATTGACCAAAGCATCCATATTACTTACTATTTAATATATACTATTATATATAATAATATAGTATAGTATATAATTAATAATAATAATAATAATATAATGTATAAGAACAAATGCTGTGGCCTCATTTTTCATTTTTGGAAACTGATATCTGATATCTGATTCCAAAAACCTGTTTTCAAAAACAAAACTGTCAACTGTCAACTGAAGAAACTGTATACTGTATACTGTATCTGAAAGCCTCGAAGTTACTTCCGATCGGAAAAATAATAAAGCGATTTATTTGGTTCTTCTCTCACTTAATCGTATCTTTGAGACTCGTCTCGAAGATACTCTCGTTCGGAAAAACTCAAATAAAATTTGGTTCTTCTCTCACTTAATCGTATCTTTGCAAATGAAAACATACAATAACGCTATTACTCTGAAATAGACAATGCGGTTTATAAGAACAATTGAAACGGCAACAAACCAGAAAGAGATGGGGTTAACCAACGAACAAATAGTAGAAGCTACAGGTCTCACAATAAGAGAAATTGAGGAATTATAATATTATATGAAAAAAGTCATTAGCATTTTTGTCTTGTGGATTTGTTGTCAAGCGATAAGTTCACAGTCATATAAAGAGGATGTATTGTTCAACATACTCAAGCAAGAAGTCAATTATTACTATTCCCACCTCTCGCAGGACTCCATTCCTGTCAGTTTCCTCTCGCTGAATGTTATGGACGAAAAGGACGTTGTTGTCAGCAGCGATATGGGCTATGCCTCTTTTTCAGAGAAATCATCTCGCGAACTTTCTCCTATTATAATTATAGGGAACAGTCAACCGGAAAAGCCATTAAGTATGCGTGATTTTACGGAGGAAGAGTGGAGGAGCTATCACACATCGGTGGTGGATTTACCCCTGACCAATAATGAAGATGCCATTAAGGATGTTATCTGGAGTACCCTGAATAAGAAATACATGGGAACAATGGCTGTGTACAGGAAACTATTAAAGCAAGGCGGAAAGAACACGGTCACTGCACCCACTCAGACGAAGGGAGAGAAATATTATGAGGGGCCCATCCTCCCTCAGGAAATCGACAGGGAAAAGTGGAAAGGCATACTGAACAGGGTAACCCTGAATCAGGTAGGCAATGCCTCTGTTGTATGCAGGGCTATCTTTGACTGTAAAACAGAAAGGGAATATATTGTTAGTTCAGAAGGGACAGCCATTGCCCAGAACAGAAAGACTTTATGGGTAGGCTTGAATGCATCTGCCACCGACGAGAATGGTAGCGAATGTTCACTGACAAAGGATTTTGTCGCATTTGACGATTCTGGGCTTCCAAGTGAAGATGTCCTTCACGAAGCCATGCACGACCTTATTATACGAGTAACGTCATTGAGCAAGGCACCTATGGCCGAGGCATACAGTGGTCCCGTTCTCTTTTCGGGGGAGGCCAGCGGTGTTTTCTTCCACGAAGTTCTGGGACATCGTTTGGAGAAGGACGACTCGGAATTCAAGCCTATGATAGGGAAAAATGTATTGCCCTCAGATATGAATGTTACTTGTGACCCCACCATTAATAATATAAACGGTATTCCAGTTTGGGGAAATTACCTATATGATGATGATGGCTGCAAGGGCAAAAGAGTGGAATGTATAAAGGATGGCATCATGAAGAACCTTCTGCACGCAGCACCTCAAAAGGAGGGAGATGCCCCCAGCAACGGACACGGACGCGCTGCATTCGGCGAAAAGCCAATACCCCGCCAGTCTAACCTGATTGTGGAGACCAATCATCCTTATACAGAGCAGCAACTACGCGAGATGTTCGTTCAAGACCTGAAACAGAACAACAAGGAATACGGCTACTACATCCGTACCGTCAGCAATGGATGGACCACCACCAGCAACAATACTAACAGAGTATCGTCCTTTAACGTGGTACCTATCGAGACATATAGGGTTTATGCCGACGGCCGGCCAGATTCCTTAGTACGCGGCGTTTCCTTTATAGGTACTCCGCTATCGGCTTTCAGTAACATAAAGGCCGCAGGTGGCAAGATGAAAATATTTAATGGCAGATGCGGGGCGCAGTCCGGATGGATACCCGTTTCCAGCACTTCGCCCATGCTATATGTTTCGCAGATGGAGACCCAGTGTATCAAGGAGAACAAAGGCAAACAGCCTCCCTTTCTTCCTTATCCGGAATTTGTCCGAAAGGAAGAACTGAACGGAATAGAGACGGACTCTCTTATCTTCCGTGCTATGGCCGATGAGATGAAACGCAGCCAGGATAGCCTGCAAAATTCAGACGGCATAAAGCCATATTTCATTGACTACGTCCTTCGTCGTCGTGCCTCTGCCAGAATAGAATCTGCATTGGGTGCCTGCAAGAAATTCAACTCAGGAGAAATCAAAAACACTGGTATTGTAAACGTTATTGCCGGTAATAAGATGGGAACAACACATAGCAACAAGTATGGAGGAGTACTATTCGAATTGCCGGACGAAATCAGCTACAATCATATACGCAGGGAATTGTGGAATCAAACGGACGTACAATTTAAGGAATCTGTCGAGGCTGTCTCAAAAATCAAGCAGAGAGCACAGGAATTCATAGACGACAGCATTCCCGAATGGCAGGAACAACCGGCTAATGTGATTATTGAGAGTTCAGCATTGGACAACTGGCAGGAAGACACACAGAAGTTGAAAGTCCTTGCCGATACCTTGTCTGCCGTGTTCAAGAGATACCCTTCGCTGATTAACCCCCACGTTATAATAAAACTGAACTACACAGACTATTACAGGGTTACCTCTGACGGGTTGCACAGACGTATCCCCCGAAAGAAGATTACAATAAATGCAGAAGTTGATATCCCTACTCCGGAGGGAAAGACCTTCGATTATAATTATTATATCTTGGCATACGATATGAAGGAGATTCCGCCAACAGATTCTCTGTTAGCTAGCATGGAAAGATTTGCCAAACTTTCAATAGCTCAGGAGAACTTGTTACACCCGGAGGAAAGAGAATACATAGGACCCGTATTATTCGAGAATTATGGAGCCATGGAAGCGTTGATAGACGAAAATAAATTGTATTCCCCAAACATAAGCCAATACATTAGCAGTAGGTTTGATCTCTCCTCACGTGAGTACAATGACTCTTATAAGAAAATAGGAAAGAAAGTTATCAGCAATAGCCTGTCTGTATGGCAGTTGGGTAACGACTCTGTGTATAATGGCCGTCGTTTGTTCAGATACCAGAAATATGATGCCGACGGCATACGTCCTGCCACGATAGAACTGATACGAAATGGCGTGCTGGTAAATCAGCTCTCAGGCCGAATTCCCTCGCCAAAATCATTGAAATCGACAGGTAACGAATGGCTTGGGTTGGATGATGAATTTTGGGATGAGTTTCGCAAAAACATTCATATCACCAAATTCCACAACGGCGTAATCCGTATCACATCTAACAATACAATGAGCCATGCAAGGCTTGTGAAGAACTTGTTGAAACTAGCCAGAAAACAAGACTTGGAATATGCCTATATCATAAAAGGGAGTAATGTGATTCGCATTAACACCAAGACGGGGAAGCAGGAAGAACTCCGTCTGAATTGCTGGGCTTCGCTTTCAAGAATGGAGTTGATGGGTGAGATTATAGCATCTAAGGAGAATGACGTGGATTACGAAAGATCCATTATCCATCCTCAAGCTATCCTTTTGCCGATGGCTGAGATTACTTTCAAGGATAAGTATTATGATTCCTCCATCAGTGACAGATTCAGGGAGTTGAAGCATTGAATAAAAACTTTCCGGAATAATGCTTTCGTGTCACAAAAAAAGCGTATCTTTGCAAAGAGAAAAACAAAAAACAAACGATTTTAGATATGAACAGCATTCAAACAATGAACCGCGCAGCCGATAACATACGTATCCTGGCTGCCTCTATGGTAGAGAAAGCAAAAAGCGGTCATCCTGGCGGTGCCATGGGTGGAGCCGACTTTATCAACGTGCTTTACAGCGAATATCTGCAGTACGACCCCAAGAATCCAACCTGGATTGGGCGAGACCGTTTCTTCCTTGATCCCGGACACATGGCTCCCATGCTATATGCCCAACTGACACTCATCGGGAAATATTCTTTGGAAGAAATACAACAACTGAGACAATGGGGCTCTCCTACCCCAGGACATCCCGAGGTATGCTATCAGCGTGGAATAGAAAACAGTTCCGGTCCCCTGGGACAGGGACATGCATACGCTGTTGGTGCTGCCATTGCCGCTAAATTCCTGGCTGCCAAGACTGGTAACCCCACATTCGAGAAAGAAACCATCTATGCCTACATCAGCGACGGTGGCATCCAGGAGGAAATCAGTCAGGGTGCTGCACGTATAGCAGGAAATCTGGCGTTGGACAACCTGATTATGTTCTACGATTCCAACGACATTCAGTTGTCAACAGAAACTGAGGTTGTAATGAACGAGGACACCGCAGCTAAGTATCGTGCCCTGCAGTGGGAGGTTATCGAGATTAACGGAAACGACGTTGCTCAGATTCGTCAAGCTATAGAAAAAGCTAAAGCCGTTAAAGACAAGCCTACCCTTATCATCGGAAAGACTATTATGGGCAAGGGAGCCCTAAAGGGTGACGGTACCAGCTACGAGCGTAACTGCAGCACCCACGGAGCACCCCTTGGCGGTGACGCTTTCCGTAACACCATCAAGAACCTTGGAGGAGATCCAGACAACCCATTCGTAATCCTGCCCGAAGTACAGGCCATATACGAAGCTCGTAAGAAGGAACTCGAGAATATTGTTGCCAAGCGTTATGATGAGGAAAAGAACTGGGCAGAGAAGAATATAGACATGGCTACCCAACTGAACGATTGGTTTGCCAAGAAGGTTCCCGCTGTCAACTGGGACGAGATTCAACAGAAGGACAACGATGCTACACGTAACGCTTCCGCTGCCTGCCTGAACTTCTTGGCTAAACAAGTTCCTAATATGATTGTAGCTTCTGCCGACCTGAGCAACTCCGATAAGACAGACGGTTTCCTGAAGGGTGGAGCAACTTCCATAACAAAAGACAACTACGCAGGCGGCTTCTTCCAGGCTGGTGTAGCTGAGCTGACGATGGCGTGCTGCTGTATAGGTATGGCCCTGCATGGTGGTGTAATCTCCGCTTGCGGAACATTCTTTGTATTCAGCGACTACATGAAGCCTGCCATTCGCATGGCTGCACTTATGGAACTGCCGGTGAAGTTCATCTGGACACACGATGCCTTCCGTGTAGGTGAAGACGGTCCTACACACGAGCCCGTTGAGCAGGAAGCACAAATCCGCCTGATGGAGAAACTGAAGAACCATAGCGGATGTAACTCAATGCTGGTACTGCGTCCCGCCGATGCCAAGGAAACTACCGTTTGCTGGCGTATGGCTATGGAGAATACCAGTACGCCAACAGCCTTGATCTTCTCGCGCCAGAACATAGAGTTCCTGCCCAATGGCAACGACTACAACCAAGCAACCAAGGGCGCATACATTGTTGCAGGAAGCGACGAGAAGTTCGATGTAATCCTGCTTGCCTCTGGCTCAGAAGTTTCCACCTTGGAAGCTGGTGCTAAGCTATTACGTGAGGATGGAGTGAAAGTACGAATCGTAAGCATCCCCAGCGAGGGTCTCTTCCGCGAGCAGTCAACAGAATACCAGCAACAGATTGTCCCCGTTGGCAGTAAGGTATTTGGCCTTACAGCCGGTCTGCCTGTGAACCTTCAGGGATTTATGATAGGTGCTGATCCATGCAGCCGCGTCTGGGGCTTGGAGAGTTTTGGTTTCTCGGCTCCCTACAAGGTGTTAGACGAGAAATTGGGCTTTACGGCAGAGAATGTTTACAATCAGGTTAAGGAAATGCTTCAGGCTTAACGCGCGATGAAGAAGATAGGATTAGCCAGCGATCATGCTGGATTTCCGCTGAAGGAACATGTGAAAGAGTACCTGACTGCCAAGGGACTGGAGTTTGAGGATTTCGGAACCTACAGCGAGGAAAGTTGCGACTATCCCGATTTCGGACATGCTTTGGGTTCTGCCATTGAAGCAGGTTCCGTTTACCCGGGGATTGCTGTCTGTGGCAGCGGTGAAGGTATCAGCATAACGCTCAATAAACATCAGGGTGTAAGGGCCGGACTTTGCTGGATTCCGGAAATAGCACATCTGATCCGTCAGCATAACGATGCCAACGTGCTGGTAATGCCCGGCAGGTTTATTACCAATGCTGAAGCAGATGCTATTATGGATGAGTTTCTGACAACCTCTTTCGAGGGAGGACGCCACAAAAGGCGTGTTGACAAGATTCCCTGTAAATAACTATACGCGAAAGGGCTTGAGGTTTATTCTCAGGCCCTTTCTGTATTCTGTTATTCCCACTCGATTGTCGAAGGCGGTTTAGATGATATGTCATAGCATACTCTATTTACACCTTTTACCTTATTTATAATCTCGTTGCTTATCTTAGCCATAAAGTCATAAGGAAGATGTGCCCAGTCGGCAGTCATTGCATCGGTACTGGTTACTGCACGCAGAGCAACAGGGTTCTCGTAAGTACGTTCATCACCCATAACACCTACACTGCAAACTTCGGAAAGCAAGACGGTTCCTGCCTGCCAGATCTGATCGTAAAGACTGACTTCGATTTCACCATTCTGCATATTTGCAGGAACACCGGCAGCTAACACACGACGGGCTTCTTCGCCACTAAGCTTTACCTTATATTCGCGGAGGCCTCGGATATAAATATCATCAGCATCCTGCAAAATACGTACTTTTTCGGGGGTTATTGCACCAAGTATGCGGACAGCCAGACCTGGACCGGGGAAAGGATGACGGGTAATTAAATGCTCGGGCATACCTAACTCACGCCCTACCCTACGAACCTCGTCTTTGAACAGCCATTTCAAGGGTTCACAGAGAGAGAGGTGCATCTCCTCGGGTAATCCTCCCACATTATGATGACTCTTAATAACCTTTCCTGTAATATTCAGACTCTCGATACGGTCCGGATAAATTGTACCCTGAGCCAACCAACGGACAGCACCATCCTGATTTCCCTGGCGTGAGTGCTCGATAATGGCTTTTGCCTGCTCGTTAAACACCTCTATAAAGTCGCGGCCAATTATCTTGCGTTTATGCTCGGGATCCGTTACTCCTGCAAGGTCCGACAGAAACTTTTCGCTGGCATTTACACCTATCACATTCAAGCCCAAGCATTCGTAATCACGCATCACATCTGTAAATTCGTTCTTTCGAAGCATACCATGATCAACGAAGATACAGGTCAGCTGGTTACCGATAGCCCTATTCAGCAATACGGCACAAACGCTACTGTCAACGCCACCGGACAAGCCAAGTATTACGCGGTCTGTTCCTATCTGCTGACGTAACTCCCGTACTGTTGTCTCTATATAGTTGGCTGCCGACCAGTCTTGTCTGCCGCCACAAACATCCACGACAAAGTTCTTCAGCAAGAGCGTACCCTGAACACTATGGAACACCTCAGGATGGAACTGCACACCAAACACAGGCTTGCCACCGTTAAACGATGGTATGTAGTAAGCTGCATTCTGCACCTGCTGGGTGCTAGCTGCAACCTGCGCACCTGCAGGAATAGCAGTGATAGTATCGCCATGCGACATCCAAACCTGACTGTTGTCGTCGAATCCCTTAAACAACGGGCAATCCTTATCTATGGTTTTCAGGTTCTGCCTACCATATTCCCTACTACCTGCCGGCTCTACATTACCGCCATTATTATAAGCAATGTACTGGGCACCATAGCAGATTCCCAAGACGGGAAGTTTGCCTATAAACTGGCTTAAATCCACCTTAAAGGCTTCCGGATCGTAAACACTATAGGGACTTCCTGCCAGGATAACACCTATTACATCAGGGTCGCCAACGGGGAATTTATTATAAGGAAGAATTTCACAAAATGTGTCCAACTCACGTAATCTTCTGGCTATGAGCTGGGTCGTCTGTGAACCAAAATCTAAAATAATAACTTTTTGTTGCTGCATAAGCGGCTGACCTACTTTAATTTTTATGGCTGCAAAGTTACAAAGATTATTCATATCATTGTATTGGAAATACACGTTTTTTCAACAAAAGCATAAACTTTTTAATCTAATTGTAGTCCAATAAATACAAAAAAACGTATCTTTGCCCTATATAATATAAATAATGTATGGAATCAAGACATAAGAACGATAGCATTGTTATCATTCCCACATATAACGAGAAGGAAAACATAGAAGCCATCATCAGGGCTGTTACCAGCCTTGAAAAAGGCTTTGATGTTCTCATCATCGACGACGGAAGTCCTGACGGAACAGCTCAGATAGTAAAGAATCTGATGAGTTCTGAATTTCAGGACCGCCTTCACCTAATAGAACGTAGTGGCAAGTTAGGTCTTGGAACAGCCTATATAAGAGGTTTCCAGTGGGCCATCGAGGAAAAGTACGATTATGTGATTGAGATGGACGCAGACTTCAGTCACAATCCCGCCGACCTTCCCCGCCTTTATGCTGCCTGCCACGATGAGGGATATGATGTTTCCGTAGGTAGCCGGTACGTTACAGGTGTGAATGTTGTCAACTGGCCCATAGGTCGTGTGCTGATGAGCTATTATGCTTCAGCCTATGTCCGCACAGTCCTTGGAATCTCGCTCCGTGACACTACTGCAGGCTTTGTATGCTACAAACGACAAGTTCTTGAGGCTATCGACCTCGACAACATCCGTTTCAAGGGCTATGCTTTCCAAATTGAGATGAAATATACAGCCCTTCGCTTAGGATTCAAGGTTAAGGAAGTACCCGTCATCTTTGTGAACCGCGAGTTAGGAACCAGCAAGATGAGCGGCGGCATCTTTGGCGAAGCCCTTTTTGGCGTAATCAAGTTAAGATTGGGAAAGGTAAGAAGAAAGGCTTAAATGGATTTCGAGATTAAGGATGTTGTTATTGTAAACGAGGGAGAAGCCTTCCTTGGCTCTGTCCGTGTTGAAGATGGTGTAATCTCCAAGATAACAAAATCTTCACAGGCATTAGGCAAGAAGGATGCTAAAGATAAGCTATTCCTTCTTCCTGGCATCATAGACGACCATGTACATATGCGCGACCCAGGTCTTACGCACAAAGCCGACATGGATACAGAAACCCGTGCTGCAGCAGCAGGGGGTGTTACCACCGTTCTGGATATGCCTAATGTCTCTCCTCAAACCACCACATTATCCCTCCTCGAAGAACGCTATAAGATAGCTGCCCGGAAGTGCCACGTCAACTATGGATTTTTTCTGGGGGCTACAAACGATAACCTGCAGGAGATCCGTAATGTTGATGTCCATCGCGTGCCTGGTGTCAAACTCTTTATGGGAAGCAGCACTGGTAACATGCTGGTAGATAAGGAGGAAGCACTCCGCAATATCTTCCGCCATTGCCCCACCCTTCTGATGACACACTGCGAGGACACCAATCGCATCAACCAGCGAATGGCAGAAGCAAAAGCCCTGTATGGCGAAGACCCGGATGTCATTCATCATCCTGAGATTCGCGATGCAGAAGCCTGCTACCAAAGCACGGAACTGGCTGTCAGACTTGCCAAAGAAACAGGTGCCCGCCTGCATGTAGCTCATTTGACGACAGCAAAGGAACTGGATTTATTCACTCCAAACGACAAGCAGATAACTGCAGAAGCCTGCGTAGCCCATCTTTTCTTCTCCGATCAGGACTACCCCACTTTAGGCACACGCATCAAATGTAACCCTGCCATCAAGAGCATAGCAGACCGCCAGGCACTTCGTCAGGCACTCTCAGATGGCAGAATTACAGTTGTAGGTACGGACCACGCACCCCATCTCTTAAGCGAAAAGGAAGGCGGATGCTGCCGTGCTATGAGCGGAATGCCTATGGTACAGTTCAGTCTGCCTGCCATGCTGAGCCTTGTGGACGAAGGGGTGCTTACCATCCAACGTATGGTAGAACTCATGAGCCATAATCCTGCCCGTCTCTTTGGAATAGAAAAACGTGGATTCATACGTGAAGGTTATCATGCCGACTTAGTTCTGCTTCGTCCCGACACACCTTGGCAGGTTACCAAGGAAATTATACTAAGTCGCTGTGGCTGGAGTCCGTTAGAAGGAAGAACCTTCCGTTGGCACGTTGAAAGCACCTATGTAAACGGCCAGCAAGTTTGGAACGGAACGCAAGTAAACCCCAGTGTTTTTGGTCAACCCGCCAGATTCGCGACCTGTCCATACATGTAAATATTTTTCAAAATACCCTTTTCTATCCCATATAACTGCCAAGTTAGAAAAAACTTTCTCCTTAGTTAGAGAATTTTTACCGCCTAACGTGGCAGTAAATTTTCTATGGTTAGTGACTTTCAGATGAACGCGAAACCGGCACCACATTTGTCAAATTATTTCACATTCTATAACCGATAACCGATAACCTATTAAGCTACTATTAATAGAAAATCTTGCTACTATTAATACTTGCAACTGCTACTATTAATAGTACCCTTATGGCTTTCATCCCCGATGGTTATGGTTCTCATGCAGTGTTACCTGTTTGGCTAACAGGTAACTAACACCTCACTAACAGGTAACTCACCCAAACTCGACATCATAATTGTATGATATTAGGTGTTGTGTTACCTGTTAGTTACCTGTTGAGCAAACAGGTAACACTCTTTCATCCCGCATGGTTATCGGGCTCATCACTATTTCTGGTTAGGTGTTACCTGTTTTTGTGAGAGTCAACTTAAATGAGTTTTAATGTTTAACCGAGTCAACTAATCTTAGGGTTCAGGCATATTGACAGTCAACCTAAATCAGGAAACGTCAGAATGAATCACAAATTCCCTAAATTCTTTATCTATAACCTATAATCCATAACCTTTCAACAGACTAAAGTCTAACGTCTAAAGCCTAAAGTTTATTTCATTTCGGAAGAAAAACAGCGGTTTTCTTTGTGCGTATCAAAAAAAATGTTAATTTTGCAAAGAAGTTGCCCTTGAGTGCAAGTTATTCATTGAAATATGAATGTCACAATTAAATAAAACTATGAAAATCAAAAACTTTACTTTGGTTATGGTTATGGCCTTTGCGTTTTCTCCATCAGTAAACGCACAAACTACTGACCACAAAGAGACCCTTAACATTAACGTCACAACACCAGGCACAATGGGTGACCTCATTCTCGCTCAGACTGAGAACTTCAGCGATGTCAAGTACTTCACTGTGAGCGGTCCACTGAACGACGACGACCTCACTACAATCTGCGATCGCATGACCAGCCTTGTGACCCTTAACATGGGCGCGGCCATCACCGAGACCATGCCCAGATATGGCTTGGAAAAACGTGACGCACTCAAGACGGTTGTGCTGCCCATGACGCTTACGGAAGTCAGCGACGGCCTCTTCTCCGAGTGCAAGAATCTCACCAGCGTCACCATGCACGAGGGCATCAAGACCATTGGCAGTGTTGCCTTCAGGGACTGCGGGTCGATTACGAGGATCAACCTGCCCGAGACGGTCGACGAGTTAGGGTCGGGTGCTTTTGAAAACGACACCAGCCTGTTCCAAATAGGAATACCTGCCCACATGACAAATTGGAGAGAGAGCGTTTTCAGCGGGTGCAAGAAACTGACAGGCTGCCGCGTGCCCGAAGGCATTGAGGAGCTGGGCACCAGCACCTTCTCGGGCTGCAAGGCTTTGACGTTCGTCCAGCTGCCATCCACGCTGAAAAGCATCAAGGACTATGCCTTCGGCGGGTGCGACAAAATCACAAGCATCACCCTGCCCGAGGGGCTGCAGGACCTGCACCGCACAGCCTTCGCCTACTGTCATGGTCTCACCTCTATCGACCTGCCCACGACCACACGTACCATCTACTCACAAGCATTCTACCCCTGCAACAGCCTGCGCACGGTGCGTTGCCACGCCATCAACCCGCCCCAGTTCGACAGCAGTTCCCGCATGGGTGGCTATGGTTACGACGAAAACGGCCAGTATCAGGAAATCAACGCCACAATCTACGTGCCGTCGCCCAGCCTGAATGCATACAAGCAAAGCGTGGGATGGGACAAGCACAGCATCAAGTCACTGCCCCAGCTGCCCTCGAATCTCATCTTCTACACCGACATGGAACTGAACCTGCCCGACTTCCTGCCAGCCGACTATAATCCCACCATGCGACTTGAAAAATCGTATATCTTTGGTAGCAATGACGGCTATCCCGCCGTCACCATCAACGGCACCAACACACTCTCGCTCAGCGACTATCACGCCTTCTACGACCTGCGCTACTACAAAGGCAACGACAGCTATACGGGGCTCAACAGCAACAAGATTTTCGGCTGCATCATCAGCAATGCCCCCATCCGCGCCGACCGCGTGTCGCTGACCTTCTTCACAAACTACCAGACTGGCTCCTACACCTACTGGAACTTCATCTCCCTGCCCTTCAACGCCCGCGTCTCGGAAATAGAGCTGGCCAAGGGCAGCGACTTCGTGATCTACAAATACAACGGAGCCAAGCGCGCCGCTACCGAGTTCGACGACACCTGGCAGCGAGTGCCCAACAATGGCACACTGCTGGCTGGACGGGGCTACATCATGAAGTGCTCGAACCAGAACGAGGAGATTACCTTCCACGCCATCGACGACAACTACAAGAACGACATCTTCCGCCAGACCGAAGCCGTGGTGCAGCTTGAGGAATACCTTGCCGAGGACAAGCACAACCGCTCGTGGAACCTCATTGGCAACCCCTATCCCGCTTACTACGACACACGGCTCATGCAGCACGACGGACCCTTCATCGTCTGGAACAGGTTCTATCGTCAGTACGAGACCTACCGGCCCACCGATGATGACTATGTGCTAGAACCCAGCCAGGCCTTCTTCGTGCAGCGGTCGCTGAAGCAGGCCGCCATCACCTTCCCCCTGGAAGGCCGTCAGAACAGCTTGGCAGTGGTAGACCGCGCCTCAGCCGACTCACGTCGCATGGCTGCCCCCCAGCGTACGGTGTTCAACCTGAACCTAAGTGACAGCGAAGGACTGACCGACCGAACCCGCTTCGTGCTGAACCCGCAAGCCACCACCGACTATGACGATGGCTGCGATGCCACCAAGTTCATGAGCCTTGACACGCAGGTACCTCAATTTTATACCATAGAGAACGGAGAACGTTATAGTATCAACGAACGTCCTATTGGCAATGGCATTATCCGCCTCGGCCTAACGTTGTCAGCACAAGGCACCTATACCCTGAGTATGGCAGCTCCTAAGGGCGGTAGCTGGCAGCAGGAGGACCTCATACTTGTTGACCACCTCACTGGCAATCGTGTAAAACTGACTAATAACGCTTATACCTTCAATGCAGAAGCTGGTACATATAACAACCGCTTCACCCTCGAATTTGGAAGTGTAACAGGTATTACAGACGTTAACGTAAACGATAACGGGAACGGGAACGAAATATACGATTTACAAGGTCGCCGCACGAACAATTCTTCACTTAAGAAGGGTATATATATAATAGGTGGAAAGAAACAAGTTGTAAAATAAACAAGGAGGACAAGTCATGAAAAAGAAATTTTTGTTTCTGGCCATTGCCTTGTTAACAGCCTTGGTCAGTTGGGCTCAAGACAGTCCCACCTATAATCTAACGGTAAGCGTAAACAAAGAACAAGGCGCCACACCCAACGGCAGCGGCCAGTATGAGGCTGGCAAGAAAGTCTACGTCTATGTCAACCTCACCTCCGACTATAAGCTGGTGAAGTGGACGGAAGACGGCAAGGATATCGA
The DNA here is from genome assembly GCA_902801485.1 of uncultured Bacteroidales bacterium. Classification (GTDB taxonomy): domain Bacteria; phylum Bacteroidota; class Bacteroidia; order Bacteroidales; family Bacteroidaceae; genus Physcousia. The sequence continues at coordinate 31,841 of CADCIP010000021.1, read as the reverse complement.
AGCTGATGTTACTAAGACAGGGTTCCAATATGTGATGCCTAACCACGACGTGGAACTGAAGGCATACGTGGCCTATGACCCTAAGACGCCTGAGAATCCCAATGTGGACGAACGCGTGTTCCACACCCTCACCGTCATTACCCTGCCCGCCAACACGGGTGTCTCGACAGACACCTACCGCTTGGAGGTGGGCAAGAAGCAAACGCTCAGCCAAGCCACACCCGCCGACTACCGGTTCTTGGGGTGGTTCCTCAACGGCAAGCAGGTGGGCGAGCCGGGCAACTACGAGCTGATCATGCCCGACAACGCCCTCACCCTGGAGCGCCGCTACGTCTACGACCCCACTGTGCCCACCAATCCGGGAGCTAACACTTGCTACACTTCGACAGACGGACTGCTGGAATTGATTATCGATGACTTCCATCCAAGCATGCTTAACGTTGCCATTAGCAAACTAAAGAAAGAGGAAGGTTTCGACTACAACATGGTGACAAGCCTCATCGTTAAAGGAAAGGTCCTTTCCAAAGACTTTTACTTATACAACCTGCAGTCATTGAAGAAGATTGACTTCTCCCGTACCGACCTTCAACGCATCGAGTCGTACAGCTGGAGCAGGTCGGAACTCACCACTGTGCTGCTCCCCCCATCGTTAGAGGAAATCGAAAACAGCGCCTTCAAGGAATGTCCCAGCCTGAACCGCATCACCTGCCTGGCCACCACGCCGCCCACGTTGGGCAAAAACGTGTTCGAGGGCATTCCAGAAGGAGCCTTCCTCTATGTGCCCTCCGCGTCGATAGACCTTTACAAGGAAGCAGAGCAGTGGAAGGACTTCATCATCTATCCCGTGGCCGACGAGCTCACGTCGCTCACCGTACAGCTGCCCGTCGACTGTGCCGACGGCCGCTGCAAGAACATGCGCTTAGAGGTGGTAAACGCCAAGAGCGGTGTGCGCCAGAAGTATATCGTCAGCGATCGCATGACCTACGTCTTCGACCTCATTCACGACTGTCCCTACCACGTCTACCTCGTCACCCAGAAAGGCGAAGTGCTCAGTCAGATGGAGAACATTGACCTGGGCACCAGCCCCATCAACATCACCCTACCCGACCTGAAACCGCTCTACGACGTGACGCTGCGCGTGGTGCAGGAGAATGGTATTGACGTGACCCCACAGGTAGAAGTCCACTGGCTCGATGCCAACGGCAATGCGCTTGGCAGCGGCACCACGCTGACACAGCTCACCGAAGGCTGTCGGCTCACAGCTGTCATCACCCTGCCTGAAGCCTTAGCACGCACCTGCCAGCTGCCAGCACGGGTGGAGCACACAGTGACAGCCACCGCTGATGACAACGAGATTACCGTTACCCTACTACCATTGGCTAAGAAAACACTCAGTGCCTTAGTAGTGAACGATGAGGGAGGAGCCTATCTAAACGGAGCCTGGGTACAAGCTACGCAAACCCTGTATGGGCGTTACAACCATAATTCCTCAGGTGCTACCGACAACTACGGAATGAGTGACCTGACACTCTACAGCGATGTACCTGCCACCATCACCGTATCACATAATGGATACTATACTGAAACTGTCAACATTGACAATATTGCCGAATTGGAGTATTTGCCCACCGTGCGCCTGCGACCCTTCAAGGGCATTACCGTAGGGTTGATTGCCAACGGCTACAGTGACTATCAGGACATTGCCGTGAGTGTGGCGAACGAGACGAAGGGCACAGCCATTCCTGATGCCCGTTTGCAGTATCCTTATTTGGTATTGCCTGAGAGTGTGGACTCAACAGACGTATTGGCTATCACTGCTCATAGCATGATGGACCGTTTTGTCGATGTAACACAGACTATGACCGTGAGCGACCTGAAGGTGGTGTTCACCATCACGGCCAACGGCAGCGTGGAGGCCACCTACGAGAACAGCAAGAACGAGTCGGTGCGAGCCATGCTCTACGATGCTGACGGACAGTTGGTAGATACAAAGAGATGTGAAAATCGCAAGGCAAGCTTCGGCTACCTGCCCACAGGTGACTACACCGTGGTGATGATGAGCAACAGCCAGCAGTTTGCAGGCATCGGCAACCTCGACGACTTCGACCGTCTGGGCCTGCACGACCAGGTGGAGTATGTAAAGCAAGCAGTCAGCGTAAGCCTGGGCGAGACCGCTGTGGCTGAGTTCACATCGGTGCCCCTTTTTGTAGAGGGCCGCTTCTCCTACATTGGCAGCAAGGGTTCGTTTATTTGCACCACAGCTAATCCCCGCAAGGACTTTGCTGCCACGTTCCGTGCTAGCATCGACTTCAAGGATGAATATCGCGAAGGCATCAGCAACGTGCGTCTCATTGTGGACTACGACAACAACGCAGAGTTTGTCGACGGATCAGTGGTGCTCAACACTCTGCTCCACGACTATGCCAAGGGCGAGCAGACCGCAGAGGTTGACAGCCTGCACAACGGCGACGAAGTGAAGTTCTGCCTCATGCCCAAGAACGACGGCATCATGACGGCAGCGGCCTACGTGGAGTTCGATTACAACGGACAACGCCTGCGCCAGCCCTTAGGCTCAGCAAGAGTCGAAGCGCACAGCGTAGAGTTGTTTGTGCCCGAAGAGACACCCACCCCAGACGTGACCATCAACCTGAAGAACATTCCCTACGGCAAATACCAGTCGGCAGAGTTCTACGACAATGGTGTACTCATTGGTACGATACCCGACCTGACGAGCGTTTATGAAATGGAAGATTATGGTATTGAGTATTATCATTCTGCGGGAACAAATTATGCTAATAGATGGTCGAACAACAACAAGGCTTCGCTGCACTGTAAACTCCACGATGCCTACTATTACTCTTACCACAACCTGCAGGCCAAACTGATTGCAAACGACGGATCATGCCTGTTGACACAGACCAAATCTGTGATGTACAACCCCGTTGCCATTGTTCCTTCGGACTTGGGCATTTATCAGACGTCTACATCAAATACTTCAGGATCTGGCGGTGGAGGTGGAAGTATGGGTGTGTTACCAGGTGGATATAGTATAAATTATCATCCCGCTGTCAATATGGGCCTATTATCCAGGTCGCTCTCGAGCAGGTCTTATTCGGTTAGTCCGAAGAAAAAATTGGCTCATCTGCACTACTTTGTCCACTTCCTGCACAACGACAAGCTCTTCGACATGCTGAAGGACAAAGAGATTATCCTGACAAAACACTACGGGAACAACAGCGACAATTACGAGACCATGGACTTCCACTTGGGTATCGATAATTGGATGGACTTGCCCACTACCACAGCCGTTGGCCCCGGCAACCCGATCGCAACCCATTCCCAGTTGTATTTTATGGACGACCGGGCCATAGACTCCCGCTACTTGCAGTATGGCGAGCAGTTCACCCCCGACATGAAGATCTTCCACTATGAAGAGACGACTGACTTTGAAAAACTGCCCAAGAACTTCTCGCTGAGCTACGACTATGCCGATGACTTCGAGTTCCCAGAAGACACCGAGAACAACAACCGCTTCGTGAAGCAAATGAAGGCAGCGATGGCGGAAGTTGAAAAAATAACCACTCACTTGGATTCGTTGTGGAAACACTTAAAAGAAGAGTTGGGAAAGAATGAACCTGACAGAGACTATGTATTACAGTTACTTGATGAATTAAAAGAGTGCTACGTCCAATTAGCGAACGGTAAAAGACATGAAATAACAGAAGAAGAACAACAACTAATAAAAGACCTTCTTGATGCAAAAACAGAAGCCGAGCGGGGTGAGATATGGAAACAATTAATACCCGACATTACACAGACACCAGAATATCAGAAAATGGAACAGTGGATGAAAGAGTTGAATACTTCTGTCCTTTATTTCGAACCCATCGAAATAAGAGAAGGTGTATGGACTCCTTCCATTAAATACGAGATAGGAACTCCCACTACAGGAAATTTCTTATTTGATATGAGTGACGGAAACTGGCATGCCGAACAACTGTTTACGGAAGATAATCAAGATGTTATGGTTTTTGTCAACGACAAAGGTGGTGATCGAATAACCATTGACTATAGTGCACATAGTGGTGACTCGGCCAATTCTGCTAAGGAGCGCAAATCTCTCAGAAGAAAAGTGGATAGTTTCGAGGAAAAATCTGCAGCGTGGGAGGCATTAAAGATAGACTTATGGAATAACGGTTTAAATTTGGCGTCTGACTTAATATTCAATGTTGGATTACCTAGATTAGAAGATTACGGTGAACAAGTTGGATTAGAAGCAATAAAGCAGGCTGCTTTAAAAGGTGACATGAGTTTACATGACGCCGATTGGGCCAAATACTACATGCAGCAAGAGACTAAGGATGCATTTAAAGTAATTGGTGGTCTTGCTGCTACAGTTACTAATATTGCTTTTACAGCCCTCAATTCGTACAATGCTTGGGATACCTTATGGAAAGATGAATTTGATTGGGACGATCTTATTGCAAGAATTAAGGCGGGATGCAAATTAAGTAGAAGAGTGATGGATGTCATTGATGAAGCCGAATGGAAGAGAGCAGAAGCACGTTGGGTTAGGGGAAGCAATATTGCAGGTATCGCTGGTGCAGGTATTATATCAACTTATTTGGCATTTGAAGGAAAAGGGAAAGCTGCATGGCTGTCAACTGCAGCAATCATGGGAGTTGATGCTTTAACAGCTAAAATTCAACAGGATTGGAGCAAAAAAAACCTTGAGAACATGCAGGATATTATTGCCTCTATCAATGCCTTACCTGAATGCTCTAGTATCCACACGCAAATTCCCGTTACCGAGGACGTTATTCCTTTGATTGACCCGTCAGGCTACGTCTATGAGGCAGTGCCCTCGAACCGACTGGAGGGCGTGAGCGCTACCTGCTACTATAAGGACAGCCTGCAGAACAACTACGGCGACTGGGTGGTAATCGAACAGCAATGGAACGCCCAGGAGTTTGACCAGCTGAATCCACAGCTGACCAACGAGCTGGGCAAATATGGCTGGGACGTGCCAATGGGTATGTGGCAGGTACGCTATGAGAAGGACGGCTACGAGCCGACACGCTCGGAATGGTTACCTGTTCCTCCTCCACAATTGGAAGTGAATATCCCAATGGTACAGCGCACAGCTCCCGAGGTGGAGATGGCCCACGTGTATCAGGACGGCATAGAACTGCTATTCAGCAAGTATATGCAACCAGAAACGCTCACACCCGACATGCTGAAGGTGAAAGTGATTCGCAACGGCAAGGAAACGCTGCTCAGCGACATCAAGGTAGAACTGCTGAACGAAGAGGCTGCTGCCAAAGGCTCAGAGACCACCTACGCCAGCCAATTGAAACTGACCTCAGAGACTGGCTGGCAAAATGCTGACGAGGTACTGCTCATTGTGAACCATCGCGTGAAGAGCTACTGCGGTGTAACAATGCAGGAGGACTACACGCAGCACTTTGACATAGAAAAGCGTATTGAGAAGATTGAGGCTGAAGAGAAACTGGAAATGGCTGTTGGCGAAAGTCAGGAACTGAAGGTAAGCGTTGTTCCTGCTGAGGCTGGTGCAGGCAAGACGCTGCGACTCTTCACTACCTCAAACGAACTGGTAGAAATGAGTGACAAAGAAGTTGTACTCGATGCAGAGGGTAAAGCTACCGTCACCTTAACGGGTAAAACAATAGGCTCAACCAGTGTGGCGCTAAACATCGACGGCGAAATGGCAGAAGAGATGGTAATAGTAGAAGTGCTAGATCCAGATAATCTGTTTGTGGATATGCCTTTGGCAACACCTGGTTCAGGTTCAGTATTAAGGGAAGGCGAGACTGTGACGCTTAGTACAACCACCAAGGATGCCCAGATTTACTACACTACAGACGGTTCATGTCCTTGCGACGAACAGGGCACGCGACAGCTTTATACAGGACCCATCAACATCTATGGTGAGACTGTCATTAAAGCTCAGGCTGTGAGAGAAGGATGGTACGACAGTGGTGTGGCAACCTTCGTTTTCACGCTGGATTCTCCAGACGGAGTGAAGAACGTTAACCTTAACGTTCACCCAAGTATATATGATCTTCAGGGACGTAAGGTGGATATAGGTCAAGCACATCGTGGCATCTACATCGTGGTAGGTGAAGGTGACTCGAAACCACGTAAGACCTTCATTAAGTAAGACCTTTGCATTGTTCCCCCTATCAAAACTAGTTGTTCAGATAGGGGGAACAAGTCATTGAGATAATCCCTTTTGCGGGTAAAGGATTATCTCAATGAGTCGTGGAGATAAAGGGAATGATTCATGGAGATTATCTGAATGACGCAAAGGTGACAAAGCCAATATTGCAGCTTATTTGTGATAATTATCTAACTTATTTCCAAGCAAAAAGTAGCTAAAAAAAATTATTTTCCAAGTTACTATTATTCCTCCTCCAGAATTAGATGATGTAAGATGTAAGAGGGAAGAAGGAAGATGTTTTGGTGTGACCTATCTGACCTTTGCTTTATTTCAAAACATAATGGGCTAACCTTTGGTGGGCTCATTATTTCTTTGTACCTTCGCAAACAGAATGTGGTTGTAAGATGTGGATGTATGAGGTTTGATGGCACTTATGCTTAATGTTTCAAGGTTAATATGAAAACCACTTTATTGTGTATTTGACACGGTATAAGTTGTGAGGTAGATGTGAAATATATATGCAAAAATATTTTGTGTTTCGTTCGATTTGTAATAACTTTTGCAATTGATAAGACAAATTAAAGAAAGTAAATAATGACAAAAGAAGAAGTTTTGGCTCGCTTTAAGGCTGCAAAAGAGAAAAAACGCCAATGCGTTGAACGTCTTGAAGAAAAGATGAGAGTGACCTACGAAAAGCGTACTGGCAAACCCGCCAAATATACGTTTGTTCTATGAAGCCACTTGATATAACGCGTATCAACTCACAGTCACCCTATCTGGTGACCGTAAGGCTCTTTATACCTCGGTAACTTCATCAATAGTCGATGAAGATGGCGTTACCAATTATGCAACAATCATCGTTCGTAACGACAATCCTCGGTTGGTAGAAATCATTACCGAATTTACGACAACGGTTAGCCTGTTGAACCAGAAACCATAAGTTTTCTAAGGTCCCCTTACTGTTCAAATAATGCAGTTAAAATATCAATTATTCAAGGTATGATAATGAATAATGCTGTATTTTTGCATCGTAATACAAAAAAAACAGCATTATGGTGAAGCTATTTACATTGTTGGTGGCACTGATGTGCAGCTTGAGCGTCATTGCCAACAAGAAAGCAGAGATACAATCTGCTGACGAGAAAATGTATCTGCCTCTGGCTTTCGGTAACGATACTTTGAACCTCCGTCAGGACAAGATGAGCAGAGTCTATATCGCTCCAAAGAAGGTAATATGGTCGCAAGGTACAACACGCAACCTTGAGAATCTGCTGAACGTTGATAACGGACAAGCCGATTTGGTAAATGCCAGTTCATGCTATATGCAAAGCACAAAGGAGGGAGGCACTTCCATAATCCTTGACTACGGACGCGAACTGCACGGAGCACTTAAACTGGTTGTCGGCTCAGGATCTGCTGCCAACTTCAAGATGCGTGTAAGACTGGGCGAATCAGTTGCTGAGACATGCAGCGAAATAGAAGGCGGAACAGCTACCAACGACCATGCCACCCGCGACATGATAGTTACTGTTCCACGTTACGGTCAGATTGAGATTGGCAACTCAGGATTCCGCTTTGCACGTATAGACCTGTTGGATGACGAGGCTTCCCTTTATCTGAAGGAAGTTACCGCTGTATTCCGCTATCGCAATATCCCATACCTGGGTACATTCCGCTGCTCAGATGACCGTCTGAACGAAATATGGAATACAGGTGCATACACCGTCCACCTGAACATGCAGGAATACATTTGGGACGGTATCAAACGCGACCGATTGATTTGGCTGGGAGATATGCACCCGGAGACAAACACTATCAGTACCGTCTTCGGGGATGAAGAAAGTTTCTATGCCAGTCTGGATTTAGCCATTGAGCAATACCCGTTGCCTAACTGGTTCAATGGCATGAGCGCCTACTCGATGTGGTATCTGATTATTCAGTACGACTGGTACAGGCATTTCGGGAATCTGGACTTCCTGAAAAAACATGCCGACTATATCCTTGGGCTTATCGACCTCATTGATTCGCGTGTTGACGAAGACGGTTCTGAATATCTTTCTGACAGTCGGTTCCTGGATTGGCCATCCAGTCCGAACACGGAAGGAGTTGAGGCCGGTTATAGGGCACTGCTCTGCTGGGCTCTGCAGGACGGGGCACAGCTTTGTTCCCTGCTTGGCAATGAAGCTAAAGCACATAAATGCAATGAGATAGAGAAGCGCCTAAAAAAGAAAGTGTTACCTCCCAACCATCTGAAGCAGGCTGCAGCATTAATGGCTATTGCTGGATTAATGGATGCAGAAACTGCTTCCCGTGACTTCCTGCTACCAGGTGGTCCTAAGGGCTTTTCCACGTTCTATGGCTACTATATGCTGGAAGCTTTGGCAATGGCCGGACACTACGAAGAAGCGATGGATATCATCAGCCGATTCTGGGGTGGAATGCTTGATATGGGAGCCACCACATTTTGGGAAGACTTTGATCTGGACTGGACAAAGAATGCAGGACGAATTGATGAATTTGTACCAAAAGGGAAAAAAGACATTCACGGCGATTACGGAGGATATTGTTATGTAGGTTACCGCCATAGCTTATGTCATGGTTGGGCAAGCGGTCCTACAGCTTGGCTCAGCAACCATGTTTTGGGTGTAGAAATACTGGAACCTGGCTGTAAGAAGGTACGCATCACCCCACATTTGGGTAAACTGCAATGGGCTGAAGGCACTTATCCGACTCCCTACGGACAAATTTGGATTCGCCATGAGAAACAGGCTGACGGTACCGTAAAATCAACTGTCAAGGCACCCAAAGGAGTGAAGGTCATAAAATAGTCAGATACTTCTTAGAAACTTGCGTAGCGAATGGGCCTCAACACCCCTACGACGGGCATAATCCTGAAGCTGATCCTCCCCTATTTTACCCACAGAAAAATGGCATGCCGCCGGATGCGAGAACACAAAGCCACAAGTACTGGCATGCGGTATCATTGCTCCGTTTTCTGTTAGCGTGATACCTAAAGAGGGAAAATCCAACAAATCGGAAAGAAGGAAACAAATACTTTGATCTGGCAAAGAGGGATAACCAACAGCAGGACGCTTGCCCTGATATTTCTCAGCGAAAAGTTCATCTAGGGTAAGATGCTCGTCAGGAGCATACCCCCACCACTCGCGACGTGTCTGTAAATGGCCCAACTCTGCCGTTGCTTCAGCCAAACGATCGGCAACAAGGCTTTCCTCGAGTCCCTCAATGGGTATGGAATTGGGAACAGTACTGGCAAAAACACCTATCTTGTCGGGTATGCAAGAGGAAAGGGGACGAACAAAATCCGCGAGACAAAGACATGGTTTCCCTTCCTCGGCGTTCTGCTGGCGAAGGAAGGGTATCCGCTGACCGGATTCGAGAAGAACTATGTCCTCACCATTGGAATTAGCCTCAAAAAGGCGGACGCTAAAGGTGGTGTAATACCCAGCCTCGTCCCACTTACGCAACAATTGCTGTGCTTCGTCAAAAAGCTTCATGGCTTGTTCTGCCCGTTCCCTTTCCTCTTCAGGAAAAGCCTGCAACCAATTCTGGCGACAGGCTACACATCCGTGAACTCTGGCTATGCTGCTATAACGGGAGGGGAAACCCCAAGCATGAAAGAAATAAAGCCAGTTTATGTAACTGGCTGCTTCGTGAATGGGATAGTGTCGGATATATCTCATTGGTCGGGGTTTTCGACAAAGCCTTGATACTTCTTTGGAAGAGCTGACATGATAGTCTGATAACTCTGTTCCATAACATCCTTGATCTCTTCCTGATCCAAGGGATTCGGAAGGATAGGTTCATGAATGACAAGCCGCAAACGATGCCATGTTACAAAGTTGAAACCTTTCTGGCGAGGCAAGACATCATAAGAACCGTCGATTGTGACAGGCACCACAGGCAGCTGTAACTGGTGGGCTATCTGGAAAGCCCCTCTACGGAACTTACCCATGTGACCGGTAAAAGTGCGCGCGCCTTCAGGAAAAACAACCAGACTAATGCCACCTTGCAACACCTCTCGTCCTTGCTCACAAGTAGCACCTATGGCTTTTGGACCACTCTTATCCACCATCACATGACCTGCTCTCTCGCACGCCTTACCTATCAGAGGTATCTTACGCAGGGATTTCTTCATCATCCACCTGAAATTTCTTCCCAAAAAACCGTAAATCAAATAAATATCATAAGCTCCCTGATGATTGCTGACAAAGATGTAAGATTGGTGCTTGCCCAGGTGTTCCCGACCCTCTACCTTTACAGGTAACAGGCACATCCAACACATTAGCCGACTCCAAACCATGGGGGGATAATAGCCTATCCATGCAGGCCAGATGGGTCCGAAAATAATTACAATCACTGCACATAGGACAGTAGCCACCAAAAGAACAGGACCTGCAACCAACAACTGGTAAAGCCAATATAAATATTTCATTTTTTTACAAATCAATACTGACGCAACTTTTCCATATTACTCTCGGCAGCTTTAATATACTCCCTAACGTATGGGTGATTCTTGAAATAAGGAGGAGCCTGAGAGATAATTTCCTCTATTTGCGGATTTAAGATTGGATATTGGAAACCGCAGGTCATAATCATAAACACGCCCGGGCCCAAAACATTATTATAATTAGTACGGATGAAACGGGTTATCAATTTGTCGTTCTCCATCTCCAATTCCCGAGCCTGTTCACCCAATTCTGCCAGAACCTGTTCGTGGTCTATTCCGTTTGAAATCATCTGGAACTCTAAATGAGGTAATTCCGCCATACGGGCATCAATCTGGGATTTTCTTTGAATGAAATTGGTAAGGCTGTCGTTCAAGGGTGTTCCTGTAGCACTCTGAGTGTTCTCGTCAATACGAACATTTACATCACCATCTTCCAGCACAACAGGCATTACACTACTACCATCCAGAAAAACATTTGCCATCATCACAGAATCCATTATTCCACGAAACTTAAACTTTCCGTGAACTACCCGTGAGGAATCTATGGCAAGCATGTCATCATCCTTGAACACCCTAAGGTACAACATCTTACCTTCCAATCCTTCCACATTGGACGTCCCGGAAACGAGATACTGTTCCGAGCAAGAGGTAAGCATAAGAACCCCAAAGATTAAAGAGTATAACGACTTCTTCATATCACAACATTCATTCTGTCATACAAAGATAATCAAAAAGAAGGTTCGACGGCTAACTTTTAGTACTTATTAAGACTTTTTTGCCTTTTGTAATGCATTGGGGAGTCGCCAAGCTGTGTACAATTCCAAAACACATCCTATTGCCAATGCCACAATCCATTCGTTCCGGCGGGCAAACCCATACTGATATACCTGCATACTCATACACACTAAAGTAGCCAGAAACATCATACAGGCAAACAGCTGCTGCCTTCGTAAACGAGTAACAACCAAGTCGTTTCCATCGTAAAAAGCACGTAGCTGCATCAAACAGAAAAGCATGGCTCCAACGCCATACACATAGAGAGAGATTACAGCGTTGAAAACATGAAGGACAACGCCTGCAATCATTAAAACAGCACCTATGCGGAATAGGAGATTTTCCAGAAACGTAAGTTCACGTATCATTACTTTATCTAATATCTAACAGAAGAATCAGAAGGTGTTACATCAGAAGCCTCCTCTTCCGAATCTCTTATCACAAAAACATCCTCGCCCGGACGCTTCATATAGTATCTCTCGCGAGCTAATTTTTCTATCGTCTTAGGGTCGGAATCCATCTCACGCAGACAACGGTCGGCTGCCTCATACTGAGACTTATACGTTTCTATTTCACTTCTTAACTGCCCCATTCTATTACGACGGTCAAAACGGTGCATAAAACTATTATCATCGATAAAGCCGACAATTAGCACAATGAAAAAAATAACCACCATATACTTATGACGGCTTATGAATAGAAACACAGAATTTAATCGGCTCATAACGTCTGAGTGTAATTTTTGAGCAAAGGTAGAAAAAAATATGGTCACTTATAACAAGAAGCCACTTTTTTTTCTTATTTTTGCACAAAACTACAAAAAACAGAATGGAAGAATACATTGTTTCTGCACGAAAATACAGACCGCTGAACTTTGATGCGGTGGTCGGTCAGCGTGCACTTACCGCAACACTAAAGAATGCTATTGCTTCAGGTAAGCTGGCACATGCCTACTTGTTCTGCGGCCCAAGAGGTGTTGGTAAAACCACATGTGCCCGTATCTTTGCTAAAGCCATCAACTGTCTTTCACCAAAAGAAGGAGGTGATGCCTGTGGCCAGTGTGAAAGCTGCATGGCTTTTGACCAGCAGCGCTCCATGAACATTCATGAGCTAGATGCTGCCAGCAATAATTCTGTTGAAGATATCCGCGAACTGACAAAACAGGTGCAGATTCCGCCACAGATAGGTAAGTACAAGGTGTTTATTATCGATGAGGTTCACATGCTTAGCGCCTCTGCCTTCAATGCGTTTCTGAAGACATTGGAAGAACCGCCATCGTATGTTATCTTTATTCTTGCGACCACAGAGAAGCATAAGATTCTGCCCACGATTCTAAGTCGTTGTCAGGTTTATGACTTCCAACGAATGACAACCCAGTTGACCGTTGACCATCTAATGTATGTTGCTCAGAAAGAAGGATATACTGCTGAACCAGAAGCATTAGGACTCATAGCAGAAAAAGCCGATGGTGGAATGCGTGATGCATTAAGCATATTTGACCAGATGGTTAGCTTTACAGGGGGCAACATTACATACGAGCAGGTTGCAAAAAACCTGAATGTATTAAGCAGCGAATACTACTTCCAATTGGTAGATTACTTCTTGGCAGGTAATGTCCAGTCTAGCCTGTTACTCTTGAACGATGTGCTTAACAAAGGTTTTGACGGAGGAAATTTCGTAAACGGACTTGCCACCCATCTGCGCAATCTGCTGGTTAGTCAGGATGCCGTAACACTCCCCTTATTGGAAATGAGTGACAAAATGCGTGCTAAGTATCAGGAGCAGGCTAAGAAATGTAAGGCCAAGTTCCTATATCAGGCCATCAAGCTATGTAACGACTGCGATCAATCTTACAGAACCAGTAGAAACAAACGCTTACAGATAGAGATTTGCCTTATTCAAGCTACTCAGTTAACAGAAGATGACGTACCTGGCGCGGGGCGCCGCCCTGCAAAGATACTAAAACCCATTTTCACAGAGCAGGCTAGAAAGTCCCAGACTTCAGCCGGTTCACCTGTTGTTGCGTCAAAGCCCGATTCAACAACAGTCCCTTTGCGACAGAAAGACGAAACAAAGACTACTGCAACTCCCAACGCAAACTTGAATGAACCTAAGGTTATCTTGCGTAAAGTAAGCTTTAAGCACTTTGGCGGAAAAGCCGCAAATCCTACGGAAATAAATGCTCAACCCAAATCCGTTGATGAAATTGGCCTAAAATTGCCACTTGAGGAAAAATCACTAAAAGAAGGTTGGTTTGCATACGTAAATAACCTTCCCCGTGAACAGATGGCTATAGCTCAACGTATGCGACTACTCCAACCTGTCATCACAGGCCCCTCTACTGCTGAAGTCAGCGTCAATAGTCCCCAGATTATCAACGAACTGAATGAATTAAGGGCTGATATGGAGAACTTCCTTCGTCCGCTTCTTAAAAACAGCGAATTAAGTTTTTCTTTCCATCTGGCTGAACAGGAACTTGTGCTGCACAGTATCAGCAAACAAGAACAACTTCAGGATATGGAAAAGAGGAATCCCTCGCTTACCAATCTGATAAAAGAATTGCAATTGGAGTTTGACTAAAGGTCATGATGGAGCAGACGAAACGCTGCCATCTCTTCATATTTTGTTCCAGGACGTCCGTAGTTAGCATACGGGTAAATGCTTATGCCGCCTCTAGGCGTAAAAATTCCTGTTACCTCTATGTATTTTGGGTCCATCAGTCTAATAAGGTCCTTCATAATTATGTTTACGCAATCCTCATGGAAGTCACCATGATTGCGGAAACTGAAGAGATATAGCTTCAGGCTCTTACTCTCTACCATTTTCTGGTCAGGCAGATAGCTGATGCGTATCTCGGCAAAATCAGGTTGTCCTGTAATAGGACAAAGGCTGGTGAACTCCGGGCAGTTAAATCTTACCCAATAATCGTTCTCGGGATGCTTATTCTGGAAAGCCTCTAACACCTCCGGAGCATAGTCGCTCTTGTACTCTGTCTTGCGACCTAATGCCGCCAGACCCTCATTTTCTCTGTTGCTCATATTTCTCTAAACCTTTTCTCCTTAAAAGACAAGCAGGACAATGCCCACATCCGTCGCCTTGAACGCCATTGTAACAAGTTAAAGTTTTATACCTTATTATATCCATCACTCCCATCTCATCAGCCATCTGCCACGTCTGTGCTTTGTCTAACCACATTAGGGGAGTATGAACTCTAAACTGCTCGTCCATAGCTAAATTGAGGGTTACATTCAGACTCTTAATGAAACTGTCCCTGCAATCCGGATAGCCACTGAAATCAGTCTGGCTCACACCTGTCACCAGATCATATATTCCAATATTACGGGCATAAACCGCAGCTATAGAGAGGAAGAACATGTTTCTACCAGGAACGAATGTTGACGGGACACCATCAGCGGGTTTTTCCTCCTCTATCTGCAACGATGTATCTGTCAGACTACATCCTATACTCAAATTAGAGATAAAACTCACGTCCATGCTATCCCATTCCACACAGGCTTCCCTGGCCAATTCCTTGGCCAATTCCACCTCCTTCACATGCTTCTGACCATAAATAAAACTTAGGGACACAACACGTTTGAAATTCCGTTTAGCCCAATACAA
Source organism: uncultured Bacteroidales bacterium (assembly GCA_902801485.1). Taxonomy (GTDB): domain Bacteria; phylum Bacteroidota; class Bacteroidia; order Bacteroidales; family Bacteroidaceae; genus Physcousia. Next base: position 16,797 of record CADCIP010000021.1, on the reverse strand, counting down.
ACAGGTAGTACTGTCCTGACCACCGGAAAAAACAACCAACGCAGATTCACCCATCATAACTGGAATATGTTTATTGGATTATACGTTTCGTCGAGGTCGTACACATCTGTATTCTCACGACGCTTTACCCATCTCACAACCCTAATGGTCAGGGGCAATGCTATTATCTCGTACATGGTCTTAGTAATAATCTGCAGAATCATCAGTTTGATTAACTCTGGAACAGGAATCAGACCACCGAAAGCAAAGGGGAAAAATATCAGACTGTCAACACCCTCGCCCCAAAGAGTGCTCATTACAGCACGTTTAGAAAAATGCCTTCCTTCGCTAGTTTTCTTCATCTTACTCATCACATAGGCATTCATCAAACTACCAAGCAGGAATGCTGTAAATGAAGCCACAGTAATTCTAGGTGTAAGCCCGAAGACAAAATTAAAATGTTGTTCGTGCTCAGCCCAATAATCTGCAGCAGGCAACATCACAGCTAACTGGCCCAGAGTAACCACCAAAAAATTCATTAAGAAAGCCATCCATATAACAAATCTAGCTTTGCGATAGCCCCACACCTCTGCAATACAATCGTTCAGAATGTAAGAGATAGGAAAGCATAGTACACCAGCTGTCATAGTGAAACTTCCGAATTGTAAAATCTTTGATTCCAATAAATTACTTGCAATAAGGCAAGTACAAAACAGTATCCCCATGTACATGAAGGATGCTGATACAGTTTTCACTTGTGCCATGTTCTTGTTTTGTTTTAAAAGAGGTTAGCAAGCACTCTTTTTATAAATCGAAAGCGGAGAGACAGGGATTCGAACCCTGGGTACCCGTAAGAGTACGCCGCATTTCGAGTGCGGTCCATTCGACCACTCTGGCATCTCTCCGTTTTATAATGCGACTGCAAAATTACTGCTTTTGCAGCAAATGACAAAGAAAAAAAGGCAAAAATCTATAAACTATTTAGAAAAAGCCGCGTAACAGCGAAGCTTTTATCAGCCATCGTCTGCCAGAAGTTCAGGTACTCTTCAAAGTGTTCCTCAGCTCCCGGTGTATCACTGATGATGCGAAAACTGACAAAAGGAACATCATAAAGATGGCAGACCTGAGCTATTGCCGCCGACTCCATGTCAACTGCCAGTCCATCGGGGTATGTTGCCTTTATGACATTCAACTGATTGCGGTTGGTAATAAATTGGTCGCCCGTGCATATCAGGCCAGGAACGATGCGAACATCAGAAGACAGCGAGATAGCAGTCTCGGCCATCGCTTTATCACTCTCGAAGAAACGAGGCAAGCCTTGAACTTGACCTGGATCAACATTATCACCGCACGACACATCATGATAACAGGTTTGTTTACTAACTACCACATCCATTATTCTTAAGCAAGTATCTATGCCTCCAGCCACACCTGTGCTAACCACACTATCGGGTTTAAAGTTGATAATCAAATTCGTCACACCCGTAGCAGCATTAACTTTCCCAATACCGCATTGCAGCAATACAATGGTCTTATCATCCAACTTACCAGTCAGGAACTCCTGCGGCCCAATTTTTTCCAACTTCGTATCTGTCAGAATAGAGGCAATCTGCTTAAACTCCACGCTCATAGCTGTGAGCACACCTATTTTTTTTCCCATTCTCTATATTTTTTTTACAAAAATACATAATTTTTCTTTCTGACCCAACTTTTGCAACTCATTTGCAACCATAACTGCGTACTTTTGCACACAGAAAGAAAAATAACATGATATTATGAACGTACTATTAGACATTTTGAAAGAAGTTTGGGTGCTTACCAACGAGATGTCACCCTACCTACTGCTGGGTTTCTTTTTAGCGGGTCTCATGCATGAGTTTCTGCCCAGAACACTGTACACCAATCATTTGGGAAAGAATAACTTCAGGTCGGTCTTCCTGGCCGCCCTCTTTGGTGTTCCCCTACCCCTCTGTTCTTGCGGTGTCATCCCCACTGCTATGGGTTTAAGACGCGAAGGAACAAGTAAGGGAGCCACAGTATCCTTTCTGATAGCCACGCCTCAGACGGGAGTGGACAGTATCATTGCCACCTACAGTTTGATGGGCCTACCCTTTGCTATCATTCGTCCCATTGCAGCTTTACTGACTGCCATACTGGGAGGAACGCTCACAAACAAAATAGAGGCCCCCTCCACTCTCCCCCTTTTGGGGAGTGCCTCAAAGCCACACCACCAAGAAGAAAAGGATAAAGCACTCCCCCAAAGGGGGAGCTGGGAGGGGGCTTTCCATTATGCCTTTGTAGAGATGATGGAAGACATTGGCAAATGGCTGATAATCGGTCTTCTCGTTGCCGGTATCATCACAGCTGCCGTACCCGATTCCTGGTTCACTGCCTTCCAGGGCAATACCCTCTACAGTATTCTCTTTGTCTTACTGTTCAGCATCCCCATGTATTTGTGTGCTACGGGCAGTATTCCCATTGCTTTGGCTTTGATGATGAAGGGTCTTACCCCTGGCGCAGCCCTTGTGCTACTGATGGCGGGTCCAGCCAGCAATGTAGCCAGCATCCTTATAATAAATAAGGTGTTGGGAAGGAAGACATTGGCTATTTATTTGTTGTCCATCATAGTCGGTGCCATTGTCTTTGCTTTAGGTATCGACTATCTGTTGCCCTCAGAATGGTTCACAGCACCCTTGGCTAACATGCAAGAATGCTGCGCACATCAGCCTGGATGGTTCAGCATTCTCTGCACCATTCTAATGATACTCTTACTTCTTCATGCCCTCAGTCCCCACAAACTATTCGGTGAACATCATCACTGCCATTGCCATGACTGCAAAGAGGGGAATTCCCAATGCGAATCCCCAACTCTCAACTCTCACCCCTCAACTCTCAACTATAAACTCTCAACTATAAACTATAAAATAAAGGGTATGACCTGCAACCATTGTGCCGCCAACGCTCAAAAAGTCATAGCATCAGTAGAAGGCGTAGAATCCGTCACTGTTTCCTTAGAGGATGGTCTTGCCCACATTACAGGCAACTTCAAAGAAGAAGACATCATACAAGCTATAGAATCTATAGGATTTAGTGTCAAATAAGAAAAGGTGTGCGATGGCACACCTTTTCTTATTAACTAAAGTCTTCGGTTTAATGCTTATTTGATAAAGAGTTTCTTGCCTCCTACCACGTAAATACCCTCCTTCAGTCCAGAGATGGTGTCACCAACATAACGACCATCTATAGTGTAAACCTTGATACTTGGATTCGGGTCTTTCACGATACGGATACCATCCACACTTGTGTCACCATAGATAACCTGTGGAATAACGCGCTCTACGTTACCAACCTTGTCGGTTGCAAGAACATAGAAACTGTAAGACTTTCCAGAAGTACCGGGAGTGATGGGATAGTCTATACTACCTGTTACACTCTGTCCGTAGTAAGCATAATCCCCACCATCTTCTGATACGAAGAACAGATAGCTGCCCACACCTGAGCCTGCATCGTCAGAGATGCAATGTACGCTAAAGGCATCTCCGGTTGCATTGATATCAGCGCTTGACATTGTTGTGGTAGGTGCAATCAGGTCGAGGGTATTTACATACTCATTGGTTTCAATCGGATAGTTCTTGTCGAAGATAATTGTAGCCTTGTTCTTAATCTGAGTTCCATTTGCCAGATTTGGCTTTAGGTCAACAGAGAAGCTAACGAAGCCCTCACCCTCTGGAGCATTCACATTTGGTGGCAACTCAATGCCTTTAATGTCCCATGTGAGTTGGTTTCCTTCACGTGTCATCTCCCAGTTGTAACCTACACCATCGTGGCTGGTCTCACCGAATCGTACGGTTGAAACATCGAACACATTCTCGTCCAGTTCATCACTTACTCGAACGCGGTATGCCGCATCACCAGCTTCGGCTTTGTTCTCGAACAGTATGCGATAGGTTACTGTTTGGGTCGGCCCGATATAGTGTTTGTCACCAACACCTTGTGGACCAACCATCTCGTTGGGATCCCAGGAAGCTACGACATCAGTAATAGCCTGCTTGCCGTCAAGAACATCCAGACTGTTATTGTCGAAATAACCCAGGTCCTTGTAGATCCAATACCATATACGTCGACGCAGGTTCGGAATGATATTCTGCAAAGCCGTGATAGTGTTACCTACTACGTCAAGAACAGTGCCGGTCTTGGGCACAATCTTCTTTGTTGCTTCTGTAGTGCATGTCGATACAAACGATTTAGCTGTATAAACAGCAGGGCTGTCCCACGAGGAACGGATGCCTAACTGGTCCTTGGTTGCTCCCATAAGGTTGGCATATTGGGTGGCTGCCTCACTGTCAGCAGGGAAGATGGCATCACCGGCTTTCTTCGAAACCCAGTCAATGGCAAAGCCTGTAGCCAGACCTATCGCAGCCGTCTTGGCAAATGCGCCGATTGCGGCCACTGTAACAGCAGTACCCAGGATGATAACACGACGTTGAGCATCGAAAACAACTCTTTCAGGTGCATAGGCAATATCACCCTTGCCCTCGCTGATCATGGTGAAAGTATAACTCTCCCATGGTAACAGTTTTGGAACAACGAAGAGACACATATTCTCGCCCGGTATAGTCACACTGTCAACAGGTACATATTGAGTTCTACCACCACCTATTGGCATACGGAAACCAATGATGTTGACATTTTCGGTAGGAAGGACAGCCAGTAAGAAAAAGTCTGAAGGCATGTTGCTGAGGTTTGAAACAGTAATGGGGTTTTCGCAGGGAACGCCCTTGCGGACGGTGTTTCGGCCGCCAGTCATAACCTTGATGTCGTTGCTTGCCATGTCTGTAACCCCTTCTTCGTGTTCGTCGCCCAACGTAACTTTGTAGCCGCCATACCCATTGTAGCGGGGAAGGTAGAAAATATAGTGGCTGTCTTCTGTGTTCTTGTCGATATAGGAAATTGTTCCGGAACTGCGCTCTAGACGCTCACTCCTTACACTCTGAAGGATAGGCTTGCCTTCCTCGTTGTCACCCTTATAAATATATAATGTAGCTACACTGATAGAAAGCGAATGGCTCTGCTCCACCTCTACGTTCACGTCTATCTGCTTGCCGTGCATGTTACCAAGGTCGAACCAAGCCTCCGACCGTGCACCAGCATTGTACTCATAGCCCAGCGTGCCGTAAACACTCTTGCCTTCCTCCAGTTGGAGGCGTGAAGCAAAGTCGGTATTGGTCATCACCTGACGGTAGTACGGATTCTTGGTGAAGTTCGACTTGATGGAGTATCCGCCATAGCCGCTGTAATGAGGTATGTACAGATAGTACGTACCAGCTGCAAGATTATCTGCATTAAACACAAGGGTAGAGTCTGCATAATCAAGCCACCGGCTTGCGCGACGACTCAATTTTGTACCCTCCTCGGTTTCGTAGGGTGCTAGAATCTCGGCATATCCCAGTTTAAGCGTCTTCTCTGACCGGATGGTAAACGTGGCACTTCCGTCGGCCTCCATTGTGAACGTGTACCAATCCTTTGTATCCATCGAGTTATTGTAATCGTAGCCTAAACGGCCTTGGGTGGTAGAACCATTCTCGATATAAACAGCAGTGTCCCATGTGTCATTATCAGCAACATCGTTAGCGTAGGCGCATGGAGTGAAGTCGTACTTCAACGTGTAACCGCCATAGCCGCTATAGTGAGGCATTAACAGATAGTAAATACCAGCGGCAGCATTGGGCAACGTCAGAACAAGGGTGGTGTCGGCTATGTCGAACCAACGGGATGCACGACGGTTTGTGTCAGTGCCATCAGCACTAAGAGCCTTAATTTCACCATAGCCGATTTTCAGTGTCGGTTCTGAATGAACAGTCAACGTAATGAAGCCCTCTTCAGGAACATCAAACATAAACCAGTCCTTCGTGTCCATCGAATTGTTGTAGTCGTAACCCAGACGAGCCTCAATGGTTTCTCCATTTTCTATTGGGGTGGCAGTGTCCCAAGTGTCATTACCAGCTACATCGTTGGCAATAGCACATGGTGTAAAGTCATAGCGAACGGTGTAGCCTCCATAGCCGCTATATTGAGGTAAGTACAGATAGTAAGTGCCAGCCGCAGCATTGGGTAGCGTCATGACGAGGGTGGTGTCGGCTATGTCGAACCAACGGGATGCACGACGGTTTGTGTCAGTGCCATCAGCACTGAGCGCCTTAATCTCACCATAACCCAGTTTCAGGGTCGGTTCTGAATGGACGGATATCGTTATTACTCCCTCTTCGGGAACATCAAACCTGTACCAGTCCTTTGTGTCCATCGAGTTATTATAGTCGTAGCCAATACGTGCATCATTGGTCACACCGCGTATTATCTCACTGGCAGTGGTGAAATCATCGTTAGGCTCTGCATCGTTCTGTTTACTACACGGGGTGAAGTTGTAACGCAGATGATAGGTGCCGTAGCCGCTATAATGAGGCAGACGCAAGTAGTAATTGCCAGCAGCAGCATTGGGTAGCGTCATCACAAGTGTGGTATCAGGTATATCAAACCAACGGGCTTCGCGACGATCCGTGCCACTAGCATCATTATTGAGCGCCTTAATTTCGCCAAAGCCGATTTTCAAGGTCGGTTCTGTATGGACGGATATTGTAACAACTCCTTCCTCAGGTACATTCAGCACATACCAGTCTTCCACATCCTTCGTATTCTGGTAGTCATAACCCAACTGCCCAGTAACTGTAGGACCGGCCTTCAGTTCGGTTGCTGTATCCCAAGTATTATTGGGTTCGGGATCTGCCTCAGCAGCATGGCTGGTAAAGTAATAGGTCAGAGAATAGTTTCCGTAGCCACTGTAACGAGGCACGCAGAAGTAATAGGTACCTGCAGATACATCGGGAATCTCGAAGACAATATTTGTTTCACGCTTATCGAACCACATACCGTTGCGTTGTGCCACACCGGTTCCGTCTGACTTGAGCGTATTCAAGGTACAGAATCCTAAAGTGAGAGTGGATGAACTGTAAGCCTCGAAGGTAAGCTTGCCATCCTCAGGTACCTCAATCCTGTACCAGTCGACATTGTCGTTATAGATACTTGAGTTGTATAAGTAGCCCAAGTGAGCATTCTGTGGCTGACTTTCATTGAGAAGCGTAGCAGTATCCCAAGTGTCATTGAGTTCAGGTTCGCTATCCACCACCACAGGTGTGAAGTGAGGCGTAAGATAGTAGATACCGTAGCCGCTATAACGAGGCAGACGAATATAGTAGGTACCGGCAGCTACATCGGGAATCTCAAATACGAGGGTTACGTCAGACTGGTCCATCCACATACCATTGCGCTGCTGCACCTCAGTACCATCGGCATTGAGCACATTCAGGGTACCAAAACCTATCTTCAGTGTAGGTGCGGTCACCACCTCGAAGGTAAGCTTGCCGTCCTTAGGCACCTGTATCTGGAACCAGTCCACATCGTCACCGTCATTAGGAGCGTATGCATATCCCAAATGACCATGCATTGTTACGCTGCTCTCCAGCATTGGGCAGGCATCCCAAGTGTCATTAGGCGTAGGATCGGTCTTGTAATAAGGAGCCGTAAAGGTGTAATGCAGGCGAAAGGTGCCGCTCACCTTATTGTCCTTAGGGCTGGCGTTCACCTTCACCTTGTAGGTTCCGGGCTTTAGGTTCGGACAGGTAAGGGTGCGGTTGGAACCGTCAACCCATGCGAAAGCACGTTGAACATTCTCGCCATCCACCACAGCATAGAGGGTTAGATTCTCAGAGCTGATGTTTCCCAGGGGTTCTAACGTCAAGTCCACCTGACCGTCTTCAGGCAGCGTGATAGAGAACCACACATCATGTACCTTTGAAGATACGGATCCCGTCTTGCTGGTGCCGCTCTCCCACTGCGCCAACATTCCGATTGGAATCAGCAACAGTCCTAGAATAATGAGTAAAAGTTTTCTGTTCATAAGAAATAAAATTTTATACAGGTTAATAATTGGTTTGGTATTACTTTCTGTGGCAAAGATAAGGATTATTTTTTTATCCGCAATATATAATACAGAAAATTATTCTTCCTCGCAGTGAACGAACATTTCATAACGCTCGAGAAACTTCCCTTCCCACAAAACGTCGTTTCGTAAGAAAAGTTTTTTCCTATTTGCAAAGAAAACACACTTTTTCAGCCTTTTTCTTTTCTGTGTAATAAAAATAAGCGTTAAATTTGTAGCAGAAAAATTAAAATGAGATAGAAACGTTTATGACAATAACAAATAATATCATTATGAAACATACATTATTCTGCAAACTCCGTTTGCTTTTGCCCCTCATGGCAGCAGTCATGTTGTCATTCCAACGCTCGACTGCACAGACACGCATCGCCGTCGTGTCGGATATTCACGTAATGGCCCCGAGCCTGCTTGATGATCCGGAAAATACTGAATGGCAAGCATATTATAAAGGTCAACGTAAGATGCTTCAAGAAAGCGCTGACCTCTTTGATCAGTTTGTAGACCAAATGAAAACCAGTAAGCCTGACATCCTGCTCATTACTGGCGACCTAACGAAAGATGGTGAAATAGCGAGTCATAATTACGTGAGAGATGCTTTAGCTGAGTTATCTGGCAGCCCATATAATATAAAGGTTTATGTCATACCTGGCAATCATGACCTGGGCATAACAACAGTATATAAGTACGAAGCCACCAACCAGAAGACTGCCCTAAGCGCGGAAGAGAAAATGGCTGATGCTACAGCGTTTAAGACTTTCTACGAAAACTATGGCTATGGAGCTGGTAGCACTATTGACCCTAACGGCTCTATAAGCTATGTGGCAGAACCCGTTTCCGGTTTGGTGATTTTAGGTATCGACTCACATAACGCATCTGTTGGCGAGGCTACTCTTAATTGGTTATGCTCTCAGGCTTCTGCAGCAACTGACGCTGGTAAGCAAGTAATTGCTATGATGCACCATCCCCTGTTCCCACACATTACAGGAGCTAATCTGTTTATAGATACCTATACGGTTGCAAATTATGAAACGGTGCGTAACAAACTCATCGACGCTGGTGTGAAATACATCTTCACGGGTCACTTCCATACTTCCGATATTGCATACGACTGGAATGATGATGAAACAAACGGTATTTACGACATCAATACCGGCTCACTCATTTCCTATCCTTGCGACTATCGTATGCTCGACCTTTCGGCAGACAAGAAGACGCTCAGCCTCACTACGTTAAGCCTTAATCCTTCCGGCAGTAAAGAATGGCTGAAGGAAAGGGTTAAAACAATTACCACAGACAAGATGAACGCTAAAGCCGGGAATTTGGCTTTATCATTTTCCACTCAAATTAATAATCTGGCATCTTTTGCCGCAGATTTATTTATCTTACATGCAGAAGGCACAGAAAATGAATCAGAAGGTAGAAAAGACTTAGTATCAACATATACTGGTTACAAAACTAATCTTAAATATAATATGATATTATCCTATGGAGGTATAAACGACGCCACCATCTACAGCATCCTTGACGATAAAAGTAACTATGGTAGCGATCACGAGAATCAGACTGATGACCGTTGGATGGATATTTTGTCTATAAACGATAATGGATGGGGAACCTATTGTACAGGACGTGACCTTGATGTTAGTTTAACCTCAGGCCTTACAGCCTATCAGGTTACAGGAGTCAATTCGGGGAAAGCTACACTGACAGCAATCACCGAGGTTCCTGCCTCTGCTGGTTTCTTGGTAAATGGCGAAGCCGGTACATACGAGCTGAAAGCATCGTATGTACCAGTCGAAGGTCTTCCTGAAAACCTGCTGACGGGAACAATCAGTCCAACAGCTGCACCTGCTAACAGCTATGTTATGGCAACAAAGAACAGTAAGACAGGCTTCTATCCCGCAGGTTCCACCCTTACCATACCAGCGCACAAGGCATACCTTACTTATAATGGCGGCTCTTCAGTCCGTATGATATCTCTCGATGACGAGGATGCAACGGGCATCGACACAATGGAAAGCGTCACTTCTGACAACGAGTCCTTCTATACCTTGCAGGGAACAAAGGCTGGCAGCCTGCGCAGCGGACTCTATATCAAGAACGGAAAACTTATCATCATCAAATAATGGCTACAATAATGAAACAAAAATATCTCCCCCCAACTACGCAGGAATACGACCTGCGCACCCAGTTACAGCTGCTGGCTGCATCTGAATACATGGATATGTTCGACGACGAGACAACAATCATCAACGAGGAGGACGTTCTTTAGCAGGTCTTATATTAAGAGGATGTGCCTATTTTGACACACCCTCTTTAAGTTTACCGTTTACCGTTTATAACGCTAACCACTAACCGCTAACCGCTAACCGATTTTTCGTTATCGTTTTGGTTTACGTTCGCTAACCTACATTCTTTACTTCACCAACACTTTACGCCCATTGACTATATAGACACCCTTCTGGCTGGGCTTTCCGCTCAGGCGAACACCATTTACGTTATACCACTCATTATCGTTATCGTTAACGTTAACGTTTCTTATTCCATCCGGATCCTCGATGGTCAATGTGTAGCTGGCTGGTGTGGCCTGATAGCAATTCTCCGTCTCAGGGCCGTTGGCCGTGATAGTAACGGTGCCTGCGGCCTTCAGGATAATCTCTCCGTCTGTTCCGATGGCAGCAATATTCTCATCCGAAGAGGTGAACAGCACCTTGCCGTCATACAGTCCCTTGCTCAACTTGTTCTCAGGAACGGGCTCACCCAGAAGGGCGTCTATGTGGTCTTTCTCGAAGGCGAAGACGGGAGAAACGGCCTTGTCGATGTGCAGCACGTAGCTAACCTGAGCACGTTTGAAGTTGTTGGTCTCGGGGGCTATGCCGTTGATGGTTACGTCGCCTGCGCCAAGGGTTGTTACTACGCCTTCGGCTGTTACGGTGGCCTTCTTGGTGTTGGCTGAGGAATAGGTTACGGTGCCCTCGTACCACTCAACAGTTAGCTGGTTCAGAGGAACCTCTTGGCCGTAAACACAGTTGATTTCCATCTGTGGGAACGAGATAATAGGCGTTGCCTTATCGATAAATACGGTGTAGCTGGTGCTGGGAGCCAGACGATAATCCGTCTCTGCACCCTTAACATTGATGGTAGCGGTTCCTGCGCCGATGACGGTCAGAACGCCTGTGTTGGGATCAACCTTCACTACATTCTCGTTGCTGGAAGAGAAAGTAATCTTACCGTCGTAGTCCTGCGAGCGTGTAATCTCGGGAGCCTCAGGAGCGGGCTGGCCGTAAACGCCTTCCACGCGATTCTTGGAAACCTTCAGGAAAGCCTGATGCTTGGTCCACTTGTAAACGTTCAGCGTTACAGGCAGGTTATTGTCCTTAGAGTTCTCCTCCACCCAAGGATAAGGCCACTTGGTCTCATACTCGTAGCCACAGTCAGAGCCCACCAGGTTAGGTGTATCAGGGCCGTTATCATAGAATACAAAGTAACGGATTCCATCAACGGTAGTTTCCCTTGGAGTCTGGCCTATACCTTTGGCTCTCAGGTTCTTAACGCGCTTTACATCGAAACGCTCATGAACCAGCAAGCCTGTTTCTGTTGGCGAGAGCTTTACGGCAACAACGCCGGGGGTCTGATTGTCCACCTTGAAATAGTTTGTCTCACCAACTTCGTAGTTCTGCACATGGCTCATATCTAACCACATCAACTTGTTGTTTTCCGCATTGAGGCCAAACAAGTTTGGACTATCGTCAATAATCAGATTATGGATGTTGTTGTTAGCACATCCTACGCCGTTCAATACTGGGCATTTCTTAATGGTTAGGTTCTGGATGGAACAGTCGCTGCACTCTAAGCCACCCAGATTAGGCATATTCTCTACAACTATGTCTTTTGTCTCGCATTGGAATAGCGACAAGTCATAGAATCGAGCCAGATTATTGATTCGGATACTCTGCAACTTCACATTCACAAGTCCCAAATCCCATAATAGGTCACAGCCTGCTATGTTGACAGAGTTCAGTTCATAAACAACCATCTCACCGTCTTCATTGTTACTGCCGGCAATACGGAGCCATTCAAGCGTTGGGTTGTTGCTGACATCGATGTCCTGAATGCCCGTACTCTTGAATTCGATACCTCTGGCGTTCTTTAATTCGCACTTCGATATATCGATCAATTTGGGCAAATTAATCAGATATACAGCATATGGTTCTCCATTTGAGGCTGTTTTAATGGCGCTTAAATCACGACAGTTGTTTATCTCAATATTCCACAAACTGTTAGAATAGGTCAAGTCCAGCGAGGTTACGGCATAATTATGGAAATCAAGTCGCCCCAGTTTCTTGAAGGGCTTGGCATCGAACGAAGTGATGCTGCTGTACGACTCTGCGTCGCCCACAAGAATAATGGTTTCCAGATTAGGCAGGAGTTCCAAACCTTTAAAGTTCTTGGCTCCCCCGACTTGGATTTCCCTGAAATTCTCTATCTCCTCGGCGCTGAGTTTGCCATCATCATCGGAGAGATAGTCAAAGTCCTTAACAGCCTCCCTCAGTTTCTCATCAGGGAAGTTCTTGTCGTTAATTGCTACATCAGCCTGAGCGTTCGTCAGAGCAAGCATCAACACTGAAAGGGAAAGTAAAATCTTCTTCATATCATTGCATATTTTAGTATTTTGCATACAAAGATAGTGCAAAATTTCGATTAAGCAAAGAGTATACAAATTAATTTATATACTTGAGCGGTAGAAATTTATCTAAACCAAGCGAAATACAAAATAAATCAAATTTATTTTTATTTCCGAGGTGCTTACAAAAAAACATAGCATAAAAATGCGATATTTTAGGTGAAAAGTAAGGGAGCAGAACGCCCAGACGCTCTGCTCCCCAACATTAATATTTGGTATCCTAATGCAAAAAATTCTTAAGCCTCTTATACTGGCAAATCTCTCAGTTTCCTGTCCGGATGAACTGCAGGGCGCGATCCAACTGGCTGTCGGGGCCGTTGCCCATATTCCAGGCATCAAAGTCCATGGGCACCACTATGTCAGGTTCCACGCCTCTGCCTTCCACAATTTTGCCGTCAAGGAGAGAGAATGTCACCTCCTGCGGTATATAGCAGAATACGGGTGTTACATTTTGTATGCCCACACATCCGGCATAGTTATTGCTATAAGTTTCGCTTGCCGACAATGCTGAGAATCCTCCCCACGTACGTGTGCCTATAAGTGTACCGTTCTCCAGCACCTTGGCACCCATAGAGGTCACTTCGGCCATACTTAACGATTTGCAGTTGCACAGCACCACAATGGGCTCCGTTACTATCTCGTGTTCCGCATTCATGGTAAGCATATACTGAGGCATGATGGGAGAGTAGTCAAACCTGCCCGGGCCGCGCTTGAAACGTGCGTCAGCCATATGATGCCCTCCTGATGGCAGAAGTGCACCCAGCACATACTGGTAATCATCCAGCATACCACCGCCATTGCTGCGGACGTCTATGATTACACCTCCTAAATTCCCTGCTTTTTTCAGTTCCTGAATGGCCGAAAACCAACTGTACCATATATCCTGCACACTTTCTACGGCAAGCTTTGTTAATCCGGTAGGCTGGCCAAAAAAATCTTTACAATAGTTAGGGTCCAGGTAGGCTGATAGACGGAAATGGTTGAACGACAGATAGGCAATGTTCCCCTCCAGCAGAGCGTAGGTGATGTCTAACGGTTGTTCATACAGATTAAGGTTGATAGGTTCCAAGTAGGGGATGTGCAGCCATTCATATCGGAGGGCAAACGGGTTGTATGCGTTAAGATTGTCAGTTTTCAAAATCTGAACCAGGTCGTTATAGGCACTCTGGAAGGCATTAAGGCGTTCCTCCTCGTCTTGCGTTCTGTCGGTCTTCTGCTCCAATCCCGTAATCTGCTCCTCCATATATGCCAACATAATACGACAAGTCTGCCCGATGACATTTGTCGATGTACGCCTCATTTCCAGCACCTTTCCCTTGTCTTGATAATATTTCAGGGACGGCAAGAAACCTTGTGTTGCTTTATACTCTTCTTCCCGTTCATCTTCTACTCTCAAGTAGCTGGGACTTGCAGTAACGTAGTTTCCCGTATGGCGGTTCTTGAGCTTGATGACCAAGTGCCCATCATGCAGGGGTTTCACTATTTCATTCAGCAGATTCCTCAACTCCTCGTCCGTTACAGTGTCTTTCTTATCCAGTTCCGCAAACTTGGGGTAATACTTCCGGTACACATCGTCCCAGTCCAGTCCGTTCTCCAGTTCGTAGTCCCACAGGGCATAGTTGGTGTTCATGCCGTTCCAGAATACCTCAAACTCGCCCACAAAGCAGGTATCGGCCTTCTGAAAGGCCATTGCGTCATTGAATGCGTATGACAATACATTGTCACTCTCTTGGCGGCAGCCGGTCAGCATCAGCAGAAGTCCGGCTGTTATAAACAGTATCTTCTTCATAGCCTATCAGAATTTATATGATACTCCGGCTTGGATGCCGATAGTTGTGTTGTACCTGTAATCCTTGTAATACTCCATATTCTTAACGGTGCTGATAGCGCTGTAGTAGCAGAGCACCTCGGCCTGAGCCACCCAGTGCTTGGCAAAGTGGTATTCCATACCCACGCTGCCTGTATAGCCGAAGTCCCAGCGGCGGTCTCTCTCGGAGTAGAAGGGCACCTTCTCTGAGAACTCGTACACTATACCACTGAACGAGTTAAAATCCCTTCCGCTACGGTAGCTGGTCATCCAGTAGCCGGCGTAGATACCCAAGTTGGTGAACCCCCTCAGCGTTTTTCCGCCAAAGCTGAAGTTGGCCGTCACGGGAAGCATCAGATACGTGTTCTTGTACTTCATGTCCAGCATGTCAGGCTTCTGCGAACGTGTGTGGCGATAGTTTCGCTGCATTACGTTCAGTCCTGCCCTAAGGCCAAACCAGTCCTTAAAGTTGTACTGCCCAGTTACGCCTGTGGTAAAGCTCCACACGCCATCGTACTTGTAATCCGTCATGTACTGCTTGTCTATGGAGTACATGTTGTAAGTAGCACCGGCATTCAAGCCCACGCGCCACTGTGCCTGCAGCATCTGTGGCAGCAGAGCCAGCGTCACCGCTGCAAAGATTGTCTTCAGTTTCATAATCTTATATTAGTTTACCGTTTACTATCTTTTGTTGAAAGCTGCGGTCATGGGCCTTCAACGCTCTCATCGGTTTCATAGAGTCGTTACGCTTCTTTACATTGTTGAGTGAACTGCGACGCGGTTTTGGAGCTATACCTTGAACCATTCTGTTGGCTGGTGCCAGGTTTGCAGGAATGATATAATCGAGGTCTTCGGGATCAAAGGCAAAGTAGTCTATAATACAGCCGCCATTGTAATTGGCATAGACCCACGCCTCAGTCTGTCCGTCAGCCGACAGGAACAAGTCGTCGTAGTCCTCCGTATCGGGATAGTGCAACTTGCCTAAGTAGGTGTAGCCCTGTAACTGGAGGGATTTGGTGAAGACATCGAGAGGCACGTTAGGGTCGTGACAAACACACATCACGTCGATCAGGTTCTGACCATCCTCAGTCTCGAAAATATACTGTTCGGTAAAGTAGGTGGCAACGTAATACCAATAGTGCCAACCTCTTCCTTCCCAGAATTCAAGCTGGCCGTTGCCTACAGCCCAAAACTGTTTGGCCTGCTTGTGCGCCTCGACCTCGGCAAGGTTACAACCCCATTTGAGGTAGGGGTCGTTGACGAGTTTGCCGGCATCGCGGTCGGTCTTCCAGGTAGGCAGCTCCTCTGGCTGGCCAAGGAACGGTGGCTGATAGGAGATACGTTCTACGTCGAAATAATAGACCACGTTACTGCCATCTTGCAACTTATGATGCCCATGTGGTACAATCTCGTCAAGCTCTAAATCGTCACCGGCGAGCGTCCATGCAATTAAGGTAAGTTCTATATCGTCACCATGTTCGAGGGTGTAATGCAAGTATTCCTCCTCGTTTTGATATAGGTAGGCGAACGGATAGGGGGCTTCCTCGGCAGCCTCCACAATCCAACGGTCGTCCTCTGAACGTGCAGGGTCAAGCCAGAAGCCTTGGGTCACCTGATCCATGTGATACAGGCCGATTTCCTCGAAGCCGTATTCTTGAGGGCTTTTCTCACTCTTCAAATCGAAAATGCTTCCAACGAATTTTGGTGTGACGGTAGCCTCGAAAGAATTACCGTTGACGGTGACTGTAGCAGAGGCCAAACCATTGGTCGTGGCAGTTGAGTGGATAGAATATAATTGTATCACCTTGACGGTAGAGAGTTCCTCTTCATCAGCGAGCGCGAAATGTTGATCGGCTGTCGTTCCATCATCGAGGTAGCTGGTCTGCCATCCGACAAGGGTATAGGTGCCGTTGGGCAGGTCGTCAAATTCGAAGGTCTGTGGCTCAAAGCTCTTGGTCACCGTGCCGAGTTTGCTCACCAGACGGCCGTTCTGGTCATAAATAAGAACCGTATCGGCAATACACAAAAGCTTGTTCAGATTGAACTCTATTAACTTGGCTATGCCCACCTCTTCATACATGGCTGCCGTGTTAAGGGTGATTACTGCACGTCCGGATGGGGTACTGGGCGTGATAGGATTGTCGTTGGTGCTACAGGCATTGAATGCCAGTGCTACGATGACTGCCGCCATCAGGTAAATTATCTTTTTCATTTTGTTACTTATTCCTGTTTAAAATAATTTATCCTTTTATATTATTTCCCTGCATAGATTTTTTCCATGTCCTCAGGTTTTTCAACATCTGACATATAAAACTGCATAATAAAAGATACTAA
>CADCIP010000020.1 GCA_902801485.1 uncultured Bacteroidales bacterium | reverse complement strand
ATAAACTCAAATAAAACATGCTAAGATTTAAAAAGAAAGTCAAAATGGCAGATGTTGGTCTCACAGCCATCGCGGGCTTTTTGTCTGTGGGCGTCATGTGCTATGCTGTTTACAAATTCGGACTGCAAGATGCAGGGGAAGAGCTGATTCTCAACATGTTCTACGTGGCCTCTTTGACCATGATAGGGTTGTACTTCTTCAACCATTTGAGTCCCAATCAGTTCAACTACAGATGCTCTCTATGTGTGGGGA
Source organism: uncultured Bacteroidales bacterium (assembly GCA_902801485.1). GTDB lineage: Bacteria > Bacteroidota > Bacteroidia > Bacteroidales > Bacteroidaceae > Physcousia. Next base: position 53,590 of record CADCIP010000020.1, on the reverse strand, counting down.
TGACAATTCTGCTGCGCGACATTCTCTTTCCGCCGCCACTGGCCATTTATGCCCTACACGTGACTTGTCTCTTTCTCTCGGTCATGTTGCTCCTCATGCTGACATATTTCTATGCCCGCAAGCAATGGAAGACCTACACCAAGCGCGATCTGTGGATGATCTTTTTAGTGGACGTGGTTATTGCCGCACTTTACAACTACGACATTTATATTGAGCCCGCCGAAGCATACACCGATTATCTGTTGACCTACCATCACTTATGGTCTGGTGGCCTGTTTCGTAACAGAAGTTGAAGAGGAATCGTTGACTGATCACTAAAAATGTATAAATAACTAAAGAAAACAACGGTGCAACAAAGGATGTAACCTTCCTGCAGGCTGCAACAAGGACGAGATGAACTTCTTCTTAGTGGCAATGGGCGGACCCGAGCCATTCATAGAGTGGGCCACCGACCGCGAGGAAAAGAAACTTGCCCCGCTGACAGACAAAGAGAAAGACTTGGCTGAAAGCTACTTCAAGGATGTAAAGGGCGAAGACTGGGAACAGCATACACGCCTGCTCAGCCAGCTGATGTTCAACGCACCGTGCATCAGGCTGTCAGAAAACCAAACAATGGCAGGAGGCAAGTCATACACCTATTACTTTACGGTCGAATCCTCCGTTCCGATGATGAAGAGCGGACATGGCGTAGAACTGGCATCCTTATTCAAGCATCCTGATCTTGACAAAGACACAGGAAGACAATTCGACGAAACCTTCTCAAAGACCATGCGCAGAATGTGGGTACAGTTCGCCAAGACCGGCAATCCGTCGCTCACGGCAGAGCAGGCTCCTGATGGCAAAGCAAAAGTGTGGCCGCTCTACGACCGGAAGGACAAACACGTAATGGTGCTTGACGAAACCGATATCCATCCCGAAAAAGAATCCCAGAGAAAAATTGTTGATTGGGAGAGGACCTACTTCCTCACCAAATACTATGGTTTTTGATTAAAACATACACCGTCCGAAAGCTGACCAATGACTTTCGGACGGTGTCTATGCTGTCTAGCCTGAGTCAGGCTGGTGTACAGGTCGGCCTTCATCACATAGCGGTACTTGCCCGCAGATTCCTTGTCAAACTTCAGCAGTCTTTCTACTGCCTTTACCTTAAGTGCCATAAAATAATAAATTTTAAGGGTGTAAAAATTTTTCCGCGTCCTTAAAACCTATTCCTTTCTTCGTTGTTTTTGCCAGTTTCCGGGATTGCAAAAACTAAATGTCCAAAGTGAATAAGTGAATAAGTTCGCTGGAAAAAAAAACATTTTTTTTGATTCTACAGTCAGCCGCTAACCGCTAAACTGTTATCGGTCCTCTCTCCAGGAGAGAAAGTTGAGAGTTGATAGTTTAAAGTTGAGAGACAGTTTAAACAGTAGATAGGAAGGGTAGCGGTTTAGGTATTCTCGCATCTATACTATTGTTCCAACGCAACTCTTATGTTCCTCCTATTGTTGTCCGCTATATGTCCGGACATGAATATGAGTTACTCCCTTGGTGATTCCTTATTACATTGAGGTTCTTTACCAGGTTGATTGGGGGTCTTCCATAACTCCGTTTTTATCCTGTGAAAGAACAAATTTCCCATATTCATCAAAAAAAATGAGGATATGGGATTTTTTTTAGGTCAAAATTTTGTCTTATAAGAAACAGATAATAACAACACACAAATTTTTAAATAACAAAAACTATTTGAGTTCATGAAAAAACTACTCACTTTCTTTTCCGTGGCGATGGTTGCGATAGTATCATCTGCCCAAACGAGTGTGACCGTAGATGGCATCAAGTATGACCTTGATGACGAAACAAAGACTGCTATTGTCACGTATCCTAACGAGAGTAAACCAAACGACAGCGACAACTGCAGTCCTTACACGGGTGATGTCATTATCCCTGCTCAGGTTTCCAACGAAGGCATTACCTATAATGTAACTGCCATTGGCAAATATGCCTTCCGAAGTGCTGCCATTACCTCTCTGACTCTACCCGAGGGCCTTGTTTCCATTGGTGAGAAAGCTATTTACAACACAAAGATTTCCGTATTGACCGTTCCCGGTACTGCAACGAAGTTCGGACAATATGCTATGGCCTATAACGACAATCTGACGAAAGTTACTTTTAGCGGAGATTGTGCCAGCGAGGCTTGGGGCGAATGGATTCTTTATCGCGAATCTCCCGAGTATGATATCTACATGGATTGCCACGCTAAGCCAACGGTTCCCGATAAGTACACCTTCGATCATGGCTATGCTTCCAGAATACACGTCTATCCTGATGTTTTTGAGGAGTATGCAAACGATCCGTACTGGGGCGGCAAATACACCATTATGCCTGATATGGGCAGCGGACTGGAACTGAAAGACTTCACCGTTGACGGCATCAAGTATAAGATGACTGCGGAGGACAAGGTAAGTATTACCTATCCCACCGAAAGCAAGCCGGGCTCCAGCAATCCAAGCACCTATTCAGGTGACTTCGTTGTTCCGACACAGGTTACATACGAGGGAAAGACCTATAGTGTAACAGGTATTGGTAACTATGCCTTCCGTTATGCTCCCATCACCTCTATAACTTTGCCCGAAGGTCTTGTTTCCATCGGTGAGGAAGCTATTTATAAGACTCAGATTACCGAGATTTCTTTACCCAACACCCTGACGACAACAGGCACATACGCCATAGGATATAACTCTAAGTTGGAAAAGATTACTGTGGGTAGTCAGGCTGGCACCAAGGAATGGGGAAAATGGGCATTCTGGCGTGCATCCGGTGCATACGAGGTATATATGATTTGCGATACGAAGCCTGAAGTTCCCGATATCTATACCTTCGACAACGACTTTGCTTCTACCATCCATATCTATCCTTCTCTTTATCTTGATTACAAGACCGATTACCATTGGAACTGCTATAACATCGTACCAGACCTGGTACAGGATATGAGTCATGAAGACTTGCAGAATGCCATTCAGTCTTATAGTGCCAAGCTGCCTTCTGATGAGGAAGTGGGCATGGCTCCCGGTTGCTATACTGCAACAAGCGTGAATGCTGTCAAGGAAGCTTTGGCTGCGGCAAGTGCCCTTGATGAGAATGCTACAGTCCAGCAGCGTAACGATGCACTTCTGCAGATGATTATCGCTGTTGACGGTCTTACAATCAATCCCCTGAACGAAGGCTATTACTACATAGAGAACTTGTATAGCAACAAGTACGTTCGCACCGGTTCCGATGGTTATCTCTCTGTAAAGACATTTGACGAATCGGATGCCCGCTTCTGCTTCAAACTCACCCATAAGGGCAGCAACTGGTATATTCAATCTGCCGATGAGGGTAAGCTGTACTTCGGCACTATCGACGAAGAAGGCTGGCTTCTGTCCAACTCAGAACCGGAATATGAGCAGATAATAACCTGGCTTAAAGGCGGCGTTTACACAATGCAATGTCAGAATGGAGAGGAACCAAGCGGTCTTTATGGTCAGTCCAGCGGCTATGTGTATGTTAAGGACTATACCGACGACAATAACCGTGCATGGTGGCGCTTCCATCCTGTACAGAGCGGTATGTTCGAGCAGGACTTCAATATCGAGAATATCCGTGTAAGAGAGTATCTGGCCAATGTTACTTATGAAGGTAAGGAGGATACCAAGATTAAGGAGTACAATATTGCTCCTCCTGTACGTCGTGACGTTCCCGAGCCCGCAACAATTTTCTGGAACCAGAATACCTCTGCAACTGCCTATCAGATAATATGGAGCCTTAACGAGGACTTCTCTGATGCCTTCACTTCAGAAGTAAAGGACGAGACCCACTATGAGATTTATAACCTGCTACCCAACCAGACCTATTATTATAAGGTATTGGAAACGGTTGACGGTAACCCTACGGAAATTATCAATTCCAGTTTCACTACTACTGGTCAGCTTCGTCAGATCTATGCTGAAGGAACAGGAAACATGCGTGACTTGGGTGGTTGGCAGACTGCCAGCGGTAAGCCTATTAAGTATGGTCTTATCTATCGTGGTGCAGAGTGGAACGGTGAGTATAACCTGACTCCTGCAGGCATTGCAGCCCTCCGTGCCATTGGTATGAAGGCTGAGCTCGACCTCCGTATAGACTATGAGGCTGCTTACATCACAAAGTCTCCTCTTGGCGATGATGTCGTATATAAGCGCATTACCAACGAGGATTACTACGAGAGCGGTATGCAGAACCGTAAGGACCTCTATAAGCAAAACCTGGATTTTATCTTCGATTGCGTAAAGAACGATAAGCCCGTTTACTTCCATTGCCACATCGGTGCTGACCGTACCGGTACGCTGGGCGTTATTCTGGAAGGCTTGCTGGGTGTAAGTGAGAGCGATTTGTACAGGGACTATGAGTTGACAAGCTTCTCCTACTACGAGACTCTCCGCTATAAGGAGAATATAGACGGTATTCTGGATTACATTAAAACACTCGAAGGAGAAACCCTGACAGACAAGTTCTATACCTACTGCCACAATGAGGTTGGTATGACAGCCAAGGAGATTGCCGATTTCCGCATGAAGATGTTAGGCGTCGTTTATCCTGCCGACATTGAGAGCTTGATTTCTGAGGCATTAAGCAACAAGGAAACATCTGTTGACCTGTCCGGTTATGTATTCGAGCCTGAAGTACTTACAAACAGTATGCCCGATGGTTCTAATCTGTTGGTTGTCGTTTCGCCTGAGTCTGGCATCACCGGTACGAATATCATCAACAACGGGGTATGCGAAAACCTTTACCTGACGGATGGGGCAAACTTTGGTACACCCTATAAATTCACAGCTACTCAGGCTTCTTATCAGACTCAGGTAAACACTTACAGGACACTGATTCTTCCCTTCGAGGCTGCTGTTCCTGCTGAGTTCACAGCATATAAGGCCACTTCAGTCGAGGGTACAACCGTTAAGTTGGAGAGTGTTACCAGCATTAGTGCCAACAAGCCTGTATTGGTAAGTGGCAATGGCATGCTGGTTCTGACAGCTACAGATGTTGCTATAACCAGTGAGGGCAAGCTTGGCAATGGCATTCTTCGTGGAGTATATCAGTCAGCTCCTGCTGCAGAGGGTTCGTACGTACTTCAGAACCAGAATAACGTTGTAGGTTTCTACCATGTTGGAGAAGTTAAACCAACCATAGGAGCCTTCCGTGCTTACCTGAATGTTCCTGTTTCTGGTATTAAGGCTTATTTCTTCGAAGAAGAGGCAACAGGTATTAAGGGCCTTAATGACCTTAAGGATTCTAACGTCGTTATCTTCAATCTCTCCGGTCAGCGCTTGAGTAAGATGCAGAAGGGCGTAAATATTGTGAATGGTAAAAAAACATTAAAGTAACCAATGACCCATACCCCCATTTGTCACCTCCCCCTTGTGGGGAGGATGGGAGGGGCTAAAAAATATGAAAGAATATATTAAGCCAAGCATTGAGATTCTGGAGGCTGAATGCGTACAGATAGTGGCCGTTTCCGTTATTGACGGCGTTGATGCGGACGACTCAGAAGTAATGACCCGGGAAAATAACGATTGGCAGATTTGGGAAGAGTAAAGAATCTGCATGAATAAGTAAAGGGCTGACTCTTGTATGAGAATCAGCCCTTTCTTGTTATTAGTTCTTTTTGTTCCTTACTTCAGATGTGCCCATTTACATTCGAAGTCCCAGATGTCGGCATCAAACTTCAGGGCCCGTTCACATTCCTCCTTTGTGTGTCCCTTGGGTATGCGCGGACCTTTCATGTTGATAAAAGGTTCACCGGCATCATAGGCTGCCAGAACTGCATCGAAGAACATCTTCCAGCGAACCTTGTAGAAGGTTTCGACCAATCCGTCCCAGTCGCGGTTGGCATAGTCTGTAAGCCGATAAGAGTCGCCCCATACGGTGATAATGGTGCGGGCGTTCATCTCGAAATAGTCCTTCTCTGCTTCGGTCTTACCCCAGGCACGGGCATCGCGAATCCAGTCGTCGAACGAGAACTCTTTGCATTTCTTCAACTCCGATACCATCTGGTCGCACATTCCCAGGAACTCCTGCGAAGCAGCTACCATGCCGACTCTGTCGCCAACTTTATAAGCATCCGAGAAACGTTTTCTTACGGCCAAAGCCTTATTGCGGATAGACTGACGGCGTGTGTTGGCCTGGTCGAACTTCAGATAGTTGGATGAACCCTCTACCTTCTCTAAGAGAGTCAGCGCCTCTTCCAGATTATTGATGTCGTAGCCTTTACGGAGCTCTGTTGTCCAGTTCCATTCGCCCTCCAGGTTGGGATGTGCATTGATGATGCCGGCTGCACCGGTACTGGTGTGGGTGGTACAAACCTTATCCACCATTGTGTGCCAGAAAGCCCTGTAGTTGGCATCTACGCGTCCCAGATGGCGGTCGGCAATATTGTCGATATATTCATCGAATCCTACACCTGTGTCCCAAGCCTGAGTCAGCATGTGCTCATATACGGGTTCGTTGAGTCCGAAGCCTTCCAACGTGGAACCGATTCCCACAAATTCTTTGCCGCCCTCAGCCTTTGTGCCGGCAATCAGCTTGGCGTTATGTTTGTAGTCGCCCTCAATCTCTGTCATGCCTCCGAAGTTACCTAAGTAGCACCAGATGAACTTGTGACCGTAGAAATGCTCGGTGAGTCGCCATATCTCGGTATAGTCGCACTCGTAGTCGAGCATAATCATTTTGCCCTGAGGAACGGCAGTGAGGTAGGCTTTTATTCTCTCTGGTGTCCAGGCTTTCTTATTGCTGATGAAGAGCCATGCCATCTGCAGCCAAATGGCTTCGGAATCAACATTTGCCAGTGATTCATATACTCCAGCTGAAATCTTGGCCAGCGAATCGGGCTCCCAGGATGGAGGTGATACTTCGTTGAACAGGTCAACACCATAAATATGATTGGTGCCGTACATCCGGGTCTGCTCTTCCAGGAAGTCCTTTTGGATGCGGGCAAAGACGGGGTCTGAGGGATTCAGGTAGGTACAGCGATATTTCTCGTCGAAGTTGCACCAACGGTTCACTTTTGAGGTCCTGATGCCCGGAACGGTCTGTTCCAAATCGGCAGGAACATGTCCCGCGAAGGCTGGGAGAACGGGTGTCATGTTCAGTTCGCGCTCACGTTTCAGGATTTGTTTCTGTAACTCAGCCTGTCCGTCAATCCAGCTCTGGGGTAGTGGTCCCTGCCAGCGGTCGATGTTTATCATACGTTGCCAAGGCAGATGGGCAGGGCCGGTAAAGTAGGCGCGGATTTGCTCGTCTGTCATACCGTACTTGCGCCAAACTTTTTGCCAAACGGCTTCCTGACCGGTAATGGCAAGCGGCATATTTACACCGTTCAGCGCCATCCAGTCGATGAAACGCTCCCATTGCTGCCACTTCCACCAGGGCATGGTATAGCCGAAAGTACAATAGTTGAGGAAGAATCGGATAGGAAGCTCCACTTTGCCCGACACCTTCGCGGGCACCTTTGGCATCGTTCTTGGCAGCTCTACAGGATTGTAGTCGTACCAGCTCACATTTGCCAGACAATACTGCTGGATGTAGCGGTTCAAACCGACGGCCATAGAGTTGGCATTGTTTCCGCGGATAAGGACTTTCTTGCCCTTCTGTTCCAGTTCGTAGAAATCAGTCGTAGCGTTGGTCTGTTCAAAAACTACGGCTTTAGCCTTGCCTCCCATCACTCTGCGTGCCAGTGCTTCGGCAGCGCGCTCATCGGCGGTCTTGAACGACATAAGTACTAACGATACCACCAAAAGCAATGCTGATTTGAAGAGTTGTTTGTGTTTTGTCATAATGATTTATTTTATGGTTGATAATAATCTATGATGGGACTATACTGATGTAGTAGCGGGGACCGGCCAGGAAATAATTCATATATGCCTCAGCCCGTGAAACGGCAGTCTGCAGGTCTTCGCCTTTGGCCAGATGGGTTGCAATGGCTGATGCAAGGGTGTCGCCTGTGCCATTGCGGTCGGTAAGCATGAGTTTTTTCTTGGGGTGGGGGATAACTGCATCGGATTCTCTGTCGTAAAGGTAATCAACCAGGTATTTGCCCTCGTCAACACTCTTCACAATAACAGAACCGCCCCAATGACTGAGCCATCGCAGGTCGGCCTCAATGTCTTGCAGTTTATGCCCCAGCAGGAATTCTGCCTCGCGGAAGTTAGGCGTGATGATAGTTGCCAAAGGGAATAGCTGATCCTTGTAGGCTTGAATGGCTTCATCGCTTACCAGTTGTTCTCCAGCAAAGTTAACAATTACTGGGTCGATTAGGATAGGTTGCTGGTTGTACCTGCGAAGCACACCTGCCACGCCGTTTATAATTTCTGCACTGGGCAGCACGCCTGTCTTGATACAGTCTGCTCCTACGGTACTGAGGAACGATTCTGCCTGTGAAATAATAAGGTCGGTGGGTAAGTGGTGAATGCCTTTTATGCGGTTTACATCCTCATCTACTATACAGGTGAGGGCTGCGGCAGCCCATCCGCCACAGCGTGTTATGGCCTTTATGTCGGCCTGGACGCCAGCGCTGCCCAATGGCTCACTGCCAGCTATAAGGAATACCTTTCCGGTATTGGTTGATTCATAATTCATATTTAAAGACCCTCTCCATAACCCTCCCCCTCTAAGGGGAGGAAACTTTTAAACTTTTAAACTTTTAAACTTTTTAACCCTTAAACTCTCAACTGTTATCGGTTATCGGAACAAACAACCAACTTGTTAACTCTCAACTCTATAAACTGACTCTCAACTCTCAACTCTCAACTCTCTCTCGGAGAAGGGTTGGGGGTGAGGCTCTTCTCCCACGCCTCCAAATCAGCATCGGGGAACAGGTCTTTATGGAATACCGGTTCTTTTCCTTCCTTTCGCTGTTTCCGGTAATCCTGTAGCAGACGGAAGGAATATTTGCTGAGCAGAACTACGGCGATAAGGTTGAGGATGGTCATGAATGCCATTGCGAGGTCCACAATGCTCCATGCTTGCTTTAAGGTCATGAAACCGCCCAACAAGACGACTACGCCGCTAATGAGACGGAAGATAAAGACTGCCCAAGGCTTATTACAGATGTAACGGATATTTGTCTCGCCGTAAAAGTAGTTGGCTATGATGGTGCTGTATGCAAATAGGAAGATAGCTGCCAGCAGGAACCAGCCGCCGAAGCTACCCAGATGGTGCTCCATGGCATGGCCGGTGAGGATGATACCGTCATAGCCATGTTCTGGTGAATAAAGTCCGCTCAGTAAGATGATAAAAGCGGTACAGGTGCAGATAACGAGCGTATCGGTAAATACACCGAGGCTTTGCAAAAGGCCTTGTGTAACGGGATGAGCTATTGTAGCAGTCGCCGCTGCATTGGGAGCGCTTCCTTCGCCTGCTTCGTTGCTGAAAAGCCCTCGTCTTACGCCTTGCATGATGGCTATGCCAACGGCTCCACCGGCAGCCTGTTCCCATCCGAAAGCACTCCGAATGATGAGGCTTAGCATGGCTGGAATCTCCGTGATGTTGACAACTAATATATAGAGTGCCAGTAAGATATATCCTAAGGCCATGAAAGGTACGATCCATGCACAGAAACGTGCTATGCGATGTATGCCGCCAAAGATGATAAGCAATGTTAGCAGGGCCAGCCCAGCTGCTGCGTAATCCATGGGAATATGGAACGCGTTGCTGATGGCATCGCAAAGGGTGTTGCTTTGTACAAGTTGGTTTGCCATACCGAAACCGAGGATGATGAGAATGGCAAAAAGAATACCCATCCAGGGACGTTTCAGACCGTACTTCATATAGTAGGCAGGTCCGCCGTAGAAAGTTTCTTTGCCCTTACGCTTGAAAAGCTGGGCCAAGGTTGCTTCCATAAAGGCTGTACTGGCACCTAAGAGTGCCATTACCCACATCCAGAAAACGGCACCGGGACCTCCTACAAAGATGGCACTTGCCACACCTGCCAGATTGCCTGTTCCAACACGGCTGGAAAGACTGATGGCGAAAGCCTGGAATGAAGAAACTTTCTTTTTACCGATTTTTTCGAAGTTTTCGCTATTTGGCTTGAAAAGGTCGCGTATCATGGTTGGCAGCATGGTGAACTGCACAGCCCTGAGATTCCAGGTGAAATACAGGGCACAACCAATCAGCATGGTTATTACCAAGTATGTCCAAATGGTGTCATTTATGGCATTTAATAAATCGTAGTTCATAATTATAGTCTATTTAGTTTAGAGTTTAGTGTTTAGAGTTTAGAGACAGTTATTTAGCTTAGAGTTTAACCTGTTTATTACTTTATACTTGCAACTATCTACTATTTCAACTGACTTTCAACTCTACACTATCAACTATCGACTTTCATTACCACTGCTTCTTTTTTGAATCCATCTACTTTAATGGTCAGCGGTTGGGGGAAGCGAACGTGGCGCACGTGCTTGGTTTCCTCAACGGCTGGAAGCTGGTTAAGGATTTCCTGCCTGTAAATACCATCGCCACGGAAGGCATCTATGGTAAGGTAGCATACGCCTAAAGATGTTAGGTTCTGGAAGAAGTGGGTACCCTGACTGGGATCTACCTGATAGTTATCCAATCCTGCCTCGATAATAATCTGAGAGGCACTGATGTGGGGCCATTTCACGGGTATGCCTAGCCAAGGGTCGCTGCTTCCCCAGCGGCCGGGACCTATGAGCATATAAGAGGTGCCCGCCTCTATGTCTCCCTGAGTGGAGGCTTTTATTTTCTCCCCCTCGGGGGAGTTAGAAGAAGGACGTAGGAAAGAACGGTTAATGCGCTCTATCTCCTCTGCTATCTCTTGATTATGACTAGGCATGTAGCCTTCTGTCTTCACGTACACCACATCCCTTATCTCGGTGTAAACTCCCTGGCCGATAGCATTGTGGGAACGCAGCAGACATTCCTCGTCGGGAATCTGGGTAATATCCTCGTTCAGTTCCATGCGGTTGTCCACCATGGGACGAATCTGCAGCATATAGAATTCGCCAGTCTTGTCGGCATGCAGATTTACCGCAAACTCAATTTCTACAGGTCGCTTCATCTCGTCCTGTCCGTATTTGAGTACTTTCTGCATAATTTCCGGCAAAGGGAATACATCGTGTTTCAATACACCGGCAAAAGAGATAATCTTGCGGTTCTTGCCTTCGTAGTATCCGTCATAGATACATTGATCATAGGGATCGAAGGTAGAGGTAATCCATTGGAGGGTACCATCCTGCTCCGCTTCGCGAACAGGAACCTTAATCAGATTAAAACCGTCGTCCACTTTGAATTCCTTGTCGCTTTCCTCTTCCTTGGTTCTGAGGGCAAGGAAACTGGTTTGTGTATCTCGGAGCGCTATTTCCATCTCACTCATCTGAAGTACCTGATGCGGGTGATAGGGACTGACGCGCAGGCTTACACCGCCATCCACAATATATTTTCCAAGTCCCATGGCTAAGGAAACGGTTCCTTCTTCGGCTTTTTCGTCGCCAATGGGATAGTAGTTGATACTACGTGCCACACCGCTTATTACTGGATAAAACCGTTCTCCATGCTGTTCACCCACAACTTCTTGCAAAATTACGGCCATCTTTTCCTGGTCTATGACGTTGCTGGTGGCGGTCATGTAATCCTTGCTCCCCTGATAGAAGACACTGGCATAAACGGCTTTTATGGCTCCTGCCAGCATAGAAAGACGATCGTATTTGTCGGTTGTATATGGAATCATATAGGTGGTATATACTCCGGCAAAGGGCTGATAGTGCGAGTCTTCCAGCAAACTGCTGCTACGGATGGCAATAGGCGTACTTACTACAGACAGGAAGGCTTCCAGGTCGCCCAACAGTCGCATGGGAAGGCGAGCACGAAGAAAATGCTGCAGGATGGTCTCGTCGGGAAGGTCGCTCAGTGCTATCTGGTAAAGCTCATTGGTATCCATGAACTCATCGAAAATGTCGGTACAGAGAACAACAGTCTTGGGAATGCGTACCTGAACACCGGGGTACTCGTTAAGGTCGGTGTGCCGCATGAGGATGTGGTCAATAAAGGCTAAACCACGGCCTTTACCGCCCAAGCTGCCGTCGCCGATTCGGGCAAAGTTGGAATACTGGTCGAAACGCTCGCGCTGGAATACAGCTACCACTCCCTGATTCTTCATCCTTCGGTAAGCCACAATGGCATCCAGAATAATCTGTCGGTGTGCATCCACGTCCTGCAGACTCTCCCATGTGATGTTCTTCAGGAACTCTGAGATGGGGAAGAGGGCGCGACTGGCCAGCCAACGGCTTACGTTGTTATGACTGATATGATAGAGCAGACTGCGGGCCGGAACGGTCATGATGTTATTCTGCAAGTCCTTCAGGTTATGGATGCGGACCACTTCTTCCATGGTGTCCGGATTGCGGAAGACAAAGTCGCCAAAGCCAAAAAAACGTTGGACAAGAGCACGCAAGTCAACGGCCATTTTCTTCGAGTTCTTGTCGATAAAGTGTGCATGACATTTATCAGCCAGCTTCGCTTTCTCCGACTCGGAGGAGTTCAGAATAAGTGGTATATAGGGGTCGTTGGCTCTGATGGCACTAAGCAATTTGTAACCGGCATCTTCGTCTTTTTCCGCATCTGGCATCAGAGGGAAACGGCAGTCGCTGATAACGCCTAATGTGTTGTTGGCAAATCTGCTATAGAGGAGCCATGCCTCTTCATAGTTGCGGGCGAGCACAATCTTTGGACGACCTCGCATACGTAATGTCTCAAGGGAGGTGTTCAGGGCCTCTGTTGCAAACTCAAGACTCTGTTGCAAGACAAAGTTGTAAAGGCTGGGCAGGATACTGCTGTAGAAGCGGATGCTGTCTTCCACCACCAGAATCATCTGCACGCCGGCACTCCTGATGTCGTGCTCCAGGTTCATGCGGTCTTCCATCAACTTGATGATGGATAACAAAAGTTCTGTGTTACCAAGCCAGCAGAATACATATTCAAAGACCGACAGGTCTTCGTTTTGCATACGTTTGGTGATGCCGTGGCTGAACGGGGTCAGCACTACAATGGGGATGTTGACATATAACTGCTTTATGGATCGGGCAATATCGAAAACGCTGTTGTCCTCAGCTGCTGGCATACAGATTACAAGGTCTATGTTACCTGCCGCCATCTGTCTTTCTGCTTCTTCCTTGTTGGCTACCTGAATAAATCGGGGCGGAAAGCGAAGTCCCAAACGTGCATATTCAGAGAAGATTTTCTCATCCACTCGTCCATCGTCTTCCAGCATAAAAGCATCATAAGGATTGGCTATCAGCAAAACGTTGCAGATGCGGTTCAGCATCAAATCAACAAATGAGGTATCTTTCAGTTGCATGTCCTTTTTCGTAATTTTATGCAAAAGTACGAAAAAAAATGAAAAAATGAATGAATGAAAAGTAAAAAAAGAGCCTCAGTTTAGCGTTTCGCCGAACTGAGACTCTACATATATGTTTGCTATGGTAGATAGTCTATATACTTTAATATAGTCGAACTTACACAATGCCCTGAGCCATCATTGCTTTCGCAACTTTCATGAAGCCAGCTACGTTGGCACCCTTTACGTAGTTAACGTAACCATCGGCCTCAGTACCATACTTCACGCAGTTCTCGTGGATGTTCTCCATAATCCAGAGCAACTTGGCATCAACTTCTTCTGCTGACCAGCTGAGACGCTCTGAGTTCTGAGACATTTCCAGACCTGATACAGATACACCACCGGCGTTGCTTGCCTTACCTGGAGAGTACAGAATCTTAGCCTGTTGGAATACCTTGATAGCTTCGGGGGTAGTAGGCATGTTAGCACCTTCGGCAACGGCAATAACACCATTGGCAACCAGAGCCTTAGCCTGCTCCTCGTTCAACTCGTTCTGAGTAGCGCAGGGCAGAGCGATGTCGGCCTTTTCGAACCAAGGCTTAGCACCGTCGCCTACATACTTGGCTGTGGGATATTTGTCAGCATATTCCTTGATACGGCCACGGTAAACCTGCTTCAACTCCATGATATAATCCAGCTTCTCGCGGTCGATGCCATCTGGATCATAGATATAACCGTCAGAGTCTGACATGGTCATTACCTTACCACCCAACTGCAATACCTTTTCGGCGGCATATTGTGCAACGTTTCCGGCTCCGGAAATCAGTACTTTCTTGCCTTCGATGGTATCACCCTTGGTCTTCAGCATGGCACGCAGGAAATATACGGTACCATAACCGGTAGCCTCGGGACGAATCAGTGAACCACCGAACTCGATACCTTTACCTGTTAATACACCACTGTACTCACGTGTGAGCTTCTTGTACATACCAAACATGTAGCCTACCTCACGACCGCCTACGCCAATGTCGCCTGCGGGAACGTCAACATCGGGTCCGATATGGCGAGTCAACTCCAGCATGAATGCCTGACAGAAACGCATTACCTCGGCATTGCTCTTGCCACGGGGAGAGAAATCGGAACCACCCTTGCCACCACCCATGGGCAGTGTGGTCAGCGAGTTCTTGAAAGTCTGCTCGAAAGCAAGGAACTTCAGGATTCCCAGATTTACACTCTTATGGAAACGGATACCGCCCTTGTAAGGACCGATGGCATTGTTGTGCTGGATACGGTAACCCATGTTGGTCTGAATCTGGCCTTTATCGTCCATCCATGTAACACGGAACTGGTAAACTCTGTCGGGGATGCAGAGGCGCTCAATCAAATTAACCTTGTCAAATTCGGGGTGTTTGTTGTACTCCTCTTCAATGGTTCCAAGAACCTCTTCTACTGCCTGATGATACTCGGGCTCATTTGGGAAGCGTCTTTTCAGGTCTTCCAATACTTTTTTTGCGTCCATTCTGATTTGGTTTTAACTAATACTCTTGTTGTTTGTTTTCTTTTCGAGTGCAAAATTACACAAAACTTTGGAATCTGCAAACTATTTGTAAGAAAATTTGTAGAAATATTTTCAAATAGTTATTTATTTGCATTGTAAGCGAGGGTAAAAATGCTTATTATTGCCTGTGGATCGTTTGCAAGTATAGCTTGTGCGCAGTTACCTATGGTTGCTCCTGTTGTGAGCACATCATCTACCAGAAGAATATGTTTCCCCCTATGTTCAACAGGGATTACGGCTTTATAACTTCCTATGGCGTTTTCTTTTCTGGCACTTTGGCTTAGTTTTGTCTGTGATACTCCAGTTCCTTTTTTTACAATCAGGTTCATAACAGGTAGGTCCATGACTTTCCCCATTCCTTTTGCTATCAGTTCGGCTTGATTATACCCTCTTCTTCTTTTTCTCTCGCTGTCGGTTGGAACAGGTATGATAATATCTGTTTTTTCTGCAAGTTTCAGGTGCGCTATTTCGGTAGCTGCCCATTCTCCCATCTTTATTCCCAGTTGTTGCCCTCCTTTGTACTTAATCTTTATGATGATATTGTGGTAGTCTGACAGGTGTCTATAATATAATAAGGTTGCACCGTATTGTATAGGAGCAAAATTCCAAACCTTTCTCAGCGGTTCGTTATCCTCAATGCTTTTAAGTGGATAGCGTGGCAATAGCATGGAGCAGGAGGTACAGATATATTGCTCGTGAGGTTCCAATATCCCTTGACATACCACACATTTGCGAGGCATGAGGATGTTGTATAAGTCTTTTAGGATTTTCATCTTCTGTTGTGTGTACCGAAAATGCCTTAACCAAGGAGTTTTTGCTCCTACGTTAGGAAAAACTTTTTCCTACGTGTAGAAAAAATATTTTCTATGTTAAGGAAAAAAAAAGTTAAGTTAGATAATTTTTTTTCTATGTTAGAAACGGAACTTTTCTAAGTTGATTTTTTTGATTATCCAAAAAAGAGCGCTCGGATTGCTCCGGGCGCTCTTCCTATTATCAATATGGATTTTATTCAGAAGGGAAGGGGAGGTACCAGCTATCCTGGTTCAGAAGCATATTGTACATCTCCATATCTATAGTCCCCTTACGCTTTGCAACGTGTTTTGCCAGGAAACTGTTGTCACCGCGACGGATAGCAACACGAGCCAAGTCTGAGAAACGGCAACCCTCGAAGGCGAGCTCCAGAGCATCCTCATCGATAATAAGGTCTTCAACAGCTTCTTTTACCCACTCATCGTATGAACCGTCATAAATCTGCTCTTGAGTTACGGTTATGCCATGGTTCTCCTTGATCTTCTTGGTAACCAGTTTCACGTAGTCATAAGAACTCCAACGTTCAGGATCGTCTGGCTTAAGGATACCGCAGCCACGTGCGTGAACACCGATGGTTAAGAAATCGGATTCAGAAGATGTGTTGTTCAGGTTATAAGCTTCTGCCAGATGATATCCTGAGATATCGTATATATTCCTTTTGTAGAGAGGATTTATAGATCCTGTGTAACCACGCAGATAGGGGCGGTTATTGAAGTTCAGGAATTCTGTAGAAGCAGCCTTTCTTACCTCACGGCGATCCAAGTACCAGAGTGCCTTCTGGCAGGCTTCTGAAGGATAGTTGTTGAATGTCTTTGCAAAGAAGCCTGCCGAAGCAAAGTTAAATGCCTTTGGTTCAACTGTTTCTCCTGTTGTAATAGTGTCGTTAATGGCATCTGCTATTGCCTGATATTTGGCTTCGACGTATGTCTTCAGGTCGCTAAATGAGGTTATGTAATCTTTAACGTCCGGGTCATATCCTGGCAAGCCCCATACTAAAGATGTGTCATTATCTTCTTCTAAATAAACGAAGACAGAATCCTTTACGCCATAGTCCAAACCACTGGCACCGGTAAGATAGCTAAATGGCCTATTCTGATAGTCCTCTTCTTCTACATTGGCGGGGAACCACATATTATGGTTGCTGACCAGACCGTTCTTTAGGATGGCAAATGCATAGCTGGGGAAGCCGGCACGGTTGATTGCCTCTGCAAAACGCAACCAGATGGTTGACTTGCGATATACCATTGGGAATACAGTGCTGAATGCACCATTCGGATTTTGTTTGCTGATGAGCTTACCATACTGTGTATTGTCACCGACAGGCAGGCGATACTGCTCGCTATGAGGCGTGAGTAAAACAGCACCTCTTAGACTGCTTGATGTATTGTAAATCCATACTCGGCGTGCATCGCCAACATCGGGCAGTACGGCGAGTTCCTGATATGCTTCAGTACCACTTGAGCTGGAGCCGATATAGCACTCGTACTTCTGGCTGTCGCACAAAGCCTCATAGCCCCTGCTGGGGACGAGCTCACGGCGATAACCGTTATCGCGGTAATTCAGCGTAACAGATGAAGTAGTTGCCTTGGCATCTTCATCGGCAATACCGCTACCAGATGATCTCAGGGTTGCTTCGAAACCGAACAAGCGGTTGATGTCGGTAAATACGTGGCCATCCAAACGTCCTTTATTACTGGGGATACAGGTGATGGCTTCATGACGGTAACGTCCGCCTGTTAAAGAATGTGTTGTCTCGTTGAAGGGAACACCTCCATAGAAACCGTACTGGGGATCATCGATGTTTGCTACACGGTCACCTAAACTAATATAATTGGTTGTTTCCAGAGGACCGCAGAACTTAGAATTCAGGAACTTGTAATAATAGCTGGCAGCTTTTTTGCATGCTGCTTCGTCGCCCTGCATCAGATATACATCACCAATAACAACGTCCAAGGGGAACATTACACGCATACTATGGCAAACGCCTTCGTATTCGTCGTATTGTGGGAACATATCCTCGGGATCAAGCTTGGCATATATTTCCTCCAAGTCGGGACCCAGTTTGTCTGCCAGTGTCTTGGCATCAGCTGTCTCGTGGTTGGGATCAGTGATGAATTTGTTGATGTCATCCGTGGTAAGCAAAGGATTCTTGTAGAAGGGAACTTTGCCGTAAGCATATATGAGCTGCATATAAACCCAAGCACGAATGGCGTGAATCTGGGCGCACTCTTGCAGCATGTATCTTTTCTGCTGGCCGGTTGAAATCATTCTGGCTGTATCGCATTGGGCAATATAGGCATTACAGCTGTTAATCACGTGATAGTAATCGCTAACCTTCAGGTATGCGCAAGCACCGTCTTTGTACTTGTCTTCGTAGCCCTTACCAAAGTTGATGATGGCAGCAATGGTGTCACTTACATAAGAGGTTCCTTCTATCAGGTCACCGCGACACTCGTTGAGAATCACATAACGCTCTGCAATATTCTGCAAAGACTTTAGAATACCCCAATAGGAATACAGGGTATCCTGAGCCACTTCGTATGAGTGGCGTTCACTATCTGGTGTCAGCATGTCCTTGCATGATGTATTCATCATACCCAGTGTCATGCTGCAGATAAGCAAGCTTATAATTGATTTCCTTTTCATAATCTTATATTCTTCTGATTACAGGTTGATGGTTACACCAAAGTTGAAACTGCGGCCTCTTGGAATCAGGCCTGTGTCGATACCCTGATAGAGAATACCATTGTGGCTGCTCATCTCGGGATCTGTTCCCAAATACTTGGTTAAAGTGAATAGGTTGTTGGCTTCACCCCATACCTTCAGACCTAACAGCCAGCTGTTAGAATAGGGTATCTTATAGGTAAGGCGAACGTTCTTCAACTTCAGGTAGCTGCCGTTTTCAATCCAACGGTCAGACATACGTTCATTGTTGCGCCAGTCTTCTGTATTAGCAAAGCTAGCACGAGGCATATCGGTATTCTGACCTTCGTATGTCCAGCGGCGTAATACGGCTGTGCTCTGGTTGTAGGTGGTATTCATACCTTCAATTCTTGAGCGCTGGTAGTTGTAAATATCGTTACCAATGCTGTACTTGAAGTTCATATCCAAACGGAGGTTCTTCCAGGATAGACTGGTGAAGATGTTACCGTAGATATCGGGGTGGGGGTTGCCAAGGACAACCTTGTCGGCATCGTCGATGACTCCGTCACCGTTCTGGTCAATAAAGTGAACGTCACCGGCCTGGAAGTTGGCATATTTCTTGTTTTCATCAGCAATGCCGGTAGGATATTTCAGGTAGCCCAGTTTACCTGCCTGACTTGCTTCTTCATCTTTAGAGAATACGCCGGCTGTCTGCCATCCATAGAAGCTGCCTACAGCCTCGCCAACAGCGGTAAGGATATTATCCTTGCCATAAACGCTATTGGTATAGCCGTGGATGACCTGTACGTTGTTGCCATTAACATCCGAAAGTGTCATGATGTTGCTCAGACTGACGGGTAAGTCGGTAATCTTGTTTCTGTAATGTCCAAGGGTAGCGCCCAATTCCCACTTCCAGTCCTTCTTGTTAATAATAGCAGCATTGATGTTAAATTCAACACCCTTGTTTTTAAGCTGACCCTCATTGGTCCAGTACTGAGTCATACCAGATACATAGCTAAGCTCCTTTTGGGTTAGCAGGTTGTCTGTCTTATGCCAGTAGATGTCGATGCCTGCCTGCAAACGGTTGTTCAGGAAGCTTCCCTGCAAACCAATGTTCCACTTTGTGGTTGTCTCCCACTGAATACCGCTGTTGGCAATATTCTTGAGGTAGAGACCTACTGTTGTGTGGGTAACTCGCTGGCTTTCCCAGTAGGTACGTGCAGCATAGTAGTCGAGGTCATCGTTACCGCTCATATCCACACCGGCTGTCAGTTTCAGGTAGTTAACGGCTTTGGCTTTGAACCATTTCTCGTTGCTGATGAGCCAGCCTAATTGCAGTGATGGGAAGATACCCCAGCTAACGCCAAATGCCTTGATACCAGACTTGGTATTTTCTCCGAAGCGGCTTGCAGACTGAGCACTTAAAGCAAACTCTGCAAAGTAACGGTTCTTGAAGTTATAGCCTGCATTCAGGTAGTAGGTCATATCAGACCATTCGTCGTTGGTGCCACCGTAGTTGATGTAGTCCATGTTCTTGTTGATGATGGGCAGTTTATCGTTCTCGTTGTTATAACCGCTCATGTAGTTGTAACTGAACGAGAATTTGTTATAGCGCCAGCCTCCAAATATATCTACAGTATGTGCTCCGTAGTTCTTGGCCCACTCCAGACGCAGATCGTTGTTAAGAGTGGTCTCCTTGGAGAAGAGTGTCTTCTGCATACTGTCGATGTAACCTAAATCCTGCAGGAAGTAAGGTGTCGTACCGTTGACAGGAAGGAAGTACTTCTCGTTGTTACGGTTCATCTGGAAGTTGAAACGGTCACTGATGCTGAAGGTTCTTGTAACCTGCCACTTAGGACTAACGTTGATATCGATAACTGTATTCTGAGCGTAGTTCTTTGTCTTACCGTCACCATTCCGAAGAATCCAGTAAGGGTTACGCAGTGACTCGTTCAAACGTGTGTTACCAATATAGTCGTTAAACTGGAAGGGGTTCACCACATAGTTACCACCCTCGGAAGCATACTTACCTGCATATTCATTAGAGAGCTTCAGACGATTGGATGGAATGGGATCTGTTGAGTTCTCGTCATAATAGTAGGCGTACCTGCTGATGAATGGAGCCTGCACTACGCCCAGCACGTTGGGAGAACCGATGTTCTGCATAGAGTAGTCCTCGCTCCAACCCTGATCCAATAAATCGTAACTTACCTGGTTGTATGCAATATCCAAACCTGTTTTCAGTTTCGGGAATATCTCAATGTCCGTGTTGAAACGCAGGTTCAGGCGGTTCATTCCTGTACCCTTGGCATTGGCTTTGCTGGATGCATAACCCAAAGAGAGGGCATACATACCGACATCATCTCCACCTTCTACACTCAGTTTGTAATTCTGGGTAGCGGCTGTCCGGTAAAGGCCGTCCTGCCAGTTTTCGTTATTGCTGTATATCTTACGGTAGTAGTTCGATGGACTCTTATCCAAGAAGGGAACATTGGTAAGATTATTAACTCTGATATTGTCCAGACTGCTGATAACGTCACTCAGATAAGTTGAGTACTGGTCTCCATTCAGTACGGGCAGAGTAGAAGGCATAAGTTCAACACCGCCGTAGATACGGAGATTAATCTTGGTTGCCATACTCTTTCCACGCTTGGTATTGATGAGGATAACACCGTTACCACCCTTGGCACCATACAGTGCCGTTCCGTTCTTCAGCACTTGGACAGACTCGATGTTCTCTGGGTCTATACCGGCAAGCAGGTTGTTGAAGAAACCTTCGTGCGTAGCCATTCTGTCATACTGGGCATCCAGAATATTGCCGTCCAGGATAATCAGGGGCTGCACATTGGCATTGATTGAGTTAACACCACGGATTGTCATGAAGTTACCGATACCGGGTGTACCATTACGCAGAACGGTATGGATATCACCTGCCAGTTTCTTTTCAATGTCTTCATCGACACTGATACTGCTGGTCTCGTCCAATTTGATTGTCTTCTGTGCGGTAATGGTAGTACCTTCTGTGTAGAACACGTTGAAACTGGTATCAATAAGTTTTATATTTGCTTCACCGTTTTTAACTGCACACTGAACGGGATTATAACCTTCAGCGTAAGCATAAACAGCATCAGAGAAAACGGGGATGTCGAGGGTATAGGAACCATCATCCTCAGTCAGTGTAGAGTATCTTGCCAGACCTAAGGCCTGAATACGTACACCACCCATTGGCTCACCGGTTGCCTCATCGGTGACAACACCCTTCACCGTTCTTGTCTCGTACACTTTCTCTGGCTTTTTGGGAGCCTTCCGTACGACAACCTCTTCTTCTTCTCCTTCGGTACTTTCCACTTCATCCTGCGCATAAACGCTGGGAATGCTCAAACCGGAAAGCAACAGGAAACACAGACCTGTTTTCAGTGTCTTGTGCATGAATGTATCACTTAATATCTTTTTCATCATTGTAATGGTTTACTGAGGGTCGAGAATTGTTTCTTCACCGGTTTCCTTACTTTTCAGAATTACGCGGTCTATAAACATGTGGTAAATGAATCCCTTCTTTGCGGTAGCACTCTTAGTAGCTCCTTCAAGAATCAGGGTAGGATAGCTATAGGTCAGGTTCTTGTAAGAGTATGGGAACTCAAAGTCTTCGAACACCAGGAGGGTATCAACCTTTGTACCGTCATATTCTATATTAGATGACTTCTTGCTGGTAATATCCTTGCCGTTGGCAGCATTGTTGTTGTAGCGAATCTGACCCCAGAAGGTCTGTTTTGTAATAGCGGAAATAGAGTCGATGTATTGCTGGTTTATGCCTTTTACCGTTTTGATTTCATCTTCTCCTTCCTCTACTATCTCCCATGTGTAAAAGTCATCGCCAATACCTCCATTATCAGAAATTAAACGATACCAGTAAGGAACGCATACGACATAGATATCGTACTTTCCACTCATCACCTGTGCTTGCTGTCCGTATGTTACTACTGGAGAGGTGCTGGCAAGGTTGCCCAACAACTTAATCTCTACATGTGGGTTGGCTGTTGGGCCAGGAGCTGCCAAATAGTAGAAGTTGTTACGACTTACGTGTCCGTACTTGTCGGCAATTTCTGAATAGAGGGTGTTGTTGAAACTGATGGTTCTTGCATCAGAGCCCAACTTGTAGTAAGAAGGACTGGTGGTATAATAGAATGCATTTGTACCGTCTATTTCAACTTCAACATCGGGATTATACAGAGCTCTTGGGAAGGCCCACTCGTTTGCCTCGTAAGCATAACCGTTACTCATTTCAACCAATTTACCATTAAAGATGCTGGTCTTGTCCCAGGTATATGTAGAGTCGGTGATATTACGCAGTGTATCTCCGTATGTATTCAGCAGGTATTCTGCAGTAGCTCCCTTATTAGCTATGAAATCTTCCAGTGTCCAGAGCTTGCTGCCAACCTTGGGCTGCTTGTTTACATTAAATACCAATGGGGTGGTAAGATCCATGTTGATACTCATATTTGCCAGGGAGTCGGGATCTGCGATGGTACGAATCGAGGAAGTACCGTCGTTTCCCTTTATCTTGTCTTCATACTTCTCGGGATACTTGTAAAGACTTCCGATCTTTTGTTTTGCAGCAGTCCAGGCTGCATCTGTAGGCATAACCATGATGAAGGCAGAGTCTTCTTGGTTGATACGTGCATCGAAACACTCCTGAGGCATATCCCATGTCTCAGCACCTGAATTGGGTGTGTATGAGTGTCTTTCAAACAGGATGTTTGTGGTCCTGTACACACTGTCCACGTATGAGGGGTTACCATCTTTGTCGGGTAGTCCTTCTATACTGGCTTCTTTGAAGAACTCTGTAGTGTCCTTGGATACAACGTATGCAGACATCAGTGGTAGCGACGGACTGAACTTCAGATATTCATAGAAATTGTAGTGGAAGGGGGTAGTCCCTTTGATAGTATGCAACGTACCGTTCAGGGCGGCAATGTTCTTCTTGTTAATCGTAACACCCTGAATTGTGCATTTGGCGGTATCTGCCTTATCGAAGATCAGATTCTTTCCGTTCATCATCTTGATGGTATCAATACCTGGGTCAGAGATATTCTTGCGCCAGAGAGCCATGTGGTTGTTGATGAACTGCTGCTGTAAATTGTAGCCGTCAGTCTCGCATCTCTGTAAAAGATTCTGGTACTCTGCTTCTGTGAAAGAATCATTTTCCGGAGCCCATACAGTAGCCAACTGTCCGCTCTTCAGTACATCGGCAAATGTCCAGTTCTGAACGGGATGGTTTTCGTCTTTCCAATACTTTGCCGTTTCTGCTATCGTCTTGAATCTACTCAGATTGGGGTTCTCGTTAATGAGCTCCCACAGTGTCTTAGTAGCAATAGGAGAATTGTTGTCACCTCCGTAGTTAACGTCGAAGTGATCATCAGAGCAACTGGGCACTGCCAGAATGACAGTTCCCAAAGCAACTGCTCCAATGTATTTTTTGATTTTATTGTTAGCCATATTTGATATTTCTTTAAATTCCTGTTTATACCAACTTACTGTTCATATCTTGATTTGTTCCATACAGGATTCTGAAGAATATAACCGCGGCTTGACTTTACTTCCTGCTCATAAATAGGAGAGTAAAGACCCCAGCGATTCTTGAACCTGTTTATCAGGGTACTATAGGAATTGCTAACAGAGTTCTGCATGAAGCACTCTACTACGGCGCTCATACCAGACATTCCATTGCCAACGTATCCGGGTTCACCCTTTTCTACACCTTCAGGATTCTCGCGCTCATCGGGAGAATCGGCATTGTTGTTACATATTCGCTCAGCGAGACGAACAAGGTCGAACCAACGTTTTCCCTCGGCTAAGAGTTCTATCTGACGCTGGTTCATAACGGTCTTCTGTAAACCGTTAATCTTAGGAGTCGTTGCCTTCTTACCAGACCAGTCTGAAGCCACCTTAATGTCTCCTATCGTACCTGAACCGTCTTCGGCGGGCTGTTTTCCTTCCTCGATGTCGCAGTAAGAACGACGGTTGATGGCATTCAGGATGCTTTTAACTGTATTCGTCTCCTTCTTGGCACAAGCCAAAGCCTCAGCCTTCATCAGCATGACATCTGTTGTTCGGTAGATAATCCAGTTATTGTAACTCTCGTTACCTTCGGTTAAAGCGTATCTAATCTTGCGATTGGCTCCCTGACCTTCCAGTACAAATGTGGGATTCTGATACTTTAAGCAGTAGTAGCCGGATTTTGCCTGGGGGTCATTGACATAAACCTGACAGCCGACCCACAGACGGGTATCGAACTTCTGTAATTTTTCGTCTTTCTCGCAGGCTTCTTTCATGGCATCCTCAGCAACCATCAGGTTTGCTCTTGTAGAATAACCATAGAAGTTGTTGACAATTTCGTTCTTTAAACCGTCGGACACTCTGTACTGTAACTCAAAGATACTTTCTATACTGTTTCCTTCATAGAATATATCGTCCTGGGATCTAAGGATGGGAATGGTACTCTGGTGTACACCCGTGAAATTGTTCTTTATCAGGTCAACATTGGGTAAACCATAAGAAACGATTTCCGTTCTGGAGCCGCCAAACGTCATAGATGCAAAGTAATCCTCTACCTGACGATGGTGTGATTCCAAAGCTTTGTCGGCCCACTGGACAGCCAGGTCGTAGTCGCCTACTGGGGTATGGGCTACAGAATCAACAGTTCCATCGGGCTTCACCACTTTTACGGTATCGTTCTTTATACCACGGCCTTCGTGTAGTGAACCACGCCAAAGGTACATATCAGCCAACATTGCATAGATGGCAGCATTGGTAATCATACCCTTGGTATCTGCATTGTTGGCAAAACGGTTACGTGCCTGACCTGCCACTCTCTCACAATCCAGAATAATAGAATCCAGAACCACCAACTGGTTGGTGAGGCGGAATGTATCTATTACTTCTTTATCGCTGTTGATAATCTTTGTGGTGTAGGGAACGTCCTTAAAGGCACGAATCAGGTAGAAGTAATTAAGAGCGCGGAGTGCCGTCATCTCAGCACGCATGTAGTACCACTCTGTGGTAGTAAACTGCTTGTCTCTCTCCAATACTTCAGGACCATGCTTCAATACCTTGTTACAAAAGTTGATGGTCTTGTAAACGCCACCCCAGTCATAGCAATTCATACTGGAGTCGGGCATACCAATCAGGATGTTACTTAACCGATCGTGGCTATCCTGTTCTGAATGTGTTTCAGTGTTCAACTTATAGGAGTCTGAACGGAGATCGCCCCAATAGAACATATTTTCGACTGTGCTTGCCATTTGCTTGTAGGCACCGTAACGAACGCCATTGAGGTCATTCAAGTCTTCCCAGAAGTCTTCCTCAACAACACGGTCTGTAGGATAGATTGTCAGGTAGTCTTCGCAAGATGCTAATCCTACAGCCAGCAATCCAAACAAGCAGGCAGATTTGTATATATGATTTATCTTTTTCATCTGTTTGAAATTTTAGAATCCGATGTTTAAACTGCATGTGAATGACTTGTTACGTGGAGTCTTACTTCTATCGACTGCACAATCATAGCCTGTAGGAGATACGTCAGGATCAACACCCGTGTACCTTGACCAAACGAATGGGTTTTGAACTGAGGCAAACAACTTGAGGTTGTTGATACCGAACTTCTTCAACTTCTTCGCATCGAAATCGTAGCTAATCTGAATATACTGCAAACGCAGGTAGTCTCCTTTTTCGATATAGCGGTCGCTCATCAGAGAGTTGTAGCTCTTGTAACCGGTTCCGTAGTTGTTGAGGGCACGTGGAATGACGGTCTCGTCGCCGTTCTTACGCCAACGCCATGTGCTTGCATAGCTCTGGTTGTTGTTGTTGTACATGCTCTCGTATTCCATACGGGCGTAGTTGAAAATCATGTTACCCAGACGGAAGTTGAAACCTGCGTTAATAGAGAACTTACCATAATAAAGCTGGATACCGAAACCACCATTACACTTGGGGTTAGAGTTGCCAAGGTAAACCATATCATAACGGTCAATCTGACCATCGTGGTTGATATCCTCATAGATGGCATCACCACCGGAGAACTTCTTGCGGTATCCCTCGTTGTAGCAGTAATACATGGGCAGAGGCTCACCCTTGGCATTGGTAAGCATGTTACCGTCTGCATCGTATGCAATAGGACAGGTAGCAATATCACCACGACGGGCTGCAGCAGCAGCGGTATTGATGGGGTTACCCTTGCGGTCGTAACCACTGTTGTTGTACTCGGCATAGCCATAGTCGGCAATTGACTTGGTGGTGTAACCGTTATGGTCATAGTCGTACTTGTAAACACCTAAGTAGTGAAGACCATAGAATGAACCCAGAGCATTGCCAATCTGTACACGTCTGTTCCATCCCATGTTTCCTGGCTGATAGGTATCGGAACCATTCAGATTTTCAAGAAGGATAGGATTCATCTCTTCTACCTCGTTGAAGTTCTGTGCTAAGTTTCCACGTAATTTCATGGAGAACTTACCAATCTTACATATCTTACCGGTGTTGAAGTTGATTTCCCAACCCTTGTTACGCATGGTACCACCGTTTACCAGACCTAAAGTACTGAAACCGTTGGCACTGGAGATACGAAGATCTTTCATGATAAGGTCGGTAGTCTTGTGGTTGTAGATTTCTGCATCGAAATTGAGCAGACCATTAAAGAGTTCCAAATTGAAACCGACGTTGAACTTCTGAACTTTTTCCCAACGGAGTTCTGTAAGAGAAAGGTTTTCAGGAATAATTACCTGGTGACCATTGTAGTAACCGTCTGTTCTGTACTTGTTGTACTGGTCACTGCCGCTACCGCCAGTATTTCCTACGAGACCCCAGCTGAAACGTACAGCCAGCATTTGGAGCCATTTATCACTCCAGTCCATAAATTTCTCGTCGCTGATATTCCAACGTCCGGCAACAGAGGGGAATGTACCGTACTTATGGCCGGAACCGAAACCTGTGCTACCGTCTATACGTACAGAGGCATCCAGGTTATATTTGCTCTTGTAGGAATAGTGCGTGTTAAAGAAGAAAGACTGACTGCGCCATTCGCTTGTGTTTGCACTTGCAGAGCGAAGCAAACCTTCAACGGAAGGATCGGTAATACCGTCGGGCACGTTCCACAGACCCATAGCCTGAGAACTTCCGCTACCTGTTACCAATTCAAAGCGGGCCAATGCAGAAAGACTGTGGTCCTTGTTGGCAAAAGCAGAGTAGTAGCGCAAGTCGTGACGGGTAGAGAACTGTAAGGTCTTGGCCTCGTCGTTGCTTACGTAGTTTCGTTCGTTGGGCATGGGGTCGTTGGGTGCGAAATAAGCTGCATGGTCTCCACCCCAGACCCAATCCATGGTTCTCAACACACTGGGGCAGTAGTTGTCGTTACTGGTGTTGAATACCTGCAACTCAACGTCACCTACATAGTCCAAACGGTGGTGCTCTGAATCTTTGCCCAGCAACTTGTACTCGATGCTGAACTGGGGCTTCAAATTGTACTGCTTCATCTTCCACCATGCCAATCGTGCACGTGCTACGGGGTTTCCGTTTCTGAACATATCACGCAAATAATAAGAGGTGTGATAACCGTCATTAGGAACTTCACCGATACTACTTGTAGAGTATTGGGCTGCCAGAGGCAACATGTTAAAGTAGTTGCCGGTGAGGTAACCCTGAGAGTCGTACTCCATAACACTCATGTTAGGCATGGCCTTATAGGCACGGTCCAGAATATCGTTACCATAGTTCTTGTTGTTGTTATAGAAACCTAAGTCGATGGTAGAACTGAACTTGATACGGTCACTAACCCAATAGTCCAAAGCGGTATTGGTAGTGAAACGGTCCATGGTCTGGCCAATAATAGTACCGGTACTCTTGTCATAGTTGGCACTGATACGGAAGAGTGCCTTCTCGCCACCACCATTGAGGTTAATAGAGAATCTGTGTTCCTGTCCGAAACGCTTTACCTCTTTCACCCAATCGGTGTTCTTGTTGTAGTTGTTGTAAATGTTTGGCTTTGAGCGGTCATAGTCTAATTCAAAGAGTCCGTATTCAGATGTTGGTCTCTGATAGGGGTTATAGTAAGACTCCTTCATATACATTGTATAACCGTCGCCATCCAGCATCTTGTAGCCTTGGGGCTGCCAAGTACCGGTAAACTTATAGCTGAAGTTTACACGTGTCTTACCTTTCTTACCACGTTTGGTCTTAATTTCGATAACACCGGCAGCACCCTTCATACCCCACTTGGCTGTTGAAGCGGCATCCTTCAGAACGGTGATACTTTCAATATCCTCGGGGTTCACACTCAAGAGGGTAGAGAACTGCTCCTCGTTGTCGTAATCCTCGAAATTCTCTTCCTTGTATTCGTCGGGAATCTCGAAGATATGGTCATTCAAGACAATCAGAGGCTGTTTGTTACCATTGATGGTGGTAATACCACGCAGACGCATGGTAGTACCGGAACCCAGGTTACCAGAGTTGGGTACGATATCCAAACCTGCGATCTGACCTTGTAGTGCCTGGTCAACAGACTCGAAGGGGAGACCTTCCATATCCTCCATGCTGAATTTCTGTACAGCTCCTGAATATTCACGTGCGGGGATTTCCAAACCTGTGGTGGGAGCCTTTGCCTTGGCAACAACATCAAGGGTCGTTAAAGTCTTAGTGGCATCTTTAAGTGTTACGGTAAATTTGGTCTTGCTACCAATTTTTTCCGTGTGCGGATGGTAGCCGATATAAGAAATCTTAATGGTGTTGTTAGGATCCTTGATATTCATGGTAAAGTTACCGTTCATATCAGTTACGGTCTGACTAACAATACGGTTGTTCTTGTCATACTCTGCGACGTTGGCTCCGATGATGACATCGATATCATCAGATACAGTACCGGAGATACGCCGTTGCTGTGCGCTTGCGGGCAAAGCCATCAGGGCTATCACCCATAGCAATATAAGCTTTGTTATTTTATTCATAGTGATAGTAAATTATTTGTTTGCTACAATGGCGTATCTCTTAATGTATTTCCTTGCATTAGCCGTTGTGCTCCAAGTGCTGTCGTGACGACCGCCTTCCAATGCTGTGTGATTCAGTACACCGTCGATCTGGTGAATTACTGCAGCGCTGGATGCATCAAGTACAACACCAGTCATGGCTATACCTTTAGGAGCCTTGTTACATGAAATATCACGTGCCAGGACGTTCTTCTCTCCTACAGTAGGCATCTTGTTGCTTCGATCCTGCTTGTATGTGACATCGTCGCAGACACGGAGAACTGCACCGTCTCCCTGCTTGATACGGTCAACGTGAATCTTGCAGAACAGGCCTGTTTCGTGGTCGTAACTTGAGGTTACCATTTCTCCGTTAGCATCGGTAAGTTCCGACTTGTCTGCAAATACAGAGTTATCAGCGAAGTGATAGCGGATGAAGTTGGTAAGATAGGTAATCTTGGCTTGGATGCGTACGCTGTCTTCGTATGTTTCCAACTCGTCGGTATATTCATATTCGCCATCAGCGTCTTTTTCCCATTCTCCTGTTTCAGCGTTAACTCTGTGCTTACAGTGTGAATGATAGTCCTCGTAAATATCTTCCCATGTGGGCAGACCATTTGCGATAGCTTCACGAATAGCATCGTTTGTGGGAACAAAGATGGTGTAGCGGTAGTTATTAAAGAACTGAATGTTGTAGTCGAGACCATTGTCCTTTGTGAAGACCAGGAACTTCTTCTTGGCAGCCTTTTTCTCAGAGTCAGTCAACTTGACATCAACCAGACCGCAACCGATAATCTCGTTTTCGTATGCATCTGCCGAGCAGAGGTCGTAGAAGGCGCTGTAGGGATTTGCTTCCCAGGCAGCATCAGAATAGCCCTTAGGATTGTAAGCGGCATCTTCCTTCATGTCATCTGTGAAAATACTCCAGACACTACGGTATGTGGGAACCAGTGGGGCTCCTAATACATAGGTACTACCGTTCTTCAGGTTGGGGAATGGGTCGGTTACTTTACAACTGGTAACACCAGGGTTCTCAACCGTTATACCATTTCTCTCGTTCTCGATCTGGAAACCGCCCTTGGCGCCAATGATGTTGTTTTCCTCGTCGCGAATCACCTTGATGGCGTTACCATTCTTAGAAAGGAAGTATTCGTCTTCTCCGTCAATGGGGTTGGTTCCGTCGTGTACGATGGTGTGGCTCTCCAGAATATCCTTCAGACGGTTGGTGATATCGGCTGCATCAATCTTACCGGCAGCTCCTACAAGCTGTTGTCCTCTAGAACCGATTTCTCCAGGATTAATCTTATAGGGATCGCAGTATTTCCAGCAGTTAGCCTGTACAGCAACTTCACCAGATGGCACGTTCTTGTACTTCATTTCGATTACACGAGGTGTCTTACTCTTAATGCTGGTGGGGTCGTAATACCATGCAAGACCTTCGTCGCTGGGCATAAAGAAGGTAAATCTACTCTGCATAGCCTTCAGGTAAGCATAGTAGTTAAGTCCCATCTTGTTCTGGTCGTAAATAGCCCAACTCATAATCTTGTTGGTTGTACTGATGAATGCAGGGGCTGTAACAGAAGTAAAGTCGGCAGGACCGTAAATCTGGTTCATCAGATATACAGCACCATTGCTTGCCATGATACATGTGTCAATCTTGTCGATATCCTCGGGATAGAACAACTGCTCCAGGGCATCGTCTTTCTGCTTTGTCATCTTGCTGGGAACTGAGCCGACAAATGAGCGTAACATTATTATATTAATAAGCTTCTGCAGAACGGTCAAAGGAATACAGTCGATCTGCTCGTACAATTCCTCGTAAGTGGTAGGAACGGTATAGGGCCTGTCGTGAACGTTGCCTCTACCGCCTACGATACCGTTTGGAATCTGATATTCGGTTTTCTCGCGTACATAATATGTTTTAACCAACTGCATACCACCGGCGCGTGTGAAATAGTCCCACAGGGTTGAATCGTTGGGCACGAACATGGCTGCCATGTCTTTCTCGCGATTTTCGGGGTGCTGTGGGTCTTCGTAATATTCGTTCCAAGCAGGGTCATACTTTAAGCTGGCTTCTCCAGAACCTGCGTAGTCCTTGTATTCTTTGGGCATCTGGTCGGAAGCCCATTTATAAGGATAGTACTTAGTATATGTACCTCTGGGACCTGGCTCAGAATTCAGGGCTCTACCTCCTGCACTCATATCTGAGATATAACGCTTTGTAAAAATAGAATCCTGGAAATCCGGGTGAAGTACCTTGTAATCCTCGGTAATTCGACGATTGAAGTATGGAGCACTGTAACGGTCCAGCATGTGGCTGAAAATGTTGGTCTGTCCGTTGGTACGTATTACTTCAGCCATACTTGGCAATGGACAGAGGGGCTTCTCTGTCATGTTTACGTAACCGTTCTGACAAACGATATCAGTGCTGTCAAGATGTGCGTCATAGATGTGAACATCGCTGGTAATACGCTCGCGGCCCATAAATTTGGGGAAGTCGAAATCACTGTCGATGTTGTTCCTTGACATGTGCTCCTGTGTAAAGTGGAGCATCATGGTAAGGCTTGAGTCAGCAACCAAATAAATACCATTTCCTCCGTTTTCCTGACGGAAACGTGCCCAATAGTCCTTGTCAACAGGACTCATGGTGTATGGTAAATCCTGTGAAGCAACATAAGAGATGGTGTCGGTTTTTGCTACATCGGTAAAACGACGCATGTACTCACCACGTGTGGGTGAGTTATCACCGCTAGCCTCGCTACTTGCCAAATTTTCCATAACGATGGCATTGTTGAGCATACTGGTGTGAATCATCAGTTTTTTCTGTGCTACACTCAGGTTCTCGTACGATGTGGCATAATGCCAAGGATTACTTTCTGGCAGCGTTGCATTTTTCTTGAAGAACGCTTCCCATGCAGCATCATCAGCAACAAAGACGGTCTTAGAACCCGTTTTCTTCAACTCGTCTGTTAAATTACGCGATGCGTCGTTCTTGGGATTAACGTCCTCGTCTGCAAGCAATCTCAGATACGTAGTGAAATTGCCAGACTTTTCCAGACTTTCGTAAATGCTCGTGTTCAACCAGTCCGGCTTTTGGTCGTCATAAATAAACTGATCGGAACAAGCATACGTTAGCCCGCAAGCTGCCATTAGGCAAATCATTCGTGATGATTGCCTACTCCATTTGCTTAAAGGGTTTGTCATACGCATTTTTTTTGTGTTATTTTAGTTTAAATTATTTATGTTTCTTATCACTTTTTTGCACATTTTATGTGCTTAACAGAGCAAATTTACGTTTTTTTACTGAAACCCCGCTAGGGAAGTCGTTTTTCGTGCCTAAATTTAAGACTAATTAACAAATCGGGTGCCTCTTTTTCATTCTTCGGAGGTCGGGAACTCGTTTTGCGGTTCAATTGTGCTGTTGTTTGATGTTATTTCACCATCTGAATAATCCGACGATTCATTTTCGTCGGACAAGGTGCTGTCTGGTTCCTCGACATAGTCGCTGCATTGCCATAAGTTAGGATCGAGGCCTTTTGGCTCAGGGAACTTGGCTTTGTATTTGCTGAATCTCTCGTCTCGCAAAACATTCTTGATAAAATCTCCGAAAATGGGTAAGGCAGCTCTGCCTCCTTGCCCCAGCGCTCCTGTTCTGAAATGAATGCTTGGGAACTCTCCGCCAACCCATACTCCGCCAACCAATTTTGGCGTAACGCCTATGTACCATGCGTCTGCATGATTGTTGCTTGTCCCGGTTTTACCTCCAAAGTCAGTTGTCTGGGTTAAGCCTCCAATGTATTCCCACATGGCAGCAGAGGTTCCGTGCAGTCCGCCTCTTAATAATATTTGCATCAGGTAGGCTGATTTATATGGAACTGCCTGCTTTTCGTTTTTCTTGGATTTGTAAATAATATTTCCGTCCCGATCTTCAATGCTGGTAATCATTATCGGCATATTGTATTTCCCGTCATTGGCAATGGTACAATAGCTGTTTGTGAGTTCCAGAAGGTCAACGACACTGCTCCCCAAGCAAATGGATTTCGCTTCTTTTAATGGCGTCTGGATGCCCATCTCATGGGCTGTGTTTATGATGTTCTTTACACCGACTTCCAGTCCTACTTTTACAGCTACACTGTTTATGCTGCTGGCGAAGGCTCTCTTGAGTGTCATCTCCGTGTCGGAGAATGTTCCGTTTGCATTGTGAGGCGTCCATGCTTTATCGTCTCCAGGTTCTTTGTAGGAAGCCCAACTGTCCAGTTTCCTGGTACAAGGGGTCATACCTTGATTCATAGCTTCTGTATAAACGAAAAGTTTGAATGTGGATCCGGGCTGGTGCTTGGCTGTTATGTTGTCAAAATTCCATGTGTCGTAGTCAATGTTTCCTATCCACGCTTTAACCTCTCTGGTGTCCGGCTCTATTGCGATGAAACCGCAGTGCATGAATCTGACCATATAGCGTATGGAGTCCATGGTGCTTAATTCTTTGACGGTGTGGCCGTCATAAGAAAAAACTTTTACGGGATGAGGTAGGTTCATGTAGTAGTCGATGGAGTCTGTATTGTCGGAATATTTTTTCTTTAATCTTTGGTATTCTGACGTTTTCTTAGCGATGTTTTCAATAAAATCGGGAATTTCCCTGTGTTTGCTGTCTTGCCACGGCGGGGTGTTTCCCCAGTGGGCATAGAATTGCTTCTGGAGGGACTTCATTTTCTTCATTACCGCTTCTTCGGCATATTTTTGCAACCTTGTGTCCAATGTGGTGTGAATCTTTAATCCGTCGGAATAGAGGTCTAGTTTATTTGTTGCATCATACCCAGGTACTTCACCCATCTCGCAAAGTATATCAATGTATTCTACCAATTCGTCGCGGAAATATGGCGCAAATTCGTTGGGAGATTGACCGTTGCTTTTGGGTGCCAGTTCAATTGGAATCGATTTTAGCGAATCCAGTTGTGCGGCACTTGCAGGAGCACCGTTGATTACAATGTGGTGATGACTGTACACTATATCCAGTACTGTATTACGTCTTTCGAGACTGTTTTTGGGATTCTTTAACGGATTGTATATACTGGTTGCTTTTAGTAAGCCAACCAAAACTGCAGCCTGTTCGTATGTGAGTCGGTCGGGGGTGGTGTTGAAATACCTGGAAGAGGCTGTTTTGATTCCAAATGAATTGTAGCCAAAATCAACTGTGTTGAGATACATGTTCAGGATATCTTCCTTATCGAAGATCATTTCCAATTTTGTAGCTACAATCCATTCTTTAGCCTTCATAATCAGTATTCTCAATCCCGGAACATTTCCCAAGAGTCCATTCTTGTGCTTTGTGCGAACGCGGAACATGTTTTTTGCCAGCTGCTGTGTTATGGTGCTGGCTCCTCGGGCATGTCCTGAGAAAATATCTTTCATGGCAGAAAAAAGTCCTTGGTAATCAACCCCGTGATGATGGTAGAACCTTTCATCTTCTGTGTCAATCAGGGTTCGTATTAAGATAGGGGAAATTTCATTGTATTCTACTGGTGTCCTGTCTTCGTTATAGAATCTTCCTATCAGTTTCCCGTCTGCGCTATATACTTCGGATGCTTCACTGACGGTGGGATCCTTTATTTCGTCAAAATCAGGTGTACTGCCAAACAGATAGAATAAATTGCTGTCTATGGCGAAAAAGAATGCCAATACAGAAAAAAATAACGTACATATCCATACGGCTATCTTTTTGTACCATGGTCCAGTGTAAATTCTTTTTACGATGACCTTGAATCTGTTCCAAATGGCTGTGAGCTTCGGTTCCATAGCGTTGATTATATATGTGCTGTTATAAAGTCTGTTATTTCTTTCCCGTTGTCAGGAGAAAACCAATGTATATCGTTGTCGTGGGCGAACCATGTCATCTGTTTCTTGGCATAGTCTCTGGTGTTCTTCTTGATTTTTTCAGTTGCATAAGTCAAATCCCATGCTCCGTCGAAATATTGGAAAATCTCTTTGTAGCCAACTGTGTTTAAGGCGTTCAAGTGTCGATATGGATAAAGTCTTCTGGCTTCTTCCAACAGTCCTTCTTCTATCATATTATCCACCCTTTTGTTGATTCTGTCGAAGAGTTCGCTTCTTTCCCTTTTCAGTCCAATCTTTATTATTTGAAAAGGCCTTTCTTTCTTTTTATGAATGCGGAAGGATGAATAGGCCTTTCCTGAGGTATAACATATTTCCAAAGCGTGAACGATTCTTTTGGGATTTTTAAGGTCAACAATGTCATAATAGTCTGGATCGAGCAACTTCAGTTCATGCCTTAATGAGTCCAACCCTTCTTTCTGAAGCCGTTCCTTCAGATCATTTCGTATTTCAGCATCTATGTTTGGTATGTCATCAATGCCATTGCAAACAGCGTCTATGTACATCATGCTTCCCCCTGAAAGAAGCAGGTTGTCACTTGAGTGTTGAAGCTGGTTGGTAAGTTGGATAACATCAGTCTCGTATTGTGCTGCACTATAGTATTCTTGGAGCTCTAAAATCTTTACAAAATAATGCTTAACTTCTTCGAGCTGCTCTTTTGTCGGGGCTGCGGTTCCAATTTCCATGCCTTTGTAAATCTGACGGCTATCGCAGTTGATAATGGGGCTGCCTAATAATTTTGCAACCTTTAGCGATAAGGCTGTCTTGCCTACTGCTGTCGGACCTAAAAGGACAAAGAGTTTCATTCGTCAATTTCGAATCCTTCCATGTCTAATTCACCTTCTTCAAAATCATCTTCCCCATAAAAATCTTCCTCGGTATCTGCATTTGTCGATTCTGGAATGGGTTGGACAGTGGAATCATCTGCTAACTGTTGTTCGGGTGGTAATCCGTGCTTCCTGCTTATTCTCCCTTCTTTCTCGGGTTGTCCGAATAGCAATTCACTGATTTCCATTAAGAAAAATCTTTTACCTTCGGGATCAAAAATGTACGCTATCCGTTGTCCTTCTTCATCAAGGAAGTCCCTTAGGGAGGTGTTTTGCATAAGGTTGATGTCTTCCTCTGCATCGAAATCCTGGGGACATGTCTGGCGTATGTGGTTCTTTACATGCCATCCATCGTCACAGATGAGGAATCCGTGGCTTCCCATGTCCTGATAGTTGCAGGTTTTTAGTATAAGGTTGTGGAGCTCTGAGAATTTTGCTTCAGCGTCTATCTTGGCTTCCATTACAAAGTCTTCCACTTCTTGACTGAATATCGTAATTCTAAATGTCATCTGGTATGTTTTTTATCTGATGAATCCTCTGTTGCTTGATCTGATAAAATCAAGAATGTATCTGATTTCGTCCGACATGGGAATCTCCTCTTCAACTCGAGCCAGCAACTCGTTTAGTTTGCCGGTCCCCTGGAGGATAATCTGGTATGCCATGTGGATGTTATCAATGATTTCTCTGTCAAAGTTTCTTCTTCTCAGACCGATTGTGTTTAATCCGCAGAATGATGCCGGGTCTCTTGCACACAGGCTGAAAGGTAATACGTTTTGGCTGAATCTGGTGCCGCCTCCCACCATAGTATAGCTGCCTACTCTGCAGAATTGGTGCATCAGAACTCCTGCACTCAGGATGGCATTGTCATCTATTACTATTTCTCCGGCAAGCTTTGTACTGTTGCCGATAATACAACCGTTACCTACAAGGGCATCATGAGCAACATGTGCTCCTTCCATTAGTAGGTTGTTGTTGCCGACAATTGTTTTTCCTTTGGCTGCCGTTCCTCTGTTGATGGTTACATTCTCGCGAATTTTATTGTCGTTTCCAATTTCTGCCGTTGTTTCTTCGCCTCTGAATTTCAAGTCCTGGGGAATCGCGCTGATTACAGCTCCTGGAAAGAATATGTTTCCATTGCCCACACGTGCACCATAAAGCATGGTAACACTGTTCATCAGAGTGTTGTTGTCTCCAATAATCACTCCTTTATCTATATAGCAGAAGGCTCCGATTTCGCAGTTTTCTCCAATAATGGCTTCTGGATGAATGTAAGCGAGGGGACTGATTTTGCTCATATCAATATTCTTATTTGTTTTTAATTACTTGGGCAGTAAAGGTTGCCTCGGCAACACAATTCTCACCAATGAAAGCATATCCTTGCATACTTCCGATATTATGACGTAATGGCCCCAGTGTTTCTACTTTAAAAATCAATGTGTCACCGGGGACTACTTTCTGTTTGAACTTAACGTTGTCTATCTTTATAAAGTAGGTGCTGTACTCGGAGCCGTCTTCCAGGTTGTTAATCACCAAGATTCCTCCAGCCTGTGCCATGGCCTCGATAATCAGCACACCCGGCATGACGGGTTCTGCAGGGAAATGACCTTGGAAGAATGGCTCGTCACTTGTTATATTTTTGATGGCAACAATGCTGTCGGGCTTCATCTCGATTACTTTGTCAACAAGCAGCATAGGGAACCTGTGCGGCAATAACTGACGAATCTGGTTCGTGTCCATTATTGCTGGTTTGTTGGGGTCGTATTTGGGGGCCTGAATCTCGTGCTTGCGAATTTCTTTTCGCATCATACGAGCAAATTTGTTGTTGATGGTGTGCCCGGGTTTAGTAGCAATGATGCGTCCCCTAATGGGCTTGCCTATCAACGCCATATCACCGATGATGTCCAAAAGCTTGTGTCTGGCAGGTTCGTTGTCCCACACCAGTTTCTTGTGCTGCAGATATCCTAATTCTGTTGCGTCGTGATGTTCTGCACCTGTAAGTTTGCAAAGCTTATCCAGATTTTCCTGACTGGTTTCTTCCTCATAAATAACGATAGCATTGTTCAGGTCGCCGCCTTTGATAAGTCCTGCTGTGAGGAGGGGCTCAATTTCCCTGACGAAAACAAATGTTCTGGCAGCTGCTATCTCTGTTGCGAAGTCATCCATGTTGTCAAGTGTGGCAAACTGACTGCTCAGGAATTGACCGTTAAAGGATATCATGCTGGTAATGGAGAATTCTTCGTCGGGTAGGAGAGTGATGCAGGCACCAGTTTCCTCATCCTTAAACTCCATTTTCTTTGTAATGTAATAGAAGTCCTTTTCTGCGTCTTGCTCAACTGTGCCTACACGCAGAATTTCTTTTACATATTGTTCGGCGCTACCATCAAGGATAGGAAACTCGGGACCGTTAACTTGAATTAAAACATTGTCAACTCCCAGGGCATATAATGCAGCCATGGCATGTTCGATGGTGCTGCATTTGATATTACCTTTCCCCAGCACCGTTCCTCGTTTGGTGTCTATCACATTTTCTGCAATTGCATCCAAAATGGGTTGCCCTTCCATGTCAACACGCTGGATTTTATAACCGTGGTCCTTAGGCGCAGGCAAAAAGGTAACAGTCAGGTTCAGTCCTGTATGCAGTCCTTTTCCGCTTAGTGAAAAGCTATTGTTTAATGTTTTTTGTTTCAGCATGATTATTTCTTTGATGCAAGTTCTTCCTTCAGAACTTTAATCTCTTTTTTCATATCGTTCATATCTACCCACATCTGATATAGATTCTTGAACAGGGCACTGGACTTCCAGAAAGTCTTGGCGTCGATAGCGGGCGTACCTTGTACGCCTGTTCCCGGTTTCTTTATACTGTTTGGGATGCCAGCCTGTGCTCCTGCCATGGTCTTGTCCGCTATCGTGGCATGTCCGGCAACACCAACTTGTCCGCCAAACATACACCATTCTCCAACTTTGGTACTGCCTGCAATACCAACTTGGGCTGACATAACCGTGTGGCTTCCAATTTCGTTGTTATGTGCTATCTGTACCAGATTGTCCAGTTTAACACCTTTGTGAACAATTGTCTCACCCATAACAGCGCGGTCAATACAGGTGTTGGCACCTATTTCGACGTCATCCTCAATAATGGCAATGCCAATCTGTGGTATCTTCACATATCCGGTTTCTGTCTGTTGAAAACCAAATCCGTCTGCTCCAATTACACAACCTGCGTGAAGGATGCAGTTATTTCCCACTTTACAATCATGATAGACTACAGCGTTGCTATAGATTTCTGTGTTGTTGCCGATTTTGGCGTTTCTGCCGATGGTCACATGTGGATGGAATACACATCCGTCACCAATTTCCACTCCTTCTTCAATGGCAACAAAGGGACCGATGTAACAATCCTTACCAATTTTGGCTGTTGAATCGATGAATGCCAGTTCACTGATGCCTTGTCTTTTTGGTTTCATGCCTTCGTAAATCTGAAGCAGCTTTGCAACAGCTTCTCTGGCGTTGGCAACTTTTATCAGCGTAGCCTTTATCTCTTGTTTGGGCTCAAAATTATTATTGACAAGTACGATACTGCTTTCAGTCTGGTAGATGTATTGCTCGTATTTGTCATTGGCAAGGAAACTGATACATCCAGGTTTTCCCTCCTCGATTTTTGCAAAGTTATTGACTATTGCCTTTGGGTCACCAACGATGGTGCC
Organism: uncultured Bacteroidales bacterium; assembly: GCA_902801485.1. Taxonomy (GTDB): domain Bacteria; phylum Bacteroidota; class Bacteroidia; order Bacteroidales; family Bacteroidaceae; genus Physcousia. Next base: position 13,799 of record CADCIP010000020.1, on the reverse strand, counting down.
ACCAATAAGGCCTGCTATCATTTCTGCACTGAATTCCACCTTAATATAAATTTGTCTAATCTCTAATCTCTAATCTCTAATCTCTCAACTAAAAGAGCCATCTGTTGCTGAACCTCTTTGGCTTTTTCGCCAGCAACCGTGGCAAAGTTTTCTGTATTGTCTGCATAGATAATGGCTCTGCTGCTGTTTACAATCAGACCACAGTCATCTATCATTCCGTATTTGCATACTTCTTCAAGACTACCACCTTGTGCACCTATACCGGGAACAAGGAGGAACGCTTTGGGGGCAACCTTGCGGATGTCCTTGAACATTTCGCCGCGTGTAGCGCCCACAACAAACATCATGTTCTCGTCATTTCCCCACTCCTGGCTCTTGCGGATTACTTTCTCAAACAGACGCTCTCCGTCTTTGTCCTCTGTAAGCTGGAAATCAAAGGAACCCTTGTTGCTGGTCAGGGCCAGCAGAATTACCCAGTGGTTCTTTGTGGCTCCCTCGCCTTTGGAGAGGGCTGGGGTGAGGCTTTCTAGGAAGGGCGTAACGCTATCCTCTCCCATGTAAGGGGCAACCGTCAGAGCATCCACATCATATTCGCCAAAGAAAGTGCGGGCATACATCTTGCTGGTGTTACCGATATCCCCACGTTTGGCATCCGCTATGATAAACTGATCGGGGTAGTTCTCCTTCAGGTATTTGACTGTTTTCTCAAAGGCTATCATTCCCTTTACGCCAAAAGCCTCATAGAAAGCCAGATTGGGCTTGTATGCTACGCAGTAGGGGGCAGTGGCATCAATGATGGCCTTGTTAAAGGTGAAGATTGGATCTTCCTCTTTTAGCAAGTGCTCAGGAATCTTCTTTAAGTCCGTGTCCAAACCTACGCAGAGGAAACTCTGCTTCTTTTTTATGTTTTCAAATAACTCTTTTCTTGTCATAACTCTAAACTCTAAACTTTCAACTTACAACGCTGCTTCTTTCATTCTTTCTGCATTTTCTGCCACAATCAGGTGATCTATGCAGTCTTGTATCTGTCCGTCCATGAAAGCGTTCAAATTATATATGGTATAGCCAATGCGGTGGTCTGTGATACGCCCCTGAGGATAGTTGTAGGTGCGTATTTTGGCAGATCTGTCGCCTGTTGAAACCATGGTTTTTCGCTTTGATGCAATATCGTCCAGGTATTTCTGGTGTTCCTTATCATATATGAATGTGCGCAGGCGCGCGAGGGCCCGTTCCTTGTTTTTGGGCTGGTCACGCGTTTCTGTACATTCTACAAGAATCTCTTCATCTTCGTTGGTGAAGGGGTTGCGCCACATGTATCGGGCACGAACACCGGATTCTACCTTGTTCACATTCTGACCGCCCGCTCCACTGCTTCGGAAAGTATCCCATTTGATGGCACCTTCGTTAATCTCCACGTCAAACTCTTCAGCTTCGGGCAATACAGCTACGGTAGCAGCACTGGTATGAACACGTCCCTGGGTTTCTGTGGCAGGAACACGTTGTACACGGTGAACGCCGGATTCGTATTTCAGAATTCCATAAACGCCTTCGCCTGTTACGCTGAAGATGATTTCCTTGAATCCGCCAACGGCACCTTCCGAGAAACTGCTCACAGCCATCTTCCAGCCTTTCAGTTCTATGTACTTGCTGTACATACGGAACAGGTCGCCGGCAAACAGGGCAGCCTCATCACCACCTGTACCGCCTCGGATTTCCATGATGACGTTCTTGTCGTCTTCGGGGTCGGCAGGGATGAGCAGCAGTTTTATTTCCTCTTCCAGTGCAGGGATTCGTTTCTCACTTTCTGCCATTTCCTCGCGCAACATCTCCTTCGTGTCGGCATCTTCCTCTATGGCAAGCATCTCCTTGGCATCCTCGATATTCTGCAGACAACCTACGTATTCCTTCCGGGCAGCAACAATTTTACCCAGGTCCTTATATTCCTTGGTCAGTTTTACGTAACGCTTTTGGTCGGCAATTACGGAAGGGTCCGTGATAAGCGTGCTTACTTCCTCGTATCGGGAAACAAGTCCTTCCAGTCTGTTTAAAAGATTATTTTCGGCCATGTTACTATTAATCCAGAGGATTCCTCTTGTCTATATCTTTCTGTAAAATAAAATATACGATAGCCCATCCGACTAAACCGACGACACACATAAATGTGCTGACATAATCCTTGTTTGTAAAACAGGAGTGAAAGGCATACATCCCTAATCCGGTTAAACAGAACCAAACACCCATTCCTTTCAACCAGTCCTTAGTGGTGTAATTGACAATCTTTCTATGTTTCATTGCATCTTAATATTCAAATTCGCCGTACTCGCTCTTGATGAGCAAACTCTTCTGTCCCTCCTCGATGCGGCCGATCACTTGAGCATCAATGTTGAAACTCTTGCTGATTTCTATCACCTTCTCGGCATCTTCGGGAGACAGATAAACCTCCAGGCGGTGGCCCATATTGAATACCTTGTAAGCCTCGGCATAGTCTGTTCCACTCTCCTTGATGATAGCCTTGAAGAGGGGAGGAACGGGGAACATGTTGTCCTTGATAACCCTGCAGTTGTCACCCACGAAATGTAGCACCTTGGTCTGTGCTCCACCTGTGCAGTGCACCATACCATGAATCTTGGGGCGAAGTTCATCCAGCAGTCTCTTTACCACAGGAGCATAGGTACGGGTGGGGGAGAGGACCAGTTTGCCTGCATTGATAGGAGAGCCTTCTACCTCGTCTGTCAGTTTGTAGGAACCGCTATAGACAAGTTCTTCAGGCACGGCCTTGTCGTAACTCTCGGGATATTTCTCAGCCAAGTATTTGCTGAATACATCATGGCGGGCGCTGGTCAGACCATTGCTGCCCATACCACCGTTGTATGCTGTCTCGTAGGTGGCTTGTCCGCAAGAAGAAAGACCTACGATAACATCACCGGGGCGGATGTTAGCATTGTTAATCACATCGCTGCGTTTCATACGGCAGGTAACAGTGCTATCTACAATGATGGTGCGAACCAAATCGCCAACATCGGCTGTCTCGCCGCCAGTGGCATAAATGCCGATACCCATATCACGCATCTGCTGTAGGAGCTCATCGGTTCCGTTGATGATGGCTGAGATGACTTCTCCGGGAATCAGCATCTTGTTTCGTCCGATGGTACTGCTTACCAGAATGTTATCCACAGCGCCTACGCAGAGCAGGTCGTCTGTATTCATGATAAGTGCATCCTGGGCAATGCCTTTCCATACGCTTAGGTCGCCAGTTTCTTTCCAGTACATATAAGCCAGGCTCGATTTCGTTCCGGCTCCGTCGGCATGCATGATATTGCAATATTCAGGGTCGCCTCCTAATATGTCTGGAATGATTTTGCAGAATGCTTGAGGGTATATTCCTTTGTCTATGTTCTTGATTGCATTGTGGACGTCTTCCTTGGCAGCACTGACGCCGCGCATCATATATCTTTGGTTGCTCATTATAATATGTTTGTAATTGCCGTGCAAAGATAATACAATTATCTTATATACGCAAATTCCCCATGCATGTACATCCAATAATTATTGTTTTTTAGAAAAAAAGTTTCTATCTTTGCAGACGCAAAACAATTTGGAGAAGAATGAGAATAGCTCATTTTGTTATAGTTTTTTTCCTGACTCAGGGCATTTTCTCTCAAAATGCTATGCTTTTTAATGCTGACGAAATAAGGGAGCGTGGCATCTTTGATATCCGAGACCTGACGACTGTCGTTCCAGGACTTTTTGTCTCGTCATTAGGTAGTGCTCATTCGACAGCTGTGTATATGAGAGGCGTGGGAAGTTGTGGAAATTCACCAGCTGTAAGTCTGTATGTAGATGATGTTCCTTGGTTGAATAACAGTTCTTTTAATTCCAAGATTAGCGAGATTGAGCAGATTGAGATTTTACGAGGACCGCAAAGTACACTGTATGGCAGAAACGCGATGGGGGGACTTATCTGTGTTACGACCAAGAATCCCATAGATTACCAAGGGACGGTAATAGAACGTTCCATGGCCAATCATTATGCTCATTATACCAATGTCTCTCATTATCAGCGTTTTTCTGAGAAGTTGGGTCTTTCGGCTGGCGTGGCATATCGTTCTGGGGGGCAGTTCTTTAACCATAGTATTTCTGGTTTGAAGGTGGATGCAGACCGGTCGCTGCGAGCACACGCAAGGTTATTGTACCGTCCCGACGAAGCGTCGAAAATAGATTTCTTTGCCAACTATGAACTTTGTTCACAAGATGCTTTTCCGTTTTATTTGGAGAGTGTTTCTGATAATGATAATTTCAAAGATCAGCTGACTCAGGATATCGGACGTATAACAAGCAACGATGATAATACTTATCTGCGCCACTTACTGAACATCGGTCTTAAAACCGAGTATAACTGGCCTAACGTGATACTCGGCAATGTGCTCGGATTCCAATTGTTGAATGATGAGCTGAAGATGGACGGTGATTTCACGCATCTTAGTATCTTTAAGGTTCAGCAAACGCAACACAGTCGTACACTAACCGATGAGATAACGGTTAAAAGCAGACCGGGTGTTTGGCGTCATTGGGAATGGAGCACGGGAGCCAGTTTTTCCTATCAGTGGTTGCTTCAGCAATTTTTGCCGGGGGCAGATTCGCTCCGTTTTTTTGACACCCCAACCAATAGTGCCGCACTATACCATCAAAGTAAGTTTTGCGACATTTTTAATGCAATGGGGTTGGATGTTACCTTGGGACTTCGGTTGGAATATGATCATGCGAGTTTTTCCGGTGAAAGCAACGACTGGTGGCAGCTGATGCCCTGTTTCTCGATGCAGTACTCTTTTGCCAAGGGAGATGTGTACGGAACCATATCAAGAGGTTATAGAAGTGGAGGGTATAACAGTAATGTCTCGGATGTACCTTCTTTGGCTCTGTACAAACCGGAATATGCTTGGAATTACGAGTTGGGAACGCACCTCAATCCCATAAAGAATAAGCTGTTTATAGATGCGTCTGTTTTCTTGACAAACGTATCGGATTTGCAGACAGGTCAGATAGATCCTTTCGGGTTGGGTGAAATAATCAGTAATGCGGGGCGAAGCAGATCTTTCGGAGGCGAACTTTCTATGCGTGCTCAACTTACAGACCGTTTACAGGCACATGCCAGCTATGGCTATACACATTCATCGTTTACGGAGAACGTTCTTTCTTCGGGTGTTTCATGCGAAGGCAATCGCGTTCCTTTTATCCCTCAGCATGCGGTCGATTTAGGCGCCAACTATACTATATCCTTGCCTAAGATACTTGACCGACAACTTTTAGACCATATGGTGGTAAGGGCCAACTGGCATGGATTGGGAAAAATCTATTGGACGGAAGATAATCAGGTCAGTGAGCCGTTCTATACAGCTCTTGATGCAAAAATTTCGTTTTACCGTAAGCACGTGGAATTTGGAGTGTGGGCGGCAAACATTTACAACAGTCGTTGCAGGACATTCTATTTCCAAAGTATGAACAGGGGCTATTATCAGATGAACAAGCCCTTCCAATGTGGATTCGAATTAAAGCTTAACTTCTAACGGTATAATCATTCGTTCCAGAATTCCCAGCTGGCAATAGCCTGTAGGTGAAGCATCTCCAAACCGTTCTTGACAACAGCGCCTTGGAGCGCTCCTTTTTTCATAAAGAGAGTGGATTCGGGATTATATACCAAATCATAGAGCAGGTTGTCTGACGACAAATAATTATAAGGTATTGCCGGGCATTCGTCGGTTTTGGGAAACATGCCAACAGGGCTACAGTTGACAATTACCTCATATTCCTTTAAGGTTCGCTCTGTAATATCGTTATAGGTAAACATACCTTCATGTGGGGAGCGACTAACATACTTCCATTCCAATCCTAAGCGTGTGAGACCCACACGTATGGCTCTGCTGGCACCACCGGTTCCCAAAATTAAGGCTTTTCTGTGATGAGGCTTCAGTAATGGCTGTATGCTTCGTGTAAATCCAATGATGTCGCTGTTGAAACCCTTCAGATGACCATCGCGGATTTGAACGACGTTTACTGCACCGATTTCTTGTGCTTCATCGCTCAGTTCGTTAAGGAATGGAATGACTTCGGTCTTGTAGGGCAGTGTTACATTCAGGCCTCTCAGTTCCGGGTTTTCTTTCAGGATTTCCGGAAGTTTGTTTATGTTGGGAATCTGAAAGTTAAGATACTGGGCATCGATGCCTTCCTTGGCAAATTTTTCGGTAAAAAAACCTTTACTAAAACTATGTCCCAAGGGGTTGCCTATAATTCCGTATTTATCCATTTCTTTTTGGCGGTTAGGGGTTAGTGGTTAGCGAACACCGCGGTAGCAAATTCTTCACTCTTCATTCTTCATTCTTCACTTTGAAGCCAGATACATGGTGCAGAGGCCAAAAGTAAAACGTTTCCATTTTATTTGTTGAAAACCGGCTTTCTTCAGTATTCCTTCCATCACTTCTCCTTGCGGAAAGGCTTCCATCGAAGAGGGCAGGTATGTGTATGCGCTGGCATCGTGACTGATAAGCTTTCCGATAACAGGCATCACGACATGAGCATATACCCAGAAAAGCTGTTTCATAGGAAAATGGGGCGGGGTACTGAGTTCCACTATCAGCAGATGTCCACCTGTTCGCAGTACACGGTACATTTCGGAAAGTCCGGCATCCAAATTTTGAAAATTACGTACGCCGTATGCAGATGTCACGGCATCGAAGCTATCGTCTGGAAAGGAAAGGTGCATGCAGTCTTCTCTCTGAAACGAGATAATATCCAGCATGTTTTTTTTCTTGACTTTTTCACGTCCTACGGCCATCATTCCTTCGCTGATATCTGCTCCTATAATCTGTTGGGGTTGAATGCGTTTGGCACTTAGGATGGCAAAGTCTCCAGTTCCTGTGGCAATATCCAGTATGCGTTTGGGGTGGTGAACCTTCAGGGCGTCGATGGCCTTGCGTCTCCACCCTCGGTCTATACCCAGCGAAAGGGCGTGGTTCAGGAGATCGTAAGAGTGAGCAATGTGGTCAAACATTTTCTCCACTTGCTCACCCTTTTCCCCTTCGTGATAGGGATTTATTGTCTCCTGCTTATACATTATCTGTTTTGCAACCAAGTGGTTACGTTTTTCTCAATGCGTGCAGCAATGTCGCCTTCTGCCTCTGCAGGTGTGAACTTCTCGCCTACAATGTGCTCGTAAAGTTCGATGTAACGATCAGCAACGCTCTGAGCATATTCATCAGTAATCACAGGCATCACCTGACCGGGCTGGTTCATAAAGTTGTGCTCAATCAGCCACTGGCGTACAAACTCCTTGCTCAACTGCTTCTGAGGCTCGCCCTTGGCAAACTTCTCTTCGTAGCCGTCGGCATAGAAGTAGCGGCTACTGTCGGGGGTATGAATCTCATCAATCAGGATGACCTTTCCGTCGCGCTTGCCAAATTCATACTTGGTATCAACCAATATTAGACCCTTGCTGGCAGCTATCTCGCTACCACGCTTGAACAGAGCGCGAGTGTACTTCACCATCGTCTCCCAATCCTCCTTGCTTACCAAGCCCTGCTTGATGATTTCCTCGGCAGAGATGTTTTCATCGTGTCCTTCCTCAGCCTTTGTGGTGGGGGTAATAATGGGCTCGGGGAACTTCTCGTTCTCACGCATTCCTTCGGGCAGTTTTACACCGCACAGTTCACGACATCCGTTCTTGTATTCGCGCCAAGCCGAACCTGTCAGATAGCCGCGGATAATCATCTCCACGCGGAATCCTTCAGCTTTCAGTCCAACGGTAACCATAGGGTCGGGAGTAGCAAGTTTCCAGTTGGGTACAATGTCTGCTGTGGCATCCAGGAAACTGGCAGCTATCTGGTTCAACACTTGTCCTTTGAAGGGGATTCCCTTAGGCAATATTACGTCGAAGGCGGAGATACGGTCTGTTGCAACCATAACCATCAGGTCATCGTTGATGTTATATACGTCGCGTACCTTACCATGATAAACACTTACCTGTCCGGGCAGGTTGAAGTCAGTTCTTGTTAAAGCTTTCATATTCCTATTATTAATTTTATTTGTTATTATCCTCTATGTATTGTTTTCCTCGCTCTATCTCAGCCTCATATTTGTTGTAGGCATTAACAATGCGAGTTACCAGTTTGTGTCTTACAATGTCCTTCTCGTTCATCTCTATAAAGCTGATGCCGTTTATCCCTTTCAGAATCTTACTGGCTTCGCGCAGACCGCTCCTGACACCATGGGGAAGGTCTATTTGTGTCATATCACCCGTAATAATCATCTTGGTGTTTGTGCCCATACGGGTCAGGAACATCTTAATCTGTGCATTGGTGGTATTCTGCGCTTCATCTAGAATCACCACGGCATCGCTCAGTGTCCTGCCTCGCATAAAGGCCAGTGGGGCAATTTGAATAATGTTCTGCTCCATCATCTCGCGTAGTTTCTGCGTGGGAATCATGTCTTCCAATGCATCATACAGCGGTTGCAGATAGGGGTCTATCTTCTCCTTCATGTCGCCAGGCAGGAAACCTAACTTTTCTCCTGCTTCCACAGCTGGACGCGAAAGGATGATCTTTCTCACCTCTTTGTTCTTCAGCGCTCTTACCGCCAGCGCTATGCTGGTGTATGTCTTACCGGAACCTGCAGGTCCAACGGCAAAAATCATGTCGTTTTCCTGATAGGCTTTCACCAGTTCCTGCTGGTTGATGCTTCTGGCGGTAATGGGCCTGCCTGTTACGCTATATACGATAACGCCTTCCACGCCCTCCTTGTTGGTCTTTTCGCCTTTCAGGATTTGAAGAATTTCTTCTTCCGTCAGGCTGTTGTATTTCAGAATGTGCTTCTGCAGCTTGTCCAGATTTTCCTCAAAGGCGCACATCTCCAATTCGTCGCCCATCACATGTACCACATTTCCTCTTGCCACAATGCGTAGTTTAGGATAAAGCGCCTTAACCATTTGCAGGTTAGAATTGCCTACACCATATAGAATTACCGGGTCTATATCCTCTATTACAATATGTTTTTCTATCATCTATTTTATAATTTGCTGCAAAATTACATATCTATTTTGACATTTCCGCTTTTTTGTGTAATTTTGTTCGCGAAAAATATGAGAAGACTAAAGAAAAAGATATTTTATGGCCTTTGTGGAGGTACTGTAGCAGTACTTGGGGTGGTTCGGTTCTGTAATCCCGATGTTGTGAAGCCTTATGCAGAGTGTGTTTCGGACAGTATAGCTGATGTTGCTGAAAAACCTGTAGCCTTGACACGCGGTTCACATCATCGTGTCCGTGGCGTTTATTCATACGAAGAATGTTTTCCTGATGTTCAGGACGTCCAGATTGTGGCAGCCCGTCGCTGGGGTGTAAGACCTGTTCAAAACAGGCAAGCAGCAGAACATCGAAAACAGGACTTGGTGTACGTTGGTGCCAATCCCTATTATCATATTGACAGGTCAATGTCTCAAAGCATACCCTATTTGGTTCCTCGGGCTTCTGGTTTGCTGCAGAAAATAGGGAGGAATTTTATTGACAGTTTGTATGTAAAGAACATACCTCTACATCGCATCATCGTGTCCAGTGTTTTGCGTACCGAGGACGATGTTGCTCGTCTCCGTCAGTTTAATGGAAATGCCAACGAGCAGAGTTGTCACCGGTTTGGCACCACTTTTGATATTAAATATGTTTTTTACGATCCGGTTTCTCCTTCCGACGGTTCTTCCTGTGTCTATGTTTCAGATGCAATATTAAAACCCGTATTAGCAGAAGTGCTGCGTGATTTGCGTCAGCAGGGGTTGTGCTATGTCAAGCATGAGCGTAAGCAGTCGTGTTTTCATATTACTGTCCGTTAAACCTTTTTCTCTTTTTGCGGTCAAAGAAGTAGTGAGACAAACAAAAATGTTTATACGTAAATCTTTTAAAACCAATTAAAATGAAAAAGTTATTTATCGTTTCCGCTTTAACATTCCTTTTTATGGGAAATGTATATGCACAACAGGGACAGCGCACTGAAGAAGAACGTGCTCAGATGCGAGCCGAGATGATTAAGCGTGTTGCAGATCGGTCTGCCAAGGATTTCGACCTAAAGGGTGATGCGAAAGAAGCATTCCTAACAACTTTCACTGCCTATCAGACAGAAATGTTCCAGACGAATATGGGTGGGATGCGTCAGCGTGGACAGGAAGCCGACGAAAAGAAAGAACTTACAGATGAAGAGGCAAATGCAAAGATTCAGGAGCAGTTTACCCGTCAGGAAGAGCAGATCGCAACCATGCAGAAGCGTTTGGAAATCCAGAAAAAGTATAGTGCAGAATTTGCCAAGATATTGACTCCCCAACAGGTGCTTAAGGTGCTGACTCCCCAACGTAATGGTCAGCGCGGACAGGGTAATGGTCAGCGCGGACAGGGTAATGGTCAGCGCGGTCAAGGTGATGGTCAGCGTGGTCCTGGCGGCTTTGGAGGCGGTCGTGGCGGCTTCGGTGGCGGCTTTGGAGGCGGCTTTTAAATGATTGAGATTCATATATGTATAAGAAAAGGGGCTTTTGCCCCTTTTTTTTCGTTCAAAAACTATATGCCATATCTACTTCAATGTCATAATCTTCGAAGGGCATGCCAGCATACACTTACCACATTTCAGACAGTCGGGATTAAGAAAGCCTATTTCCTGCCCGCGGCTGTCGTAGGGCGTGAGTTGCATCGGACATACACGGGCGCAACTCTTACATTTCATCTGACATGTACTAGATACGTGGATGTTCGTGAAGGCCCTGGGGAACGGTTCCTTCTTCGGAGCCACCCAGCGAGAGATAGAACCCATCGGGCAGAACGTGCACCAAGTGCGTGGCGCATAGATGAAACTCAGCGTAATGCCGACAATGGTAGTAACCACAATAATAGTCCAAAAAACGCGGCCAATGCCACTCCACATAGTCAATCCACCCTCGTTCCAAGGAACAGTTAATGTCAGCTGGATGCCGAACATGCCGAAGATAAAGAACACCATAAACAGGCGGAAGCCGAAAGTACCCACGAATGCCGGTATTGGCTTGTGGGGTGAGTATTTCGACAGCAGGCGGTCGTACATATTGCCGCGAGGACATACATGACCGCACCACCAGCGCCCCTTCCAGATGCTGGTCATCACGGGACCAATCATACAGATGAGTGCGATAAGCCCCACTACAGGATAGAACCATCCGACGATGATATACGCGATGATGATCCAATAGAGGTTAAATCCTGGTGTCGGAAAGTGTCGGTGGAAATTTTTCTTTTTCTGATTCATATTCCTTGTTAAAACTTAAACTTGCTGCAAATATGATAAAAAAATTCTTATAATCAGCGAAAAGTTCAGTTTTTCTTCATGTTTCCGCTAAAAATAAAGCTTTTTTTGCTGAAGAAACATGTGGGGTGAATTTTCCTGACACTGTTTGCTTTATACTTATGCTGCTTGGAACGTTTTCGTGATTTTTGGTCTGAAAATGAGGTATATATGGATATTACTTTAAATATTTGCACCCGAATTCAGTATAAGACAATAGTTATTTTTAGCTAAAACGATGAAAATCTTAATTTGGGGATGGTTATTGCCCAATTTGCGAACAGATATTGCCGTGGATTTCATGGAATGTGATGCGGTATTATGTTTCAGAAGTATGCTTTTTGTTCCAAAAGATAACTATAATAGTTAAAAATGCCCAGAGATATTATATTTTTTTGCTATAATAAAACATAAAATGGAGAAAAAGTTACATCTTTGTACTCTTAATATATAATTAAATATCTTAATGAGTAAGACAATAATGGGTAATAAGTTACCCTGGAAATTGAAACAGAAGATGCAGACTATCGGTGAGCAAATAAGGCAGGACGAATCATCGATGAAGTGAAGGCTAGGGTGAATCATTGGAAGTTCATCGGCTATACGCAAATGGATTAGGGAATTGTCAAGTATCATTTTGAAGTAGGTGCAGCTAAAGAAAACATTGATTGGGTATGAAAAAGATATTATTCCTTCACGGCTTCTATGCCAGCGGTCAGTGTATTCCTGCAGTGACCTTGCGTGATAGTTTTGCAAACAAGATCCAGGTGCTAACACCTGACATTCCTCAGCATCCCAAGAAGGCACTGGAACTGATAAGGTCGATTTGTGACAAGGAACATCCAGATTTACTGGTTGGCAACAGTTGCGGCTCCTTCTATGCACAAATACTTACACCCATTGTCGGTGTGCCAGCCTTGTTGGGCAACCCCCATTTCCGAATGACTGAATTCCTGAAGCAGCGTATCGGAAAGCATGAATACAAGTCACCTCGAACTGATGGCAAACGGATATTTGTCATCGATGAAGCCTTGATAAAAGAGTTTGCAGAAATGGAGTCTATTCAGTTCAACTATTGCAACTCCTATTATAAAGACCGTGTGTGGGGAGTGTTTGGCGAACAGGATACGTTGGCACACTTTGAGCCACTGTTTTTGGAACATTACAATAAGACTTTCCACTTCCCCGGAGGTCATACGCCAACTGCTGATGAAGTACGTACATGGTATATACCTCTTATAGAGAAAATGTTGATGGAGTATCCCTTACCCGAAAATGGCAACAGATACTTTCAACATTTCAAGGGAGGCCATTACCGTTATATCCGCACAGCTTTCGACTCCGAAACCAAAGAGAGGATGGTCATTTATCAGGCACTCTACGGAGAAGGACAGTACTGGGTAAGACCTGAGAAGATGTTCTTTGAGACGATTGAACGTGATGGACGAAGATTTCCAAGGTTTACAGAGATAGATAAAAAATGATGAAAGAACTGTCATTCATGCATATAATAGTGATTTACCTCGTCATCATCAATGTGGTCACTTTCTTCATGTACGGGATCGACAAGTGGAAATCAAAACGCTCCAAATGGCGAATCAGAGAGGCAGCACTCTTAGGGCTGGCTGTGCTTGGCGGAAGTGTGGGAGCATGGTTGGGTATGAAAGTTTGGCATCATAAGACAATGCATAGGAAGTTTATATATGGCGTACCAGCCACCATTATCATACAATTGGCAATCTCTGGTTATTTAATCGTAAAAGGAATATTATGAAGAGTTTCAAATCAACAGCGTGGCTATTGCCACAACCTGTGCTGATAATCGGCACTTATGACAAAGATGGTAAGCCCAATGCCATGAATGCTGCATGGGGCGGCCAGTGGGATATGCACGAGATTTTTATCTCTCTCGGTTCTCATCAGACAACCGACAATCTCAAAGACAATCCATACTTCACGGTAACATTTGCTACGGCAGAAACAATGGTTGCCTCTGACTATGTGGGTATCGTAAGCGGAAGGAATACACCTGACAAGATTGAAAAGACTAGTTGGACAATCGAGAAAGCTCCTAACGTCAATGCTCCTGTGTTCAAAGAGTTTCCTATGACACTGGAATGTCGTGTGAAACAGAAGATTGACGAGAGTGAGACTGGCTACTATCTCGTTGCAGAGATTATCAATATTCTTTGTGACGAGAAGTTCCTGGCTGAAGATGGCAAACCAGATGTTGAGAAGATGGAACTTATTACCTTTGACCCTGTTCATCACACCTACATCCAGCTTGGCAAGAACGTTGGCAATGCGTTCTCAGACGGAAAGATATTGAAGTAGAACTATGAAATAAGCAAGTAGAGCGATGGATTGATGTCAAGGTACAGGCTTGAACTTCCATCTTTAAGCTTCTTTTCGCGAAGCTTAACTTGTCCTCTTTGGACGCTTGCTGATTTTTTCTTTGCCAT
>CADCIP010000019.1 GCA_902801485.1 uncultured Bacteroidales bacterium | reverse complement strand
GAAGCTGATAGCTCAGACGGCATTCCCCAATGCCAGGATCTCGCTCGACCGCTTCCATGTGTTCCAGGATTTGAACAGGTACTTCATGAAGGCCTTTTCTGGCGTGCGCGACAAGGTGCTTGTAGCTATCAAACACGAGAAGGTTGCGGGAAACGAAGAAAACTTTATATTTTTCTGCGCAATGATTCATGCTCGTCGTATGGACGGGGGCCTAAGTTTGGTCTGGTTTTTTTTTGTTTCTTTGACTTCATCTCCCTTCTTCTCTTCATCTCGTCCATATACCCGCCGGTAATAATACCCGAAGGGAGAGCTATGATGGCTATTCCAACCAGTGAAGAGATAATACAGATGATTCTGCCGGTATCTGATACGGGGCAGAGATCGCCATAGCCGACAGTTGTTAAAGTACATGCAGCCCAATAAAAGGCAGAAAAGAAATTCTCGAAAAGATATTGACCCGTTTCCGGATTGATGTCTTGCTCTGCATTGAACATAATCAGTGCTGTGATGAAAATGTAGAATACTGCTAAGAACAGGACAGTGAGAAGGAATTTACCTTGCCGACGTATTACTTCTACAATAATTATTAACGATTCGAAATATCTGACTATCCTTATTATTCGAAGCATCTTTAACAATCTGGAGACTCGGACAACCTTATAAACCGGGCTAAGTATATTAAAGATTGGCAAAATCGACAGCAAGTCAATAATGGCCATTGGGGTAATCGGGTAAAAGGCAAGGGCTATCCATTTATTTCTTTTGGAGTTCAAATCTGCCACAGACCAGCGTAGCAGGTAGTCGATAATGAAGCACAGACCCGATACTAAATCGAAATACCAGTGTAGTACGGTCTGCGTCCTGAACATCAGGGGATAAATACCTATGACGATTGCTATGAACATTACCAAATCATAAAGGCTTGATATCTTGTTCCTGTTAACCGGCTCGACTAATCGGTTGATATGTTGCCGAATATAATGTATTATATAAAAAAGTCTATTTTTCATGTCGTATTAGTTTATTCTATGAAAATATGGAAGCAGTCCAGATCATAATCTCAAAATATGTCAAATAGTTTGCAACGTTACGTATTGGCAGGGTATGTATCATGTGGAGAATCGTTCATGGTTTATCTTATAACCTTCTTTCCGTTCACGATATAGAGACCCTTCTGGCGGCCAGGATTAACTTGACGACCACTGAGGTCGAAATATTTACCACTAATCCAATTGTAGTTTGCTATTTCCTTATTATCGATTTCCTCTATGCCGTCGGCAAATTCCTGGGATGTCTGGGTTGAGAACTGAAGGGTTTTGAGCTGGAAAGCATTGGTCCGGGCTGTGATGCTATAGGCGAATTTCAGATAAACATGATGTGTCCCAACGGTGGGGGGAATGTCGGCAACAACGGAGGATTCGACATTATCTCGTGTGATGTCGAGTGTAGCCAAGGGGTCGCCCTCCATCTTATCGAGATAGATACTTACTGTGGCATTGCCGGTATAGGGGTAACGGCCAATGGATAAAGCGATGCTTTGTACGGGCGTAGTGCCAAAAGTAATGTTATCGTAGGCTACCCAAGTGTTATTCTTGATGCTGAGGGCAGGCGATTTGTCGGTTGCTGCGACTACAAAGAGTCCGCTCTGGTAGTCGAAGTCTGTGGCAGGCAGCGGTGCGTAGGCATCCTTCTCGACATTGCCCAGTACGGTATTAACGGCGGCACTGGCAGCACAAGAGCAGCTGAAGGCGCTGTTTGTATCTTCGTTCTTGGACTTGGTTAGCCAAGCCGATGTGGTAACACCACGTTTGTCGCGATTGTTGTAAGCGTGGAAGGCATTGTTGGTGAGCCACTGTTGATACTTCGGACGGTTAAGGTCGAGAACATAGCGGCGGACATAGCGCATGAGTATGCCTTTGAAGCCGCAGAGGTCGCCATCGTTGACCTGACAAACGCTGATGATGCCATCGGAATTACAAAGGTTCCTGACAGTATAATCCATAATTTTGTCGGCATCGGTGGCATACTGTTTTGTTCCGTAGTGGTTGTAAAGCAGGACGGCAGCTCCGAGCATGGTGCCTTGGTTGTAGGTGGAAGCCCAATTGTTACGGCGCTCTTTTCCGTTTTCGTCACGTGCCACTTTGCCTGTATTGGGATCCCATACAAAACTGTCATATACCTGCCCTGTTTGCATATTGGCCAGATACTGGCGTTGTTTGGCATAGAGGTCTCGGGCTTTCTCGAAGTATTCCTCTCCAGCTCCTGCCATAGCCAGATAGCATGCAGCAACCTCTGTCGGGCCCATAATGCAGGAGTTTGTGCCGTTGTCGTCGCCTGAATCTTCGGCCCAGCGCATCATTCCCCATTGGGGCATGTAGGCGCGTTTATAGATAATATCGAAATTACGCTTGGCAGCAGTGAGGTATATCTTCTCTCCAGTAAGCCATGCCATACGGGCAACAGCGATGATTTCCCACATAACATCGTCGTTGAAGTCGTGGCCAAACCACTTGTATTCATCTTTCCAGACCAGATGGTCCCAGTTTGAGCCCACATTCTGGCTGAACCATTGGTAGTCGGTCTTGCAGAGGTCGATGTATTTCTGGAGGCCTGTTGTCTCGTAGGCATCTAACCCCACTTCAAGCATTTCGGCATTGCCCCATCCACCGCTTCCGAATGACCGGTAACTGCCATGACGTGTGACAAAGGCTGCGATGAAGCTGTCCATGGCATCCTCGCGCAGGACGGTATTAAATTCGGTCTTGGCTTCGACCTCCTTGAAAATCCATTGCTGCTCTGGTGTGTCGGTCTTGGCGGCAAGTGCAGGCATGTTGCCGTCGGCTGGGTTAGCTGCAGCGAGGTAGCTGGTGCCAAAAGAGGGTTTCAACTTGTAGATACCGGCGGCCTCATCAACAGCCTCCAGTTTCCATCGGCTACTGGTTGTCGCGGCTAATTGGCGGGTTGTGGCTCCACGGTTGGTGCCAGAGAGCCCCAAATACATTCCAGTATAGACATTACGGAATATATAGTTGGTGCCCGAAACTATCAGGGTCCACTGCTGGGCGGGAACGTTTGTTTCTGTCCATAACTGCACATCAGCATTGGCAGAACGGCTCGCATCTTTGACGAAGAGGGACTTAGACTGTTCTGAGACGGGAACGATGCGGTATGTGTTGCCAGGTACAAGCTGTGCGTGGAGTGAATACACAAGTAATGAGTACCAGAAGATAGTAATGAGTCGTTTCATGCCAGTTTTTATTTGAATGGGAATAATTCGACCGCAAAAATAGTGAATTTTTCTAAAACAAAAAAGTTTTAATTGCTCTTTGTTGCTTTTTCCTCCTTAATCATATAAAAGATATTTCTTTCTTTTTTGCTTGAATTTTTCCACATCTTCTTTCCATCGGGCACGGATTTCTGCTTCGCTGCATCCTTTCTCTATCATCTCGCGGACATAAGTCTGTCCCAGCAATTTGTCGAAGAAAGTGGTAAAGAATCCATCTGCTTTCCCCGCTTTCTGCATGCACTTATAGGCATCTATGACATATGTCAGGCTCATTTGTCGTTGCCATATTGTCTCGTAGGGTAGAGTGGAGAGATCCTTGCCGTAACACTTCTGTCCCAGCAAGGGCGGATTTGTGGCTCCCGGCATGCTCTGTGGCATAAAGGAATAAGTATGGCACTCATGTATCTGCGGATGTCCATACTGTTGGAATGGTTTGTCCGTTCCACGTCCTAAACTGACAACAGTTCCCTCGAACGGGCAGAGGGAAGGGTATAAATAGATGGACTGCATGTTGGGCAGATTGGGTGATGGTGCTACAGGTAGGGCGTAGTGTGTCTGATGGGTGTAGTTCTGGCAGGAAATTACCGTCAGTTTGCACTGGTTTCCCTCGTTCAGCCATTTTTCTCCCACAGCCATGCGTGCCAGTTCACCCAGCGTCATGCCGTGTACTACGGGGATGGGCAGATGTCCTACTCCGCTACGCAGTGCCATGTTTAGGATGGGTCCGTCAACATAGTGTCCATTAGGATTCGGACGGTCGAGTATGATAACTTCCCGTCCGTATTTCGTGCAGGCATCCATCAGGTGACACATGGTGATGTAGTAGGTATAATAGCGCAAGCCTACATCCTGAATATCTACAAGCAGCACGTCGAACAGTTTCATAGCTTCCTCTCCCAAGTGCTTTTTCCGGTTCTGTCCGTAAAGTGAAAGAATGTGAACGCCTGTCCGTTCATCCACTTCGTCTGCAACAACGGCTCCTGCATCGGCGCGGCCTCGGAAACCATGTTCGGGCGAGAATACTGCTGTTACGTTTATTCCCTTTCTTACCAGCAGGTCTAACACATGCTCCTGATCTGTTCCCACAAGTCCTGTTTGGTTGCAGAACAGTGCTACACGCTTCCCGTTGATAAGTGGCAGATAAAGTTCTGTCTGCTCGTCGCCCGTCATTACTCGCTTGGTTATTTTAGCTTCGTCTTTCTCGAAATGCTGATAGTCCTTTAGGCTTTGCCAGTCACCGCCCCATTTGTAGCCATAGGTCTTGAAGAGTCTGTAAGCAAGGTCGTTGTGGTCTATCTTGTAAGGGAAAGACTTGCTGCGGTTGGCATATTCGGCAGCTGTCGTAGGTTGGATTTCAGTACGTCTACCCTTGTGTGGAATCACGTAAGGATTGTAAAGGGTATTCAGGTCAACAGCCAGTCCTCTTGCATGCTTTGAAAGATGTTTAGTCCCACTGATGGCCCGATAGCAGAAGCACGATGTGTTGTTGGCCCTCATCTGTCGCTCATCGTCTGCCCCATAGTTATCAGGCAGCACCATGCGTTGGATGGGGTAGTGGGCCTGGTAAAGCTGGCGGAAGATATCTACAAGTTCATGTGCGATGGCTGCATTACATATCATCTCGCCGAGGTGTATCTGCTGGTCATAGTCCCAGTGCAAAAGCTTCAGGTAACGGAGGTCTTTGCGTGTGATGTAGGGGTTATCCTTATAGGTCTGTCCTTGCATACGGTGCCAGATGTTGTCTGGTATTTCCATAGCTATGAAACAACGGGCCATGCCATAGCGCTCCACTGTCTCGTTGCTCACTGTCTCGCCTGCCTTCCACTGTTTCATCTTGACGTCCTCTTGTGCCAAGAGGGTTGGCATACACAACAGGAAAGATACTAATATTATTATGATTCTTGTCTTCATTGTTTGTAAAATTACAAAGAAAAATCAGATTATCCCCATATTAGGGGCGATAAAGGTACTTTTTTTATAAAAAAAAGAGGTTTAGGGTTTGTCGGTTTCAGAAATTGTTGTACCTTTGCACGCCGATTATTATCAAGGTGGGTAGAAAATGCCTTCCATGCATGTTAGAATAGCTTGTTCTTTGGCCAGACAAAGCAGTTCGGTAAAAGCATGCAAAAACAAGTGAATTAGTAGTAAAAACAAAAAGAACAAAAAAAACAAAGAATGGACACTTTGAGTTACAAGACCATCTCTATCAACAAGGCAACCGCCAAGAAGGAATGGGTTGTAGTAGATGCTACAGACCAGGTTCTGGGTCGCCTCTGTACTAAGGTGGCAAAATTGCTGAGAGGTAAGTACAAGCCCGAGTTTACTCCTAATGTAGATTGTGGCGATAATGTTATCATCGTTAATGCCGAGAAGATCCGTCTGACTGGTAAGAAGATGACAGACCGTATCTATTATTCTTACACAGGTTATCCCGGTGGTCAACGTGAGGCAACTCCCGCCAGCATCCTGGCTAAGCCTAACGGTGCAGACAAACTGTTGCGTAAGACTGTAAAGGGTATGCTCCCCAAGAATAAGTTGGCAGACCGTCTGCTGAGCAATTTGTACATCTATGAAGGTGCAGAGCACAAGCAGCAGGCTCAGAGCCCCAAGGCAATTGATATTAACCTGTATAAATAATAGTAAGAGATGAGCGAAGTAAAATATATTGCTAATGCATTGGGTCGCCGCAAGAGTGCTGTGGCTCGCGTATATGTTGCTGAAGGTAATGGTAAGATTACTATCAACAAGAGAGATCTTACTGAATATTTCCCCAGCCCCATCCTGCAGTTTGTGGTAAAGCAGCCTTTGAACCTGTTGGATGCTGCCGAGAAGTATGATATTAAGGTAACCATGTTTGGTGGTGGCTTTACCGGTCAGTCACAGGCATTGCGTCTGGCTATTGCCCGCGCTTTGGTAAAGATTAATGCAGAGGACAAGAAGGCACTTCGTGCTGAAGGCTTCATGACTCGTGATAGCCGTGAGGTTGAGCGTAAGAAGCCAGGTCGTCCAAAGGCACGTCGTCGTTTCCAGTTCAGCAAGCGTTAATGTTTGTCGGATGGTTAGAAACGCCGCTTAGTTTAGTATCTAAATCTGCGTGACTCCTATATCATATAATAAGGTATAATCGGGTGGACTACTCGCAGATTGATTCTAACGAAAGAAAAGAATTAAAAAGAAGGTAAACAATTTAAACAAAACAAAAGACTATGTCTAGAACAAATTTTGATACCCTGTTGGAGGCCGGTTGTCATTTCGGTCACCTGAAGAGAAAGTGGAATCCCGCTATGGCTCCCTACATTTTCATGGAGCGTAATGGTATTCATATCATCGATCTGCACAAGACCGTTGCTAAGGTGGATGAGGCTGCTGAAGCTATGAAGCAGATTGCCAAGAGCGGAAAGAAGATTCTTTTTGTAGCTACTAAGAAGCAAGCTAAGCAGATTGTGGCAGACAAGGCTACAGCTGTGAATATGCCCTACGTAATTGAGCGTTGGCCCGGCGGTATGCTGACCAACTTCCCCACAATCCGTAAGGCTGTTAAGAAAATGGCCAATATCGACAAGTTGACAGCTGATGGTACTTTCAGTAACTTGTCTAAGCGTGAAATTCTGCAGGTACAGCGTCAGCGTGCCAAGTTGGAGAAGAACCTTGGTTCTATCGCCGACCTGACTCGTCTGCCCGCAGCTTTGTTTGTGGTTGACGTCCTGAAGGAGCAGATTGCTGTTCGTGAGGCAAATCGTTTGGGTATTCCCGTGTTCGGTATTGTTGACACCAACTCTAATCCTGACAACATCGACTTCATGATTCCTGCTAACGATGACGCAAGCAAGAGCGTTGAGGTTATCCTGGATGCTTGCTGCGCTGCTATCAACGAAGGTCTGGAAGAGCGTAAGGCAGAGAAGGCCGACAGCGATGCTGCTGCTGAGCAGGAAGACCAGCCCGTAGTAAAGCGTGCTCGCAAGAGCAAGGCAGAGAAGGCTGCAGAAGAGGCTGCTGAGGAAGTTGCAGAAGCTCCCGCAGAAGAGGCTGCTGAGGAAGTTGCAGAGGCTCCCGCAGAAGAGGCTGCTGAGTAATTTATTTCATTCACAAACCATTTAAAAAAAGAAAACGTACTATGGACGTTACAATGACTGATATTAAGAAGCTCCGTGAGATGACCGGTGCTGGCTTGGCTGACTGCAAGAAGGCTTTGGCTGAGTCTGATGACATGGACGGTGCTGTTGCATACCTGCGTAAGAAGGGTGCTGCTGTTGCTGCTAAGCGCAGCGATCGCGAAGCTTCAGAAGGTTGTGTTCTCGTAAAGGCTGAGAACGGTTTTGGTGCTATCATCGCTTTGAAGTGTGAGACTGACTTCGTTGCAAACAATGCAGATTTCGTAGCTCTTACCCAGAAGATTCTGGATGCTGCTGTTGCTGCCAAGGCTAAGTCTTTGGACGAGGTTAAAGCTCTTCCCTTGGGTGATGTTACTGTAGCTGATGCTGTTACAGAGCGCAGTGGCGTAACAGGCGAGAAGATGGAACTGGATGGTTACTGCTACATCGAGTCTGAGAACATTGCTACTTATAACCACATGAACCGTAATGGTCTTTGCACCATGTTGGCTCTGAATAAGGCTGTCGAGGATCCTACCGTTGGTAAGAATATTGCCATGCAGATTGCCAGTGCAGCTCCAGTTGCTATCAACGAGGATGGTGTTCCTCAGTCTGTTAAGGACAACGAGATTGCCGTTGCTATCGAGAAGACCAAGGCTGAGCAGATTCAGAAAGCTGTTGAGGCAGCTATCAAGAAAGCTGGCTTCAACCCTGCTCACTTCGATTCAGAGGATCACATGGAGAGCAACCAGACCAAGGGCTGGATTACAGCTGAGGATGTTGTTGCCGTTAAGAAGATTATTGCTGATGTGACAGCAGAGAAGTCTGCTAACCTGAACGAAGCAATGATTCAGAATATCGCCAAGGGTCGTCTGAACAAGTTCCTCAAGGAGAACTGTCTGATGAGCCAAGAGTATATTTGGGATAAGAATTTCACCGTTGCTTCTTACCTGCAGTCTGTTGATAAGGACTTGACAGTTACAGATTTCAAGCGTTTCACACTTCGTGCTGAATAATTTCTGTCGCGAACTGAAATAATTTCATAAAAAGAGTGAGCCTTTCGCATGATAGGTTCACTTTTTTTTATACCTTTGCCAAGAAATAAGGGTATTTAGCTGCTAAATGAAGATATTTGGGATAGGAATGAACTATATGGAGCACAATAAAGAGCTTCATGGTACGTTATTATATATAGAGGAGCCTGTGGTTTTTACAAAGGCAGACTCTTCCTTGCTTACGGGCGGCAAGCCGTTCTTTATCCCTGCCTATACCCAGCAGTGTGACTATGAAACGGAATTGGTAGTCCGCATTAATCATTTGGGCCGAAGTATTCCCGAACGGTTTGCCCATCGGTATTATGACGAGGTATCTGTTGGGATAGATTTTACAGCCCGTGACCTGCAGAAGTCCCTTCGGGAGAAAGGATTGCCTTGGGATTTATGCAAAGGCTTTGATGGAAGTGCTGTAGTGGGTGAATGGCTGCCGCTTGGAACAGTGGGCAATGTGCAGAATCTGCATTTTCATCTGGATATAAACGGAAAGACCGTGCAAAGTGGATTTACTGGCGATATGATACATAGCGTGGATAAACTGGTTAGTTTTATCAGTCAGTTTTTTACACTTAAAACGGGAGATATTATCTTTACCGGTACACCCGTCGGAGTTGGGCCGGTTCATATAGATGATCACCTTGAGGGCTACCTTGAGGGCAGAAAGATTTTGGAATTCAATGTTAAGTGATATATAGTTTGCAATGAGACGCATCATACAATACATACTATCCTTGTTTATCGTTTTGCCCCTAATGGCAGAGGAAAATGGCAGATTAGAGATTACCAATCTTAATTGGGATGAGTTGAAGATAGACTCCGTTCTTCCCGTTTATACCGAGGTTGTTCCACTTCAGTCCGATTACTCTCTGTATAATTACAGTGTGACAATCGAATATCCCGAGTATGCCCCTCTGACACCAAAGGAAACAGAAGAGGCGCTGAAATTTGACAGCTTGATTAAGGAGAGAATAGACATTGAGAGTTTTGTGGGTGTGTCTCGTGGTGAAGGGATGCTGGATATAGCTTTTGTTCCAATTATCCGCCGGGGGAGCTCTTATTTAAAACTTCTAAGTGCGCAGATTGTTATTAACTCGACTCCCAAGCGCTTCGTTCGTAGAGCACCTGCTGACAAGGCTAAACGTTATGCCGCACATTCTAAGTTGCAGAGCGGCCGATGGATAAAGATATCAATTACAAACGACGGTATGTATCGCCTCACGCGTTCAGCCCTTAAGAATATGGGTTTCTCCAATCCTGCCAAAGTGCATCTGTATGGCTATGGCGGTCATTTACAGGACGAGGTGCTATTTACAGGTGAGGAGTATGATGATATGGTGGAGGTGCCCCTCTATTACAGTTCCAAGCTGGATGCCTGGCTTTTCTGGGGCAATGGCCTGACTTTCTATAAGGGGGATGAGAGGGTGACAAACTTCTATGCCAACAAAGCTTTCTATTTCCTGACAGAGGAAACAGAAGATGCTGCTTCCATAGGAAAAGAGTCTTCTTATACAGGAAGATGTGATACCATTTACAGCAGTTTTACAGATCATGTGCTATACGAGAAGGACGAGTATGCATGGTATCATGGCGGGCGAAGCCTGTTCGAGAATACAAATTATGTCAATACTAATTCTCATACCTATAGTCTTCAGACCATAGATCCCGAATACGAAGATAGTGTAACAACGCTGACGGTTGCATTCTCTGCTTCCAATAAGACGCCAACCCGAATGACAACGTATGTAAACGGAACGCAGATGGGAACAATGTCTTTGGCTGCAACGGAAATATATATTTACGGATCAGAAACAACGGCTAAATATGATTTAAGTAAGTTGGAGCGTTCTAATAATTGGAACATCCGACTGACATCAACAGCAGGCCAGAACGCCCGTCTGGATTATCTTTCGCTTGCCTACAGCAGAAAGCTTAAGCCTTCTTCCGGTTATGTCGCTTTCAGCCAAATCCAACCAAATGTGCCAGACAGTATTCTTGAGAAAGAAGGCCCTGGGGGTAGTAGGTTTGATATAGAAGGAACCGGACTTAAGGTGATGCGTATTGGTTGTCCGGGTGAACCTGCCACACTGATAGAAGGAACTCAAGAAGGCTCCATCTATTCAGTAATGGTGGAGGACCCGACTCGTCGGTATGTAGCCTTTGATGATGGTTATGAGTTCCCGGAACCGTCGTACGTCGGCACCGTCGCCAATCAGGATTTGCATGCCCTTGACAGCGTTGATATGGTCATTATCATTCCTACAAGCGGAAAATTATTGGACCAGGCCATTCGTCTGGAGGAAGCTCATAATCAATACGACGGAATTAGATGCGCCATCGTCTATGCCAATCAGATATACAATGAGTTCTCCAGCGGTACACCTGATGCTACAGCCTATCGGCGTCTTATGAAGATGTTGTATGACAAGGCTAACACCATAGATGATGCACCCAAATATTTGCTTCTCTTAGGTGATGCTGCTTGGGACAACCGTATGGTAAGTATTCAGTGGAGAAAATATTCGCCAGATGATTACCTGCTATGCTACCCCAGCGAGAACAGCTTCAGCGATACCCGAAGTTTCGTGATGGAAGATTATTTCGGTTTGCTGGACGATGGAGAAGGTACAAATGTCCTTAGGGATAAACCCGACCTTGGCATAGGCCGTTTCCCTGTAACTTCAAATTCTGATGCCAAAATCATGGTGGATAAGACTATCTCTTATCTAAGCGGGGAGAATGCAGGCGGATGGAAGAATCTTTTGTACTTTTTGGGAGATGACGGTGACGAGAATCAGCACATGAGATATGCTGACGACGTTGCCGAACTTGTTAAGGGAACATATCCCGAGATGGAAGTCCGCAAGATAATGTGGGATGCTTACAAGATAGAGAGCACAGCAAGTAACCTGTCTTATCCTACCTGTACGCAGGATATTAAGCGTGCAATGAGAGAGGGTGCTTCTGTTTTTAATTATGTAGGACATGCTGCCACATACGGCTTCAGTCATGAGTTTGTACTCCGCGTAAATGATTTCGCTGAGCCTTGCGGCAATAAACTGGCTCTATGGGTAACAGCAGCCTGTGATGTAATGCCTTTCGATGGACAAGTGGAAAATGTAGGTGAGACGGCAGTTCTGAATCCTAATGGTGGAGCTTTGGCATTCTATGGAACCGCCCGCACCGTATATGCTACCCAAAACCTGTATATGAATCGTTACTTTATGAGGTATTTGTTCGGAAAAGATGCCAAGGGAAGAAGATATAAGGTAGGCGATGCTATCCGTTTGGCTAAAAATGCTTTGATAACAGGTAATATGGAGTCTTCTTATCGCGAGAATAAACTACAGTATGCTTTGCTTGGCGATCCTTCCTTACAGTTTGGAGAGCCTCTCCAGAAGGTTATTCTTGACAGTATAAATGGGTCAAGTGTTACTTCCTCGTCCAAGATTTCTCTTAAGGCTGGACAGCGCATTCGCCTGTCGGGTCATCTTACAGATTCCGAAGGTGAGCTGAAGACAGATTTTACAGGAACCATGACAACCAGAATGTACGACAATGAAGAAACCATCACCTGCCATAACAATCAGGGTGCCAGCCGTGTCTTCACTTTTGAGGACCGTACGGGTATCTATACTAGTCAGGATAGTGTGGTTAACGGAAAGTTCGACCTCGAATTTGTTATTCCTATTGATATCAATAACAGTAGCGAGGCTGGCCGTTTCGCTTTCTTTGCTCTGAATAACGAGCGTATAATGGAAGCTAATGGATACAATGAGAAGTTCCTTTTGGGCGGAAGGGAAGAAGAAGAGAAGGATACTATAGGACCTAAGATTCTTGCAGGCCTGAACTCGGAAGACTTTGCGAATGGAGGAACAGTCAACAAGACACCATACTTCGTAGCTAAGCTGGAGGACGAAAGCGGTATTAATTATAGCGGAAACGGAATAGGACACGATTTAGTCCTTTGCGTAGATAATGACGTTACAAAAACATACACCCTGAACAGTTACTATGTTCAGGAATTTGGCGACTTTACCCGAGGTACCGTTTCTTATGTACTTCCGGAATTAGAGTCAGGTACTCATACACTTAGCTTCCGTGCTTGGGATGTGCTGAATAATACCAGTGCTACAACACTGAATTTTGTTGTAGATCCTACCGTAGCACCCACCATCTTCAAACTTACAGCAAGCCAGAATCCGGCACGTACCAGTACCAACTTCCTTATATCGTACGACCTTGCCGGAACCGACTGTGAATTTACACTCGAGGTCTTCGACTTCTCTGGCCGTAGGGTCTGGTATCATCAGGAACAGGGTAGTTCTCCTGGCGGTTTGTACACAATCCCCTGGAATCTTTGTACCAATGCAGGAGCCAAATTATTTACCGGAATATACTTCTATCGCTGTCAGATGACTTGTGGTGATAGCAAGAAAGTGTCAAAAACGCAAAAAATTGTTATCTTGAACAATAAATAAGGAAAAACAGAGTTTTTATATTGTATGCAAACGACAAATTATAAAAAGATAGCTCTGCTTCTGGCTGTGTTGCTCAGCGTCACAGCCACAAAAGCCCAGGATGTGAAAAATGTCTTCAATCCTGAACAGTATGGTGTAACTTCATTGGCCATTGCTCCTGATGCACGTGGTGGCTCTATGGGTGATATCGGTGCTGCTACAGAGGCCGACATTTTTGCTCAGTATTGGAATCCTGCCAAGTATCCTTTCAATGTGGCACGTGCTGGTGTTGGAATCAGTTATACGCCTTGGTTGCGTAAGTTGGTGAGTGATATCAATCTGGCAAATGTTACAGGCTTTTATCGTATTGGCGACTATTCTGCAGTTTCTGCTTCTCTGAGATATTTCAGTCTGGGTGAGGTGTATCTTAGTGATATGCAAGATATGACCATTAAACCTTATGAACTTGCTGTTGATGTCGGTTACAGCCGCATGCTCAGCCAGTGTTTCTCAATGGGTGTAAACTTACGTTTTATTTTCTCTGATATTAAGTATGATTATACGGCAGAGAGCAGCGCAGGAAAGGCTTTTGCTGCAGATATTGCCATGTATCGTCTGGGTTACTTCATGGTTGGCAATCGCGAATGCAGTCTGGGTTGGGGTATCAATATCAGTAATATCGGTACTAAAATCTCGTTCGGAGGCTCTGACGATGCAGAGTTTATACCTACCAACTTACGTTTGGGTTTGAACTTTACCGTACCTTTCAACGAATACAATAAGTTCAGCCTTGCTTTCGATGCCAATAAACTCTTGATTCCCACTTATCCCAAGCAGCAGGAAGGAGAGGCCGAGAATGATTATCTGGACCGCATACAGCGTGATTATTACGATGTTTCTCCTATTGCCGGTATCTTCAAGAGTTTTGGTGATGCCCCCGGTGGTTTCAAGGAGGAAATGCAGGAGATACGTTGGAGTATAGGTTGCGAGTACACCTATAACGATCGTTTTATGCTTCGTGCCGGTTATCATCATGAGTCTGAGAACAAGGGTAACCGTAAGTATTTCACTGTTGGTGCCGGATTCCACATGAGTGTCTTCACCATAGATGCAGCCTACTGCTTCAGTACTGCCCAGACTAACCCCTTGGATCAGACAATGCGTTTCTCTTTGGGCTTCGATCTGGATGGTATGCGTGACCTTTTTGGCAAGATGAAGAGAAGAAGATAAGGGTAATATCCTCTTAAGAATATATAAACAAATAAAGAAGGAGATCTCCTTCTTTATTTGTTTTCTATAAGTACGGTAGCGTAGGCTGAGATGCCTTCTTCGCGACCGGTGAAGCCTAGTTTCTCTGTAGTGGTTGCTTTGATACTAACATCGTCAATATCTATACCCATTACCTGAGCAAGGCATTCCTGCATGGCAGGGATGTGGGCTTTCAGTTTGGGGCGCTCGGCACAGACGGTGGCGTCAATATTTCCTATCTGGTAGCCTTTGGTGGCTATCAGTTCTACGGTCTTATGGAGCAGAATCTTGCTGTCGATGTTATGGAATTCTGCGCTATTGTCCGGGAAATGATAGCCGATGTCGCGCATGTTGGCAGCGCCTAACAGGGCATCGCAGATGGCATGAATCAACACATCGGCATCACTGTGACCCAACAGGCCGTGAGTGTGCTCCAAGCGAATGCCGCCCAACCAGAGTTCACGCCCCTCTACCAGTTTGTGAACGTCGAATCCAAATCCAACTCTAATCTTCATAATAGTACTTCTTCTTTTTTATTTCTTCCCAGACAGCGGGAGGGAGATCCTCGCCGTGATAGTCCGGGTTGCTGATCTTCTCTCTGATTTCAGTACTGCTGATGTCAATAAGGGGTGTGTCGGCTATGGTTACGCCTTCAGGGATGTTCTTGAGCTCGCATCCTGATCTTGGATAGACTATCACCCGGTGGTGTGACAGAATCTCCTCGCTCTTGTACCACATGGGAAAACGTTCCCAGTTGTCGGCTCCTATAATAAGGATAAACTCTCTTTCTGGATAATCCTGACGTAAATGCTCCAGAGTGTGAAACATATATGAAGGGCGGGGTAGGTGGAACTCGTAGTCGCTGACGGTAAGGTTGTTTCTGTCTTTTACTGCCAGTTGTGCCAGTCTAAGTCTGGCATTATCATCTAATAACTTCTGATTTACCTTGAAGGGGTTCTGCGGAGAAACCAGCAGCCACATCTCATCTACAAGACGTGCATCCAGCAGGGCCTGACTAAGTTGGATGTGTCCGTTGTGAATGGGGTTGAAGCTACCTCCGTACAGACCAGTCTTTATTGAACATTGAACATTGAACATTGAACATTAGGAGTTTAGGAATTCTGTCAGAATCCTGATTGCTTCCTGTTTGGCTTTTTCCAAATCGTCGTTGATTAGGATTCTGTCGAACTGGGGAGCAAAGCTCATCTCGTATTCTGCTTTGTCCAAACGAATCTTTATCTGTTCGGCAGAGTCAGTATTGCGGCCTTCCAGCCTGCGACGCAGTTCCTCTATACTGGGTGGCTGGATAAATAGGCTTAAGGCTCGTTCTCCATAGAACTTCTTGATATTACATCCTCCCTTTACATCAACGTCGAAAACAACATTCTGCCCCGCTTCCAACTGTTTGTCAACCTGTTCTTTCAAGGTCCCGTAGAAGCGGTCGGGATAGACCTCTTCGTACTCCAGGAACTCGTTGTTTTGAATGCGCTGACGGAACTCTTCGGGTGAGAGAAAGAAGTATTCCACACCATTTTTCTCCTCGCCGCGTGGGGGGCGGCTGGTAGCGCTGATGCTGAAAGCTAACCTAAATTCGGGGTGTTCCTTCATCAGATACTGTACAATTGTACTCTTTCCGCTACCCGAAGGGGCAGAAACTATAATTAGCCTCCCCCTTCCCCTCCCAAGGAGGGGTGAACCATTATGAGCTAATTCTTTCCTTATTTTGTCCATGACTCTGTCAACATTTGTTATTATCTCTTCATTTTTTAAACGTATCACCCGAAATCCTAATTGTTTTAGTTTGTCACTTCGCTGTTCGTCAAACAACATTTGTGTTTCGTTTAGATGATATGCTCCGTCCACTTCAATGATAAGCTGTTTCGACAAACATACAAAATCTATAATGTAATCTCCGATGATGTGTTGTCTTCTAAAACGGACTCCACATTGAGAGGCGCGAATGGCATTCCACAAGATACTCTCAGCTTCTGTTGGATTCTTTCGATTCTCTTTCGATGATTGAAGCATCAAATCATAAGCCCAACAATTTGCTGTTTCGTAACCTCGCTTCATATAAAATAATTATTAAACTCCCCTCCTTGGGAGGGGGCGGGGGAGGCTAATTACATCACATTAAGTACTTGTTCCTTGATCTGCTCCAACTCGTCTTTCATCTTTACCACTATGTTCTGCATTTCGGCTTGGTTGCTCTTGCTGCCCGTGGTGTTAATTTCGCGTCCCATCTCTTGCGCAATGAATCCCAGTTTTTTGCCTTGTCCGTGGCCTTCCTCCATTGTCTGACGGAAATAATGCAGATGGTTGGTCAGACGTTGTTTCTCCTCGTTGATATCTAATTTCTCGATGTAATAAATCATCTCTTGCTCCAGACGGTTACGGTCATATTCCACTTCGGGAATCGCTTGCAGAGCATCTACCAGTTTCTGGCGAATTTTCTCCGTACGACTTGTCTCGTATGATTCAATGCTGGCCAGCAAAGAAGCTATGTTGTCCAGTTTCTCCTCGAACTTTTTCTGCAACGCCATGCCTTCCTGTTTACGGAAGTCCGTTAGTTGCTGTATGGCTTTCTCCACTACGCTTTTGGCAACGGCCCATTCCTCTTCTGTCAGTTCCTGAATATCTGTTTTGTTCAAGACATCGGGCATACGCAGCAGAACGGTCCAGATATCTTCGGGTTCGTCGATGTCGTATTTTTCGGCAATATCTGTAATCTGCTTGTAGTAGTTGGCAACCAACTCACCGTTTATGGATGCTGCATTCTGAGTTTCTGGCTGTTCTATCCACAGGTTGAATTCAACCTTTCCGCGTTCTAGTGTTTGAGCGATAAGAGCACGCACTTCCATCTCCTTTTCCCGGTAGATGGGAGCCAGTCGGGTAGATAGGTCCAGCGCTTTGCTATTCAGTGATTTTACCTCTGCATTTATCTTTTTTCCTTGGAATTCGGCCGAGGCTTTTCCGTATCCCGTCATTGATTGTATCATATTTTCTCAATTATTTTTTGCAAAAGTACGGAAATAATGGCAAAAAATAGTAATTTTGTGGCGAAATTTAAATGTAAGTTCAAAGAATGCCTTGTATTCTACATATAGAGACAAGCACAAAGGTGTGTTCGGTTGCCCTTAGTGAAGATGGCAAACTGCTGTATCACCACGAGGATTTTGATGGCCCCGGCCATTCGGAAACCTCTGGTGTTTATGTTGACGAAGCGCTGTCTTTTGCCAACAGCCATGCTATACCTGTTGATGCGGTAGCCGTAAGCATGGGACCTGGCAGTTATACAGGTCTGAGAATTGGTGTTTCTTTGGCTAAGGGAGTTTGTTACGGTCGTGCCTTACCATTGATAGCTGTACCCACACTGAAGGTGCTTTGTGTGCCTGTCCTTCTTGGTAGGGAGGAACTTCCGGAAAATGCCCTGTTGGTTCCCATGATAGATGCCCGCCGCATGGAAGTCTATTCAGCCGTATATAATCGCGCACTAAAAGAGATTCGTCCTGTTCAGGCCGACGTGGTAACGGCAGAGACCTATCAGGAGTATTTGAATCGGTTTCCTGTCTATTTTTTTGGCAACGGTGCGAAGAAATGCCAGACAGTCATTATGCATCCCAATGCCCATTTTATTGAGGGTGTTCATCCATTAGCCAAGAATATGTTCCCCCTTGCAGAACGTAGTATGTATCTGAGGGAGTTCCAGGATGTAGCATATTTTGAACCTTACTATCTGAAAGAATTTATAGCTATAAAATCAAAACCGTTATTGTAATGCAATATAATACACAGAGAGAACAATTGGTAATGCCAGAGTACGGACGTGGTATTCAGTACATGGTTGACTTGGCAATTTCCCTGCCCGACAAGCAGGAACGTCAAAGGTGTGCAAATACTATCGTGGCTATTATGTCCCGTATTCAGCCTGAGAATGCTAATACGGCAGATTATGAGGTTCGTCTTTGGAACCATTTGGCCAAGATTTCGCGATATAAGCTTGACATCGACTATCCGGTAGAGATTGTTCCTGAGTTAGAAGCTATGGAGCACCCCAAACCATTACCTTATCCGATGAAGAAGATTCGTCGTCGTCATTACGGACACCTCGTAGAGAGTGCCTTACAGTATGCGCAGACCCTTCCTGCGGGTGAGGAACGGACAGCATTAGTTGGTATGGTGGCTAATCAGATGAAACAGGACCTTTTCGTGTGGAATCGTGACTCTATGGATGAGAATCTGGTGATGCAGGATATTGAACGTTATTCAGAAGGTTTATTGGAGCTGCCATCTGATTTCCGTTTCGCTACTGTTGGTATTCCCTCCAATTCCCAGTTGGCTAATAACGGTAAGAGTAAAAAGAAAAAACGTTAAGTCTCATCCCTTATTTTCTATAAGTTTATGCCATCATTTGTAATAGAAGGCGGACACCGGTTAAAGGGAGAGATTGTTCCTCAGGGGGCTAAAAACGAGGCGCTGCAGGTTCTCTGTGCTACTTTGCTTACCTCTCAGCCTGTTCGAATTAAGAACCTCCCTGATATAGCCGACGTAAACAATCAGATTTGCCTTCTCGGGGATATAGGTGTAAGCATTGTTAAGAATGCCCCTGGCGATTATACATTCCAAGCAGATCACGTAAATAGCGATATCTTGCATACCGATGATTTTCTGCATCGTTGCGGAAGTCTTCGTGGCAGTGTTATGCTGCTCGGCCCACTTTTAGCACGTTTCGGCCGGGCTGAGGTGGCTCGTCCGGGTGGCGATAATATAGGTCGCCGTCGTTTGGATACCCATTTCCTTGGCTTGCAGAAGTTGGGCGGGCAGTTCCAGTATGATGCAGAACGTGGTGTCTTTACCATCACTACCGATGGGTTGAGGGGTTGTTACATGCTCCTTGATGAGGCTTCTGTTACGGGAACTGCTAATATTGTCATGGCTGCAGTTTTGGCAGAAGGTACTACCACCGTGTATAATGCTGCCTGCGAGCCTTACATTCAGCAGTTGTGTCGATTGCTCAACAAAATGGGTGCCCGTATCAGTGGTATAGGCAGTAACCTGCTTACCATTCAGGGCGTTACAGAGTTGGGAGGCGCAGAACATACCATCCTGCCTGATATGATTGAGGTGGGCTCCTTCATCGGAATGGCCGCTATGGTGGGTGATGGCGTTCTTATTAAAGGTGTAGCCTATAATGAGTTGGGAATCATCCCCGACACATTCCGCCGTTTAGGTATTGAGGTACAGCATAAGGGTGACGATATCTTTGTGCCCCGACATGAGCGTTATCAGATTGAGTCGTTCCTTGACGGTTCCTTCATGACTATCTCAGATGCTCCGTGGCCGGGACTTACTCCCGACCTCCTGAGTGTTCTACTGGTTGTCTGTACACAGGCCAAGGGTTCCGTGCTCATTCATCAGAAGATGTTCGAGAGCCGACTCTTCTTTGTGGACAAACTCATAGATATGGGTGCACAGGTTATTCTCTGCGACCCCCATCGGGCAGTTGTGGTAGGGCATAATCATAAGCTTCCTCTTCATGCTCGTCGTATGACAAGTCCTGATATCCGTGCAGGTATTGCCTTGCTTATTGCAGCTATGAGTGCAGAGGGGACCAGTCGTATTGAGAATATCGGTCAGATTGACCGTGGTTACCAACACATCGAGGAGCGCTTGAACGCCCTTGGTGCCAATATAAAGAGGGTAGATTGACCCTCTCCTTGCTCCCCGAGGGGAGAGTAAAAATGATGATATGATAAAAGAGTCGGATGTATATAAGATTGGAAGCATTACCCGTACACATGGTGTGAAAGGCGAGGTGTCCCTTTCTTTTACCGATGATGTGTGGGACCGTGCCGATGCCGATTATCTGGTGTTGCGCATAGATGGAATCTTAGTGCCCTTTTTTATGGAGGAGTATCGCTTCCGCTCAGATACTACGGCGCTGGTCAAGTTTCAGGATTATGATTCTGCTGATGCTGCTAAGGAACTTTGCGGTTGCGATGTGTACTTCCCTTACACTCTTACACCGGCACCGGAGGAAGAGGATGAATATTCGTGGCGCTACTTTACGGGTTTCCGTGTCGTAGATGAACTGGCAGGAGAGTTAGGAGAGATAACGCACGTGGATGACAGCACCCAGAATGTTCTCTTTTATGTTGGAGATAGGCTTATACCGGCCGTTGAATCATTCATTACACATGTCGATCATCAGGCACGCCTTATAACTATGAAGCTGCCAGAGGGGCTTCTCGAGTTGAATATTGAACATTGAGATTGAAAATGAAAAAAGTATGTATATTAGGCTCCACTGGAAGTATCGGAACTCAGACACTTCAAGTGATAGAGGAGCATCCCGACCTCTTTGAGGCTTACGTGCTTACTGCCAACTCACAGGCCGATTTGCTTATTCAGCAGGCTCGTAAGTTCCAACCGGCTGCTGTTGTCATTGCCGACGAGAGCAAGTATCAGTGTGTGCAGGATGCTTTGGCTTCCGAGCCTATTCAGGTGTTTGCAGGAGCCGATGCGCTCTGTCAGGTGGTGCAGATGGAGCCCGTGGATGTGGTGTTGACAGCCCTTGTTGGTTTTAGCGGCTTGCGTCCTACTATCAGTGCTATAAAGGCCAAGAAACCCATCGCTCTAGCCAATAAGGAGACGTTGGTGGTAGCTGGTGAATTGATTACCGACCTCTGCCTGCTGAACCATGTGCCCATTCTGCCTGTGGATAGTGAACATAGCGCCATCTTCCAGAGTCTGATGGGCGAACAGAGCGAGATAGAGAAAATTATCTTAACAGCCAGTGGCGGTCCCTTCCGCAATTTTACCAAGGAGCAGCTGCAGAATGTAACGCCTGCTATGGCGCTGAAGCATCCCAACTGGGATATGGGTGCCAAGATAACGATAGACAGCGCCAGTATGATGAACAAAGGCTTCGAAGTTATAGAGGCCCGTTGGCTCTTTGATGTAACGCCCGAGCAGATTCAGGTTGTGGTACATCCGCAGAGCATCATCCACAGTGGAGTACAGTTCAAGGACGGCGCTGTAAAGGCTCAGTTAGGAGCACCCGATATGCGTGTGCCCATTCAGTTGGCCCTTTCCTATCCTGAGCGTCTGCAAAGCGATTTCCCTCGTCTGGACTGGTGGCAGATGAAGGATCTCACCTTCGAGCGTCCCGATGAGGATAAGTTCCGTTGCCTTCACATGGCATATGAGGCTATCCGTTTGGGCGGAAATGCTGCTTGTATCGTTAATGCCGCCAACGAGATTGTTAACCTTGCCTTCCGTCAGGAGCGTTGCGGTTTCCTGCAGATGGCAGATGTGATAGAGAAAACCCTACAGAAGGTGGCTCATCAGGAGCAGAATACACTTGATGACTATCTGGTTTGCGATGCAGAATCGCGTAGGGTTGCCGCCTCACTTATTTTATGAAATAGGTAAAAAGGATTAATATAAATATGGAAGTAGTTCTTATAAAAGCATTGCAGCTCTTGTGCTGCCTAAGTTTGTTGGTTGTCTTACACGAGGGAGGTCATTTCGGGTTCTCCAAACTCTTTGGGGTGAAGGTAGAGAAGTTCTATATGTTCTTCGACTACAAGTTCCACCTCTTTAGCACGCGTGCCAAATGGTTTACCCGTCTGTTCCCGTATTTCAAGAATAACGAGACGGAATACGGCATTGGTTGGATTCCTCTGGGCGGATACGTTAAGATATCCGGTATGATAGACGAGAGTATGGACTTGGAACAGATGAAAAAGCCTGCTCAGTCTAACGAGTTCCGTTCCCAGAAGGTTTGGAAGCGTTTTTTCATCATGTTCGGCGGAGTGCTAATGAATTTTCTCACGGCATGGTTCCTGTATAGTGCAATTATGTTTACGTGGGGAAGGGATTATATCCCCATGCGTAACATAACACAAGGTTTTCAGTTTAACGAGTCTGCCCAACGTATAGGTTTCCGTAACGGTGATATACCTGTTGTTATTGACGGCAAGGAGATTATAGAGTATAACACAGCCATTATCCGTACCCTGTCAAATGCTTCTGTTGTAACTGTGCTGCGTGATGGAAAGAGGGTTGATTTGCAGATGCCCGAAGATGGACTGAATATGTTGGAGATGCTACAGAGCGTTCCTAAGTTCATTGCTCCCATTATGCCTTCTGTCGTGGACAGCGTAGTTCCCGGTTCTCCGGCTTCCAAGGTTGGTTTCCAGAAGGGAACGCGCCTTTTGGCAGTTAATGGAAAGGAAATTTCAACTTGGGCTGATTTTGACGACTACAGCTTGCGTCGTCAGGATATTCTGGCAGCCTCTGGTTGTACACATGCCGATAGCCTTAAAATGCGTCAGATGCAGGTAGTTTATAAGTTGGCAGAGTCTGCTCAGCCTGATACCGCAATGCTTATGCTCGATGAGAATTATATGATGGGTGTTACCCGTCTGATACCTTTTGAGAAAGAACACGTTTCCTATACACTGCTCTCCTGTATTCCTGCCGGTTTGCAGCAGGGATGGCGTACACTTTGTGGCTATGTCAACGATCTTAAGTATGTTGCCAGTGCAGAAGGTGCTAAGAGTGTCGGTTCGTTCATCACCATAGGTAATATTTTCCCATCAGCATGGGATTGGATGCAATTCTGGACGCTGACCGCTTTTATTAGTATCATTCTTGCCGTAATGAACATCCTTCCAATTCCGGGATTGGACGGAGGGCACATTATGTTCCTTTTGTGGGAGGGGCTCACAGGCAAGCAACCTTCAGATAAGGCTGCCGAGTGGTTCGAGAAGATTGGTATAGGTCTGCTCTGTCTGCTTATGCTGCTGGCCTTCAGCAATGATATACGTAACTTTATTCTTCCCTTGTTTGGTTTTTGATTATTATGAAGAAAAAAATCTTTTCCCTTTTGACACTACTTCTGCTTTTAAGTGCCTGTGGTAGTGATAATACCGGCGAGAACGCTGCTCGCATGCTCTCCGATGCCCGTGTTGCTCTTCGTTATAAACATTATGCCGAGGCAAAGGATTCTATTCTTTCCCTGCGTCAGAAGTATCCTACTGCTATTGAGGCCCGAAAACAGGCTATTCTTTTGCTGGACAGTATAGAGATGGCTGCAGCTGCAGACAGTATGCAGAATGCCCAGGGTGAGGAATGGGAGCGCTTGCATATCAAGCAGCAGTTCTTCGAACGTAAACTTTTAGAGGATAAAAAGAAAGACGCAGAATGAAGCATCTAACAGAAGAAGATCTTTCTCATCTGTTTGATACTCCTATGTTCCGTGCTATCGGTGAGGTGGCGGACCAAATGGGGCTTTACTGTTATGCAGTGGGCGGATATGTGCGTGACCTCTTTTTAGAGCGCCCCTCAAAAGACATAGACTGTGTAGTGGTGGAGCCAAGGTGTTCAATCTTAACCGAATCTCTCCTTTCAACTCTCAACTCTCAACTCTCATCTTTCAATGAGGGGCCTGGTATTCGTGTGGCTCAGGCATTGGGCAAACGGTTGGGCAAGGGAGCGCACGTGAGTGTTTTCCGTAACTTTGGCACTGCACAGGTTAAGTGGAAAGGCCAAGAGGTGGAGTTTGTGGGTGCTCGCAGGGAGAGCTATAGTCATGACAGTCGTAAGCCTATTGTTGAGGACGGAACGCTGGAGGATGATTTGGACCGTCGCGACTTCACCATCAACGCTTTGGCTTACTGTCTTACTTCCGAGGGACTGGTAGATGGTAAGCGGCTTATTGACCGCTTTGGCGGACTCTTGGATATGGAGGACGGACTTATTGCTACGCCTCTCGATCCCGATATCACCTTTAGCGACGAC
Organism: uncultured Bacteroidales bacterium; assembly: GCA_902801485.1. GTDB lineage: Bacteria > Bacteroidota > Bacteroidia > Bacteroidales > Bacteroidaceae > Physcousia. The sequence goes on along the minus strand of CADCIP010000019.1, from coordinate 32,220 downwards.
CCCTTGCGCATGATGCGCTGCATACGTTTTGCGACCCAGTTGCATTTCCAGATCGAGGACGAGACACAGGAGGCACTCAGTCGTAATGCGGAGCGTATCAAGATTATCTCTCAGGAGCGTATCATTGACGAGCTCAACAAAATAATGCTTTCTCCTACCCCCAGTATCGGGTTTGTAGAGTTGAGCCGTTGCGGCCTGCTCCCACTCATTTTCCCCGAAATGGCAGCGCTGGAAGGCGTAGAGGTCCGGAATGGTCGTGCCCACAAGGACAACTTCTATCATACCCTTGAGGTGTTGGATAATGTGGCCTCATCTCAAGTCCCTCTCCAAGGAGAGGGTAAAGAAAGCCTCCCTCCTCATGGGGAGGTTGAAGGGGGGCTCTGGCTCCGCTGGGCTGCCCTCCTGCACGATATAGGCAAGCCACGCAGCAAGCGTTGGGAGGAAAAGGTCGGCTGGACCTTTCACAACCATAATTATATAGGGCAGAAGATGGTCGCCCCTATTTTTCGTCGTATGAAGTTACCTCTGGATGAGCGTATGGCTTATGTCGAAAAATTGGTTGGCTTGCACATGCGTCCCATTACAATTGCCGACGAAGAGGTTACAGATTCCGCTGTGCGTCGTTTGCTTTTTGAGGCAGGCGAGGATATAGATGACTTGATGGCTCTATGCGAAGCTGATATCACGAGTAAGAATCAACAGAAGAAACAGCGGTTCCTGGATAACTTTCAATTGGTACGTGAAAAACTGGCTGACCTTCAGGCGCGCGATAACTACCGCACATGGCAGAATCCCATTACAGGAGAGGAAATAATGGAAACTTTTGGACTGAAGCCCTGTCGCGAGATTGGTGTCCTCAAGCAAGCCGTCAAGGATGCCATTTGGGATTCTCTTATTCCCAACGACCATGATGCTGCCCGACAGTTTATGTTGCAGAAAGCTGCAGAGATTGGGTTGAAGCCTACATCCTAATCCCTTGCAGCCGATTTAAAATAATACAAAAATGACAACTAAGACCATGACTTTTGTGATGTTGCTGATGATGGTTCAGACTACTATGGCTGATAATATCACAGATAGCTACAGACGTGCTTTTGCCATAAGTGAAAAGTACTCGTGGAAAGTTAAGTACGGGGATGTGCGTGTTCACCAGAAAAGAGGTACTCACCAGTTTTGGTATTCTGCTTACGATGGTAAAGAGCAAGTGTTTAAATTGGTTGATGCTGACAATAATACTGTCGTGACATTAGACGAAGATCCGGAAAAACAAAACCGTCACCGAGAAAGAAAAGGGCCTCAGCGCCATTGGATGGAAGTTCCCGATGAGAAGGATGGTATTCAAACTTCTCCCGACGGTAAAAAACAGGTGTTTCATCGCAATAATAATCTGTGGATAAAACAGGATGATCAGGAATATGCTCTGACCACCAATGGCGATTCCTCTTATTACTACTCGGCCTGGGGTAGTTTTTCGCCCAACGGACGCTATTATGCGACGGTTCGCATCAAACCGGCTCCAAAGCATTATGTTTATTATGTGGAGTCTTCACCCAAGGACCAAGTTGAGCCTGTGTTGCATAAACAGGAGTATGCCAAGCCTGGTGATACGCTCAATTATCGTGTGCCTGTAATTGTTGAACTGGCTACAGGTAATGTGGTGGAACCTTCTACCGAACTATTTCATCAACAGTATTACGTATCAGCCCCCCGTTGGGAATCCGATAGTGAACATGTGACATTTGAGTTTAATGAGCGCGGTCACAAGACTTATCGTGTACTGGAACTCTCTGTACAGACAGGACAGGTACGTACACTGATAGAGGAAAAGAACGAGAAGTATATCAATTATAACCGTCAGCGACGTTTCGACCTTGCAGACGGAAAACATATTGTTTGGACCAGTGAACGCGATGGCCGTAACCATATCTATCTTTACGATAGACAGAAAGGCAAGCCTGTACGTCAGGTAACAAAGGGAGAATTTTATGTTCGAGATATCCAATACATAGATGAAGAAGAAGGTGTCATCTATTTTTCGGCTTGTGGCATGAGTAAAAGCGAAGACCCCTATCTGATACATTACTATAAGATTGGGCTCAATGGAAAAAACTTGGTCTGCCTTACTCCTGAGGAGGGTAACCATAATGCCACCTTTACAGATGATATGTCCTATCTGATTGATATATATTCTACAGTATCAACACCGCCGGTCACAGTGTTACGCTCCGGTAAGGATGGAAAGGTACTGCGTATCCTGGAAACTGCTGATATAACTGCGCTCCAATCTGAAGGTTGGAAGGCACCGGAGGTTTTTGTTGCCAAAGGACGTGACGGTAAGACTGATATGTGGGGAATCATCCAGCGCCCCTCTAATTTCGATCCAACGAAGAAATATCCTGTCATAGAGTATATTTATTCTGGTCCGGGCGATCAATATGTACCAAAAAGCTTCACGCCTATGATATGGCCGATGACAAATCTGGCAGAATTGGGATTCATCGTAGTACAGCTTGACGCAATGACTACCTCTTTTCGTACTCGCGAATTCGAGGAGGTATGCTACAAGAATCTGAAAGATGGTGGGCTGCCCGACCGCATAGCATGGATTCGTGCAGCAGCCGAGAAGTATCCCTATATGGACATCGACAGAGTGGGCATCTATGGTTGCAGCGCGGGTGGACAGAATGCGCTGGCAGCTGTGTTATGGCACGGCGACTTTTACAAAGCCGCTTATGCAGCCTGTGGCTGTCATGATAACCGAATGGACAAAATATGGTGGAACGAGCAGTGGATGGGATACCCCATAGACAGTAGTTATGTAGAGTGTTCAAATGTAGAGAATGCATACCGACTGGAACGTCCTTTGATGTTGGTCGTTGGTGAATTGGACGATAATGTGGACCCAGCCTCCACTATGCAGGTTGTCAATGCCTTGGAAAAAGCTGGAAAAGATTTCGAACTGGTGGTGGTAGCCGGCGCCCATCATACTATGGGTGAGAACTATGGAGACCATAAACGTTATGATTTCTTTGTCCGTCATCTGTTGAATATCGAACCGCCAAAGTGGAGTGAAGTGAAATAAATATGAGCCGGAGTCAGAGGGTACATTTAATCAAACGGCATCCTGGGGGGGAAAACTACAATGCTATATGCCTGTTTGGCTTTATCTTCTCTGTAAGACCGTTGAATGCTCAGGAAGTGAATCATGAACTGATTCATGCAGAGCAGCAGAAGGAACTGCTGTATATACCTTTCTTTATATGGTATGTGTTGGAGTGGCTGGCTCTGCTGATAAAGTACAGAGACCGTATGCAGGCTTACCGTCATATCCGCTTTGAGGAAGAGGCATACAACCATCAGGCTGACCTCTGCTATCTGAAGAACAGAAAACGTTATAGGTATAAATAAGGAAGCAGGTTCATGTGAGCCTGCTTCCTTTTATAAAGCTAACGTTAACGATAACCCTTAAACTTCTTGAACTTCTTAAACCTTTCTTATCCTAAGAAACTGATGAGGACACCTGCGGCTACGGCAGAGCCGATAACGCCAGAGATGTTGGAACTCATACAATAGTTGAGTACGTGATTCTTGGGATCGTACTTGGTACTGATACCGTTGCAGACACGACTGGCCATAGGAACGGCACTTAGACCCGTAGCGCCAATCAGCGGATTAATCTTCTTCTTAGCAAAGAGGTTCCAGATCTTAACCATGCAGATACCACTGGCAATACTGAGAGCAAAGGCGCAGAAACCTCCAGCTACGATACCAAGGGTGGTGACGTTAATGAAGGCATCTACCGTCATGGTAGCACCCACGCAGAGACCAAGGAAGATCGTAGCAGCATTCATGATACCATTGCTGGCAGCATCGAAGAGACGGAACGTGTCGTTGCCGATTTCTTTCAGCAGGTTACCAAACATAAGCATACCTACTAGACTGACCGCTGTGGGTACAAAGATGGCTACGATGGTAGTAACGGCAATGGGGAAGATAATCTTCAGGACGCGCATATTCTTTATCTCAATAGTATCGGGGTAGAGTTTGTCCATCTCTTTCATATTGATACGCAATTCTTTCTCTGAGCAAAGTAGCTTTACCACCAAGGGGATGATAACAGGTACAAGAGCCATGTAGCTATAGGCTGCAATGGCGATGGGGCCCAGCAAGTGGGGAGCCAACTTGATGGTTGTGAAGATGGCGGTAGGACCGTCGGCACCACCAATGATACCTAATGAACCTGCCTCCTGAGGAGTGAAACCAACCAACAGAGCAACCAACAACACGGCAAAGATACCCATTTGGGCAGCAGCACCGAAGATAGCGAGTTTGAGGTTACGGAGCATAGGGCCGAAGTCGGTAAGCGCACCTACACCCATGAAGATGATGGGTGGTAGCAGACCGCTCTTGATAAGGGCATAGTAGAGATAGTTCATCAGACCCAAATCGTGAGCTATCTCATGCAAAGGCATTTCGTAGATATTACGCATGGTGGTAACACCATTGACTGTAACGGGTACAAGACCTTGGCTGTTGGCCTGCAGTACACCCATTCCACCGCCGGGGAAGTTGGCGATGAGTACACCGAAGGCAATAGGGACAAGCAGCAGAGGCTCGTACTTTTTCACGATGCCCAGATAGAGCAGGGTGAAAGCAAGCAGGTACATGACGATGAATAGCGGATTCTCGGCAATGGCAGAGATGGCTGTCATCTGGTACAGCTTGTCAAGTATGTCATATATCATTTCCATAATTATGCAATCTTAAAGATCGGATCATCTTCTTCAACTGAATCTCCGCTGTTAACAAGGATGGCTGTGATAACACCGGCCTTGTCAGCACGGATGGCATTGAAGGTCTTCATCGCCTCGATATAACCCAGCACATCGCCTTCCTGAATGTTGTCGCCAACCTTCTTAGGAGTCTCTGAGTTATCCTTTACCAAGTAGAACTTACCCTCCAGTGGTGCCAGCAGGTCTTCGCCTTCACCGGCAGGAGCTGCAGTGCCAGCGGCAGGAGCAGCTGAAGCAGCAGGAGCCTCATTTCCGTATGCGATATTAACCTCATAGGTCTGACCGTTCAGGCTGACCTTGATCTGCGTGGGCAGTTTGGCACCTGCAGCGGGAGCGTTCTTCTTAGCCTTACGCTCAGCCAGATCCTTCTCGAAGTCGGCCTTTGCCTTGCCGCTCTTGTAGGCACGGTACTGTTCGGGGTGCATAGCCAACTCGAAAAGTTCCTCGTTGTCTTCGCCCAGCTCCCATCCGTTTTCCTGCATTTCTTTTTTGAAGTCTTCCAATTTGTCGGGATAATAACTCTGAGGATCGTTTGTCTCGAACTCGCGACCTTCTGCCTTAGCCATATCCACCAGTTCCTGAGCAACAGGGCCGGGTAACCTTCCACTCTTTCCAAGTATCATGTCCCAGATATTGTCTGCTATCATGCTCCAACGCTCCTTTCCTTTTTCCATCTGGATAACGTTCATCAGGGCTAAGTTCTTAACGTACTGAGAGAAAGGTGTTACCAGACAGGGATAACCTACCTTGGGCCATACGTATGCTACCTCATCGAAAAGTTTCACCAAGAGCTGGTCTGTGGTCAGTTCTGGTTGGTTATTCTTCACTTTCCACTTGTTCAGGCTCTTTAGATTATCTTCCAAGTCGGTCATAAGTGAACCCATCATGCCACCGGGCAAACCGGGTTTAACAAGCAGTGAGTTATTGATATGGTTAAGGGCGGGAATATAGTAGCCGAGGAAGTCATCGTACATTTCTTGAATAAGTGTACGGGCCTCCATGTAAGCCTCCATATTGATATCCTTAACCTTGAAGCCTGCATCCTTCAGCATCTCCTGAACAGCGATGATGTCTGCATGTCCAGTTCCCCATGCTAAGGGAGACATTGCTGTATCGATATAATCGCAACCTGCCTTGGCTACCTCAAGAATACTGGCCATACAGAATCCGGGGCCTGCATGAGAATGGTATTGTATGATAATATCTTTCTTGAGAGCCTTGATGCCGGCAACAATTTTGCCCAAAGATACAGGTCGCCCAATACCCGCCATATCCTTCAGACAGATTTCATCGGCACCGGCTTCAATGAATGTCTTAGCTAAGTTTACGTAATACTCAACTGTATGTATGGGGCTGTAAGTGATACATAGTGATGCTTGGGCAATCATGCCAGCTTCCTTGGCATACTGGATTGAGGGAATGACGTTACGGGTATCGTTCAGTCCACAGAAAATACGGGTGATATTTGTTCCCTGTGCTTTTTTAACCACATAAAAGAGCTTACGTACATCTTTGGGTACGGGACTCATACGCAAACCATTCAGGGCACGATCCAGCATGTGGGTCTGAATGCCAGCCTCATGGAAAGGTTTTGTCCACTGGCGTACACTTTTGTTGGGGTTCTCTCCGTAGAGAAGATTGACTTGTTCAAAACCGCCACCATTTGTCTCAACACGGTCGAAACATCCCATTCTGATAATAGCGGGGGCAATTTTTACCAACTGATCTACACGTGGCTGATATTTTCCAGCACTCTGCCACATATCACGGAAGACCAGACTAAACTTTACTTCTTTTTCCATATTTGTTATCTTGATTTTTACCTTTATAAATGTTGCTGTAAATAGCAATCTGTTATTAAATTCTCTTTGCTGAGGAAACTTGTCCCTTACCGCCAGTAATCTGACTGACTACTTGTTGTAGAATAGCCATAGTATTATTGTCAATAGCTGCAACGGATGCCCCGCTATTCTTGGGAGAAACAGTTTCTTCGGGAGCAATCTTATTAACAGTCTTAATGAGGAGTTTACCACCCCAAATAACAATTAGCAAAATAAGGAAAACCGTGCTCATACCAACAATCATGAGCTCAAAGCCAACACCTAAATTATTCATAAACAATGTATTTTATATAAAATTTGCCGCAAAATTACTCATTTTTTCTTCAATTTGAGCATTTTTACGGCAAAAAGTTAACATATAGATGGTAAATTTATTCCTCTTCTAGTAGTTCTTCCTGTTGTGACTCTGGTAAGTATTTCCTAAGGACTCGTGCCACGCCCACTTTCCAGGAGTTAATGCTGTCGCTTTCCAACTGAAGTGAGGTAACCAGACGGATTACATGATCAATTGGCATCCTATAACGCAGAACGCCACTGATAAGTTTGGCATAGTCCCAATATTCGGGATTGAACTTCTCGCTTAGTCCCTCAATCGTTGTCTTATAACCGCGTTTGTTGATGAATTGGAAGTCGTAACGTTTTTGTCCGTCCCTATCTATATGTTTGATGATACGTCCGCTGGTAACGCTCTTTGGAAGGGCTATTCCTTCTTCTTCGTCCATTAGGCCAGTGAATATTTCGTATGGGAGGTTGTCAAGCAGACCTACGAAAGCTACCCACTTCTCTTTCTTATTCTGAAATCTGACTACATCGCATTCTAGGATCTCAGGTCTTGTTTCAACAACAGAAAGTATAGGAGCACTATCGGGTTTTATGAAGTCTTGATGTAGAAGGGCATTAAGGAAGCCTTGAGACATGTGTTCATTGTCTTTCTTGGTGTATCGGATGTCAGTGAATACTTGAGCTAGCGTCTCCTTGTTGTTGATTTCTACAAAATGTTTGTTTTCCTCCAAAGACTCCTTGTTAGCATAGAAATCGTTAATGGACTGCTCTGTGTATGAGTGGTATGTTTCGTTATGAACGAACGAACCCATGGGGAGCCTATCTGTTAGATTTGGATTTTCATCGGGCCACCCTATGGTAAGGGTTGCAACAGGGAATACCAGCCTAGGGAGATCCAAAATTTCTATTATCTGCTGAGGCGAATAAATTGTGGTTCCTAAAAAGCATACACCCAAACCTTCTTCTTCTGCCAGATTACAGAATGTCTGTGTATAGAGGAGAGCATCGGTAGCTGCATTCATAAAGCTGAGCAGGTTGTTGTAACCAGGAACTGCATTGCGGAACTCACACCAATTTGTTGTCCTACGGAAATCGGCACAGACAGTAAGCACTACGGGCGCCTCCGTAATCATGGGTTGGTTGAAGTGCGCAGGAGCTAGTCTTTTCTTCATTTCTGAACTCTTGGTTACTACCACGCTATAGAGCTGTAAGTTACCCATAGTCTGGGTCCTGGCAGCATCTTCTAATAACCGATTCAGCAGCTCATCTTGGATGGGCTGCTGAGTGTATTTGCGAATTGTTCTTCTTTCTTTGATATTCATCTGTTACCTTTTAATATGTCTGTCAGCTCATCAATCTGCTCTTTTAAAGCCTTGTCTGTTTTCAGACGATTTTTTATTGCCTTTATACTGTGCAGAACGGTTGCATGGTTCTTGTTCCCGATGAGCAGGCCTATCTTGCTTACCGATAGCTGTGTGTGAAGCTGAGCCAGATAAATACTTAACTGGCGAGCCTGCACAATTTCTGCCTTTCTGCTTTTTCCGTATATATCTTCCTGGCTTATGTTATATATATTAGAAACCTCCTCGACAATTTTATCCAGGCTTACTTCTTTGACAATAGTCTTTGGTGTATGTTGAATGATGCTTTGGGCAAAATCCAAATCAACATCTTTATTGTAAACTACAGAATAAGCCAAAAGACTATGTATAACGCCTTCCAATTCTCGAACACTGCTTGAGACATTTTGCGAGATGAAGTCAATAACATCCTCGGGAATCTGTAGCCCGTCGTGCTCAATCTTACTGCGCAAGATATCTTTGCGCAGCTGTACCTCAGGCTTCTCTAATTCGGCCAGTAGTCCGCTCTTGAAACGTGTGAGCAAACGGTCTTCCATGCCTTGCATTGAAACGGGGGGGCGGTCGCTTGTAAGAATAATTTGTCGTCCGTTCTGTCGCAAGTGGTTAAAGATATGGAAGAAAGCATATTGTGTTCCTTCTAGGCCTATCATCTCTTGAATGTCATCAATAATCAGCACATCAATACTTTGGTAGAAGTGCATGAAATCATTGAAGGTGTTGTGACGTATAGAATCAGTGTATTGAACTTGGAAAAGGTGAGCACTCAGGTAGAGTACACGCTTTTCGGGGTGCAACTCCTTCAGCTTAGTTCCAATGGCATTAACCAGATGTGTCTTTCCCACACCGCTGGGTCCATATATAAATAATGGATTAAAAGTCTGCTGATTGGGCCTTTCTGCAATAGCCTGTCCAATGCTTCGAGGCAATTTGTTGCTGGTGCCTTCAATAAAGTTGCTGAATGTCTGCTTAGGATTCAATTGTGAATCCAAATCCTGAGCGGGACCGACTGCCTGTGTAAGGGTAGGGGATTGATTGGGCTGACGTTTGCTGGGCTCTGTTTTATCAATAGAGGGCATATCGTCACTTTTCATCTTCACAGGACCGTTTTTGACAACCTCTACCTCATAGACTAAACTGATATTTCCTCCAAATACTCTATTTATTGTAAAATGTATTATATTGCGGAAATGTTCCTCAAGGTACTCATAAAAGAACTGGGTAGGAGTGGATATAACTAACTCTTTGGCCTCAGCATCGTAAGACTTGAATTTTATAGATGTAAACCAAGTCTGATACTGTTGCTCGTTCACGTTGTTCCGGAAAATCTCCAGACATTGTGTCCACAATATGCGTGGCGAAGTAGTCATATTTCTTTTCTAGGTAAAAGCTTTTTTTGTCGTTTAGCGAATGCAAAGTTATGTCTTTTTCTTCTTATGGCAAAATTCAACGTTTTAGATAAAAAATCAAGCTGAAGTCTTAACTTTCTGTTTTACAATAGTGAAAGAAAAATAAATGAGATGTTTTTTTTCCTGCGTCTTGCAAATATGCAACTCTTTGTGTTTTAGACAAGTCCGTAAGAAATGCCCCGATACTATTTTTTGAATAGAAATCTTGCATAACTTACAAGAATATATATTCTTATTTGGTTTTGTGTGAAATACGATGCAAAGGAGTGCTTATTTGAATTAAATTAAAATAAGCATTAATTTTTCTTTCCAAATACGGAGAAATGAACATACCTTTTTGGGTGTGCTTTCAGATCAGTGACAAGGCTGTCAGCACTCTGAACGGTATGGTTCAGGTTGTTGTAAAGACTAGGGTCTCTCATGAGCAGTCCCAGTGTACCTTTTGGGCTCTGTATCTGGTTCATCAGTTGGTGCACGCTGCTGATGGTTGTGTTAACACTGTCTAATGTTGCCTGCATGTTCAATTCGTTCAAGTGGTTGGTAAGGGTGATGGCATTCTCTCCCACCTTGTTGAAGGTGTTGGTGAGTTGAGGCACATTGTTTTCAAGAATATTGTTCAGCTCGCGTGTACTCTTATTCAGGTTTTCGGTTATTAGTTCTGCATTCTGAATAATTTGTGGTAAGTTAGGGTCTGAGGTTAGTTTATTCAGCGTGGTAATAAGGGTGTCAACCTTTGCTACTATTTGTTCAACCTGTGGCATCATACTGGCTGCTTTGGCCATCATGCCTTCTGTGTCTGACCCTTCAATGGTATCACCCGGGTGGTATGCTTCTGTCAGGTTATTAGCCAAAAGCATTTTCAGGGTGCAACCGCCCAAAACAGCCTCGTCCAGTTTTGCACTGCTGCCTTTGGGGATGCGTAATTCTTTGTTGGTGCTAATTTCCACCAGAACGGTTCCGGGGCGGTCAAAGTCGTAGATAATATCACTTACGACACCCACATTGAATCCGTCTGCATACACATTGCTACTTTTGCTTAGCCCTTTTGCGTTGGCAAACTTAATGTAATAAGTGCTAGTTGAGGAGAACAGGTTCTTCCCTTTAAGAAAGTTAATACCAAGGAACAGTATTACGAGTGCTATTATACCAGTGATTCCAATTTTAACTTCTTTCTTCATCTTTGTTTATTTTTTGTATGCGACGAATGCGTTGTAAAGACTCTTAGCCAATGCAGCTATGCCAGCTTTCGAGTTCATGTATTGTTCTTCTGTGCGATTGTTTATATATCCTAATTCCACCAGCACTGCGGGCATGCAGGTACGAGCAAGTACCAAAAGTCCTGCCTGATGTACGCCTCTATCTGTTCTCTTTGCTGTTGTCCTGAACTGTTTCTGGATTTCTTTGGCAAATCCCACGCTCGAAGCCATATTCTGGTCTTGCATCAACTCAAAGATAATGTAGCTCTCGCTACTTTTGGGGTCGAACCCTTCGTATTTTTGCTCAAAATTGCTCTCAAGCGTGATGACGGTATTCTCTCGTTTGGCCACTTCCAGATTTTCAGCAGCACGATGCATACCCAGGGTATAAGTTTCTGTTCCGATGGCATTGGTTCCCTTTTTTCCTGCTGCAGTACTGTTTGCATGTATGCTGATAAAAAGGTCGGCCTTGGCACGGTTGGCAATATGAGCACGTTCATCCAATTCTACAAACACATCGGTCTTGCGCGTATAAACCACTTTTGTGCCTTGGCAGTTTTGCTCTATCAGCCGGCCTAATTCCAATGCAACAGATAGGCTTATGTTTTTTTCTTTGCTGAAGAATCCCAAGGCACCTGGGTCTTTCCCACCATGTCCGGCATCTATACAAATAGTGTATGCTTGAGTACTGATACTCAGGCATACACATATTAATAATATAATGATTTTCTTCACTTGGGGCTAATTTTTGCTGCAAAATTACGAAAAATCTGTAACATACCAAAACGTTTTTGAGAAAAGGCGGTAATTTTCTATAACTTCCATCTTGCTCCCGCCATTATCCAGATGCCAGGTTGGGGGACGTTCCCCAAGTCGTAATACTTGTTATTTGTTATGTTGGTTCCTTGTACAAAAAGGTTATAGTGGGGTGTAGTCCACTGCAGTTTCACATCCAAATTGGCGAAGGTTCTGTAGCCTACCAGTTGACCTGAACTGATGTAGTTGCCCATTCTGTCTTGCAATCTGACGTTCCATGTGGCGGTCAGACGGTTCCAAATCTTATGGTACAGTGTAGCCACAAACTTATTCCTCAGATACTCCATAGCGTAGTTGCTCTTGTAGATATTTGTATCATCATTTCTTTTCTGATAAATGTGTGTATAACCCAGAGTTAAGTTCTTTACCCATGCGTTTGTTCCGGTTATCTCGTCGAAGTTGAAACGTCCTTCCACTTGCACTCCCATATTATCCAACTGGAAAGCTGCACTGTGGTAGGTGTCTTCTGCTGTGTACATCACCCAGTCTATCATGTTGTTGCCTCTGTGGTAAAAGGCGCGTATTGTTCCTGCATATCCGTTCTTGTGGAACTGGCCACCTATCTGCACAGAATGGTTGTTTTCTGGCTTTAGTCCCTTGTTTCCTTCCAATGTAACGCTCTTATAATATAAGTCGGTAAAGGTGGGCAGACGGAAACCTTTGTTATACGAGAAGAATACCTTCCAGTAGGCATTGGGCCGATAAGCAACATCAACGCCTGGATAGAAGCGGAACTTATGATCTACCGAGGTAGTCATGCTGGCCAGTAAGCCAGCCGAAAAAGTCCAGTGGTTCAATAGGATATTATGTTCCAGATTGAAGGACACCGTAGTTCGGTCATCCTGTTTTGTATAAAAGATGTTGTTTTCGCTTCTAACAGAAACATACTGCTCAGGTTTCAGCTCTTGCCCCAAATTTGTACTTAGGATACCTTCGTGTCTTAATTCTGCACCGAGAGCGGTCTTCCCGCCTACCCAACGGAAGAAACCTCCAGCCTTTAAACCGTACACATCAGTCTGGTGGAAGTTCTCTCCAAAACGTTCGTCCCGAATCAGTTCGAAGTTGTCATAGCTGCGGTTCCAGTACACTTGTGGCATAAAATGGAATTTTCCCTTTGTCTCGGCGCTTACCGATAAAATGTAACGTTCGTTCCGTTCGTACTGATTGGGGTAGGCTGCACTATAGAAAGTGTTGGCACCGTATGCTTTTTTCGAGAAGCCGAACTGCCAGTCAAGGGTCAATAGGTCATTGGCATAGTCGCCCTGATAGAACAACTGACCTTTCTTCCAGTCGCTATTGTCTGTTCCACCGTTGCTTCTTCCGCCTCCTCCACTAATACGGTTGTTAATGTTTTTTATGCTAAAGCCCAGTCGGGCATCTGCTTCAAAGGTCCCGAAACTGCCACCTTGAACACCAACTTCAGCTACCCGTCTTTCTTCGTGTCTGGTGACAATGTTTATGGCACCGCCAAAGCTCTGTCCTCCATAGACTCTGCTGGCTGCGCCCTCCAGAATTTCAATTCGTTCGATGTCATTGACGCTTACGGGAAAATCTGCTGAAAGATGTCCAGTTTGAGGATTGCTGATGTTGACACCGTTGAGTAGTAAGGTAATTTGATCAAAGATGCCGCCGTCAATGCTGATGTCCGTTTGAATACCAAAGCCACCGCGTTGCCGGACATCCACACCGGTAGCTAACTTAAATAGATCGTTGATACTTTGTACTCCTGCCTGTTCAATGTCTTGGCGAGTGAGTACACTCACAATTCGTGCTGACTGCAATAGTGTCAGCGGTGCCATGGTGCCGCTTATGGTCACCTCACTCATCTCTTGCTCGTCTTCTGCCTCCTCTGTTTCGGGGTTCAGCATACGGAATGTGCTTGCCATAGCCTCACTTTGGGCTGCTACACCCAAAGTGGCAATGCTAAGCACACCTATGCGTACTTCCTTTCTTAGACTGGCAAAAGCACAATAGCCTTTATTGGCAAATTGCTTCCAAGTGATAGCTTTTGGCTTTCTTGTCTGTTTGTTGTACATTTTTTAATTAATAAAATAGATTGTAAAAAGGACCTTAAGGGCTTGTCGTCCCTAAGGTCTTTTCTCTAAACACTAAACTAAATCAGAGTCATTCCTGCTTCGCGGCATTCTTGACGCATATTGTCGGGCCAGATGCTGGCCTGAGTTTCGCCAATGTGAGCCTTGTGTAATAGAATCATGCACAGACGGCTCTGTCCTATACCGCCGCCGATGCTTAGGGGCAGGGTTCCGTCCAACAGACGTCGGTGGAAGTACAATTGTTTGCGTTCCTCTTTGCCCTGGATCTTCAGCTGACGTTCCAAGGCCTCTTTATCCACGCGGATACCCATGCTGCTCAGTTCAATACTGCGATTCAGTATAGGATACCAAATCAAAAGGTCACCGTTCAGTCCTAAAAAGCCATCCTCGTTAGGGGTGCTCCAGTCATCATAGTCCGGAGCACGGAGGTCATGTTCCTTGCCGTCGCTCAGTTTTCCGCCAATTCCCATGATAAAGACTGCTCCGTACTTTTGGCATATCAGGTCTTCGCGTTCCTTAGCCGTTTTGTCAGGGTACATCCTCGCCAGTTCCTCGCTGTGAACGAAGAAAATGTCCTCAGGCAGGAAGTGTTTCAGCTGCGGGTAAGTCTCGCATATATAGAATTCGGTGCGCAGAATAGCGCTGTATATCTTGTTTACAATCTTCTTCAAGAAGGCTATGTTCCGGTCTTCTGCCTTGATTACACGTTCCCAGTCCCATTGGTCAACATACAGGCTATGAATGTTGTCCATCTCTTCATCGGCACGGATGGCATTCATGTCTGTAACAATGCCGAAGCCTGGCTCTATTTCGTACTCTGCCAATGTTACTCTCTTCCATTTTGCCAGCGAGTGAACCACCTCGGCAATAGCCTCATTCATATCTTTAATGGGGAAGTTCACAGGACGTTCCACTCCGTTTAGGTCATCGTTCAGTCCCAATCCTCTAAGTACAAAGAGGGGTGCGGTTACACGGCGCAGTCTTAATTCTGTGCTCAGGCTGCTTAGAAAAAAGTCTTTTATCTTTTTTATCGCCAGTTCAGTCTGCTTCAAATCCAGCAGAGCTTTATAGTTTGTCGGCTTCTCTAGTTTGCTCATTTTTCTTGCTTATTTTATGTTTTTGTGTCAAAATTGTGCGCAAAGGTACGAATTAGTGTGCAAAAAGCCAAATATTTTTATGTTTTTTCAATTGAGAGTTTTTTGTATGTTTAAGTTTTGTTGCTTATACAAAGTATCTTCTGGTAGAGTTTTTTTTGTTTTTATTTTGCTGTATCCAAAAATACTTGTACCTTTGCAAAACTTTTATGACGGAGGAATCCAGTGAAAGTCTGGAGCTGTCCCGCAACTGTAAGCCTTGGAAAGGGTAAGTCAGAGTATCTGTCACAAGGGTGTAATGGTAAATCATAAACGCGAGGACGTATTATAAACCAATTTTAAAATAAAAACACAAAATGAAAAAAATCAATTTTTTTGTAAGCCTGCTTTCTGTAGGTATGATGTTCACTGCATGTTCAAAAGATGATTCAGACTTTAATCCCCAAATCGATGTTGAAGAAACACAGACAGTAACTTTCGAGGGTTCTTATTGGGATGCCCTTATTGATGCTCCCCAATACAATGGGCCATTGCTCTATGGCGAGAATGCCAAGAATTACAGCTGGACAGATTCTTCTACCCAACTTTCCAGTAGTCTGACTTTGGCTTGGGGTGGTGCTTACGGCTTTGCCGAAGGCGGTATTGCTATCAGCAACTATATTGACGCCAATATCAGCGAGGCTCGTTCTTACACAGACCAATTGGCTGTTCCCGTTAGCAACGGCAGTGCTAACTTTGCTGTTGTTTACTGCGATGCATCTATTTCTTTCGCTGATGGTAAGGCCCGCATTATTAAGTCGATGGATGTTATCGGAACAACCTATCTGCTTGGAGTCATTAAGAACGGTGATGGTTATGCAAAGGCTATGCTGGAGACTGGCGACTATGTGAATGTTATTGTTACCGGATATAAGGGAGAAGAAGCAACCGGTACCATGAAGATTGGTCTTGCAAGGGATGGCGGCTTCGTAGAAAAATGGACTACAATAAATATGACTTCTTTGGGCGAGGTTGACGCTGTGACATTTGAAATGGAGTCTAACGATGTATCTGCCTATGGCATGAAGGCTCCCAAGTACTTTGCATTTGATAATGTTGTAATAAAGAAGTAATCCTCTTTACAATTGAATGTTGAAAGTTTAGAGTTTAGAGCAGGCTTTTTGGTTTGGAACTGCTTAATCATAAACTATACGTATTAAATGATTAAACTGAGTGAAATATACATGCTGCTGTTAGCCTTGGTGCTAATGGCAGCATGTTCTAATTCGGAACCGGATGGACCGAAGGATGATGTCATCAGTTCCGGCAAGGGTGTGCTTATTCTTTGCGAAGGTAATTATCAGGCCGGAAACAGCACTCTCTCTTACTACAATCCCGAAACTCGGAAAGTGGAGAACGGTGTATTCCAACGAGTAAATGAGGCCAAGATGGGCGACACTGGCCAATCCATCCAATTGTACAATGGTGTAGCCTATGTGGCTATGGAGAATAGCGGCGTTATTTGGGCGTTGGACACGACAACCTTTAAGGTAAAGGGCAAACTTACAGCGGGAGAAACGGAGCATATGATTAATCCGCGCTATATTCATTTTCTGTCATCGGAAAAGGCTTATGTTACAGACCTCTACGCTCCGTACATCACCATTTTAAATCCTCGCACCATGCAGTACATCGGTAGTATTCCCACGGGACAGCCCGATGCTTTCGGCTACAACAGTACAGAGGAGATGGTGCAGTTCGGTAATCGTGTGTTCACTAATTGCTGGAGTTACAGTAACAAGATTCTCGTCATCGATGCCACGAAGGACGAGGTTTGTGACAGTATTGTGCTTGACAGTTGGCAACCTAAGAGCATGGCGCTGGACGCTCGCGGCAAACTGTGGGTAATTACCGACGGCGGATATGAGACGGAAGACGATAGCTTCAGCGACAATATTCCTCATCTTTATCGTATTGACGCTGCTACGCTTACTGTCGAGCAGGACCAGACACTTGATACAGACAATGCCAATGTGCAGTTGGCTACCAATCCATCGGGTAACATATTATATATTATAAACAACGATGTCTATCGCATGGAGGTGACGGCAGCCCATGTTCCTGTACGTCCATTCATAGAGGCAGAGACGGGTAGTAACGGGAGAAAACACTTCCTTTATGGTATTGGTGTGAATCCTCACAATGGCGAGATATATGTAGCCGATGCTGTAGACTACAGTCAGAGCGGTGTGGTTTATCGCTATAGTGAGAGCGGTACATTGCTCGACAAATTCCGAGTAGGCATCACTCCTAATGGTTTTGCATTCAAATGAAAAAACTTTTATTTTTTTTCCTTATTCTATCGTTTGCCTCATGCAGCAAAAACGATTCTGAACCCGAAGGACCCTCAGGCCCGCTTCCCGTTATCACATGGGTGATGTCCTCTGGTCGTTTCACCATTCAAACGGGTGAAAGCATCCAATTGGTGCCCGACATTGAATACCTCGACGAGACCAGTGTTTACACATGGATTATTGAGGGAAAGACGGTAGGGCACGAAAATTACTATACCTTTACTTCTGATGAGCCTGGTGTGTACTACGTGAAGCTCATCATCAACAATCGTTATGGCAAAGTGGAAGACGAAGTGAAGATTACCGTTGTGGAGGCAGAAAATGTAGAGATGCCTGAGGTTCCGGAGCACAGTGATTGGAAGTTTCCGTGGACTGAAATAAATGTGGCGCAGGGACGTACTATCAAGGTGAAGGCATATATGATTGATAATGAGGTGAGCGAGGTATTTACGGCTAATGAACAAGGACGCCATGTCGTATCCCTGAACGATAATGGCCGCTCCCGGAATCTTGTCATAAATGTCTGTCCCGCACCTGGAACCTATCGCCGTACATCTCGTGGAAAGGCTATGGTGAATCGTGTTTACGAATACATGCCTGCTCCTGGCCATCAGGTGAATGGCTATATCATAACAGGCGAGGCTTATCCTAAAGACTGTACCCATGAGCAGGCGTGTGACTCGGTTCTAGCTCATTTCTCTCGTAAGTGGTCGGTCAGTCTGGGTGGACAGGGAGGCTACCTGATAGCGGGCTTCGACCATAGTGTTCCCAGCGGAGGAGCTGCTTACGACCTCTGCATCAAGGGTAATCCATTCAGCTATCAGTCGGAACCAGGCATTATTTGGGTCAGTCAGGATGATAATGGCGATGGACTGCCTAACGACCAATGGTTCGAGTTGGCCGGATCGGAATACGGTTCGGACAATCACACTACAGAGTATGCCATCACATATTTCAAACCCGAAAAAGCTAAGTCGGCTGTGGGGTGGCGCGACAGCAACAACGATACGGGCTACATCCCATATCTCAGTTATTGGAATCCCTCTCCATACTATTGGCAGCCATGGGTGAGGGGGAGTGAGTACACTTACTTCGGTTCTCGTCTTCGTGACCGTAGCACCTATCAAAATGGTATTTCAGATATTCCACCTTATGATTGGGGATATGCAGATAATTTAGGCGATTTTATTGATGGACCTGCGGGTAAAATGGGGTATTACAAGATATCCAATGCTCGCACTTGGGACGGCCAGCCTGCTGATCTGGAATATATCGATTTTATAAAAATTCAGACAGCGCAAACGGGATCTACACCTAATTTGGGTGAAATCAGTACCGAAGTGTATTATATTAGCGATTATCATTTAGAATAAGGAAAGACCTCTCATCCCACCCTACAGGGCAGGAATAAATAGAAAGATGAAAAAGTTTCCCTTGCTTATACTGGCGGTATTTATTCTCCCCTTTCACGGGCGAGTTAGAGGGGGACTTTTTGCCCAGGATCACCAGTTACATGAGGTACAGGTGGAAGCCTCGCGTCGCATGAAAGATGCCGGTGTGCAGCAGACCATTTTGGATACCACACTACTGCATCAGAATATTGCCCTCAGTATGTCGGACATCCTGTCGCAGCACTCCACACTCTTCATTAAGAGTTATGGTCGTGCCACAGAATCAACAGCAGAGTTTCGTGGTACCTCACCCAGTCATACACAAGTGCTGTGGAACGGTATGAAGATTAATTCGCCTATGATTGGCACCGTAGATTTCAGTACCATTCCTTCTTATTTTGTGGATAACGCCAGACTGTTGCACGGAGCTTCTTCGTTGACCGTTACAGGAGGCGGATTGGGTGGAGCCGTGGATATGCAGACTTTACCTCTTTTCAATCAGGGCTACTCTATACAATATATACAGGGAATAGGTTCCTATAGTACTTACGATCAGTTCCTGCGTTTTACCTATGGAAACGATCGATGGAGTACCAGTACCAGGGCGGTTTATTCCACCTCGAAAAACGATTTCAAGTACACCAACTACGATAAGATAGGTCATCCCGTTGAACGTAACAAGAGCGGCTATTTCGATGATGTACATGTTTTACAGGATGTCTATTACAATAGCCCCGCGGCAGGTCGCTTCGGTGCAATGCTTTGGTTTGCTCATAGTTTGCGCGGTCTGCCTTTCCTAAGTGTAGATTATAAAGACAATACAGATTTCAAGAACGAGCATAAACAGGATGTCATTCGCGGCGTACTGAGTTGGGATAAGTCCTTCGAAAAGTGGAATGTGGGAGCTCGTGCCGGCTATGTATGGCAGGATATTGCATACGACTATACTACTACAAGGGAAACGGTAAACACCGACATAACACATTCCCGCAGTATCAGTCATCAAGGGTATCTTCAAGCCAATGCCGACTGGATGCCACGTTCCAATTTGTTACTGACAGCTAATGCCTCAGTTTATTACAACCATGTGAAGAGCGAGGACAAAAGTCCTTTCCATATTGGTGATAACTACAATCTGGGCAGGGCAGAATATAACCTGAATATTTCTGCTAAGTATCGGCCGGTTAAGAATCTTACGCTCTCTGCTGTACTCCGGGAAGAATGTTACAAAAACGATTTTATACCCGTTATTCCCGCATTTTTTGCCGAGTATGTTTTTACACCCCGTTTTATAAAGAAGAATGGAGCTTCGCATATTATCCTGAAAACTTCCGTAGCCAGAAACTACCGTTATCCCACAATGGATGACCTGTATTTTAAGCCTGGAGGCAATCCCAATCTGCAACCTGAGCAGGGTTTTACCTATGATGGCGGTATTGAGGGATTCCTGCAGGTTCGATCCTTCTCGCTGAAAATGAACCTTTCAGCCTTTGATTCCTACATCACCGACTGGATTCTATGGACACCCAATGCCAAGGGCTATTGGCAGCCTTCGAACTTGAAAAAGGTTCATAACTATGGCACAGAGATGATGGTAACCGCAGAACTTAAGATGAGACATCAATGGAAATTATCTCTCACAGGCAACTATGCCTATACGCCCAGCATCAATAAGAGCGACAAGCTAGATGCTAACGATGCCTCTTATGGCAAGCAGTTGGTTTATGTGCCACGTCATTCTGCTAATCTGAATGGACGTCTTTCTTGGCGAACATGGAGCTTGTCTTATCAGTGGACCTACTACAGCGAGCGTTTTACGACTACCAGCAACGAGGTGTCTTATATCACGGGACGATTAAAACCTTATTATATGAATGACATTACACTGGAGAAAACTTTTCAATGGCGCAAGGTGCATGCATCGTTGAAGGGTGTTGTCAATAATCTGTTGGGATCAGAGTACGTTACCGTTCTTTCCCGCCCCATGCCGGGCCGTAACTTTGAGATATTTTTGGAGATAAAACCGCAATGGGGGAGAAAGTTAAGAATGAAAGAATGAAAACTGAAAAATTGATATTGGTGCTTTTGTCGGTTTTGGGCTTGCTTGCATGTAGCGGACATCAGGTTGGAAAAGAAACTGCTGACGGTGACACTTTAAACCTGCGCTATGCCCGCAATCTGACCATTGTGGAATATCCCGAATATACAAAGGTCACTATCCGTAATCCGTGGGACACCACTCGCGTACTGAATTCATATACGTTGGTGAAAGAGTCAGGGGGAAAGAAAGGCGAAGTGGTTGTTCCGCTGAAGAATGCTGCTGTCTTTACCTCCGTTCACTGCTCCTTGCTCATGGAGTTAGGTTGTCAGGAGTGCATAGGCGGTATCTGTGAACTGGAATACATTCACATTCCTTATGTTCATAAGGGAGTAGAGGAGGGCCGTATCCTGGATTTGGGCAATGGTATGGAGCCAAACTTGGAACGCATCATGGATTTGCAGCCGGATGCCATCATGCTGAGTCCTTTCGAGAACAGTGGCGGCTATGGTCGTTTAGAGCGCATGGGTATTCCTCTTATAGAATGTGCCGAGTACATGGAAAACTCCCCTCTGGCCCGTGCCGAATGGATAAGGTTCTATGGACGGCTTTTTGGAAAGGCTGAGTTGGTGGACAGTCTGTTTTTGCAAGTGGAGCATTCTTATCTGCAACTTCGTGAGGCTGCCTCTCATGCAAAACAGAAGCCTCGTTTAATCTGTGAGATGCCGCAGAGCGGGTACTGGTACGTGCCGGGTGGCAAGAGTACGATGGGCATTATGTACCATGATGCAGGTGCCGATTATCTTTTCAGTGATGTAGAAGGAAGCGGCAGTACGGCACTTAGCATAGAAAGAGTTCTGGATAGGGCTTTGACGGCTCAGGTCTGGCTTATCAAGCATCACGGACCGCTCAACAAGGAGCAGATAGTTCAGGATGTTCCAGCGTTGCGTAATGTAAAAGCCAAAATATGTCTTTGCGACACTTACAACAGCGGCTTTTATGAGCAGACACCCTTCCATCCCGATGTTTTATTGCGTAATCTTATTCATATTTTGCATCCTGAGCTTGGTATTAAAGAGGAAAAAGCGTATTTTTGTCCCTTGGAATGAGACAGAGTGCCATTATCATAGCTTTAATTGTGGTTATGCTGCTCTTAGGAGTGGCCAATCTGATATGGGGCTCGCTTCGTATTCCTGCTGCCGATGCAGTACATATTCTGCTGGGCGGACAGGTTGAGGCGCACCCACAGTGGACTTTTATCATTCGCGAAAGTCGTTTCCCGCAAATGCTTACTGCATTGCTTTGCGGCATGTCGCTCAGTACCTGTGGACTTCTGTTGCAGACACTTTTCCGCAATCCTTTGGCAGGTCCCAGCATTCTGGGTATTGATGCTGGTGCCAACTTAGGTGTTGCTTTGGTAATGCTCTTTTTGGGTGGCACCGTAACATTAGGTAGCCTGAGTGTAAGCGGATACTTGCTAGTTATTGTGGCAGCCATGCTGGGTGCTTTGTGCATTATGCTGCTGCTGCTCTTGCTCTCTTCTGTGCTGCGTAATCAGGTGATGCTTCTTATTACGGGTGTCATCATCAGTTACGTCACAGGTTCCATCATCTCTCTGCTTAACTACAGCGCTACGGAAGAGGGTGTTCACAACTACATTGTCTGGGGAATGGGTAACTTCAGTGGCGTAAGTCTGGATCGGTTGCCCCTTTATTGCATTCTATTAGCTATTGGGATGATTGGGGCAGTCTTGTTGGTGAAACCTTTGGATGCTATTCTTTTGGGAGAACGCTATGCTACAAATTTAGGCGTAAATGTACATAAGACACGCAACTGGCTGTTACTATGCACGGGCTTGCTTACTGCTACTACAACGGCTTTTTGCGGCCCCATCTCCTTCTTGGGCTTGGCGGTTCCGCATATTGCCCGCATGACATTGCGCACCAGTCAGCATCGCATTTTATTGCCTGGTACCATGCTCATGGGTGCCTGCTTGACACTGTTGTGTAATTTGCTTTGCAACGTGCCCAGTAGTGGCAGCATTATTCCTGTGAATGTGCTTACGCCCCTTATAGGTGCCCCCGTGATATTGTATGTGATCTTGAAAAAACATTAATTATAAATTTCATTCGTATGAAAAGACTTACATCATTCTTTATGGCAGCAGCAATGGTTATTGCAGGCTATGCCAATGTGACTTACCAGGTTATCCCTCTGCCTCGTTCCGTCAATATGTTGCCCGGAGGTAACGTGGTTTTACTCGTTAAGGGACAGGGTGTTGCCTATCCTGCCGAGAATGCAAAGATGTTGCGTAACGCTCAGTTTGCACAGGAGTATCTGGGTGTGATTCCCGAGGTGGCTTCCAAGAAGTCGAAGGCCATCATGCAGATCTCTTTAGGTCTGCAGAACCCCAATCCTGATGCCTATACCATTACTATTGATAAGAAAGGTATTAACATTCAGGGTGCCAGCGAGAGTGGTGTCTTCTATGCCATCCAAACCCTTCGCAAGAGCATAGAGGGAGAAAAAGGCGATACTGTTCGGCTTCCCTATGTAACCATTCAGGATGAGCCTCGTTTCGGTTATCGAGGTACCATGTTAGACTGTGCCCGTCATTTCTTCCCCATCGAGTTCATCAAGCAATACATAGACGTTCTGGCATTGCATGGTGTAAACCAGTTCCATTGGCATCTTACCGATGATCAGGGTTGGCGCTTCGAAGTGAAGGCACTGCCTGAGTTGGCAAAAAAAGCTGGTTATCGTCCGCATACCATTATCGGTAAGAACGTGGGTTTGCGCGATGCTGCCAATACCGTCTTCGACGATACACCCGAGGAAGGTTACTATACCCAGAATCAAATGAAGGCCATTGTGGAATATGCTGCAGAGCGCTATATCACGGTTATTCCCGAAATTGACCTTCCGGGTCACATGGTGGCAGCCCTGAGTGTTTATCCCGAACTGGGCTGTACAGGTGGTCCTTATTCTGTTTGGTGCCAGTGGGGTATTTCTGACGATGTGTTGTGTGCCGGTAATCCCAAAACGCTGGATTTCCTGAAGAAAGTCTATGGTGAACTTTGCGATGTTTTCCCCAGCAAATTCATCCATATTGGTGGTGACGAGAGTCCCCGTCGTAAATGGCAGACCTGCCCCAAGTGTCAGGCTAAGATGAAGGAACTGGGACTGACAAAGGAAGCTGAGTTACAGACCTATATCAATAAGGAAATGGAGAAATTCCTGGCTTCTAAGGGTCGTGAACTTATCGGTTGGGACGAGACACTGGAAGGTGGTCTCAGCGAGAATGCTACCGTTATGTCATGGCGTGGTTACAATGGTGGTATTCAGGCTGCTCGTCAGCATCACCGCGTTATCATGACTCCCACCGACAACTGCTACATTGATTACTACCAGTTGAAGGACCATAACGCACAGCCTATGGCCATTGGCGGATATCTGCCCGTAAGTAAGGTGTACAGCATGGAACCTGTTCCTGCTGAGTTGACTCCCGAGGAGGGTAAGTTCATCTTGGGAGCTCAGTGCAATTTGTGGACAGAGTATGTGGCAAGTCCAGACCATGCTATGTATATGCTGTTGCCCCGCTTGGCTGCTATGTCAGAGGTGCAGTGGATGCAACCCGAGGCTAAGAACTACGAGAATTTCTGCAAGCGTTTACCACTCTTGCAGCAGACCTATCGTCGTCTGGGCTATAAGTACTGCACGGCTATTGAATAAAGTTTAGAGTTTAGAGTTTAGTGTTTAGAGTTTAGAGTCAGTTAAAAAAGTGGATAGTGCCGCCGATGCCGGAGTTGACACAGCGAACAATTCTCAATTCTCAATTCTCAACTGTCAACTCTCAAGGCTGCGTTTAAGCCAAATGAGCATAGCGATGCTTGCATCAGCTTTGCCATGGCGTAGCAGGCTCGAAACGAAGTTTCAATTCTCAACTGTCAACCAAATGTTGCTTCAGCATTTAACAACAGGTTACAGCTCTCGTGTTGTAACTACTGATATCAACGCGTCATTGGTTCCGGGGGAGCTGACAAGCCTCCTGGGATCCAATGGAGTGGGTAAGAGCACCTTGCTTCGTACCCTCTGTACTTTTCTTCCTCCCCTGGGGGGCGAGATTATCTTGCAGGGAAAGTCCGTCAGTTCCCTTTCCAGCGCAGAACTCAGTAAGCTTATTGGTGTGGTTCTGACAGAGCGTCCCGATGTACAGAATATGACGGTGCGTGATATGGTGAGCATGGGACGCAGTCCTTATACCGGCTTCTGGGGCAGGCTTACGGAAGAAGATAACCGCTACGTCACAGAAGCGATGCAACTGGCAGGCATTACCTCCTTGGAGACACGCATGTTCAGTACGCTCAGCGATGGTGAGCGTCAGAAGGTGATGATAGCTAAGGTGTTAGCACAGCAGACTCCTGTTATCCTCTTAGATGAGCCTACGGCCTTCCTTGATTTTCCCAGTAAGGTGGAGATGATGCGTCTTTTGCGCCGACTGGCCCATGAGATGCAGAAGATTATCTTCCTCAGCACGCACGATGTAGAGATGGCTCTCCAGCTTAGCGACCGCCTTTGGATTATGCATCCCGGCGAGGTTGTGATAGGAAAGCCTGCAGAACTTTCCAAGAGTGGCGAACTTTCTCGTTTTATTCAAGCAGACGGCATCCGATTCGATCCGGATTTAATGAGTTACAGAATAACTGTATAGAGTGAAGTCCCTTCATCCCATAATGTTCGTTGGTACAGGCAGTGATGTTGGCAAAAGCATTGTTGCCGCAGCCTTTTGCCGAATCTTCAGACAAGACGGTTACCGGCCGGCTCCTTTTAAGGCCCAGAATATGGCACTGAACAGTTACGTCACACCAGACGGGTTGGAGATTGGCCGGGCACAGGCTGTTCAAGCAGAAGCGGCTGGTATTCCTTGCCACACGGATATGAATCCCATTCTCCTGAAACCCAACTCTGACCATACATCTCAGGTTGTGCTTCACGGCAAGCCCATAGGCAATAAAAGTGCCTACGACTATTGGAAAAAGCCTACCCCTAACCCCTCCCAAGGGGGAGTGGAACTGGATTTTAGGAAAGAAGTCTGCGATGCCTTCGACCGTCTTGCCTCGCTTTATAATCCGATTGTTCTGGAGGGAGCTGGCAGCATTTCTGAAATCAACCTTAGAGACACTGACTTGGTAAATATGCCTATGGGTCGGCACGCTAAGGCGGACATAATTCTGGTAGGTGATATTGACCGTGGCGGTGTCTTTGCCAGCGTCTATGGCAGCATCATGTTGCAGACACCCGAAGACAGAAAACTCATAAAGGGTATTATCATAAACAAGTTCAGGGGAGATATGCGGCTCTTTGAAGAGGGCAAGCGTATGTTGGAGGAACTTTGTGGCATACCTGTCCTGGGCATTATACCTTATTATAAAGCTATTTATATTGACGAGGAAGATTCCGTCAGTCTTGCAGGGAAAAATGCTCAGCTCTCAACGCTCAGCTCTCAACTGAACATAGCCGTAGTATTGTTACTGCATCTCTCAAACTTTACGGACTTTGATGTGCTTGAACGTGATCCACGCGTCAATCTTTTTTATACAAATAATCCCAAAGACATTATACAGGCTGACATTATTATTCTTCCTGGGACAAAATCCACGTTGGACGACCTGCTGGAACTCCGCCGTAATGGTTGTGCCCAAGCCATTTTGCAAGCCCACCGGGATGGCAGGACAGTAATAGGTATTTGTGGTGGCTACCAGATGTTGGGGCAGACGATTGAGGATCCGGAAGGCATAGAAGGCAGTATTGCCACATTGCCTGGCCTTGGTCTCTTACCCATTCATACTACGATGGGTAAAGAAAAGACAACAAAGCAAGTAACCTTCATGTTCGAAGGTCAGGAGTGCAAGGGCTATGAGATTCATCAAGGCATTTCAGATACCGACGAAGCCATCATGCAGACCGGACATTGCATCGGTACCTATATTCATGGTTTTCTGGACAATCAGTCCGTCATAGAACACCTTTTAAGTGAAAAGGGCAAAGTCAAAAGCATAGAATTTGCTGCCGCCGACCCAGCCTCTTTCAAGGAGGAACAGTATAATAAGTTGGCTGACCATGTGCGCCAGCATGTGGATATGGAACGAATCTATCAAATACTGACCAGCGATGATTGAAGGACACGGCGACGACGCATACAAGTACCAGGGCATAAGGGTCAATTTCAGTTCCAATGTCTATAATCATTTCTGCCATGAAGGGCTATTCTGCTATTTGGCCGACAAGTTGGACAATGTGGTTTCTTATCCAGAGCCTGCGCCTGCCCGTCTGGAGAAATGTATTGCCCAATTGTTGAACTTAAAGCCCGAAGAAGTCTGCGTCACCAATGGGGCTACCGAGGCAATTTATCTGATTGCCCAAACTTTCAGGGGCAAGAGTTCGTCTATCCTCATGCCCACATTCTCTGAGTATCGTGATGCCTGCCAGATTCACGGGCATAAGATACATTCCATTCATAACTCCCAGCTCTCCACTCTCGATTCTCAACTTATCTGGCTTTGCAATCCCAATAATCCAACGGGGACTGTTCTCGATAAGGACCAGTTGATACAGGCTATACAGCAACATCCCCAGTCACTTTATGTTCTGGATGCCAGCTATGCACCATTTACAGAGGAACCTTTGCTGAATGCTGCGGAAGCCTGTATGTTTCCCAACGTCCTGATGTTGCATTCTATGACCAAGGAATATGCTATTCCTGGTTTGCGCCTGGGTTATATTACCGCTCATAAGAATCTTTTGAGTGAGGTAAGGCGACAACGTATGCCTTGGTCGGTCAACCAAGTGGCTATAGATGCGGGTTATTACCTTTTAGGTCACCCCGAAGAGTTTCGTTTGCCCTTGCACGAGTTAATGCATGAGCGACAGCGTGTAGCTGATAAACTGTCTGCACTGGGTTGTATCGAGGTTTGGCCCTCGCAGACCCATATCCTACTCTGTAAGCTTAGAATGGGCAAGGCTGCTGCCCTGAAAGAGTATCTGGCAAAGGAACATGGTTTGCTGATACGCGATGCCAGCAATTTCGAGGGGCTTGACGATTCCTTCTTCCGTATTGCCGTTCAAGAGAAGACCGAAAACGATTTGTTATTACATGCAATAGAGAAATGGCTATGCCTGTAGATTGTTTAATTATAGGCTCTCCTCTTTTGGGGAGCGGGGAGAGGGGCCTTCTCTTCACTTTATTGTTGGGCTGGCTGCTTGACCTTCTTCTGGGAGACCCCGCTTGGCTCCCGCATCCTGTTGTGGGGTTCGGAAAGGCCATTGCTTTCTGCGAACACAGGCTCAATAGGGGAAGCCATCGGAAAGTGAAAGGTGCCTTCGTTGCCATTGGGTTAATTGCTGTGACTTATATCGCAACTTGCTTCCTATGCTATGTACTTAATTACATCGGCTGCACATTCTTCACTCTTGACCTTCGGTCGAGCCTGCTCACGCTCGGGATAGCTGATGCGAGCATCGCTCTCCTCTCGCTCAATCGCGGTCTTCACTCTTCACTCTTCACTTGCTTCTTCGAAGCCTTAATCGTTTTTTTCTGTCTTGCCGGCACCACCCTTATCCGTGAGGTCCGTGCTGTCTTTCTTGCTCTTGATCGCTCGTTGGAGGAAGGCCGTAAGCAAGTTGCTCGCATCGTAGGGCGAGATACTTCAGAACTCTCGGCTCAGGAAGTGAGAACAGCGGCCTTGGAAACCTTGGCAGAGAATCTCAGCGATGGCGTGATAGCTCCGCTCTTCTGGTTTGCTGTTTTGGGCGTTCCTGGCATGTTGGCCTATAAGATGGTTAACACCCTTGATTCCATGATTGGCTATAAGACCGACCGCTATCGTGACTTCGGCTGTTGGGCAGCACACATCGACGATATTGCAAACTATATCCCCGCCCGTCTTACCGCTTTGCTGATGGTTGTTGTGGCAGGCAAGCCACAACTGGCGAGCTTTGTGTGGAGGAACGGTCGCCGTCATGCTTCTCCTAACAGCGGCTATCCCGAGGCAGCCCTTGCTGGCATCTTGAACTGTCGATTCGGCGGTCCTCATTATTATTTTGGCCAACTCTTTGATAAACCTTATATTGGCGACAATGACCGGACTCTCACCACAGAAGACATGAGAATTGCTGTTCGCGTGAACCGAACGGCTGAGATTCTAATGATATTACTTGTTTGCTGCTGGCTGGTAATCAGAAGTATTTTGTGATTTTCGCGTTCTGGAAGTTGTTCATCTCGTTCATCATGCGAACGGCAGAATCAATAATGGGGAAGGCGCAGAGTGCCCCCGTTCCTTCGCCCAGGCGCAAACCTAATTGCAGTAGGGGCTTGGCTCCCACAATATCCAGCATCTTCTTGTGTCCGGATTCATCTCCGCAATGGGTGAAAATCATGTAGTCTTGAGCGGCAGGGTAGAGTTTGATGGCAGCAACGGCACAGGCTGTCATGATGAAGCCGTCCACTAATATAATAAGGTGTTGTTCGGCAGCCCGCAGCATGGCACCAATGGCAGCAACCATCTCGAAGCCGCCGAAGTAACGGAGGGGTGAAAGTTGAAAGTTGAGAGTTGAGAGTTGAGAGTTGAGAGTTGAAAGGTGAGAGTTTTTAAAGTTATCCACCGCTTTACTGAGGACTTCGTACTTATGGCGAATGCCTGGGGTATCGAGACCTGCACCGGCACCAATGCACTCGGCGAGGGGAATATTACCGAAGAAGTGCATCCAGATGCTGCTGGGCGATGTATTGGCAATGCCCATCTCGCCAATGCAGAATACACGGCATCCCTCTTGGATGCAGTCATCAACTAGCTCGACGCCTACCATTATGGCGCGGTCAAATTCCTCCTCCGTCATTGCGGGTTCGTACAGAAAATTCTTGGTGCCTCGGGCAATCTTGCGGTCGATGATGCCTGGGACGGCAGAAAAGTCGTAATCGACACCTACATCCACAATTCTTAGTTTGAAACCGTGCTGTCGGCAGAACATATTCACACCCCCGCCGCCAAGGGTGAAGTTTATCATCTGTTGCCAAGTGACTTCGCGTGGCGAGACACTGACACCTTCGCGTTCTATGCCGTGGTCGCCCCCCAAAAGCAGATGACAGGGATGGGCCAGACTTGGCTCCAACGTATGCTGAATCAGACATATCTGTAGGGCGAGTTCCTCCAGACGGCCCAACGAACCCTTGGGTTTGTTCAGGTTGTCAATCTTCTCTTGTATCGATGTCTGCAACGACTTATCAACCGATTGTATGTTAAATTCTTTCATTCCTATAACCGTTTACCGTTTACCGTTTACTGTTTACTGTTTACCGTTTACTGTTTACCGTTTACTGTTTACCGTTTACTGTTTACCGTTTACTGTTTACCGTTTACTAAGGTCTCTAACCTCTAACCTCTAACCTCTAACCTCTAACCCTTAACCTCTAACCCTTAACCCTAACTGCTATTCCGCTAACCATAAGGATAACTTCGTCTGCCTTCTGGGCAATGTATTGGTTCATCCATCCTTGCAAGTCAGTAAAGCGACGCTGGAGGGCATTGTCGCTTACGCCGCCGCTTCCAATCTCGTTGGTGACGAAGATGTATGTGGCATCGGGTTGGGTAAACTTGTCGAATTCGGCTTTTGCATTGGCAAGGACGGCATCAACAGATGGCGTGTTACCTGATGGAGAACCGTCGGGCATCAGCCAGTTGGTTAGCCATAGTGTTACGCAGTCGATAACAACCACACGACCTGTTAAGTCGTGCCGACTCAGGTAAATTTCCTCTTCTATGTTCGTCCACTGAGGTCCGCGACGTTCCTGATGTCTTTGTACGCGCTCTCTGAACTCATCGTCCCAGATGTGCGCTGTAGCCAGATAGACGGGATTGTCGGAAAGACTTAATGCCAGTTCCTCAGCCTTACTGCTTTTTCCTGAACGCTGTCCGCCTGTTATCATGATGATGTGTTTCATTGGTTTACTGTTTACCGTTTACCGTTTTTTGAACTCTAAAACCCTTGATAAGTTTTTGTTTTTGTTTTCGGTTTTTGTTCCCGTCTTAAACTCTTGAACCCTTGAACTCTTAAACTCTTGCCACGCAGATGGCAAGTAACGTTGTCAGTTCTATGATCAGGCATACGGCACCGCAGCAGTCGCCTGTGTACCCGCGTAATCTGTTCCAGATGAGCAGATAAAGGAAATACATCACAACACATGGGATAAAGATGACCATTTCCCAGTCAATGCCTGTCCACCATAGAAATGCCGCCATAGGCAGCAATCCTTGAATGGCAAGGCCTATGCCTGCCCGCCAGTCCATCTTACGGTAAATCATCTTCGCCTTGGCTTCCTCTTCCTGTCGGGCGTATGGCATCATTATAATCAACTGTGCAGTTAACATTCTCGCGTATGGTGTTGCCGCCAGAATAGCCAAGGTCGCCATCTTCGGGGTCATAGAACACAGGGTTACAAACAGCAGCATCTCGTAAACGATGAGGCCCAGTACGCCAAAGGTTCCTATGTGCGAGTCCTTCATGATGGTCAGGATGCGTTCGCGGTCGGAACCTCCTCCGCCAAAGCCGTCCAGGAAGTCAGCCAACCCGTCCTCATGCAAGGCTCCCGTTACCAACAGCCTTACAACAATTGCCAGCAGAATGGCAATCATGTAGGGTAGATACATGCTGCCCACCCATAGCGTGGCAGCCATCAGCCCGCCTGTGAGCCAGCCCGTCAGCGGCCAGTACTCCACAACAGCCTTATAACTCTCTGCGGGCGGCTGATGCAAGCGGTAGAAGGGCAGTCGGGTAAAGAAGATAAGCGCAGCCCACAAGCGGTCGTACCATCGAATGTTATTAAGTTCTACTTGCATATTTTTTTTGTTTACGTTATTAAGGGATATTTCTGATGCAAAATTACGATTAAGTGAGAGAAATACCAAAGAAAACAAAAAAAACTGCTACCTTATTAATCAAAGATAGCAGTTTTTAGGTTAGAGGTTAGAGGTTAGCGGTTAGAGAAGCCAAGGCCAAGAGCTAACAGCCAAGGCTGCGATTAAGCGAGAGCAAAATGATGCTTGCATCAATTATGCTGAGTGTGAGCAGGTAATGATTGGGGACCCTCCCCCCGCCCTCCCTTTAAGGAGGGAGCTAAAGACCACGCACACAACTTGCTGTGCCCAAAGCTGTGATAGCTGCCGTTATGATGCTCGCTATCAGTTGGAGGATTGCCCTCCACGTTTCTTTTTTCATATAGCTTAGTAGGTTAATAGGTTAATAGTCATTTTTAGTTTAGCGTTTAGAGTTGAAGAGAGGGGGGCTTGCGCCCCGCTCTCCATTCCCCCTAAAGGGGGGTAGGGGGTCTTAGTCTTCATCCGCTCCTGGCTCACCACCTCCGTTGTCGTCACCTCCGTTGTCGCCGCCACCCTCGTTAGGGTTTGGATTTACGTTGGTGTTGTCACCACCGTTGGTACCGCCACCGTTCTGGTTCTCGCCCTCACCATTGTTGACGTTATCGTTGACGTTATCGTTATCTTCAACGATACCCTCGTCGGCACTCGTTACGCGCTTCACTTCCTGACCGTTGCGGTCGTAGC
>CADCIP010000018.1 GCA_902801485.1 uncultured Bacteroidales bacterium | reverse complement strand
ATTGCAAGCAAGAGGAAATTCTGTGGATGGAACGAGGAAACCAGGGACATTGTCCTAGGCATCAAAAAGCAATGTCAAAACTATTGAGCGTCTGCCCTGGCTAAACCCTTACTTGATGGTTGCTTTCACACTTCTTTCTCCAATCTTTATGATGACTATGCTACCTGGTTTAAGATTTGTTGTAAGGTTGGCCTGACCATTATGGCTAATGGCAGATCCAACTTGTTGACCACTAACCTCATATGCATATATTCTCGTGCCGTCATCAACACCTGAAATCGCTATCTGACCATCCATTGACTGAATTAATACTGCTTTGGCTCTCACCTGCGCAATATCATCACTGAGCCCTTCCGTTTTGGGTTCAACATCAATCCAGCACAAAGTGGCCGTCGCAACATCTGAGTTCTCATAACCTGATTTTGCAGCATATACGCTAATAAAGTATGTTACTGCGAGTTGCACCTCATTACCAATATAAGAAGTGATGTCTGAATTTGTGATGTTAGAATAGCAGATTGCACTTTCCGTTTCGCTGAAAAAGGTCAGTATCCCGTTGTTGTAGCTGATATGTGGTTTCGCACACTTGGGTTTTTCTTCACCGATCCCATCTTCAGATAATTCTTTTATATTCCAAAAATTTCCCCATCCATCAGCTTCCTTATACAATTGAATGGATTCGGATGGAACATACAAGGTGCCCTCTAAATATGTGGATGATGAAAAAACGTTGTTTTTATCTGTAGCGGCAGAAAAAGTTGGAGGTTCCGTTGAATGGCAATAAACATTTCTAATGGCATTATTACCCACAAAAGTTTTATTAATATCTTTCATGGTCCCGAACGAAATAGATTCCAAGTCGTTTAGTCCATAAAAATAAAAATCTTCGTCAATAGAACTAGTAGCAAACTCAATGTTCTTAAATGTTTTTATATTCTCAAATAGGTAACGACCACTCGTATAACCTAATTGTTTACCTAAAAATAGGTGTTCTATAGGTGTATCAGACGATAATTGCATCGAATTAAAAGAAATATTATAAGGGTATTCATATTTATCTGGTACGGAAATTATAAACTCTTTTAGCGCTGTTAGACCTGAAAGTGAATATTGGCCTAATGAGTAGCATTTTTTTCCTAAAGTTAGTGAGTTCAATGACGACATACCAGACAAACATCCCCATCCAATTCCTCTAACCTTGTCCGGTACAACTAAAATTTTAATTCTGGTACAATTTTCAAATGCATAATCACCAATAAATGTAACTTCATCAGGAATGGTAAGCGATTCTAATTGGTTACAGTTACTAAACGTTCTGTCAGGAATTTTAGTCAATTTAGAAGAAAGCTTAATGCTTTTCAGCGAAGTACAACCACTAAACAATGACGTTCCAATACTTTCTACACTTTCGGGCATTGAAAAACTCTCAAGTAGTTTTGAATTTGAAAAAGCTGCATTGCCGATTGTCTTAACTGACAAAGGAATGTTTACTTGACTTGCAGAAGAACCATTAAAAGCATAGTTTGAAATTGATATTACGTCAAAAGTTTTGTCTCGGAACGTTACTTGTGCTGGAATTGTTACTGTTCCTGTGTAAATTGCCCCGCTACCCGCATTAGTAACAGAAACTGTTAAATCAGGAAGTGATATGATAGAATAGTACATGCCATTCACTTCAAAATCATAAGCAAATGTTTCCTGTTCGCTAAGTAGCCCCAACATAAGAAATGTCAAAGAAAGGATTTTATGTTTCATACCTGAATATTTTTACATTTGTTAGGCATCCATTTTTCTTCTAAAGAAATTGCCTTCAGCTTTTCTTCTATACTTTTGTATATTGTGCCACTGTCGATGCCTAAAACAGAAAGTTCATGCAAGATGTTTTCTTTATCGCATCCTTTGACAACAGCCCTTCTTGCATCAAAGAAATCTGAATCTCCAAGATCCTTCCTATACTGTAAGGCAGAACTATCATCGATTACCTCAGAAATAAGTGGTGCCATAATAAATGCACCATTTTGGGCTTCGATTCGGGGATTATTTATTGGCGGGAGTATAAAAATCGGCTGAGTAAAGCTATTGATATTTACATTTTCTTTTTCCGCAAAGGTTTGAAAACCGACAATCATTCTCTGCACCTCATTCCCAAAAACGTATTTGGCTGTCAATTCTGCAATCTTGGTATTTTGGCTCTCGGTATTATGCCCGCAATATACAACTCCGTCACACGATTGTTTGTCCTCCTCACAACAAGCCATGTATAATGCAACAAGAGGATTAAACGTAACGTCAAGTAGACGGGTACTTAGTCCATAGTGTTGAAAGAATATCATCTTCTCCAAATATGTGTTCAGTGATGCTATTTCGTTCCATAGTCGGAGGGTCGCTTTCTTGAGTAGAGAATTCTCATCAAGATACGGCGGTTCTCTCAATACACTTGGCTTCAATTCCCAGCATACACAAGATTGTCCACGATAATAACCATAATCGTCTTCAAATGCCAAAGGTTTCCCTTCGTCGCTCATAACCTCTGTTTTATTTGTTTCTTTGACCCATAAGAGGAAGTCAGAGACGTTTTGGATAATTGTATCTTTATATTCCATCACCTATATCGTTTAAGCATCAATGTCAGTATCTGTTATTTATTTAGGGGGCTGCGAATGTTTTCAATAATAAAGCGCAGACCGCCACCATAATCCTGCCAGGCTTACCACAGCCTCCAATCATCTACGGGGAAGTCTGCGCCAGAGGCGCGACTTCACGATGATTGGTGTTTGCTCTTTTTATCCTTTCGGTGTGGTAATTTGGCAGGATGTGAGCAATATGTCTTTGCAAAGCAGATTTCGCCCACTATGCGTTGCAAAGATACTCAAAAAAACTTCAATTATCGAAACTTTTGGTGCTATATTAGTATGATTTTAGATAAAATTTGCTTAAATTGCGCGCGAAACAATGTTTTCATGCCTTGTTCTCAATAAAAAAAATGTACCTTTGCAAGATAAGAAACGAGTATTCATATACAATGGAATTAAAGACTCTGATAACCGCAAAGAAGCAAATAACCCGCAAAAAAAGAAGATTATTATTCTGAAATCACAACTTTACGAGGAAATATCCGCAAAATGTTTCGTTATCTAGAAACTTTCATATAATTTTGCATTGTAAAATGCGATACTGCAAAAATGGAATTAAAGAAAAAATTTAGGGTTATATTGTACAGAGAGGCCCAAGACTTCCTTACTGGCCTTGATGAGAAGACACGAGATAAGATATATCAGACATTTGATAGGGCCAGTCTTTTGCTTGACCCAGAGGCTTTCAAAAAACTAGCCGATACCGATATATGGGAGTTTCGAACATTATTCAATAAGAGGAAATATCGAGTTTTGGCTTTTTGGGATAAGACAAAACCTGTTAACACCTTGGTGATAGCTACACATGGTTTTGTAAAAAAGACACAGAAAACGCCTCAGAAAGAGATAAACAAGGCTATAACAATTAGAGAAATATATTTTAAGAATAAGCTAAACGAAAAATAAAATGGATAAGGATTTTATTACATTAGAAGAATCTAAGGATTTGTTGATTGGGAAGATTGGCACGCCTAAACGTGATGCTTACGAAGAAGACCTTAAATTATATGCTGTTGGTGCAGCAATTAAACAGACTCGTAAACAACAGAATCTAACGCAAGAAGAGCTTGGTCGTATGGTAGGTGTGCAGAAAGCGCAGATTTCCAGAATTGAAAATGGCAAAAATCTTACTTTCGCCACTGTTCTTAAACTATTTAAGGCTATGAATATTAGTGTAAAACTGGATATTGACAGATTAGGAAAAGTCGCACTTTGTTAGCAAGCACCTCGTTATGCTAATTATTTCTTCCTAAATATGCTCAAATCGATGCAACAGAAACGTACTACATCCGAGTTCATCTCTGAACTCCAGCCAGGACGTTTTGGGCTTCTCTCTTCTGTCCGCCCCAGTTCGCCATGTTTTTTCAATAATCCGCAGAATATAATCAATAATTCTTGGGAGTATCAAAGGAAAGTATTACTTTTGCATGCAATAGTATTACAATTACACCTGTTATGGAAACAACAATCACTAGAAGACCAGCCTCATTCCGGCTAAGAAGCGACCTTATGGACAGACTTAAACAAAATGCTGCCCGTGAGAACCGTACACTTAACAACTATGTGGAAAGTGTATTGCTGGATGTTGTTTATGACGAGCCTAACGAAGTAACTAAAGCGGCTGTTAAGGAGGCTATGTCGGGGAAAAACCGCAATAAGGTTTACAGCAACGTTGATGAGATGTTCGATGATATTCTGAATGAGGAGTGATGAAGAAGCTGTATGGAATGTCATATTCAAGGTGACTTTCTGTTAGTTTGGTATGACAAGGAGCATGACATCATTGAGCTTGTCCGTTTGGGCAGCCATTCAGAACTTTTCAAATAAGCCTTTTCGGCCAAGCCTTCACTTCTCACTTCTTTCCGTTTCCCTTTACCAGGCGTTTGATTTCGTTTAGCTTATTGAGCGCTTCTATGGGAGTCAGGTTATTGATATCGAGATTGAGGAACTCGTCCCTTATCTGCGTAAGAACGGGATCGTCGAGTTGGAAGAAGTTCATCTGCACGCCTGTATCCGACTGAGGTCCGGCAGCGATTCCCTTCCCTAAGTTCTCATGATCCATATTGTCCTCCAGCTGCTTCAGGATTACATTGGCACGCTTTACAATGGTGGAGGGCATACCGGCAATCTTGGCCACATGAATACCGAAACTGTGCTCTGAGCCGCCACGCTCCAACTTACGCAGGAAGATAACCTTGCCGTCCACCTCGCGAACACTTACATTATAATTCTTGATACGAGGGAAGCTCTTCTCCATCTCGTTCAGTTCGTGGTAATGTGTAGCAAAGAGCGTGCGGGCCTTACCTTTCTTGTTCTCGTGAATATATTCCACAATGGCCCAGGCGATGGAAATTCCGTCGTAGGTACTGGTGCCACGTCCCAATTCATCGAAAAGAATCAGGCTTCTCTCAGATATATTATTCAGGATATTGGAAGCCTCGCTCATCTCCACCATAAAGGTACTCTCGCCAACAGAGATATTATCGCTGGCTCCCACACGGGTGAAAATCTTATCCACGTATCCGATTCGGGCACTCTCGGCAGGTACAAAACTACCGATCTGTGCCATTAGGGTTATGAGGGCCGTCTGTCTGAGCAATGCACTCTTACCAGCCATATTAGGACCGGTAATGATAATAATCTGCTGCTTCTCGGTATCCATATACACGTCGTTGGCCACATAGCGTTCTCCTATAGGCAACTGCTTCTCTATCACCGGATGGCGGCCCTGATGAATGTCTATCACATCTGAGTCATCGACAACAGGACGAATATAATGATTCTCCTGGGCACTGACGGCAAAAGACAGCAGACAGTCGAGTTGGGCAATCAGGCTGGCATCCACTTGGACAGAAGGAGTAAACTCGGAAAGAGCCACCACCAACTCGTTGAAAAGTCGCGATTCCAACGCAAGAATCCGGTCCTCTGCACCCATAATCTTCTCCTCGTACTCCTTCAGTTCCTGCGTGATGTAGCGCTCTGCCTGCGTCAGCGTCTGCTTACGGATCCACTCGGCAGGTACCATATCCTTATAGGTGTTTCTTACCTCCAGATAATAACCGAACACATTATTGTAACCTATCTTCAGGCTTTGAATGCCCGTTGCCTCTATCTCGCGCTGCTGGATGTGCAGCAGGTAATCTTTTCCCTGATAAGCAATACGACGCAGTTCGTCGAGTTCGTCATTTACGCCCTCAGCTATCACATTTCCCTTATTCACCATCAATGGCGGATCAGGCTGAACCTCTTTGGCTATACGGTCGCGAATGCTGGTGCATAGGTTCATCTGTTCACCTATGCGCTTCAGCACAGCATCGTCGGACTGCTCGCAGACAGCCTTTATGGGTTCTATGCTCTGCAGGGCAATCTTCAGTTGAACCACATCACGAGGCGAAACACGTCCCACGTTCACCTTCGAGATGATACGCTCCAAGTCACCTATTCTGTGCAGATGGTCGGAAACCAGCTCCCTTACGTCAGGTTCCCGGAACAGGTAATCTACCACATCCTGTCGCTCCCTGATCTTATTGGGGTCCTTCAACGGGAAAAGCATCCATCTTCGCAGCATACGGGCACCCATGGGAGTAATCGTCTTATCAATCACATCAAGAAGGGAGATGCCGTCCTCGTTCATCGCGTTCATCAGCTCCAGGTTACGGATGGTGAACTTGTCCAAACGGACAAAGCGCTCTTCCTCGATTCTCCTGAGCGAGGTGATATGCTTCAACTGCAGGTGCTGGGTCATAATAAGGTATTGCAGGATAACACCTGCTGCCACAATACCGTTATGGAGATGGTCTATTCCAAAACCCTTCAGGTTCTTTACCTCGAAATGCTTATGCAGTTTCTCCTTGGCCGTACTTTCTGTAAAGCACCAGTCGTCCAGAGGGAAAGTAATATATTTGGTACCGAACGAACTTTCGAACATTCCCTGCTTGCCACGCTCGTACAGCACCTCCTTGGGCGAGAAATTGCCCAAAAGCTTATCCACATAATCTATCGTACCTTCTGCAACCAGGAATTCGCCTGTGCTGATATCCAGAAAAGAAAGGCCGCAAGAGGCTTTCCCGAAATGGACGGCTGCCAGGAAGTTGTTCTCCTTGTAATTAAGAACGGTATCATTCATCGCTACACCTGGTGTCACCAGCTCGGTAATACCACGCTTCACCAGCGTCTTGGTCAACTTAGGGTCTTCCAACTGGTCGCAGATAGCTACGCGCTTACCCGCTCTTACCAACTTGGGCAGGTAGGTATCTAAGGCATGATGGGGAAAACCGGCCATTTCGGTACTGGGCATATTCTCCTTTCCGTTATTCCGACGGGTAAGCGTAATGCCCAGAATCTCGGACGCAATCACAGCGTCTTCTGCGTATGTTTCGTAAAAGTCGCCGCACCTGAACAGAAGCAAAGCATCCGGATGCTTCGCCTTCAGGTCGTAGAACTGTTTCATCATGGGGGTTAACCCTTCTTTTGCCATAGTTTATGAGTCTTCTTTTGCACAAAGATATTACTTTTCCTTGAAATAAGGGTAAAGTTTACCGTAAAACCTTGCCCATTTGGCAGAATTGCCATATTTTTGTATAAAATAGAGACATTCATTATGCCCACAAGCAAAGACAATTTCTTTACAACACATACGCTGGCGTGCGGTTTACGCATCATCTGCGCTCCCAGTCCTACTCAGGTGGTTTACTGCGGCATTGCCGTTGATGCAGGCACACGAGACGAGCAGACACTCGAGAGCGGTATGGCTCATTTCGTTGAGCACATGAGCTTCAAGGGGACACAGCGACGCTCTGCCCGACAGATTATCAACTGCCTGGAATCTGTTGGCGGTGACCTGAACGCTTATACAGGCAAAGAGGAAACAGTATTCTACAGCTCCGTCCTGAAACAGCATCTGCCCAAGGCCATCGACCTCCTGGTGGATATTACGCTGAACAGCACCTTCCTTCAGGAAGAGATGAATAAAGAAGTGGAGGTAGTAATAGACGAAATAGAGAGCTATAACGACCAGCCAAGCGAACTTATTTACGATGAATTCGAGGAAATTTGCTTCACCCGCCATCCGTTGGGACGTAACATATTAGGTGAAGCATCAGCCTTACGGGAACTTACCAGCGAGCACATGCACGCCTTCCATAACCGTATGTACCGCCCCGAAAGAATGGTACTCTTTGTGTATGGGGATGTGGAACCCGACAAGGTAATACGGTTGGCAGAGAAAGCCCTTACAGGCAGTCATCTGTCACATCCCAGCTATTCCCTTATGCCGCTGCCTCGCACCTCACCTGACCCCTTAGCTACGGACGAGAAGATTATCAGTCGTAAGAAAGATACGCATCAGGCCCATGTGGTCATTGGCAGCCGCAGCTTTGGCGGTAACGACCCACGACATCTGCATCTTTACCTCCTCAACAACATGCTGGGCGGACCTTGTATGGGCAGCTTGCTCAATCTTTCCTTGCGAGAGCGCAACGGCCTGGTATATACCGTAGAGAGCAATGCCACATGTTATACCGACTCTGGTGTATGGACCACCTACTTTGGCTGTGATCCAGGTGATGTGAAACGCTGTCTTCGGTTGGTGGAACGCGAACTGCAGAAACTGGTGGAAGCCCCTATGTCGGAACACAGGCTTAATGCAGCCCGCAGACAGTTAAAAGGTCAGATAGCTGTTTCGTACGACAACTACGAAAGCTTAGCCATCGCTATGGCCAAGCGTTACCTGCATTACGGCAGCACGCAGACTATGCAGCAACTGTTCAACAGA
Source organism: uncultured Bacteroidales bacterium (assembly GCA_902801485.1). GTDB lineage: Bacteria > Bacteroidota > Bacteroidia > Bacteroidales > Bacteroidaceae > Physcousia. The sequence goes on along the minus strand of CADCIP010000018.1, from coordinate 58,371 downwards.
TTGGACGAACTGACCCCGAATCAACTTTGGGAAACAGCCCAACAGGTATTTTCGCCCCAAAATCTGCACACCCTAATCTACAAGTAACAGAGAATAATCTGTTCTTATAAGTTTTGTCAAGTTTCTTGCAGAGATAATTAACTTTGCGTAGTAAGTGCCGATATTGCAACTATTAATACTAACAAAATTTACTATTAATAGTAGCACTTGTTTCTATTAACACCTGCAAATGAGAGCATTTTCCACACTTTTGAAAATGTAAAGAATATTCTTTCAAATTAATTCTCTCCCCTTTGGGGGAGTCGGAGAGGGGCCATTTCCTCCCACACGAGGCAGTAAAAATTTCCTAACTAGCCAGTAAGTTTTTTATGGTTATGCAGTAAAAAGACTGTCTTTTAAGCCGTTTTTTAATTTGTAAGGATAATTCGGATTTCCTGCAAACTTCTGTGTTTTTATTCTCCTATGGCGTTCCGCCAAGAGATCTTATGAATAATCTAAATCTGATTGTTTCTGATTCATAGTCTTCCTCCGTCAGCCATTGATGTTTTCCTTATTATGGTTTTCAAGAACAAGCTCTTGACGCCATAACAAAAAAAAACTGTCTTAGCTCTTCGAGCTTCTGTGGTGGTTCATGGCTTTGTGCCTGTGAACAAGTTCCCGCACAAGCCATGACATCCCCACACATTGCTACGCAACATAAGACAACTTCCGAGGAAAAACACCGTTTCGCTTCGCTCCACTAAAAAAGCTGCATATTGTGGCTAAAAACAACTTGTTTACTTGTTAACTCAAAAATGGTAAATGGTAAATGAAAAATGGTAAATGAGAGGTTTTTCTTCTGGTTAGGTTGAAATCTCACAAGAGATTGATGGTGTGGCTGGGTGCTTTTATCTGGAAGCCTGGCTTACAAGGAAAAGAACACAGATACGACATCAGAGACGGAGTCTCAGCCTGAGCAGAAGGGTTTTGGCGGTTTTCTTTAATCTTCCACTTTTCAACTAAATTGCTCCAGATTATTCACAAGATCTCTTGCCCGTTAGGGCATAGGAGAACAGAAACCAAAATTAGCCTAACATATACCCTGAATTTACCTGTTGTTGCAACAGGTAACTAACACCTCACTAACAGGTAACTTATCAGAATTTCGAAATCCTAATTGTCCGATGTTAGGTGTTGTGTTACCTGTTAGTTACCTGTTAGGCAAACAGGTAACACGCTGTCATCACCGATGGTTGTCGGCACAATCACTATCTTAAGTTAGGTGTTACCTGTTTTGCGAATAATCAATAAATTCCACCTCGGGAGTCTGCACGTGTTGACCCCAGGAGTCTGCACGTGTTGACCCCAGGAGTTATTCGCTCTTTTAATGAGCATGTGTTCAGTACTTCCATCCTATTCAATGGCTGATGTATGAGGGCACTTATGGTTAAGGGTTCATGGTTGGGTTAATGACTCGTTCGGATAGGGTTAACGAGTTGTTCGGATAATCCTTTAGGGGGGTAAGGGATTATCTGAATGAGTCGTGGAGATAAGGGGAACAAGTCATGGAGATTATCTGGATGAAGCAAAGGTAAATGACCTGTTTTATGCAGATTATTAAAAAAAAATAATTTTATTTGCATAAAATAGGAAAAAGTGCTTTTACAAAACGGCACCGGCTGAAGTCCCCCAGTGCGACACAGTCTGCCATGAAAGCGCTCTTACGGTCAGACATCTTAACACGTCGTGATGGGTTTTACAGTATTTCAGATCCATTGATGGACTTATGGCTGAAGAGGGCACTGTTCCACAAATCATAAGTCTTTCAGCAAGATAAAGAGAACAGGCTGGTTGCAAATTGAATCGGTTCCAAAAGCTCATTTTTGATTTGTCAATATTTTAATCATATTTGTGATAGTTACCTAGGTTGATTCCGAGCAAGAAATAGCTTAAATAAAATATTTTTCAAGTTGATTTTTCTCCTCCTAAATAAGATGATGTAAGATGTAAGAGGGAAGAAGGAAGATGTTGATTACCCCCTCCTCCTGAATAAAGCTGATTTTGCGTCTCGTTTCTTTGAAAATACTGCCCGAGAACTTAGATTTTTTATGTATTCGTGCGTTTTTTTGTGAGGGATTCTTTATATTTGCACTCAGAAAACAAAAACAAGGAATATCATGAAAAAGAAAGCTCTTCTTACCTTTTTGACTCTATTGGGGTTGCTAACCGGAGCGTATGCCCAGGAAACCGTTACTTATACAATAGATAAGCAGAACGGCAAATTCACCGCCACGAATGCGAGCGGCACTTGGGCCTCGGTGTGGACAAGCGCCAATGGGCAACTGACATTGCGTTCTAATGCAAATAATATGCAATGGAACGGCAACAACATAGATGCGCGCTCTGGGACCGCAAAAAAAGCGACCTATACCGTTACTGCACCATCTGGTTACGAAATAGAAAGCTACACGTTTCAGGCAAAGGCACTGAGCAACAACCAGACGCTGACCGTAGATGGCGGCTCAGCAAAGACTATTACTTCGTCGGCTGCCACAAGGATTAGTGCAGATGGGCTGGCAGTGAGTAGTTTCTCGTTTGTGATAACGGGAGACAATACAGGTACGCTGCTATCAGAATTCATCGTTACTGTTAAGGGAGATCCTATAGCCCACCTTTCTGTCACTAAGGTGGAGCAGGGAAAGGTTACAACGGGTATTGGCAATACAGATGTGGCCATCTTGCGTAGCACACTTACCATTGGTGGACTTTCGGGGGTAGTAAACCTGAAAGGAGTAACGGGTAAGATTAATGCTTCCAATCTGAAGGACGTAAAAGCTGTGCGGGCTTACTTTGCCACCAATGCCCAGGAACTTTTTATCGATAAAGAGAATTTGATGAAATGGCGCGAGAATAACGGAACACTGTTTGCCGAAGGCAATTTAGCGGAAGACGGCACATATACCATTACTGGAAACAAGAGCCTTACAATAGGTACACACTACTTGTGGATAGCCTTGGACATTGCGGAAACTGCACAGGAAGGTAATACGGTAGATGCTACCATCACATCGTACACCATAGACGATAAAGAAAAGGCAGAGGCAAACGGAAATCCTGCTAACGTAGCTACCATCTTCCTGACAGAAAGCAGTGTACTGATGCCTATGGATAAGGGAAGCCTTTACTACCGCATTCCGGCTATCTGCACCAGCGCGGACGGCAAACGGCTCATAGCGCTTACCGATGACCGAAAGAATCATAATGCCGACCTGCCCACACACTGCTATGTTGTGGCACAGTATTCCGAGGATAACGGTCGCACATGGAGCGACCCAGTCACCGTTGCGGGTACAGCCAAGACAGGAGGCGACTACGGGCACGGAGATGCGTCGCTGATTACCAACCGGCAGAACGGCGATATCATTGGCATTATGACAAGCTCGCCTCACGGCACGGGCTTCTTTTCTTCTACGCCCGATAAACCACAAGCCTGGAAGACTATAGTCAGCCATGATGGCGGTCTTACCTGGGAAGCCCCCATAGATCACACCAAGGAGCTCTATGCAGCCGGCAGCCCCCACCCCAACTGGATGGCCGGTTTCTCGGGCTCGGGTGCCGGATTGCAGAAACGCGACGGCACGCTGGTTTCACCTTTCGTGAACCGCGAGTCACCCGACGGGAGCAATAATAATGTCACGCAGAACTACTACAGCTTTATGTCCAAGGATGGCGGCCTTACCTGGTATGTAAGCGGAAAGAGCGGTACAACGGCTGCCGACGAGCCTAAGATTCTGGAGCGAAACAACGGAGATCTGGCTATCAGCGTGCGCGCCAGCGGCTATAATTATTATAATGTAACGTCTGATGATGGCATGACTTGGAAGAAGGCCCCACAGACACGCTTCACAACGGGCATCAACGGAAACGCTTGTGACGGCGAATATATGTACTGGTGTTCTAAACTCGATGGAAACCCTTGGAATATTGTCTTCCAGACCGGTCCTAACAATCCCTCCCGCCAGAATGTATCAATTGCCCTCTCTACCAACGAAGGGGTGACCTTCGCAACTCCCAAGACCATCTGTCCACGCGGTTCAGCCTATAGCGCGGCTACCGTTCTTCCCGATGGAACCTTAGGTGTTTACTACGAGGAGGAAGGTCTGTTTGGCGGTTACACCATGCGCTTCGTTCGCTTTAGCCTGCGGTGGGCCAGCAACGGCAAATACAGTTTCACTGACGACCAGCCCTTTCATCCCGTTTCGGCCAACATAACAACCCCCGACGGCATGCACAACGTTACTATGCTTGACCTAAGGGACAATGCCATTTATGATACCGCTGGACGTAAGTATCCAGTAGCACCCAAGAATAGTATCTATATTCAGAACGGGAAGAAAAAGTTGGATTAGAGATTAGAGATTAGAGTTGATAGATGATATATTAAAAGGTTAAAGGATAAAAAACTTTAATCTTCCTACTCTAAACTAATTAAACTGACTTTAAACTATAAACTGTAATCTCTAAACTATCCATATAAAAAATAGGACCCAGAATTTCTGAGTCCTATTTTCTTATTGTTATTCGGAGGGGGCTTTACTTCTCCTCGTTCTCTTTAATAGTCTTACCCATGGTGAGGTAGGCTGTAGGAGCAGCAATGAAAATTGAAGACAGGGTACCGAAGATAACACCCAGAATCATGGCGAAGGCGAAGCTGCGGATGCTGGCACCACCCAAGCAGAAGATTACTGCCAATACGATGAACGTAGAGACAGAGGTATTAATGGTACGATTCAACGTGCTGTTCAGTGAGGTATTGAAGAGTTCCTGACGTTCACGCTTGGGATACAAGCCGATAAACTCACGGATACGGTCGAAGACTACCACCTTATCGTTGATAGAGTAACCGATAGCGGTAAGCACAGCACCGATGAAAGTCTGGTCAATCTCAAGTGAGAAGGGCAAGATACCCCACCAGATAGCATACATACCCAGAATCAGCACGATGTCTATAATCAAAGCGGTGATAGCACCTAGTGAGAAGGCAAGGTTGCGGAAACGTACAAAGATGTATGCAAAGATGGCTATGAAGGCCAGGATAACGCTCCAGAAAGCACCACGTGTAATGTCCTCGGCAACAGAAGGACCAACCTTCTGGCTACTGATGATAGAACCGCCGGCACGCTCATCTCGGTTGATGAAGTTTTCCAATGTAAGATCAGCAGTAAGGAGATTACCTGCCTTCAGCGTCTCATACAACTTCTGTTCAATTTCGCTATCCACCTCGATGCCATCCTCCTGAATGCGGTAGTTAGTAGAGATACGTAAGGTCTTGCCGCCTGTACCCAAGGCAATAACACTGGTGTTACTCTCGGGGAAGGCCTCAGCCAACATAGGACGTACGGTCTCGGGTTGAACCTCGTTCTCCAACATTACCACGAAGTTACGTCCGCCGGTGAAATCGATACTCTTGCTGAAACCACGACCCAGCATAAAGCAGATGCTGATAACAGCCAGGATGCCAAAGATAGCAAAGCTTCTCTTGTAAGCGCTCATGAACTTGAAGGCAGGGTTCTGGAAAGAAATCTTATCACCAATAGGAGTGCGGAAAGTCAGATTCAACCACTTATCCTTAGCCATAACCTGAGAATATACAACACGTGTCAGGAATACAGCAGTAAAGAAGCTTACGCAGATACCGATGAACAGTGTGGTAGCAAATCCGCGGATAGGTCCCGTACCAAAGTAGTAAAGGATAACGGCGGTGATGATAGAAGTCAGGTTAGAGTCGAAAATGGCACTGAAGGCGTTGCTGTAACCAGCAGAAAGAGCCTCACGTACTTTCTTGCCAGCCTTCATCTCTTCCTTGGTACGCTCGTAGATAAGCACGTTGGCGTCCACAGCCATACCTAATGTCAGTACCATACCGGCAATACCGCTCATGGTAAGAGCAGCCTGGAAGCTGGTGAGAATACCAACGGTAAAGAAGAGGTTCAGCAACAGGGCACAGTTAGCAACCATACCAGGAATGAAGCCGTACATCACAATCATGTAAATCATCAGGATTACAAAAGCGATGATACAGCTTAAGATACCCTGCTGGATAGACTCTGCACCCAGTGAGGGACCAACGATTTCCTCGCTCACAATCTTGGCGGGAGCTGGCATCTTACCAGACTTCAGCACGTTGGCCAAGTCACGAGTATCCTCTGTAGTGAAACGGCCGGTAATCTGTGAGTTACCACCGGTAATCTCGCTCTGTACGGTAGGAGCACTGTACACATTATCATCCAATACGATAGCAACGCTGCGCTTCAGGTTGGCTTTTGTAAGAGCAGCCCAACGACGAGCTCCGTCAACGTTCATCTTCATGCTTACGCAGGGCTGACCGTTCTGGTCGAACTCGTCCTTGGCATCGGTGATAACATCACCCTCCAAAGGAGCACGTCCGTTACGTTCTGTTACCTTAATTGCATAGAGCTCATAGATGTTAGAAGACTCACCTTCGCCAACACCCTTAACGCCCCACTTCAGACGAACGTCAGAGGGCAGAACTTCTTTTGCCTCAGGCGAATTCAGCAACTCGTCAATGGCAGACATGTCACGCTTGTTGGCATAACCAACTACGCAACCATAAGCGCCCTGAGTCAACTGTAAACGGCTCAGCAAGGGATGCTGCTTGCGAATCTTCTCTATATCAGCAGCGCTGGTACCAGTCTCGACCTTCTCCTCTGCGTTACCGCCAACAACAGCAGCAAGATCCTTCTTTGCAGCAGCAGAATCAACAGCTGTAGTGTCGGGAGTTGCTTCGGCAACGATAGCAGAATCAGCAGGAGCCTCATCCTTCATGTTGCTCATTACGGCAGCCAATTTGCTGTCCAAAGTAGCAAGGAAAGGAACAATCTCCTGTGAGTTGTAGGTCTCCCAAAACTCCAGGTTGGCACTTCCTTGCAAAAGTTTACGTACACGCTCGGGTTCCTTTACACCTGGCATTTCTACCATGATGCGGCCTTCCTGACCCTCAAGGGCCTGAATGTTAGGCTGAACCACACCAAAGCGGTCAATACGGGTACGCAGTACGTTGTAAGAGTTGTCTATAGCACTCTTTACTTCTTCACGGAGTACTTTTTCAACTTCTTTGTCGGAACTCTTGGTTGTTACCTTATCACGCAACTGCTGAGTAGCAAAAAGCTCGGCCAGAGCCTTGTTGGGCTCCAGGACCTTGTAGTCTTTAATAAATAAGGTAATAAAATCACTCTGGCTGTTTGCAGCCTCGCTGGTCGCCTGCTCGACGGCCTTGCGGAAGTTTTCGTCAGTCTCCTCTTTGTGGTCAGCCAAAGCCTTTACCACGTCAGGTACACTTACCTCAAGGATGACGTTCATACCACCCTTCAGGTCCAGACCCAAGCCAATTCCCATTTCACGGCACTCCTTCAATGTCCAAACATTGCAGTACACCTTGTTGTTGAGCAAGGAATCCAGATAACGGTCGGCTGCTTCCTGTCCTTCTGTCTGTGCCAACTTCTCGGCCTTGTTTTCAAAGTGGTTGGTAACCACAGAGAAACTCAGGTAAAAGAGGCAGACCAGAGTAAGCAGGACTGCGAAAACCTTTACAAATCCTTTGTTTTGCATTTTGTTAATTAATTATGTTTTGTTGTTTATATGTTTCGTTCAGTCACAAAATAGTGCGCAAAGATACACATTTTTCCTTTACGACGTAGATTTTGTGCTAAATTTTATACATTAAAGGCATATTATTAGTGTTTTTTCTGCATATATGCGACTACAGGGAAGTGGTCAGAAGCCCTAATCCGGTCATCAACATAGCATTTCAGGCATTGCCAGTCTTTGGAAACAAATATATGATCTATCCTCACATATATACCGTTCCGTTTATATGTAAAGCCCGCCCCTCTGCCTGTTTTACGGAAAGCACAGTCGAGTCTCTTTGCCAGTTGCTGGTAAGTATATGAGATAGGGGTGTCATTTAAGTCACCGCACATAACAATGCTTTTTTCTTTGTTTTTATCTATAAGGGTACATAGGGTATCTGTCTGAGCACCACGATAATAGGCTGCACCACTTAACTTACGTTTCAGCAGGCGACTCTCTTTCTCTACCCGTTCGCGTTCAGGATCCAGGATCATACCCTTGTATTCCATTTTGTCGGCCTCGTCCAAGGAGTTGCTCTCCAGATGGTTGCTCACCAAAAGCAGACTGTCACCCTGACAGTGAATCCAACAGCCCATACTGCTGTTTGCTCGCGTAGGATGGGTGGGATAATCTATATGCAGGGTGTCTCCCATAACAGGAAAACGAGTTAAAATATATTTCCCTGTCCCTATCACCTTATAATAACGCATTGAATCGACAAACTGCAGAAATTCCGGCATATTCATCAAACTGCCAGACATTTCCTGAAAACAGACAATATCCGGGTGCTTTGACTTGAGGTAACTTACGACCTGCAGTTGCGCTTCGGTGGTTCCAACACCTCCCACGTTATATGTAATGACACAGATAGCGCTGTCTGATTCGTATTTCTTCGTGTTGATGGGACAATAATCCATGGCATAACTTGATACAACCGCCAAGCCCAAAATGGGAACCCATACCAGAGAAAAGCGGAAGATAAGCCAAAAGAAAATGAAAGCAATATCTATGACCAAAAAGATGGGGAAGAAAAGCCCCAGTAGAGAGAACGTCGGGTATTCGTTGGGTGACACAAAAGTACTGACTACTGTGAGCCACAATAGCAATACAGTACAGATATTTACCCCCAGAAAGAAACCTGAGAGCATCCGTGTAAGCCCTCTGTGTTTTATTTCTCTTCGTGACATAATTATTTTTGGCTCATATCAAACAGACGACGTTTCTCTTCGTCTGTCAGATTGGAATACCCGCTTTTCTTTACCTTATCTAATATGCGGTTCAGTTCTTCCTCATCCTCTTGTTTTTTTTGGCGGTAGGCGAAATCCTTCTCATACTTGCTGCCCCATGTAACCTTTATGTCTGGTTTCTTCTTCTCAAACATTTTGGCAAACCACTGTCGGAAATTAAAGCCACCACCTTGTCCATGATCGTAATAGTCACGGTCGTAATAATTGTTATGACGATTTCCATTTCGTCCACCTCCATTGCGCCAATACAACAGCAATAGCAACCCCACAAGCATACCACCCAAATGGGCAAAGTGGGCGACGCCATCGCCGGGTCTGCCTAAAGCTGACAACAACTCAATAACCGCATAGCCTACCACAAAATATTTAGCCTTAATAGGTACAGGCAACGGGAAGATAAACAGACGCTCGTTTGGAAACGTCATACCAAAAGACAACAGGATACCATACACAGCACCACTGGCACCAACCGTAGTCCAACGGTTCAAAAATTCTCCCATGGGAACCAGCGTACCAGCTATATTCACCTGCTCGTAAGCATTCAAGCCTTCGATCCAATAGTTGGCAAACTGTACCAGCTCCTGCATCAGACCAGCACCAAGTCCGCAAGTCAGGTAATAGAACAGAAAGCGTTTACTGCCCATCGTCTGCTCCATGATACGTCCGAACATCCAAACAGCAAACATATTAAAAAACAGATGCGCGAAGCTTGCATGCATGAACATATAGGTAAATATCTGATAGAAATAGAAGTGACTGGCTAAAAAGAAGTGCAAGCCAAGCACATCATCCAAGTCAATACCATAGGCAGGAAGTGCTGCAGCCCATCTTGCTGCAAAAAACAGCACGTTTATGATGAGCAGGTTCTTTGTTACTGGAGGCATATTATTCATAAACAGAAAATTCTTAAATATGGCGCAAAAATACAAAAATAATACAAAAGAGAACTCCTCTTCCCTTCCGAAAAGCGTAATTTTCGCTTTTTCTTGCATTTTTTTACAAAAAAACTTGGGTTGTATGGCAAGATTCCCTATTTTTGTGTTAGAAATAATTGATATTAACTGATTTATAAACATCTAAAAACACAAAATCATGAACAAGACTGATTTGGTTGCAAAAATTGCCGAAGGCGCAGGTTTGAGTAAAGTTGATGCAAAGAAGGCTCTCGAGGCTACTTTGGATGCTATCACTGGTGCAGTAAAGAAGGACGACAAGGTTGTTCTCATCGGTTTTGGTACATTCTCTGTAGCAAAGCGTGCTGCTCGTAAGGGTATCAATGTTCTTACCAAGAAAGCCATTAACATCCCCGCAAAGAAGGTTGTTAAATTCAAGGCAGGTGCAGACCTGAAGTTCTAATCCTCACATCTTGCAAATAAAAATTAGCGCACCGTCTCAAATCGAGCGGCGCGCTTTTTTATGTTAGCATTCTATTCCCCCCAGGAGCTTCTGTCCAGATTGCGGTATCCGATAGCCTCCTGCAGATGATGGGTCTGAATATGTTCAGAACCTTCGAGGTCGGCAATGGTGCGTGCTACTCTAAGTATACGGTCGTAGGCACGCGCCGAAAGTTGCAGACGGTTCATGGCCTCGCGCAGCATATCCATATCCTCAGGAGCCGGTTCGGCATAACGGTGCATGAGTCTGCTTGTCATCTGGGCATTGCAGTGAACACCAGGTTCATCCTTAAACCTCTCTTCCTGAATCTTCCGGGCACGTACTACTCGCTCGCGGATAGTCGCACTGCTCTCGCCCGGAGCCGTCCGGCTGAGTTCCTCGAACGAGAGAGGCGTTATCTCGCATTGTATATCTATACGGTCAAGCAGAGGACCAGAAATCTTGTTCAGATACCTTACTATCTGCCCGGGCGTACAGCAGCATTGCTTTGTAGGATGATTGTAATAGCCGCAGGGACAAGGGTTCATGCTTGCCACAAACATAAAAGAGCAAGGATAGGAAATGCTATACTTGGCTCGGGAAATATTTATAACCCTGTCTTCCAACGGCTGACGAAGCACTTCCAATGTACTTCTCTGAAACTCAGGAAGTTCGTCGCAGAAAAGCACACCATTGTGAGCCAGGCTAATCTCGCCGGGTTGTGGATTCGAGCCACCACCTACCAAAGCCACCTGCGATACGGTATGATGAGGGGCTCGGAACGGACGGTGGGCTATTAGTGAACAATTACCCGGCAGTTTGCCGGCAACAGAATGAATCTGTGTTGTTTCTAAACTCTCTTGCAACGACAAGGGGGGTAAGATGCCAGGCAAACGCTTGGCCATCATACTTTTACCGCTACCAGGAGGACCTATCATAATAAGGTTATGGCCGCCAGCCGCAGCTATTTCCATAGCCCTCTTTACATGTTCCTGCCCTTTAACATCAGCAAAATCCAACTCGAATTCATTCTGCTGAGCATAAAATTCAGCACGCGTATTAATAACGGTAGGCTCTAAGGGATGCGCGCCGTTAAGATGACCTATTACCTGATTGATATGCCTAACGCCGTAAACCTTAAGTTTATTGACTACTGCTGCTTCTCTGATGTTTTCTTCTGGAACAAAAAGGCCTTCATAACCCATCTCTCGCGCCTTTATCGCTATAGGCAAAGCACCTTTTATTGGCATAAGCGAGCCGTCCAGGCTCAACTCGCCCACCATCATATATCGGTTCAACAGATTCAGATCTACCTCGCCTTCTGTGGCCAGAATACCTACGGCCAAAGGAAGGTCCAGGCCTGACCCTTCTTTACGAACGTCAGCAGGTGCTAAATTTACGGTAATCTGTCGTGTCGGAAATCTAAAGCCACTGTTTTCAATGGCTGCCATAATACGCTCATGACTTTCCTTGACAGCACTATCGGGAAGACCAACCATAACAAATCTACAGCCACGTGTAGCATTAACCTCGATGGTTACAGCCACTGCCTGTAGCCCTTGCACAGTTGCGCCATATACTTTTACAAGCATACTTTATTTACTTTCGGTTCCATATCTTTTTGCCAGTCAGAGCCGGAGGCTATAATTTTCTGGTCGGGGCCAACCAAGACGAAATAAGGTAGGTCTGTGATGCCCCATTGCTGAATCAAGGGACTATTGAAGGACAGGAAATCGCAGAAACTATAATAATCAACACTGTCTGCACGTTCTATTCTTGCCAGTTCTCTATTATCACAGTCTAAACTGTAACTGATGGCATTTACCTCCAAGCCCTTTTCTTTCATCTCTCGGCGAAATCGCCTTACTCGATACAGCGCACTTTGGGAGCCACTCTTCCAACTACTCCAAAAAGCTATGAGCAAGTATGCTCCCTTGAATTCCTTGGCTGTTATTTCCCTGGCTTCTTCACCGCTAAAAACTGAGGTGCGGGTTTGAAGCTTAAAATCAGGAAGCAACCTCCCCTCGCTCAATGCGCCATAGGCTTTGACCTGACGGGATAGCTTACTAAGCGCAATATCATCGGGGTTAGCACGGCAAAGGCTATCGTAAATATCGGTAACGATATTCTCTTCCAAACTGTCAGCCTGCAAGAAATAAGTTTGAAACAGATACTTGCTGACTGCCAACTTGGGATATTTGAGTATATAATCATGCGCTATATCAAGCGTCCTAACGGGGGAAAGGTCGGTAATATCCTCACGGAACTCGGTATAGACCTCGTTATCATCTGACCCATCGACATCTACACCATTCAGGTTCTGTGCATCGCCTTCTATCTCTATTTCGTCGCCTGGTCGGGCAAAGATAGTAAGTTCTGAGAAATTGGGATACATAAGGCAAAAGATGGCTTCGCCCTCTATCTTTGCCGTGTATTCGAATTCTCCCTCCTGAATCTTGATGGTATCCAATCGGTCTATAGCCCCACTGGGACTGTAGATATAAAACTCAGCTTGCTCGAGGTGTTCAAAATTTCCTGTAATCGTAACAGAATCAGAACTGCCTGTACAAGAACTGAACATTAAAAATTGAACACTGAACATTAAAAGATAAAGAAAGGCTTTTGTTCTCATTTTCCTTAAACTGATAATGTCCAATGTTCAACTCTCAACTACTCAACTACTTAATGATGCTCTTTATAGTAGAAGCGTACTTAATGAACTCCAGATCGTTGGCTGCGCGTGCAGCTAAAGTGCCGTCTTGCTGTATAGCGCTTCTGAGAGCTGTAGCCAAGGTGTTAGCATCTCCTGTACGGGCAGCAAGGACTGCTTGCAAGTAACTGGTGATGGCATCTGCATTCTTGATGGCCTCCAAGGTCTTCTTTGCGCTGGTATAGTCCTTTGCAAGAATCTGGGCCAAAGCTGCGCTATTTGTGTTAACGCCTGCCAAGTCAGAAGCAGCTTGCGTATAGTTACCCTTAGCGATATTCAGGTTACCAAACACTTCCTTAAAAGTATCAGAACCACTACCCTTAGCCAGATAGGTTTCTGCAGTGTTCACATCACCACTTCGGAGAGCCAAGAGAGCCAGATTGGTATTCACCTCGGGAGCATTCTTGCTAACATTAGCAGCCTGCTTCAGGTAGTTGTCGGCAGCAGCTGTATTGCCCTCCGCAATTGCCTGCTGTGCCATATTGTTCAAAGCACGATAGTCGCTGGGGAACTGCTTGGCAATCGCCTCGTTCCACTGCTTGCGCTCACCTTCGTTCTTAGTGAGTTTGTTGGCTCCATAAACCATTTCCTCTACGCTAAGCTTGCTGGGATCCTGCTGGAACTGATCCAGAATCTGCTGATCGGAACGACCGATAACCTCGTAATTAACAATCAGACGAGCACGACGCAACTCTGGGAGGATACTCTCCTTAATGTCGGTATAAACTTCGCTCATGTTGCTTATCTGCTGCTCACGCTCTTCGGGCTCCTGATACATAGAAAGGACACGGAGGATAATCTCCTTATCCTGCAAGTTGCTCTTGGATATGAGTTCCTGGAAACCGTCCCAGTCCTCGGCTGTGTATTTGGTATCTACATCAGCTTTCATCTGAATCTTCTTCAGCTCACCTTTTAAATAGTCACTGCTGACGTTCTGTCGCTTCTCAGCCAACTTCTCGTTCAGTTCATATCTGCCATCGGGACTAGCATAGGCGCTTACTTCTATGTTTTGTAAAGCACGTGTCTCTGCATTGTCGTTAATCTCCTTTAAGATTTTGCCTAAATCCTTGATGCTTACGCTATTCAACTCGCTAGCGCGAAGGTTGGCCTGATTGATAAGAAACTTAATGTTAGCCTCTTGTTTCTGAGCAATAATACGCTGATAAGCATCAGGAGCTGTAGCACCATTCATGCTGCAACGGTTCAACAACTGAGCTGTAGCCAGCACACCATAACCAATCTTAACCTCGGGAACAGAAACAGTCTTTTTACCCAACTTGGCATCAAAGCGAGCATACAACTCGCTGGAGAGCATAGGTTCTATATAGGCAAAGTTGGTTTTCATCGTATAAGTTCCACCAACCTTGTACTGGATAGTAGTGGCATTACCTTCCACCTTCTCACCCTGGAAGGTTACGCTCTGACCTTCAGCCTCACCACCTTGATACTTTAATACGGGAGTTACAGTCACTACTGCTTTTTTCTTCATATACTTAACGGGGAAGGTTCCGTTGATCGTTGCTGGAACCTGACCACCTACCACCTCAAGAGGAGTAGGTGTTACGGCAAAGTTATCTGAACTGAGCTTTCCAAGCTTACTACATGATGACAATGCTACAACAGTTGCTGTCATCAAAACAATCTGTGATTTTTGCATATTATTTTGACTTTTTGAAATTTTGCTGCAAAGGTACAAATAAGCATGAGAATAACCAAATTTATTTGGACTTTTCCGAACAAAAGTAATTTGATGTTTTACTCCACTGTTACGCTTGTTTCTATATAAAAACCCGCTACATGCCTGCTACTACAGCAGGTAAACCCACCCCATGTTAAAAAAGTGGGCGAGGATGCATTCTTCTCATCCATTGCCCATTTTTTAACTATCTACAATTTCCGATTATTTCTGAGCGGCCTTTCCTAAAGCCAATGCTTTGATGTTGGCTTCAACTACGGCTTCACCCTTTCGAACAAAAACGCGACGGATGGCTGCCTCAATCTTATCGTACTCTATACCAATGGCCTTCTGTGCAGCACCCAACAGGATGACATTCGCTGAGCGGGGTACCTGATTGTCTTTGGCAATCTGCTCTATATCGATGGCAATTACGTGGGGCAGCTTAGCCAACTCTGCCTTGATATCCTCAAGGTCAGGATAATTGGGAATGTTTATGAAAGGAGCGCTGGAGGTGATGATCCAGCCTTCCTTATTCAGATAGGGCAGATAGCGCAAGGCTTCCATAGGTTCCATAGAGATGATAACGTCTGCTCCGCCTTTGGAAATCAGGTCGCTAGCTATGGGATTGCTGCTGATACGCAGGTTCGACTGCACATCACCACCTCGCTGACTCATGCCGTGTACTTCGGCCTGCTTGATATATAGGTTCTCATT
The DNA here is from genome assembly GCA_902801485.1 of uncultured Bacteroidales bacterium. Classification (GTDB taxonomy): domain Bacteria; phylum Bacteroidota; class Bacteroidia; order Bacteroidales; family Bacteroidaceae; genus Physcousia. The sequence goes on along the minus strand of CADCIP010000018.1, from coordinate 43,019 downwards.
CATGGCTGCTTCGCCAATGATGGTGGCTATCGAGAGGATTCCTTGTCCGCCCACACCACAAAGGATGATATCACACTTGAAGGACCCTCCCCCTTTCCCCTCCCTTGTAGGGCGGGGAGTTAAAATGCTGTTATTCATATTCTTCAAAATATGCAGTTACTTGTTTTATTACATTATCATTATCAAAGGGGGTTCTGTTTCTTTGCCTTAGCCTTCCGCTTGAACGTTTGGATACATTCGCGTTGGGGTATAATGACAGACACGCCCTTGTAATTAATCTCTTCGCGGATGATGCGGGTAATCTCGGGCATATTCTTGGGCAGGGGAACTACCACATGCAAGTGCTCCGGTTCTACGCCCAATCCAAGGCAAATGGCCTCGAACTTGTTTGTTCCGGCAGAATCCTGACCGCCCGTCATAGCTGTTGTCAGGTTATCCGAGATAATAACGGTAATGTTTGCTTTCTCGTTGACAGCATCCAAGAGACCGGTCATACCACTATGGGTAAAGGTTGAGTCGCCAATGATGGCAACAGCGGGCCACTGACCTGCATCCGATGCTCCTTTAGCCATTGTGATGCTGGCACCCATATCTACACAAGAGTGGATAGCCCTGTAAGGAGGCAGGAAGCCCAGTGTATAGCAACCTATATCGCCGAATACACGAGGATTCTCATATTCCTTCAGGACCTCGTTCAATGCGGCATACACATCGCGGTGACCGCAACCCTGACAAAGCTGTGGTGGACGGGCCACCACGAGTTGAGAGTTGAGAGTTGAGAGTTGAGAGTTAATACCCGATTCTTCATTCTTCACTCCTAGTTCTTCATTGAGCGCAGCGGCAACGCAGTCGGGTGTCAGTTCACCTGTGCGGGGCAGTTCGCCCGTCAGACGACCCTGGATATTCTGACTCTCGAAAACGCCACGAACCTGCTCCTCGATGAAGGGCTGACCCTCTTCTACCACCATTACCTTCTCGCAGTTGTTCAAAAGGTCGCGAACCAGTTTCTTGGGCAAGGGGTACTGGGAAATCTTTAGGAGTTGAAAGTTGAGAGTTGAAAGTTGAGAGTTGAGGGCTTCTTGTACATAGTTATAGGCAATACCAGAAGCAATGATACCGAGAGGGCATTTTCCTCCCCGCCCTACAAGGGAGGGGACGGGGGAGGGCCCGATATTAAACTTTGAGTTTGCAGCATCCTCCTCCAGCTGTGCCTGCTGAGCAGTCACCTTATCATTACGTTTACGCGCATTAGCAGGTAATAGTACCCAGTTAGCAGCAACAGCATTATAGTTCATTTCGTTCTCAGGGCGAGCCTCATCCTTAACCTGTACCACAGCACGGCTATGTGCCATACGGGTGGTAACACGCATCAGAACGGGCAGGCACTGCTGCTCGGAATAATCGAAGGCTGCCTCCATCATATCGTAGGCTTCCTGCTGACTGGAGGGCTCGAACGTAGGAATCATGGCGAACTTTCCGTAGAAACGGCTGTCCTGCTCGTCTTGACTGCTGTGCATAGAAGGGTCATCGGCCACTAGCACCACAACACCTCCGTTTACGCCTGTCATAGCGCTGTTTACAAACGGGTCGGCACAAACATTCATACCTACATGCTTCATGCACACCAGCGCTCGCTTGCCCATAAACGACATTCCTAATGCGGCTTCCATTGCCGTCTTCTCGTTGGTACACCAACGGCTGTGAACCTTACGTTCCTTAGCCAGCGGATGCAACTGAATGAATTCTGTAATCTCCGTAGAGGGAGTGCCAGGATAGGCATACACACCAGAGAGTCCGGCATGAAGTGCTCCCAACGCTACGGCTTCATCGCCAAGCAATAATTTCTTTTCCATTTATTCTGTTATTTCAAATTTATCTTTCTCTTTAAGTGCAGGAAACTTTGCTCTGTAGCTATTCAGCTTTTCCATATCGAAAGCAGCTTCTATACTACATTCCCTGTCCCTCTCACATGCTGCTATCGTCTGTCCGTACGGATTGATGATAGCCGAGCAGCCACAATAATCACAATTGGGATCTTTTCCGACTCGATTTACACCCACCACATAGCACAGATTCTCTATGGCCCTTGCACGTAGCAGGGTTTGCCAGGAATCAATACGTACGGTTGGCCAGTTGGCTACACAGATAATGGCATCATAGTCATCGCGCCAACGCATCCATACGGGGAATCGCAGATCGTAGCATACAGTCAGCAGGAAACGGACCCCTTTCCATTCCACCACAACGCGCTCAGCTCCAGATGAATAATACTTATCCTCGCCACCATAAGAGAAAAGGTGGCGCTTATCGTAGTAATCAACCTCTCCGTCCGGTTTCACAAAGTACAGCCTGTTATGGAAGCTGCCATCTTGCTCCATTGCAAGGCTTCCGGCAATGGCTGCCTGCTGTTGTACGGCCATATCCTTCATCCATTGGAGAGAAGCCTCATCGTGCTCGGCCACACCCTCAGGATTTGTTGCAAAGCCTGTGGACCACATTTCCGTAAGCACATACAAATCAGCCCCCGGATGAGCTTCTATTTGCTGCTGCAACCGGAGTCTGTTTTCTGCGGGATTTCCCCACACAATGTCATGTTGTATCGCGCTTACCTTCACAATAAAATACCTATTTCAGAGTGCGAAGGTACAAAAAAATAAACACATAAACATAAAAAAGACCTTTTTTTTGTGTCATTCATGTTTCTTTCTTGCTCAATTTATTATGAAGCGAAGGGCTATAGTCTGTTGAAAGTGTTACGGACAATTATATCTAACGGGACTTTTTAAAGGTCGGATAATCAACAAGGATTACCTGTTTTTAGGTATCTTTAGCTTTGACAGATAAATTTCATTAGCTTATCAAGGCATTTCTTTATAGAAAAATGTGTAACTTTGCACACAGAAAGGAGATTCGCATTCGAATACTATGACGCTTCGAGATTTGAAAATAGGACAACGGGCTGTAGTTACCCATGTGGGCGGAACAGGTGCCTTGCGACAGCATTTCTTAGACATGGGAGTGATACCCGGTGCAGAAGTAGTGCTGCAAAAGTTTGCACCCATGGGCGACCCTATGGAATTGCGTATTCATGGTTATGAACTCACGCTCCGCCTTGCTGATGCCGAGCAGATAGAGATTGAGGCCCCCTCTCCGCTCCCCCTTTGGGGAAGTTCTGCAGACAATTCTGCTACCCAAGAAGAAAAAAGGGAAAATCCTGTTGAGCACCCTGGATTGGGTGAGGATGGCCCCAGATATCACGACCCTTCACAACCTCATCCTGACGCCTTACCTGCAAGTAGTCAGCTCACCTTTGCTTTAGTTGGCAACCAGAATTGCGGAAAAACAACTCTCTTTAATCAACTAACTGGTAGCCGTCAGCATGTAGGCAATTTTCCCGGGGTAACAGTTGATCGTAAAGATGGCGTTATCAAAGGATATCCCAACACACTTGTTACCGACCTTCCTGGCATTTATAGCCTAAGTCCATATACCAGCGAGGAGATTGTAAGTCGTCAGTTTATCCTTGAAACTCACCCAAAAGGCATCATTAACATCATAGACACCACTTGCATAGAGCGAAGCCTTTACCTGACGATGCAGTTGATGGAACTGAATATCCCTATGGTACTGGCTTTGAACATGATGGACGAGATGAAAAACAACGGTGGAACCGTCCGAATCAACAAGATGGAACGCCTGTTGGGTATTCCCGTCATCCCCATCAGTGCCATGAAGAATGAAGGTGTCGATGAGGTGGTGAAGCACGCCATTCACGTAGCCCGTTATCAGGAAGGGCCAGGCCGACAGGACTTTTGTAGTCCTTATGATCATGGAGGAGCCGTTCACCGTTGTCTGCATGCCATCATGCATTTCATAGAAGACCACGCTCTGAAGGCAGAAATTCCCCTCCGCTTTGCTGCCAGCAAACTTATAGAGAGTGACCCGCTGATTATCAAGGCTTTGGGACTTACGCAAAACGAGCAGGAAACCATCGAGCATATTCTGCAACAGATGGAGGAAGAAAGAGGTCTGGACCGTTGTGCCGCAATGGCCGATATGCGTTTCAGCTTTATCAATCAAGTATGTGAGCAAACTGTTCTGCGTCCGCATGAAAGCAAGGAGCAGAAACGGAGTCGTCGTATCGACCGTATCTTAACCGGTCGTTTTACCGCCATTCCTACATTCCTGGCCATAATGGCATTGGTATTCTATCTTACCTTTAGCAGTGTGGGTGCTTGGATGCAGGAACTTTTAGAAGAAGGAATTGAAAAGTTTACAGAACTTTCCGACCAGACGCTTACTGCATGGAATATTGCTCCCCCCATACATTCGCTTATCATCGACGGCATCTATAGCGGTGTAGGAACTGTATTGGTTTTCCTCCCACTTATCATCATACTATTCTTCTGCCTGAGTATGCTGGAGGACAGCGGTTACATGGCGCGTATTGCCTTTGTGATGGATAAACTACTTCGTAAGTTGGGACTTTCAGGGCGTAGTATAGTGCCCTTGCTGATAGGTTTCGGTTGTTCTGTTCCCAGTGTGATGGCCAGCCGTACCCTTCCCAGCGAACGAGACCGCCGTCTTACCATTATGCTTACTCCCTTTATGAGCTGTACGGCCAAGATTCCCATTTACGCTTTTTTTGCTGCAGCCTTCTTTCCAAAACATGCAGGATGGGTGATGGCAGGCTTATATATAATAGGTATCTTTACAGGTATTGTTGTGGCGTTAATACTTAAACGTACACTGTTCAGAGGCGAAGCTGTTCCTTTCGTGATGGAACTCCCCAATTACCGTATGCCTGTACCAATAAATGTTGCCAGACTACTTTGGGAGAAAGCCAAGGATTTCCTGCAGCGAGCCTTTACCATTATATTCTTGGCCAGCATCGTTATCTGGTTTCTGCAAACTTTCGACTTTCACCTTCAGATGGTACAGTCCGGAATGGAGTCAGAAAGTATGTTGGCACAAATGGCAAACATTGTAGCTCCCCTATTTAGTCCGTTGGGATGTGGAGACTGGCGCATTGTAACCTCTCTTGTTAGTGGTTTCTTGGCCAAAGAAGTGGTAGTCAGCACCCTTAGCACCCTATTTGCCGGTGCAAGTATTACAGAAGTGCTTTCGACAGGAACAGCCTTTACACTGTTGGTGTTCTGTCTGCTCTATACCCCTTGTGTAGCAGCAATAGCTACCATACGCCGAGAATTAGGCGGGAAATGGGCCTTGCTTATTATGACGGGACAATGCCTCATAGCTTGGATAGTAGCATTCTTGGTACATCTGGTAGTATAAAAAGCCCCCTCCCAACCTCCCCCGAGGAGGAGGAGAATTTTGTTGAACATTGAGAATTTCGATAACTGCTCAACTGTAAACCGTAAACTATAAACCGTAAACTGTAAACTTATAAATGAATATACAGAGTATCCTTCTTTTGGCCGTGATAGTGATAGTAGCAGCCCTTGCGCTACGTCAGTATCTGAAGAAACCGCATTGTTCTGAATGCGAGGGGTGCGGATGCAAGTGTGATTGTGAGAGTTGTCACTCTACCAAAACGCGGCAAACGGCATCCTGAAACTCTCTAGCATCATATACCGGAGAATTATTGTTGATGATACTGAAGGCAAACCACCTTCCGTTTATGTGATGCGCATAACCCGTAAGTGAAGAAGACGCATAAGAAACCAGCGTGCCTGTCTTGCAGAAGATTCGGTCTCTAAAGCATGGAGCCGACATGCGGCCTAACAAAGATCCATGCCGTACAGGATGAGCCGGTGTAGCCAAACTCTCATCTATAAGAATATCTTTTATCTCTGGTTGCTTATAGGCATATATCATCAGCTGTACCAGAAAGTCAGCTGTCAGTCTGTTCTCGGGAGAAAGGCCGCTGCCATCATTCACGACAAAATCGGCCATTCTATCGTAGATACCCTCTGATTGTACAAAATCAAGGGCAGACATTTGCAGACAAGTATCCGGTTCTGCCATTCGGTCCTGCGCATGTATGATATGGTATAGAACACACTCAGCTTTTACGTTGCTGCTGTTGATGAGCATAGGTTTCAAAACTTCCCGCAAAGGCGTTTGGAACTGATAGATCAACTCAGCATTTGCCTTGAGCGGCATATTAAAAAGAAGGGTATCCCGCTCGTAAGTAACGCCAGCAGCCCTAAGAGATGCCAGAAACTCACTTCTTACTCGCGGAGCACCTTTCATCAATAAAGGGACCTGCTTATAAGTAATATCGTATGGCTGGGCGGTATGATGTGGCCGTAAAGTGTCTGTCCGCAGAAGATCAAAGATGACTTTCCCTTTTATATGACTGATACCCCGATATTTAACCGCTTGGGAAAATTCATCAAAGGAAAGCAAAAGAGGGTCGTCGTCCATCTGAAGGAGTAAATCGCCATAAAGTGTATCGCGCCTCACCGTGCCTAAAACATACTCATAGCTATTGTACTGATGGTCTGTGCCAAGTTGTTTTAGCGCCCTGACGCCAGTAAGCAGTTTCATGCAGGAAGCCGGAATCATTCTGCGGTGACTATGATACTCATAGACATAACAACCACGGGTAAGGTCGTATATATCTACCGCCAGCATTGTGGTATCAATTAAAGAAGACCGACGGATAAGGTGTTCCAGATTGTCGGCAATCACCATATCCACGCTGTCCGGTTCTACTATCTCCTCCTCGTCCGGTTCGCCACTACCAAACAGAAAATCTTTGGCTGGAGTACACCTGACGAGTAAGAAGAGTGCCAGCAACAGCAGGAATATAATTATCCCCAGGCAGCCGCGCTTGACACTCTTCTTAAGTCTGCGTTTCTTCTTTCTTACTTTCTTCTGCACGCAAAAAGTTGATTATGCCCACAAAGCAAGGGCTGCCTCATCGATACTCTTAAGGTTATTGTCCTTAATAACTTTAGCGGCTTTTTCTCCGTCATCGGTGCGGAAGATAAGAACGCCCTTTCCGCGTAACAGGAACGAATACATATAGGTAATGCTAATGCCTGCCTCGCTGAAAAGCTTAACAGCCTCCGCAGCACGCCCGGGCTGGTCGTCTATCTCGATAGCGAAAACATCACTGAGAGCAACTGCCACATTCGCCTTTTTCAACTCTTCGCAAGCACGCATAGGCTCGCTGCATATAAGACGATAAATACCGTACTCTGCAGTATCTGCAATAGTGGAGGCTACAATCTGAATATTTGCTTCCTTCAAGGCATCAAGAACCTTGATAAGAGTACCGGAACGGTTCTCAATAAAAATGGATAGTTGAGGGATTGTCATATTAGTAAAATTTATAGTTTATAAGTTATTGATATACCTTTCTCTTATCTACTACGCGGACAGCCTTGCCCTCGCTGACGGGCAGCGAACCTTTCGAGACGAGGCGAACGCGGGGCTTCAAAAGGATTTCATCGCCCAACTGATGGCGAAGCTCCTCCGAGAGCGCTTTCAACTTGGCAAAGTCGTCAGTTCCCTCATTGACCTCAACCTCAACGGTCATCTGGTCGTTATTGTCCTCAGTAGTCAGCGTAATGAGGTAGTTGGTGCCCACTTCGGGGAACTTCATGAGAATCTTCTCAATCTGAATGGGGAAGATATTTACTCCACGGAGCACAATCATATCATCCGAACGACCACGCATACGGTCGATACGAATATGGTTGCGTCCACAGGGGCAAGTACGACCCAGAATACGAGTAAGGTCACGGGTACGATAACGCAACAGAGGCATGGCCTCACGGCAAAGGGTTGTGAGCACCAACTCGCCAATCTCACCATCGGGTACAGGCTCCAAAGTTTCGGGGTCAACAATCTCCACAATGTAATAGTCCTCCCAGAAGTGCATACCATTCTGTTCCGGACATTCGAAACCTACGCCAGGTCCGCACATCTCACTCATACCAAAGGAGTTATAGGCCTTCACACCCATCATCTCCTCGATGCGCTTGCGCTGTTCTTCGCTGTGAGGTTCTGCACCAATAGCCAGCACCTTCAGTTTGGTATCACGGCGTGGATCTACGCCTTCTTCCTTCATTACCTCGTAAAGACGGGTAACATAGCTGGGAATAGCATGGATGGCAGTGGTACCAAAATCTTTGATGAACTTAATCTGGCGCAGAGAGTTACCAGCAGCGGCAGGAATCGTCAACATGCCAAGTTTCTCGGCTCCGTACTGGAATCCCAGGCCACCGGTGAACATACCATAACCACTTGAGTTCTGAAAAACATCATCGGGACGAAGGCCCACCATCCAGAGGTTACGTGCTACCTGGTTGGCCCACTCGTCAAGGTCCTTTTTGGTATGGAGGATAACGGTAGGATTACCCGTTGTTCCGCTGGAAGAATGCAGACGCACACAATCCTTCATGGGCACGCAACACATACCAAAAGGATAGGTGTCACGCAGGTCCTGTTTAGTAGTAAAAGGCAGTTTGCGAACATCAGCCAACGTCTTGATATCATCGGGCGTGATGCCCGTTTCGGCAAACTTCTTCCGATAGAATTCATTGTTCATGCAGTGATGCACCGTCTTCTGAAGGCGTTCCAACTGCAATGCCTCAATCTCTGAGCGGGAAAGAGTTTCTACTTCTGGATTAAAATAATTTGAATACATTAATTAATATATTACGTTGTTTTCATGTATATATCTCCCTCCCTCCGGGGAAGAGAGAAGTTGGGTTACAATTTTCTCTTATCTATAACGTGGGCACTCTTGCCCTGACTACGTTCAATGGTCCCCGGAGCTTTCAGCTGTACTTTAGCAGCGATGCTCAGAACACTCTTCAACTTGGCAGCGAGACGTTTCTCCAATTCGTCAACAGCGGCTGGTGTATCGAAGGTAGAGGTGAATACCTCCTGACGCAATTCCACTTGAACCTGCAAAGTATCGAGGTTGTTGACACGATCCACGACAAGCAGATAATGGGGAGCAAACTCTGGCAGAGAGAGTACAACACTCTCCACCTGAGACGGGAATACGTTAATACCGCGAATGATGAGCATATCATCTGAACGTCCCTGAATACGACCCATGCGAACCTCAGTACGACCACAATCGCAAGTACCGGGCAACAAGGTACAAAGGTCACGGGTACGGTAGCGCAACACAGGCATACCCTCCTTGGTAAGCGTTGTGAATACCAGCTCCCCTGTCTGTCCGGCAGGCAAGGTCTCTAACGTTACGGGATTAATGATTTCGGGATAGAAGTGGTCCTCACAAATGTGAGATCCGTTCTGCATCTGACATTCGTAGCTCACACTGGGCCCCATAACCTCGGAAAGCCCATAAATATTAAAGCCTTTCAGCCCCAGACGAGCTTCTATCTCCTGACGCATACTTTCTGTCCAAGGCTCAGCACCGAAGGCACCTACGCGCAATTTAAGGTCTTCCTTGCGAATACCTAATTTGTCCATCGTCTCTGCCAGATACAGGGCGTAGGACGGCGTACAGGCCAAACCTGTGATGCCCAAGTCACGAATTAGCTTCAAGTGCTTCTCTGTATTACCTGTCCCTGCAGGAATAACAGAAGCACCTATATGCTCCACACCATAATGTGCTCCCAAACCACCTGTAAAAAGTCCATAACCGTAGGCAACAGAGAAAATATCATCGCGAGTTACGCCATAGGCTGTCAGACAGCGGGCCATACATTCACTCCATACACCAATGTCCTTACGGGTATATCCTACAATAGTGGGGTTACCGGTTGTACCGCTGGAAGCGTGAATGCGAATGATTTCGCTCTGTGGAGCAGCTTGTAGTCCAAACGGATAGTTATCTCTAAGGTCCTTCTTCGTAGTGAAGGGAAGTTTGCGAATATCCTCGATGGTCTGAATATCATCTGGACGGATATCCATTTCTTGCAATTTGTTGCGATAGAAAGGCACATTGTGGTAAACATACTCCACAATTTTATGCAAGCGTTTTCCTTGCAGCGCGCTCATCTCGTCGCGACTCATGCACTCTTTATTAGGATTCCAAATCATGAATTACTGTTATTTAGGTTTTTTGTCCCATGCAAATGTACAACAAAATCTGCGTTCGGACAAATATTTTATATCTTAAACTCTTAAACTTCTTAAACTATTTCTCATAGCACTGGAACATACGGTCTACATTGCTCTTAGGCAACTGGGGCGTAAAGAGACTAACCAGCAGCACAACAGGGAAGCCACCCAACATTGCTACGGCTCCGCAGTTTATGGGGCTGAAGGGATTACCCAGCAACATATTCAGCACCGTAACACCAACACCCCAGATGAAGCAAGCCCATACGCTGGCCGTTGTTGTCCTGCGCCAGTACAGACCCAGCATAAAGGGTGCCAGGAAAGCGCCTGCCAATGCACCCCAAGAGATACCCATCAACTGAGCAATAAAGGTAGGAGGATTCAGGGCTATCATCAGAGAAATGACGATAAAGAACACTATGAGTACACGCATAACAACAACCTTACGGCGCTCGACTTTTTCTGATACGAGATCATCAATACTGCCTTCCTCCACCTCGCCAGGCAAAGATTTCTTGTCACGATAGATAAGGTCCAGGGTCATGGTTGAGCTGGAAGTCAGTACCAGCGAAGCCAGCGTGGACATTGAAGCAGAGAGTACCAATAGCACCACGAGGGCGATAAGCACATCAGGAAGGGTTACCAGCATTGCGGGCACTATGGAATCGAAGGCAATCTTGCCGTTGGCACCTATTACTGGGTCGTACAGACGACCGAAACCACCCAGGAAGTAGCAACCGCCAGCCACGATGAAGGCAAAGATTGTACTGATAATGGTTCCACGCTTAATAGCACTTTCGTCGGTAATGCTGTAGAACTTACCGACCATTTGGGGCAATCCCATCGTACCGAGCGACGTCAGGACTATTACGCCTACCAGTCCCCAAGGATCGGGACCGAACCATGTGGCAAACATACCGCTGCCTGGTTCCGTAGCACCATCGGCAGGGAGCTGTGCCAACTTGTTGACAGCCTCTGACAGTCCTCCCTGTGCAGAGAGCACTGCGAAAATTACAGCTACAATACCAAAGAGCATGATAATTCCCTGAATAAAGTCGTTCATGGCCGTTGCCTTGTAACCGCCTAGGATAACATAAACGGCAGTAAGGGCCGACATGATAACCACGCAATATTCGTAGGGAATATTAAAGCCCATCTCGAAAAGCCTGGAGATGCCGCTGTAAACACCTGCTGTATAAGGAATCAAAAATACGAAGGCGATGATGGAGGCTGCCACGCGTAAACCTTGGTCACTAAAACGGGTACCAAAGAAATCAGGCATCGTACAACTCTCTATATGCTGGGTCATCAGTTTTGTACGCTTTCCCAATATGAGCCAGGCCAAGAGCGATCCGATAATAGCATTGCCAATACCTATCCAAGCAGACGAAAGGCCGTATCTCCATCCGAACTGTCCTGCATAGCCCACAAAAACCACAGCAGAGAAATAACTGGTACCAAAGGCAAAAGCTGACAACCAGGGACCTACCGAACGGCCACCTAACACAAAGCCTTCTACACTACTTGCCTGTTTACGACTATAAAGGCCAACACCAATCATGATGGCCAAGAACACTATTGTTAAAAGAACTTTTATTATCATAATAACTTAAAATCAAATTGGTTAGCGGTTAAGGGTTAGCGGTTAGAGAAAACTCTAAACTCTAAACTCTAAACTCTAAACTTTAAATCACTCCCTCAGGGGGGCTTTAATTAAATCTCACCTGGAGCTGACACATTATGGCGTGAGAGTTGTCCTTGATGAATGTGTTGTTGGCCACGTAGGCGCTCTTGTAAACATATTGCACCTGGACACGGCACTTCTTATAGAACCAATACTGGAATCCGGCAATAGCCTTGTGCTGGTCCATTCCCAATGATGTATTATAGTTGAAGAAGTCGTAGCTGCCCACAAACTCTACCTTCGGAGTACCCAAGGGCACAGCACCTGTCAGATAGCCGCCTCGGCTGGTCACATCGCCATCGTAGCCTTCCAAATACTCGCCGTGAGCATTAAACGCCTTGCTTTTATAGTCAAAACCTAAAGTCCAACGGTTACGCTTGTAGTCTTCTCCGTTCTGGATAGCCGGATTATAGACCGAAGTCTTACCGTCGGTAAGGATATTGTGTCCTCGTCCAATCTGTCCGGTTGCTACCAGGTTCAAGCCCGTAACGGGGCGATATTCCAGACGAAGAATAAAATCCTTAAAGTTATTACCGTCCTTCTTATTGATACCCTGTCCGTTCATTACGTCCAGCTCATAGCGCAACTTGCCGTTGTTTATCTCACCGAACAGAGAGAGACCCAGGTCACGGCCATACTGAACGCCCATCAAGGGGTCGCTACCACAACCTGTCAGGTAGGTAACTCCTTCGGAATAGACATCAATGGCTTCCATAGCAGTGGGGGAAAGGGGGTTCTCGAGTGACAGACCATTCTTGAACTGGCCGACCCTGACGGTAAGGGCCTTATTCTTGGTAATGCGAAAGTCTGTGTAGTATTCCTGTACGACACTCGAGAAGTCGTGCATGAAGAGAAACGACCAACGGTCGGTAATTTGGGCATCTGCCCAGAAGAGAACACGTTTCAGTTCAAAGGTGTTGGTGTTGCCGGCAGCGTTGTGGGTATAGTTGTAACCGCCTTGGGCGTAACCATGAAGTTTAATACGACTGGTGAGCTCCTTCACCCATTTCTTTTCCAAAAAGGATGTCTTGGTGGAGTCTTTCACTGTTTCTTGTCCCATGGCGGCTGTGCTGCTGAAGATAGCTAAAGCAACAGCCAGCGTAGCTTTCACGAAAAATTTTTTCTTTTTCATTTTTTTTATAATTATTGGTAAATAATAAGCCACATAAGGCTAATGGAGCTTATGGGTTGTTCTTTTCAAAGATTGCCATTCGCTCCTCCAGTTGTTCGTACTGATGATCTCCGATGAACGAGGTACAGACGCGTAATCCCTCCTGATGCGAACCCGTAGTAATCAGGCAGATGGCACTGACACCATAGTACATCAGTTCCTGAGCCAACTGTCCGCTGGTCATACCCGGATAGCCAATGGTAAAGTAGAATCCGTCGGCCACAGGCTGGTCGCCGTCCTTATCATAAACAACATAGAAACCGTGACGGCAGAAAATCTCCTTTAACTTTCTGGCTCGCTCGCCATACACCTTTACTTCATCGCGGAAACGGTATTCGCCGTCACAGGCAGCACGGAACATTTCTGCCAGCGCATATTGTGCAGAATGACTGGTTCCAGAAGACAAGGCATACAGCATACGTGTACTGAACACCAGTCCGAAGGGGAGGCCCTCGTAACGTGCAGCCAGATCTTCGTAGTGACGGTGGAACAACTTGTCGCTGATGCACACCACGCCAATACGCTCACCGGCATAGCTGAATGCCTTAGAACCGCTGATAAGCAACATATAATTATCGGTATAACGGGCAACGGTAGGCTGATAGGGAGGCTCGAAAGGAATACTCAGGTCCTGGCGGAAGTCCATAGCGAAGTAAGCCAAGTCTTCCATAATGATACAGTCGTACTGCGTAGCCAACTCACCAATAATCCGTAACTCCTGCTCGGTAAGACATACCCAGGATGGGTTGTTCGGGTTCGAATAGACAATGGCACAGATGTTGCCCTTCTTCAGGTAGCTCTCTAACTTGCCACGCAGTTTATCACCGCGGAAGTCATAGACGTCAAAAGTCTCGTATTTCACGCCCTGCACCTGCAGCTGCATCTTCTGAACAGGAAAGCCTGGATCGATAAACAGTACTGTGTCCTTCTTTCTGTCGGCCTGAGAGCAAGTCAGAAACGAAGCAAACGTTCCCTGCATAGACCCGGTAACGGGTACGCAACCCTCCGGAGCGATATCCACACCAATGAAAGCCTTCACGAAACGAGATGCTTGCCGTTTCAGTTCGGGATAACCCTGAATGTCGGGGTACGAATGAGCGATGCCATCCTGCAACGCCTTAATCTGGGCATCCACACCCACCTTAGCGGCAGGCAGGCCAGGAATGCCCATCTCCATTTTTATGAATTCCACACCACTTTCTTTTTCTGCCATCGCAGCCACCTGCTTCACCTCGCGAATGGTAGCCTTGGCAAAGTCCTGAATGCCCAGTTTGGCAATCAGACCATCCACAATTTCTTTCTTTATAGGAGTCAATTTGTCAGTCATTTCCTTATTTTTAATACAATTTGCTTGCGAAGGTATAAAAAAATCGGGAAATGAGAAAGAACTTTCATATATTTTTTTGTAACCACCGATTAAAAACACGCTGTTGCAAAATCCCACTGCTTAAATTTTGCAAAAGAATGAAAAAGAAACAAACTTTTCTTTGCTGAATGGATAAAAGTTTTTATTTTTGACGCCGAAACAACATTATTAACCACTAAGTTAAACCGATGAAAGAACTGAAAGGTACAAAGACCGAGCAAAACCTCAAGGAGGCATTTGCCGGTGAGAGTATGGCACGAAACAAGTACAGTTACTTTGCTTCACGTGCAAAAAAAGATGGCTACGTACAGATTGCTGCCATTTTCGAGGAGACAGCGGCAAACGAGAAGGAACATGCCAAGATGTGGTATAAGTACCTGAATGGCGGCAGTGTGAGCGACACCAAGGCAAATTTGGCCGATGCTGCCAATGGCGAGAACTTCGAATGGACTGATATGTATGCCCGCATGGCAAAAGAAGCTCGCGAAGAGGGTTTCGAGGAAATTGCCCAGAAGTTTGAACTGGTAGGAGCCATTGAAAAGCATCATGAGGAACGTTACCGCAAGCTGCTGAAGAACTTAGAAGATGCTGTCGTGTTCTCCCGTGAAGGTGACGTCATCTGGCAATGTGCCAACTGTGGCCACATTGTTATCGGGAAAAAGGCTCCCGAAGTATGCCCCACCTGCGATCATCCCCAAAGTTATTTCCAGATAAAACCGGAAAACTACTGATAATTATGAATAAATTTTCGTTAATGGCACTGCCGTTCGAGGCAGATGCCCTGAATCCCGTAATCAGCCGCGAAACCATAGACTTCCATCACGGGAAACATCTGGCAGCATACGTAAACAACCTGAATGCATTGTTGCCCGGTAGCGGTTTCGAGGAGGCCACACTTATAGAAATTGTATGCAAGGCAACGGGAGGTATCTTGAATAATGCAGGACAGATTCTGAATCACGAATTGTACTTTGGACAGTTTTCCGAAAAGCCGGCGAAGACAGAACCTGCGGGTAAACTGGCTGAAGCCATCGAACGCGATTTCGATTCTTTTACTGCTTTCAAGGAGGCATTCCAGAAAGCCGGAGCTACGCTGTTCGGTTCCGGTTGGGTATGGCTCTCCGCTGATAAAGAGGGAAAACTCGTCATCACCCAGGAAACAAATGCTGCCAATCCCGTACAGAAAGGTTTAAAGCCACTTCTGACATTCGACGTTTGGGAACACGCTTACTATCTGGACTATCAGAACCGGCGCCCCGACCATCTGTCTGCCCTATGGCAGATTATCGACTGGGATGTTATAGAAAAGCGGTATCTCTAAAAAACGGAAGAAGCAGGCATAATGTATATGGCACCTTCCTATCTGAATACAGAGAATATCGCACGGAGCAAGGACGGGGTGGAGTATCATCCGCTCCGTCCTTTCCTGCCGGATAAGGCAAAGGTGCTCTTTCTGGGTAGTTTTCCTCCCCAGCGCAAACGATGGTGCATAGACTTCTACTACCCCAATTTCATCAACGATCACTGGCGTATTGAAGGACAGATCTTCTTCGCAGATAAGAACCATTTTGTGGACTTGGAAAATAAGCGTTTCAAAGTAGATGAAATTATTGCGTTCTGTAACGAAAAAGGACTTGCTTTCTTCGACACCTCCATGGCTGTCAGACGCTTACAGGACAATGCCTCGGATAAGTTTCTGGAGGTAGTAGAGCCGACCGACATTCACGTTCTTTTAGAACAACTGCCCCGTCTTCGTATTATAGTTACCACAGGCGAGAAAGCTACCGAAACCATCTGCTCCACATTAGGCATTCCAGCCATCCCCAAGGTCAACACATCTGTTCCAATACCTTTTCCCTTCGGGAAGAGCAAAGAGATGAGACTTTATCGCCTGCCATCTTCCTCCCGGGCGTACCCTCTCTCTTTCGACAAGAAGGTAGAAGCCTACCGGCAAATGTTTTCTACAGTTCTTTAACACATCCTCCCGACAAACCCCGGGCCTCAGCGTCTGATATTTCTGGGATGATGCTCCAGGATTTCCTGTCGGAGATGGGAACGGTCGATGTGCATGTAAATCTCAGTGGTGGAGATATCCTCGTGTCCGAGCATCGCTTGTATGGCACGAAGATTGGCACCGCCCTCCAGGAGATGAGTAGCAAAGCTGTGTCGGAAGGTATGCGGACTGATATTCTTCTGGATTCCCGCCTGCTGAGCATAATCCTTTATATATACAAAGAGCGTGATGCGACTCAGTTTGGTGCCACGCTTAGTACTGATAAACACATAATCCTCATGTCCGGGTTTGGCCTTTACCATTACCTTAACCACAAACCATTGGCGGAGTTTCTCTATGGCCTGTTCACCTATGGGAACCAGCCTTTCCTTACGTCCTTTGCCGTGAACACGGATATACCCTTCCTCCAGGAACAGCTCGCTCATCTTCAGGTTACACAGTTCGCTGATGCGCAAACCACAACTGTAAAGCATTTCTATAATGGCATTGTCACGTACCCCCTGCGGTTTGCTTTTATCAATGACCGCTTCGATGGCATCAATCTCCTGAATGCTCAGCACCTCTGGCAGATGTTTACCTATCTGCGGATTTTCCAGCAACTCCGTAGGGTCGGTTTCAATCTCCTTTTCTAAAACCAGAAACCGATAGAAAGAACGCACACCACTCAGGATACGTGCCACACTACGTGGCTGAACACCCAAATCCTGTAACATACCCGAGAAATGGTCAAGTTGTTCAAGGGTCACATGGCGAAAGTCAATGCCCACATCGGCATAGTAGTTCAAGAGCTTCTGCAAATCACGCACATAGGCATCCAGCGTGTTGCCAGTGTATGAGCGCTCCAAGCGCAGATATTGCATGTAACGCCTCAGAATCTGAGGGGAAATAGCACCTGTATTAGTGAACTGATAACTCAAAATCCCGTTGTTTAGATTAAATTTGCATAATAAAACGCACTTGTAATGCTATTTTTTCTATCTTTGTAGCGACAAAAGTACATAATATTTATGAGAATACAAATTATTAACGGCCCTAACTTGAATTTATTGGGCGTTCGCGAACCGGAGATTTACGGGAAACGCGCTTGGGCAGATTACCTGAAGGATTTGCGCACACGCTTTCCACAAGTACGCATCGACTATTACCAGAGTAATCTGGAAGGTGAAATCATCAACAAGATTCAGGAGGTGGGATTCGACCGCGATGGAATTGTACTGAACGCAGGTGCCTACACACATACCAGCGTAGCCATTCTGGATGCCCTGAAGAGCGTTAGCACGCCTGCCGTCGAAGTACACATCACCAATGTTCACCAGCGCGAAGATTTCCGTCGCAAGAGCCTCATCAGCCCGGGCTGTCTGGGTGTTATCATGGGCTTTGGACTCGACAGTTACCGCCTGGCCATCGAAGCGCTGATAGACAAGGCATCGTCATCCGAAGAATAAAGTTGAGAGATTAGAGTTGAGAGATTAGAGACAGTTGACAGTTGATAGTTGATAGTTCAAAGATTAAATAAAGAATTAACCATCAACTCTAAACTAGTTGAACTGACTTTAAACTTTAAACTCTCAAGAGATGGATTTAGACGATTACATACTGCATCATATTGATGCCGAGGGAGAATATCTGCATGAGCTGTGGCGCGATACACAGCTCAGGCTGTCTTATGGCCAGATGGCAAGCGGACATCTGCAAGGCCGTTTGCTGAAGATGCTGGTGCAGATGATTCGTCCCCGCATGGTGCTGGAGTTGGGTACATTCAGCGGATACAGCGCCCTCAGTATGGCCGAGGGGCTGGAGGAAGGAGCCCAGCTGCATACCTTCGAGATCTTCGATGAACAGGAGGATTTTATCCGCAAGTGGTTCGACGGCAGTAAGTATGCCCACAAGTTGCATCTTCATATAGGCGATGCCCTCGAACTGGTGCCGCAGATGGACGTAACATGGGATCTTGCATTTATCGATGCCGACAAGCGCCAGTACACAGATTATTATCAGATGATACTTCCCCGCATGCGTAAGGGCGGCTTTATCATTGCCGACAATACCCTCTGGTACGGTCACGTCCTGGAGGAACACCCTCGCGAAAGCGACCTGCAGACCCAAGGTGTACAGGCTTTCAACGAACTGGTAGCCAAAGACGACCGGGTAGAAAAGGTTATTCTGCCCCTCCGCGACGGTCTGACGCTCATAAGGGTGAAAGACTAAGCAGTTTTTTCATCAGGGAGTTTTATTGTTGATGAACGGGAAGATGCGATGTAAAACATTTTCCATCCTTAACTTTCTCTTTGTTTTTATTGCCCAGTTAGAGAAAATTTACTGCCACACGTAGAAATTTTTGCCGCCACGTGTGGCAGCAAAAATTTTTCAACGCTTGAGCCTTTCTCTTTCCATTTAGCAGTTTTCGGCTTGTCAAGACTTTTCCTTATCATCTTACAGTTCTTACAGTATTACAGTTTAAGAATCGGTATACAGTATACAGTATACAGTTTCTGTTTAGCAAATTCAGGAATTCGGGATACAGAATACAGAATACAGTTTTTCCGAAGCACTTTTCGTCTTCAGTTTCTTCAGTTGACAGTTTAGGTTGTGTCGAGCCTGCTACGCCATGGCATAGCCCAAACAAGCTTGGACTCTGCGCAAAGCTTAATCGCAGCCTTGACAGTTTCCGAAAACAAAACATAATCAGACAATTGCTCTTATTGATTATGGCTATTTATTATTATTATACTATTATTATATTATTATAATATTATATAATATATATATATTATATAATAGTATGTATTAGATAGTTAGTAGAGTGTTGGGGCCAATGTGCGTTCTGTCAATAAGTTGAAAAACAAAACTGTCAACTGTCAACTGTCAACTGTCAACGCCAAAATAAAACTGTATTCTGTATCTGTATCCAAAATTGATTTTTGGAAACTGTCATCGTTAAAACCGAAACTGTATACTGTATACTGTATACCAGAAAAATTGGAATACGAAACTGTAAACTGTAAGCCGTAAGATTATGCCTGCAAAGAGAATCAACCTGGAAAATCTTCGCAAACAAGCAAGTCAAAATCCGATGCGTCTTTTGCTGTTATCGTCCACCCGTTCGTTATCGCAATGGTTGATGAGCATGGCAAGTTTGTCTTCCTTGGCATCGTGCAGGATGCTGTCGATGGTGTAGTGTCGGGCGATGTTCTCTATCTGTCCACCGCTGAAATCGTATTTTGCAGCCAGCGTCTTGGCATCCATATCGTTCAGTTCTGGTATCATCGAGTGCCATATTAGAACACGGGCCTCAACCGTCGGCTTCTCGAACTTAATCTTATAGAGGAAGCGACGCTCGAAGGCTTTGTCTAAGTTCTGCGTCAAATTGGTAGTTGCAATCATAATGCCGTCCAGCATTTCCATCTCTTGCAGGATGATGTTCTGTATGGAGTTCTCCATTTTATCCACTGCATTCTGGGCTCCTTGCTTGCGGATTCCGATAATAGCGTCTGCCTCGTTGAAGAGTAGGATTGGGGTCTGCCTGGCTTTCTTCACCAGCTCACGATAACGGTCGAAGAGGGCTTTGATGTTCTTCTCGGAGTCGCCCACCCATTTGCTCTTGATTTGCGGTACATCTACGACCATGATGTCGCGACCAGTCTCACGGGCCAACTGATAAACCGTCTCTGTCTTACCTGTGCCTGGACCTCCATAGAAGAGACAAGCGAAACCCGTTCTGAAGCCAGTTTTCTCCATTCGTTCGCGAATCTTCTGGTAGTTCTCGGGCAAGAAGAACGATTGCAGTTCGCTTACTTGCCTTTGGTTCTCTTCTACATAGAACATCTTCTTTGCTTTCAAGTCCTTCGCTTTAATGACGTCTGCTAATTTCTCTTCCGTAGCGTTAATCTTCATCTCTTCCAAGAGTGTCCGCTTTGTCTGCTCTGTCAGTTTGTAGCGGGAAGTGTCGGCAATGCCGTCCTCGCAACGATGTTCGATTAGCTTCTTTTGCATCAATGGGTGTTCGCCACTACGAAGCATACCTTTGGCATAGATGTAGTTTGCCTGATTCAAGAAGCAGTCTTCCATCTGACCGAAACGGATGTCATCATCGTCATTGTTGACCAGCCGATGACAGAAGAAAAGCAGCAGCAACATGTCTTCTAAGCGCAGATGTCCAATCTCATTAATTTGCTTGACAAAACCAATCTGCGGGTTCTCTTTGAAGAGAATCTTGAACTCGTCATAAAGGTCTTTGGGCGTGATGGCATCGTCGTCGAGATCTTCGAAGAACTGTCCAATCACCTCGAACAATGTGGCACAATCCAGGTTTGTACGGCTGGGCATTTTATAGACCTCGTTGTGCTTCAAGGCTTTGATGACAGGTTGAGGCACGTCGAAACAGTCCTCATCCTTCGCATCGCGATAACGAAGCAGTCGACGTCTTACCAATGCATCGATGTCGCTTGCATAGCTCAAGATGCGGATGTTGCTTACATCAAGGAAATTTGCCAGATCATCAAAATCTACACGACGAGGCCCTTTTTCCATGCAGACGCAGAAGAGGATTGCTTGACGTTCTGTGATGCCATAGCGTTCTGCCAGATACTTTACTTCTTCTGCCATTTCTGCTTTGGCTTCAGCCTTCAGTTTTGAGTCCTTCGACACCTCCACAACGCGCTCAATGGCCCGCAGCAGCGTCATTTCTTTCTCAACTTTCGTTCTTTTCACGACTTTTGTTTCTATCTTCTTTGGCATAATTATTTATTTTAACTATTGGAAGTAAAAATAGAATTTAAAATGGTAGTTAATTCGCCAGGCTCATGGAAGTTATAATGGACGATACCAAATATATTTCCAACAGCCGAAACTATTGTTAATATAGAACAAGCACCAAGAAAATTTAATCATCAGGGTAACTTTTTTTCAAATAAGGCTAATAATCGCTCATCTTCTGCTATTCTTTGCAGAGTTGTCTGAAGTCCCATGCGATGGTGAGCCAGACTGCACTTCAGATCAGCAACAATATATTCCAGAGCTTTCTTTTTGGAATCGAAAATATCATCGTACTCATGTACAGTACCATCTGCCAATGTCAATCTGCAACCGCCTAGCGGACGGGTATGATGGTTAAATGGAATCTCTTTCTTTGCTACAATGGTTGATTTCTTGATAGCATAACGTGAGGTTTTAGATAGGTAATAAACCAAATCGCCTACCTGCAGTTCTTTATGATTTAATCGATCTATAAGGTAACTCCTTGTATAATCCATAATAACGGGTATTTTCATTTACTTTCTCTTTGATTTAAATAGCATACCCCCCCACTACGCTGCTAGAGCGTAAGAGGTGGGTTGGATGGGTGAAAGATGTAAGTGTTTTAGAAGGTTGTTGGTTTGTTTGGAGGTTTTGGTGGTAAAAGTAATAGAGTAAGGATAGGAATGGTTAGAATTAATGTTTGTAACTCTTTTGGTTTTAAGAAGGTTCAAGAAATTTCTAAACTGAGGAAGAGAATTGAAAGTGATTTTTGTTGTATTCATAATCGTTCTTTTTACGTTACGAATACAATATAGTCACCTCACCAGAAAAATTTAAAGTTCACCATAAGTTTTTTTCATCTCTTCCAGCTTTTCCTTCAATTGGGTAGCAATTTTAGCAGGGACAGGTCGAGTTGGACGGAAAACATTAAAACAGAGAACGTGCTCGTGCGTGTCGCCTTCGCCAAGGGTATAGACAAGGTAGCAGTCATCACTCTCGTCCATGAAGAACGACTGCTTGGGATGAAGTTCCTTTGCTCGCTTTGCTAATTGCTTATAAACCTCTTTCGATGGCGGCGGAGCTGACACAATGGCCAATTCTGAATAGTCAAAACCAAGAATCTCCACGATGTCGCCTTCCTTGAAACGGATGTCCTTCACCTTACGATCACGATACCATCCAAACTCATCCAAAGCGGCACAGTCATTCAATTCACCATCTGCGGTATAAGAATAACACTTGTTCGGCCGCTTGTCATCGATGATTTTATAGAACCGGTTAAAAACAGGAACCTCGTCTATGAAGTATCCGAGGCAGTCGGCATAGTAATTCCCTCCCCACGTCTCGCAGCACTTCTTTTCGTGCTTAATGTATTCATGCATGGCTCCCTTTGCACCTTCCTTCGTCTGGAAGAGTCCAACGCGTTGCAGCCTGTTTCGCCTTCGAGGGTAACGATGACTGTCAATACAAATCTGCTGCACCTCATAGATCGGAAACGACCTGATGATGAGAGCCAAAATCTCTTCTTTCTTCTTATTGCTTGATTTATTCATCTTGTATTTTTGTTATCTTTTCTGTTTCTTTGTTTAGCTGGCTATTTTCAACCATCTGCCAATATAACTTCGATTCATCGTGCTCAGTCCTTGCCATCAGATACTTTACAATGTATCGTTCTACTTCATCAATAGAGTAGATGCAGTCACAGAACAATTCACCTACAGTGTATCGTTTCCTGTCAAAGTCAACTACGAAAGAGAATGCAGTATTGTAATCGTCTATTTCCTCGTTATAATACTCTCTCATATGAAGTTCTCTGACGAACATTTTTTTCTTAATATCGTTGTAATTCATCTGTTTTCTTCGAATCTTTTTCTTTTTACATTCATAACAAGCACAATATAGTCACTTCACGAGGGAAATTTCAAAAATCAAGGCAACTTTTTTCATGATTCGAAGTTTTCATAGAAATCATCAACGTACCATTGTACTATCCGACCGATTCACTTTGTAACAAGCTCCGTTCTTGAATTCCCAAAGGGAATCGCAAACATCTTCTGGGGTTCCATTACGGTGCTCAGTTTTAAAGATGTTATGATATCCAAAATGTTCATCTGCTTCATTATCGTCTGCAATATTTAGGCCATAAAACACAACTCCTTTTGCTTTTTCTTTTTTTATAAACTCCATTGTATCTTCTTCTATAGGCGTCCAACCGAAATCAGAGATGCAAAGAATGTCTGCACAATTATAATCTCGTTCATTAGGCATCACTTCATTGAATAACCATTGAAACAGACTGTTTTCGTTGTTTCCGGCTAGTTCTGCTGTACTTAAGAACGATATTAGCTCTTTCCGTTGTTGTTCAATATTGCGCAGTGTGAACATCTCATGACTATTTGAATATTTGATCACGAGAACACGTCGCCTCCTTCTCTGAGCTATGATACAGAGAGCAATTGTAATGGCTTTTGCAACTATTACAGGTATACCCTCCATTGAACCGCTAGCATCCATACATATTATAATTGGCCCATCTCTGTGTTTCTTTCCATTTGATTCGTGCGACATAGATGAGAAAACCTGTAATCGTTTTGTTGCATAGTTTTTATAAAAAAGGGCCTGAGTACTTGGTTCTGATAGCAACGCTAGTTCAGAAGGAAGAAGACTGTTAAGGTCATCCCCAGTTGTTATTCCACCAATATCACTTTTTGATGCAGTAAAGAAAGTTCCCCCTGATTCCATTATCCCATCACCAGACCTTCCTATCAGTTTGGCTAATTTGATAAGCGATGGTGGAACCTTGGTAAAAAAATGGTTTTCTATTACTTTATGGTTCTTTCTCCAACCTTTTGAAATCGATTTCAGATTTTCCTCAACAACTTCTTCTTCTCCATCCAAGTCATAATCAGTGTCTATTGTTGTACCTTCCTCCTCTTCCTTTTCTTCCTTCTCTTTATCATCAGATGCTTTGCTATTCCATGTCAGTTCTTCTTCATCATCCTCTCCAGCCTTTTCCTGCTTGTCATCTTCGTCTCCATTTACATATTCTTCGATAGCTTCTCTCATTCGAATGTAGCTTTTGCCACTTTCACCTTTGGGTACCATTATGAATTTTATTCCATTTCCGTCAGCAAGTCGGGCTTCTTCCATGGCCATACGTAACCATCTGTTCAGCATCTCATCCATCTCCTCATAAGCTACATCCTCGGTTAGATTTTGTATGGACTTCAGTTTTTCTGAACATTCTTCCAGAAACACTTGGGCTTTCTTTTTCCAATCTTTCAATACACCAACATGTAACTTAAACCTAGGGTCACACACAGCATTCATTAGAGCTTGCCTGATAGGGTCAGCTCCGTCTACACAGCGTTCGCGCAGAATCTCAGCAACATCCTTTCGGCGCCACTTTGATTCTTCGGAAGCCTGAAGAAGCCTTCTTATGAGAGTCGAATATTTCATTTAGTACCCTTTCTTGGAGAAGTTGTTCTTCATATCAACAAATGCTTTCCTCAGAAAATGATATTGTTCATACGAACCGAGGAACAGATTGTCGTTGACTTGTTCCTTAAGTTCGCTCTCTAAAGCGTCAACTTCTGTCTTAACAGTGTCAATCATGCCTTTAACAGAGCCTGTGCGCAAATTAGAGTCTCTTTTTAACGGATATTTATATGAGTTTATAATAAGTCCATCCTCCGATTTTCTTACGCTAAGTCCTGTCGGATCATCACAAAGCAACAAAATGCCGTCATCTGACATTACTCCATACCTATTCTTTTCAGACAAGCTTTCATAGTCACTCTTACTGATTTTGACATCCTCGTCACCTACTATAAATATATAGTGCTTCCCATCTGGCAAGATAGGTTCCCCCACCGGTTTGGTGAATTTCTGTCCTTCAATTTTACTCATTACATCAACGTGGAAATGCTTCATGTTCTGAGTAATTGCCTGAGCTACCAACTTCTTGACAGAATATATCTGCTCATCATTATCCCAAAGCATGTGAATCAGTAGAACGCAGTCAGAAGCATTAACTTTGTCTCTTCCGTTTAAATATGCACAAGTGCGAAGAACACTAACGATTTTACGCCATCGTCGGTCAGATACATACGGTGGGTCTACAATATCTGACTGGGTGACATCCACCGATTCGTTCATATTGTTCCGTTCATCTGTCAGGGTTTTCCTAATAGCGAACATGAGTTCGCTTATTTCCCAAGTTAATTTTATATGATTGGAACCTTTTTGGATCTCTTGCAAATCCTTTTTTGTGAACTTTAGATTTTCCGCAATCTCACACGTTTCCAATTGATCACTAATCAGACTGATAAAGTTAGATTTGTCTTCTATTGGCTTTACAACATATCTAATGAGGAAACGGTCCCACAAGGCTTCAAGCCCTTCTCCTTCTGCAGGAAGTTCATTAGAGGCTGATATAACAGTTTTCAACGGCAGTGCTATTTCCTGTTTGCCGTTACGGAAAACCTTCTCATTAAGTACGGTTAGCAGCGAATTCTGAATTGCTGGGCCAGCTTTCCATATCTCATCCAGAAAAACGACATCTGCTGTAGGAAGGTAACCATCAACAACTCTCTCATAAGTGTCTTTATCCTTGAGCTTGCTGATACTGACTGGTCCGAATATCTCATCTGGTGTAGAAAAACGGCTCATCAGATACTCAAAACTCTGGCTATTCTTAAAAGCCATTTTCAGCCTTCTTGCTATCATACTCTTACCTACACCAGGTAGTCCTAGCAGGAAGATGGACTCCCCAGATAGAGCGCTGAGTAATGCAAGTGAAATTATTTCCTCGCGTTCGAATGCCCCTTTCGACAAGGCATTTAATAGTTTCTCTATTTTATCTTTCATATTTGCTTGGCTTTTCAATTAAAATGGTGTCACCATATCCATAACATCTTCGTATGTGAGTTTATAGCTCTCGCCTGTGCCTTCAAGGATGTCATCTGACAAGTTTTGTTTTGTCTCATGCAGTCGGAGAATTTTCTCTTCTATCGTATTGCTTGTAATTAGCCTGATAACAGAGACAACCCGTTTCTGTCCTAATCTGTGAGCTCTATCCATTGCTTGGTTTTCTATCGCAGGATTCCACCAGGGATCAAGCAGAATGACATAATTGGCAGCTGTTAGGTTTAGCCCCAAACCGCCTGCTTTCAGACTGGAAAGGAATAGTTTACAGTGTCCTGTTTGGAATTTGGTAACAATCTCCTTCCGTTTCTCCAATGGTGTCTGGCCGTCTAAGTACAAATAATCCATATTACGCTTTTTCAGTTCTGGCTTAATCAACTCAAGGAAACTTGTAAACTGGCTGAAGATAAGAATATTGTTCTCGTGAACTTGCGTGATATTTTCGAGTATTTGCGTCAATGTATCAATCTTAGATGATTGCTCTGCCCATCTGTTGTAAATAAGTCGCATAGAACAAGCGGACTGACGCAGTTTCATCAGCTCCGAGAAGAAATTCAGGTCGAGTTTTTTTGCTTCAGCTCTTTCTGCCCGGTTCTTATTCTGCTTGAATTTAATTTCAAGGAGGCGTCGCATCTCTTCGTAGGTTTCCGCTTCCTTGTCGGTCATTTCCACATAATGTGTATGGACAAGTTTCTCTGGTAGTTCGTTAAGCACATCCTGTTTAGTTCTTCTAAGTATGAATGGCTGTGTAATTTCCTTCAATAACAGTTTATGCTCATTGTCCAAGGCGGGAATCATGAAGCAGTCACGAAAACGGGGCCATGGACCCAGAAGTCCTGGATTAATGAATTGGAATTGGTTCCATAATTCACTCAGGTTATTTTGCAGAGGCGTTCCTGTTAGGATTAACCGACTAGCTGACTTAATATCCATAGCCGTTTGTGAAGCTATTGTGTTCCGGTTCTTGATTTGATGCGATTCGTCCAGACATACTACATTCCACTCTTTCCTTGTTATTACGACTGACTCTGTCACCAATAAACCGTATGTGCATATTATCAAGTCATTGACTCCGGCTTTTTCAATAACAGATTCCCTCTCTGTTACATTGTTCAGGATAATTACATTTAGTTGTGGTGCGAAACGCGATGCCTCAGCCCCCCAGTTCATTACTACGGACTTTGGAGCCACAACAAGAGATGCCCCATTTTTTCCTTTATAGGTTAGGAAAGTCAACGCTTGAATGGTTTTACCCAATCCCATATCATCAGCCAGACATGCACCAGCTCCCCATGCATCTAACCTACACATCCACCTGAAGCCTTCCTTCTGGTAATCGCGTAGTGTGGCATTGATGCTAGAGGGTATTTCTGGATTGATGGCATAGGCCGCCTTTGTCTTCTCCATGAACTTTGTGTAATTGCCATCTGTCTTCAGTCTCAGCTCATCAATAGTATTAGCCAATGCACCAATGGAATATTTTGATACATGTCTCTTTTTGCCGTCCTTCCTGGTGAGAGACTCTATCATAGCAATATGTCTTTTTAACTTCTCGCTTATACGCACATACTCTTCATCATTTAATCTGATGAACCCTTCAATGGTACTTGTGCTACACATATTGATGAGTTCTTCTAACGAGTATATAGTACCGGCAATCCTGGCCTCTCCTTCAACTTTAAACCAATCCATATCGCTTTGAACAGCGATGTCAATATCAGCATCTTTTACATTGCCTTTAAGTTTGATTGCTATCCCCTCGGGCCATTCCATAAAGAATCTGTCTTTATTGTCAAAAACGAATGACAATACATGTAGCAAACCTTCTAACGACCAGATTCTGTATTCATTAGACTTTAACACGTCTGCCTGAGCAACATCGCTTAATACTGTATTTAACATGCAGAAGTTTTCGTACTCTTTGGTTAGGTCTCGATGAACACAATGAGTTAAACCATCCACTTCATCATAGACAACACTCTCACCTTCAGCTGGAACAAAACGTGAGAGGCCGTCTTCCATTCCTGTGGCAGAAACTTTGACCAGATAGGATTGTTTTTCGGGTGTTATTCTGACTCCAAGAATACCCTTGCCTGGGACTGCGGTATTAACAGATGGCTCTGGAAGTAGCGCTCTTACATCAATGATTCCTTTTAGGCTATCTATGGCTTTAGTTAAACTAATCAATGCAGATGATGGTAAGAATCTCATCTGAATGAAACGTTTCAAAATGTCACGCTGAAGTGCATTGATGGTTATCATCGTAAAATGAGTTGGAGAGTCCATCCTCACAATGTGATGACGTACCCTACCAGAAGCATCCAGTGTTACATTTGAAGAGATTTTTATATGCGCCCCTTCCCCTTTAAACTCAAGATATGGGCTTTCCTTTGAAACCTCCATCGGAACAGATTTGCCTTCATAATAATTGCCACATAGGAGCCTGTCTGTTCCTCCTAATATTGGAACAATAATATCAGCATCAGAAGCATTTTCCTCTGATGGTTTAGCTAGTTGTGTGGCAATTGCCACATCGGCACTGTCCATATTATCATATCCACCTTCAATCATCTGCGAACGGGAAAGAAGCCTTCCGTTGCACCATTCTCCACCCTCTTTTCTTGTCTGTTCAACAATAGCATGAAGGCTTTTCCCCTTCATGTAGTACACCAATCGTTTCTCAGTGTCCTTGTTCTCTTTTGAAACTCGTTCTGAAATATCTGTCAGTAATAATTCCCAGGCTTGTTTCTTGCGCAAAGAACTTATCAATGGTTTACTGTCAAAAAAATCTTTTACCTTTGCGTTGGATTGGTAATTTGACAATTCGTGTTGGAAGAATGCCGCAGAATGTTGAACGGTAATGTCTGGAGCCTCTATATCGAAATAACGGAATAGCAGTAAGGCCCATGTCTGGTATAGTATTTCATGATGACTGTTTAAGATATAGCCTGTTCTGTTCTTTATGTCATTCTTAGCTTGAACAGCATCTTTATCCATATTGTCAAGGAGAATGCGCATCATGAAATTTTCATTTCCCAAACGGAGTGCCTTTGACTGTGAATATGCCTCAAAGCATTGCAGATAGAAGTTCTCGTTCGGATATTTTCTTTTGAGCCTGCATATTACAATGCCATAAACATAGTTAAAGATATCTGAAGGGAATGCATTTTTATTTGTCTTTGACAGTTTCAATGCCGTATTAAATCTTTGTAATGACTCTTCCAATTGGCCATCATAGGCAAACTGCATTCCTTCTACAGCCATAGACCACATAGTTGGTTTACCTAAAGAAACTTGTGCTATTCCTGTTTGAAAATATCTGTAAGCAGATATCTCATCAATCAACTCATCATGATATTTATGGGTTTTAGGAATGGCCTTAGATAATAACCCCAGTGTCTCGTCATCCAATTCATCATTCATGAATTTCTCACGCAGGTATTCATCAACCATAGTCATCATTTCAGGATCATTGAGCAACTTGATGTAACGTGCATCACCCAATAATTGTTCCTGGATATACTTAAACAGGTTAAACTGTTTATATCCTATACCTACATACGGACGAGTAACCTTAGATGCTCCTGCAAAGTCGTCTTTTGCCAATAATTGAGCAATCTTCCACAGATATTCTGCAGAGTTTGATTTTCCGTGGGGTTCTATTGTTTTAAAGGATGTGGTCCATTTCCGATTTCTATAAAGGTACAAAAGTACATCAAGACGTTTTTCTGGCTTAATGTATGACTTTGTGCTTAGAAAACCAGCCTCCATCAGATGCCAAGCATCATTATCATAGTCCTGCTGTGAGATGCCGTATAATTTGCGATATGCACAAGCAGCCTTACCTTCTGGCTTCACCTCCCCATAATAAGCCAAAAAGCACAACAACCTGAGCTCATTTTGTGAAAGAGCCGAGTATTGTTCTATATTCTGACTACCTGATGTCTTCATTTGGGCATTGTAGTTTTCCTTGTTGTTATCTTTATTCTGTTGTCAGTATATTATCCGCGTTACTTTACATAGTCACTTTGTGAGAGGAATTCTATCAATCCAGAAGATTACCGATATCCCATCTGAGAAATTCATCAATAGGAACCCCGCCAGAACCAACTACAAAAGAATGGACGGGATGGAACTGCTCCTGAAACAAAGCAAGACCATTGTTGCTGGTTCGTCTGCCACTCTTGACTTCGATTGCAATGCACTGCCTGTTGTATTCGATGATAAAATCCACCTCATCGCCTCTCACTCTCCAATAATAAAGTCTGTAGTCATATTCATCTGCTTGATTCAGAAGATGTGCGCCGATTATGCTCTCCACCCATCGACCCCAAAGTTTAGGGGTAGCGTATGCCTTCTGAAAAGTCATGCCACTCTGAACAGAAAAAAGAGCCGTGTTGTAAACCATCAGCTTTGGGACAGAATTATATTTGCGGGCATTATCTGAAGCGTATTTCTTCAATCCGCATAACAACCTTGATTCATCGAGAGTTGTTAAATAACTCGCCAATGTAGTAACATTGCCGGCATCCTGAAGTTGACCCAACATCTTGTTCAGCGAGAGTTCTTCCCCAGAATAGGCGCAGCCAAGTTTAAACAGTTGTTTCATCAATGCTGGCTTATAAATAACTTTTGTCCTCAATACGTCTTTTTCAATTGCAGGTGCAACTATACTATCCTTAATGTATTTGCGCCATCGGCGCTCGTCCTTTATATACATCGCACCACCAGGATAACCGCCATAATAAATATATTGATCAACGTCAATATCGAAAGCCTCATGCATCTCTGCAAAACTCCAATGTGGCATCCTGATCAGTTCATAACGGCCTGCTAATGATTCTGTCAAACCGTCTTTTAGCAGCAGTCTTGATGAACCCAGAATGACGACTTTCAGATTTAGGTCGTTGAACGTGTCTTCATCCCATTCTTTCTTGACGGCTTCACTCCAGTTATCAATTTTGTGTACCTCATCAATAACAAGAAGAAACTCTTTTGTTTGTGCCACCTTCATGCGTGCTCTTGCGGTCTCCCACATCTCACCAATCCAAGTAGTGTTCGCATGGTCTACATTGTCGGCACTTACAAACATGTAGGGAATGCTGGTTTCCTGAAGCACTTGCTTAACCATTGTGGATTTACCAACTTGACGGGGTCCTGAAATCACTTGAATTATGTTTCTCGTCTCAGCTATCCTCGATTCCAATTCTCTAAATTGAGTTCTTTTATACATAACATATTGATTTTCTGTTTGCAAAGGTATACAAAATTCTCAAATCTGCCAAACAAAATTCTCAAAAGTTATTTTCAAAATTCTCAAATCTACCAAACAAAATTCTCAAAATAAGAGAACCCCTCTAAGACTTTTAGTCCCCATGAAACTGAGGACTATACAGGCTCCAACTTGATTTTCCCTTCCTTAATAGCGCGGATGAGGCGGATTTGTTCTTGCTCGCTTTCTTCTGTCATCAGGTCGAAAGGATGGCCATCGGCTTCTGTCTCAGGGAAGTACTTGCCCTCTGCATCGTTTTTGAGATAAACTTCGCAGCCAGGTTCTTCGGCTTTGTAATAAATACGGAGAGATGGATAGGTGACCTTCAGAAGATTAGTCACCTCGTAGCAAGGTGTCCAAGCCGTCTCGAAGGTCATGCGCAGGGTGTCACCTTGGCGTTCCAAGTCAGCCCATTCTCCACGACACATAACTTCATCGGGGTTTTTACCCAAGGATTCAACCATCTGTCCGAGGTTTTGACCCTGGAGTTTCTTCATTGTCTCGTACAGTGCATCGAGTTCTTTTTTCTCACCTTCGATGACGTAATTGGTAATGAAAATGTTTGCCATAATCTTACATTTTCAATTAATGTTTATCGTAATATAGTAATGTCTTGTCAAAAATTCAAGGATTCAGCAAATTTATCTATCTGCTGGCATAGTTCTAGTTCATTTCTTAAAGTTCGATTAGACAGACACGCCCCGTCTTGCGCAGCGCATTGTAATGTTGTTTGTAGGATGGCTCGTTGTCGATAACCCAAAGGAGTTTTGTTTTCAGAAAGGCAGGCACAGAGGGAACGGGGCCATAACCATCAGTCATGATGATGAGGCCGTCATAACCGGGGTGCTCTGCCACATAATTGATTGGAGCCTGGAAGTTTGTTCCGCCGCGCCCTTTCACCTCAAATGTCTGCTTGTTCTTCTGTGCCTCTTTCAGGGTAACGGGTTCTCCCTGTACATCGAAATCGAACATCAGCACATCAATCTCTTGGATGCCATATTTGAAGAAGGTGGTGATGATACGGTAGTAACGTCCTAACTCATCTGAACCTACCGACCCGCTGGTGTCGATGGCCACCAGCAGGCGGGTGGTGAACTCATATCGGCTGCCCATCTGTTCGAAACCAAAGCGGCGGCTGGGATACATGCGGGTGAGGTGTCGCTTCTGCGATAGGATGGAACTGCGGAAAGCACGCAGGGCATTGCGATAGTCAATCTTACCTTCGGCGGCTTTCTGGATGAGTTCCACCATCCCTCCTGGCAGACTTCCCCATTGCGTGGTGCTATGGATGATATCCGTAATCTGCTGACCCATGAAAGCATCCTCTTCCCACAAAGATGTATAGTCGGAAGACGGGGCAGAGTCGAGAGTTGAGAGTTCTTCGCTTCGTTTAGGCGCAGGCGGAAGAGAATTGAGAGTTGCCTGCGAACTTCCTGATGACGATGAAGTGCCGCCTACGCCGGCCGCTTCTTGTTCGTCAGAGGAAGGCATTCCTCCCTGACCTTCGATAGGCACAGCGGTTTCGTTGCTTTCTTCAGAATCAGCTCCACCGGACAATGCCTCTTCTGCATTCTCTCCCTGCTCGTTTTGCTCTTTATTTTCGCCACTGCTACCACCTGCCGAATCCTCGTTTTGCTTCTCAGAAGGTTCTGAAGAAGAAGTTGCGCCGCCTTCACCTGCCTCGCCATCGGCACATGAATCTCCTTCGCTGGGTGCTGGTCCATCCATGTGGATTCCCATCGCGCTCAGTCGGTTGGCATACCACTCGAAGTGCTGTCCTGTGGGCAAACCGAATTCGTGGGGATGTGTCAGACCTGCCCATGTCAGATTATAGGCAGGCGCAATGACCATGTCGCTCGCCATCTTCAGAACCATGCCAGGACAACCCAGCGGCTGACGGGAGTAGGGATGCTTCAGCAGGATGCGTATTATCTCCACGCTCATCAAAGCCCTCAACTGTTGGTCGGTCATCGGGTCGATCAGTTCCGGGTTGTATTCAATACGCCCCTGTCCAGAGCGCAGGGCGCACAACATATTGGGATTGATGGTCAGCCGGTGCGAACAATAGACGGTGAAAAACAGCGGTTCGGTCAGAAACCACTGCTCCACCTCTTGTTGTATGCGCTCAAGTGTACTCATAGCGACTGGATGAACTCAATGACTTGCTTATAGGTCTCAGGCAGTTCCTTGTTGATGAGCAAGAGCATCTGCTTGTAGCCCGTACCGTCGATGAGTGACACAAAGTGGGCGTATGCTTCGCGATGGTTCTTGGCCAGATAGTCGTGATAGGCTTTCAGGTTTTCGCGAACCAGTGTGCGCTCCATCGTATCAGCTTGGTCGGTCTCGAAGAAACGGCAAAGGGCATCGTTCACCAATGAGAACTGATGCAACTGATACTTGTCCAGCTGTCGTTTGACGCTCTTGAAATTGGTGAGCAGCTCCTGCGGTGTGACAAGTTCCTTTTGGAACGAGAGGAACAGCCTGGCAGCAGCCTGTACACCCACGATGCCTGCAATAATCTTCTGATGCACAGGCATCGGATTGGGAATGTTCTCCATCGCACGTGCCACTTTCTCCCAAGCCCGTCGGTCGGGGTCTTTCTCCAGTCCCTGCTCCTCCTTGGTGTCACCGCTGCGGTCAAGCAGTTCGGGATTGGCTTGGATGAAGTTGATGACACGCTCGTCCAATCCCTTGCGCGTTGCCCACAGCAGCCATTCCTCCACAGATGGGCGGAAAGTGTAGATGTTGAAACGCGAAACGAGGGCTGGATCAAGGTCTGTCAACTGGTACTCGTCGCCGTCGTTGCAGGCAGAGATGATGCGACTGCCCTCAGGCAGCATGCGCCCTGCCAACTTGCGGTTGAGCACGAGGTCCATCACCGTCTGCAGAATCTCTGGACGAGCGCGGTTCAACTCGTCCAAGAACAGCACAACAGGTTGTCCATCGACAGGGAACCAATAAGGTGGCATGAAGGTCGTCTTGCCCGTCGCCTCGTCCTTATTGGGCAAACCCAGCAGGTCGCCGGGGTCACTCATCTGTCCCAGGAACAGGGCTACGACGCGCATGCCTCTCGATTCAAAATAGTTTGTCAGAATCTGCGACTTGCCGATGCCATGTCGGCCTGCCAGCATGATAT
This sequence comes from uncultured Bacteroidales bacterium, assembly GCA_902801485.1. Lineage (GTDB taxonomy): Bacteria > Bacteroidota > Bacteroidia > Bacteroidales > Bacteroidaceae > Physcousia. The sequence continues at coordinate 8,696 of CADCIP010000018.1, read as the reverse complement.
TTTGCCACGAAGGAGTCACCTCCAGGAGGGTCTCCAGTTCTTTAGTGTTGATTGCTATTGCCATAATAACTATAATTTTTGTTCAATGAAATCAATTGAGAGGGAAGGTTTAGAATCCCGCGGAGAATAATCACACAGGAAATTTTGTACAGACCACGACCAGGTGTCCGCAAACATTCCCTTCCGATGATTTTTCACCCATTCGTCGTAATCAGTTGTAACTGGGTCTGCTACATATACGTTCTGACAGTCTGCATCCAACCATCTCTCTATGACTTCATCTTTATATGTTACTGTTAATTGTCCGTTGACCATGCTATAACTTTGGAGCACATCTTTCCGCACGAAACTGAAAGACGTTTCTCCGACCACCTTTATCGTAGAAATAGAGAAATACAAATTGCCCTTAGGCTTAGGATTGATGAACCGCCCAGCGTTCCACCGTAAGAACTTCATCATTTTGCCAACAGGCATTTCCTTATGCTGAGCAGCCAAGGTGTCCAGAATTTCTACATTCTTGCGATAATTCTCGTTCTTTTGCTGCATCAGTCCGTCAATGAGGTGCATAACTTTTATCACCACCTCGTCTGTCTTCTTACTGATTTCAGGCATCTTCTGCAGATAATAGGCAAGGGCACGCAAGGGAGTTGTATTATTCAACTCCCCATAAAAGCAGCACATAGAATAATGTGCATTCGGATAAAATGCGACATCCCAAGCGTTATATTTTGCCAGATAACCTTGGTATTCTATGTAACAATCTGAACTCTTTTCATATGGTTTCCACATCTTCACTTCTTGCAAACCTTGTTTGTTGAAGTATGGTTGCAGCACATTTTGGGTATAGTGCGGAAAATTGCTGCGCAGGGAATAAACACTAAATTTCTCTGTTGCGTTTTGAATCTCTTGCTCTGTGATAGCATGAAAGAACTTTGTGATGGCCTGCTTCCACGGGCGGAGCACCAACTCAAGCATCTTCTCTACAGGGTAGTCCTTACTGACATATTCCGCAACCTTCTTTTCCAACTTTTTGTCATCCCAAAGTTCGAAGCTTATATCGTCGGTGAGGGCAGCATCCATCGTCCGAAGTTTCAGTTTCTTAGCGTGGTAGTTCAGTTCCTCCTGCCGCAACTCGTACTCAGCAGCCATTTCCATCAGGAAAGTTGCAATGTTCATGGTGCTGAAACTTGTCTCCTCCATTCTAAAATTATCGATGCACAGTTGCTTGCAAGGCACGAATTCATACAGGGCAAAAGGCTGCTGCTGATAAGTATAGCGGTAGATAACCATCGTTACTTCTCGGTAGTTGATGGTGCAGGTTTCCAAATCAGTATACTTTTCATATAAATCACGACGATTGCTGGCAACGTCAAGTATGTCTCCGTATGATATTTCATGTGGTTGTTGACCAACTATATTTTTCTTGATTATCGTCATCGTTAAAGAACTGACATCGGCACCCTCTGCTTGCATGGCCTCACGAAGTCCCTGTTCTGAAAAGGAGAAGTGCATATTAGAATCCCATCTTGCTATGGGATTCTGAACAGTCCGATGCTTATCCCTAAGGCTGCGCACCTCTTCTCTTTTTATGTGGCCATAGACAATCTCGTTTCGGATAGCCGCCAACTGCATATGCCTTTCAGCAAAACGTTTGGCCTTTGCTGCCCACGACTTGCGTCGCTTCTGCGCCTTTTCTTTCCAATATTCGTTAAATGTTGTCATGTTCAATCATCAGTTAATAAATTCCCTTCTTCATCATGGATTTCAAACGTGTACCAATCGACATCGTCCAACTTGTAGGTTCTCTCTTTATCGTTAAGTTTCTCATCAAAGTCATCCATATCGAATGACGCACACACCAGCCGGATTTTTAAGTCGCTTTTTTGCAGATCGACATTCCTATAACAGGCAATGAGGCCATCACTCACCACCTGATAACCTTCTGCCTTCAGTTCTTCAAGAACTTCTTGATAAGGTCTTTCGACGTATTTGTTCCAGTCTTGCATAGTATTCAAAAAAATGGCATCCCAAGACCTTTCTACTACAGGATGAGAAAGATGCCTGCCAGCCTCCGGCTCTATAGGAAGAGCTTTGACCTTTGGTCGAAGTTCCTCATGCTCGGCAGAGTCGAAGCATGCTTCACTCTGCTCTCGCTTATTCGGAGCTTTCCACGACTGGTTCTTTGATGTTCGTTATTACAACGCCACGTTGTCAATCTTCATCTTCTTCATCCAACTTGACTTTGTCGGCTTCTTCCTTCGTTGTAGCTTTGTCTAAGTTCTCTGCAACGAAACGGAAGAGCTCCGGATAGCACGTAGCTTCAATCTTGTGCTCTGTGATGTCTTCCCAGTCATTGGAGAATTCATCACCAGAATAGCCGTAACCAACGTTCATGACACAGGCTTTGACGCAAATATGACCGTCGCTATTCAGACCTACAGCCCAAATTGCTATGGGCACGTCGTTCCAATCTCTGGTGTCCACTTCATCCTCCCATTCCGGGACGGCGATGTAGCTACCATTCGGATTGTTCTTCAGAAGTGAAGCCGTCTCATTGAGCGCCACTTGGTAAAGTTCGTCAACCTGGTTGATAAACTTTTTAGAATCAATAGTCAATTCCATAATAGTTTGTTTTTAGGATTGTTAATAATATAATTACTTCGGAAAATTTAATCTCAATTAATCCTCCAAATCGGTTTCTATACAACGGAAGTCCCTTTCGATGCTTTCATCCCAGTAATGGTGATGCTTGGCCTCGTCCCTCAAGGAACTTGCCTCTACGAACAGTTCGTTCACTCTGCGAGCCAGTTGCTTCCGTTCCTCAGGATCAGTCACCTCCTGCATCTTCCGTTGCAATTCCTTTGCAGCCTTTCGCATATCGTGGGCTTGCTGCCGAATCTGCTCTATAGTCATCACCTACTATTTTACTACTAAACCAATTACAAGAATTAATTATAAACACTCTGAAGAGACATCTAATATATTCATTTGTAATCATTGAAATGCTCAACAAGCATTCTGCAGCAATAATTCAATTCTTTGGTATAAACTCCAGTTAGGAATTCTGTCAATTCCTTTTTGCTCATCTTCGCAATTGGTTTTGAAGTCTGAAACTTATAGCGAAGCAGCCTGCTGGTGCCAGCTTTTACTTTTTCGCAGTTATTTGCTGGCAGCAAAATGGCATTGCTATTCAGTTCCTTGCGCCATTTGTCAGCAAGAGCCTTGTCGTTTTCAATATGCAATTCCAATTGATATTCATTTCCGAGGCACATTCTTTTTGCACTGATGGGAATCCATTCCAAATGAGCCGTACCCCATTCTGCGGAAAGACCTATCTGTACAAATCCTTTGTCACTACGTAGGCCACGATGCTTGGCAATCCATTGTGCTCCCTTATACTTCTTCAGTTCTTTCTTCCACCAGCTGTTCAGAATCTCTGTACTGATTCTTTCAAATTCGCCAAAGGCCTGTTGCTCTATATCATGGATAAGGTCTCTTATTACTCCATACAGATTATCAACAGCACGAATATCTTTTTCATCCCTATTAGTTTTAGCCATTTCATTGCGTACCTCTTGTACAGAATCGCGGAAAGAATAGAGACAGTCGAAATCGCGGTCGGTCATCTTATTCACATTGAGATGTCCTGAGCCTATTAAAATATTGCACAGCATGTCTTTTCGCCACGCATCTGTTTTGTCTTCGCAAAAGATATCCTTCTCCAGAGACTCAACGTATGCGCGAACGATACTTGCCAGTGATTCCGGGTAAATGCGATGCTCAAGGACATCCTGCTTCAGCCATTCTATGATATCCTCGTAATAAGTAAGAGTGATAAAGCGTCGGCCGATATTTGTTGCTTCAGACTCTTCATTTGGATGATAACTGCATTCATCAATTTCCTTCGTACCTGTTCCGGTAATATATAACACCCATACATTTTCCAATGCAATATGCTCTTCAGTTGTCATGTGGGTTATATAGCGGCGTATTTGGTCCTTTTGGTCGGGAGCATCAAAAATCTTGTTCTCCATGATGATGGCTATTCGCTTTCCTTGTGCGGAAAACATGATGAGTCCGTCAATGAAACTGTGTTTATCATCCTTGTCATATCGTGGATTGAAGCGAATAATAACATCCGAAGGGTTCTGATAGTGAATCATTTTGTCACGCCCTTTTGTGAATCTGTTCAGGAAACTATTCAGTAGAGGGTAGCGTCCAGTCGAGTCTTGGTAACGAAGTAATGCCAGTAGCAACTTCGTATGATCGTTTTCGCTCATTCCCCACATGGTAAACACATTGTACGGCAATTGATGCTTAGATTTATTCCTCTGCCCTTCAATCTTGTTGGCTATTTCAATAATGTTGTACTTAAAATGGTTTGTTGTTTCCATGATTTTCTTTGTTTTCGGGTTTATATTTATAATATAGTCACATCTGTCTGAAAATTCAAAGTTTACTTCTTTTTTTTACTCATATACGAAGATAGGATTTACCATTCCGTTTTCTTTATCTCAACATCCAGGTTCGTATATGCTTGGCGGAGAGCATAGAGTAGTGGATCGCCATTGTCAGCTTCTGAAGTAATGACGAGGCGGTCGGGTGCTTCGCGGTTCAGATAAAGAATGTTGCCGCGATAATATTCCGTATCGCTGCCTACAAGCACTTTCATCAGTGCGCGTTGGGGCACATAGAGACCCAGTCCGTCCTCCTCGTTCTCCGGTATTCCAAAGCGCTTGCAGAGGTCGCGGATGAGAGTTTCCACGGCATCAAGACTTGTGGCATTGCCTGTGAGGACATACTCGTAGGTGCCGGGATTAGGTTCGCCTGGGTCATCGCTGTCGTCCCATTTGTCTTTATAAGGAATTTCACCAGCCAAGTCGTAGTATCCCTTGGCTTTCTGCCTGTTGATGAAGATGCCCTGCTTCTCATCGCCCAAATAGTATTTTTGGAACAGAGCATAGGCAGCCCAACGGTTCCCCTTGTCGCAGAGTACTCGCAACGTAGGCACATCCTCGATAGATTCAGCCAGACTTTCTTCTCCTCGCCGAACACGTTCAATGTATATCAGGTCTATCGTCTCACTGTCGAAAGGCATTATATCTTCCCTGAATTGATGGAGTTCGTCATCTGTTAGGTTGGGAATGTCCGCAGCAATAGCTTTAATGAGTTGCCGCTCTTCATCGGAGAGGTCAGGGTCGAGAATATCCCTTCTTTCTATAGACACATCTTCGCCTGTTTCCTCGTCCTTGAAGGCTTCTGTCCAGAAGTGGGAATGCCTTTTGAGCATCTGGCTCAGTCTTTCAATGTTTGTGTTCATATTGTCTGGTTTTAAACGTTATACAATAATATAGTCACTTAGCAAGGAAAATTCAAAGAAGTCGTTCATTATTTTTCTACATAGCCAATCCAATTAGTATCAAAATTGCAACAAAAACCCAGAAAAGGCAACCGAAACTGGTGGAGCACCCCTCCTGGAGAAAGTCAAACACAACACCCAATGCTTTCAGTACCCAACCTGCTAGGCCAAAGAACACAAAAGCAAGGATGAGAAGAAGTAAGATACCAATGGCTTCCATATCTTAATAGCTGACACGATTCCTTGAGAGTTAATTTTTGCTTTTTGCCTATAAATATAGCATTTTCTTTTGAATAATTTAAAGAAAGACAAAAAACATTAATTGCCATAACGTTTTTTTATTCTACATGGTTTCCCATTTTTTATTTTATTATTCCTTTTTTTTGCCACCATTTAAAGATGCCAAGGGCTTCTTCCTCACTTGTGTTCAAAGTCTCAGCAATCTGTTTATATGTCACTTGAGGATTATTGTTAATAAGTTTGGTAATGGCTTCTCTTTCTTGGGGATCCAAATCCTCAGGCATAAGCATATCATCAAACCATGGCTCAAGATTCTTTACACGTAATTGAACAAGACAATCATCACGTCTGATGGGGCTGCCATCCATCTTGAGTGGAACTCTTTTACAGACAACTTGTCGTTTATATATAATAGAATCCTCATCCATTATGACAAATGATTTTCCTTCTGCAAGATACTGCTTATATAAATCTGAATAATCTCCATCCGGAACAGATGTGGCACCTTGCTCAATGGTGATATATGGGGCGATGCTGAAATCTTCAAATTCAGCATCAGACTCAAAGTAAACAGTTTTGTTGATTATTAACATATTCCGTCTTTGCGATTGCCTATACATCGCGAGGTTATATTTCGTTTAGATTGTTTCTTCTAGTTTATAGACCTTCAGCCCAGAGGTTCTTGGGACATTGACAAAAAGCTGTATAACGTGATTTAGATAGTCCTTTCATGGATTTAGTTTCTAAGGTTTCATTTCGTTCCAAAATTAGGTATTATTTTTGAAAGTATCGCTATTAGGAGATAATAATTTGTATTACCCACCCATTTTCAGTTCATTCTTTCCTAATATAGTCACTTTGCCAGAGAAATTCAAAAATCACAGCAACTTGTTTATGGTGACAAAAAGATACTTTTAACGTGGCAACTCATCGACATCATTCTCACTGCCCCAGTCCTCTTCGCGTTTTAACCTGCGCTTCTCAACCAATTCCATCAGCCATTTCTTGTCGGCGGGTTCTATCAGACTGGTATCGCTTGCTGTATCACCGTCCATCAGCAAGTAATCATTTCCGATAACTTTCTATAGTTGAAAACGCAATTTCAAAATCGTCTGCCACTTTAATCTGCTTGTTTTTTATCATTAAGCGCAGTTGCTCTATGTTTATGTTACGTTCTCGCAGATTGGGACCTAAAATGATTCGGCTTAATACCAAGGGGAATTGGCAGTTCTTTTTATCAACAGAGAAACTTACGACAGGAGCGATGATACCATTATCTGAATTCAATATCCATTTGCCATAGAGTGATTCAAGCATATTCACATCGGGCATCTCATATAACAATCGTATTTCCTCTTCTATAGCGTATTCCGCAGGTTTGAAAAAGTGTAGCCAACTATTCAGGTTGCGAACCTCGAAATTCCTGCCACAAACCGCCCTACCCATCTTGCTGGCAAGATAGGCTAACTCTGCATGGGTTTCATTCTTTGCGTAGCTTACTCTTGAAAGGAAAAAGTTATCGGGCATGTCCTCGATTTCATACCAAAGACAAACACCTTTGGAGTCATCACCATAAAGTCTCCACATATTAAGGTCATCTTTTTTCCCCATCCTGCTCCCAGAAAGAATAAAACTCATAGATTGGGCATCTGTCTTAGGTGATCTGGCTTCCATTCTCTGAATAACATTCGATAATGGTACTGCATCGCTTATATACTTGATAGAATAGTCATTTTCGGTTTTATCGTTCATACATATGGTACTACACATACTCTGTTTTGCTTCCGAGAGCATGCGGAATAACGATGACAAACTAGTATATCTACATACTCTTTTAGGTGCTCCAGATGTACTGCCAAGCAGTGAGCAAAAAAACAGACGCTCATATTTTGGAGTAAGCATAAAATAAGTATCATGGTCCTCAATGACGTCCGCAAGGTTTGTTTCTTCTCTTATTTTTGACATAAACGCCTGCATCCTTCCTCTTATCAAGGAAGAAAGGGTCTTTTCGAAAAACTCGGCAACTTTCTCTATATTCAATGGAGTGTATTGGGTTGAGCGATAATCACATAGTTTTTGCAGCAAGTTGTCTGTCGAACATTCAAATACAGTATTCATATTATTCCTTGGATATACCTTACAAGGCAGGTCAATAGGAATAAACTCGTCAGAATCTTTGATGACAATATAGAAAGAAGCAGTACCCATTTTCTCTTCATGGATATTCATTTGCTTCTTTTTCATGTTACCTTTTTCGTCAAATTTGATATAGGCAAATTCCATACCGTCATAAAGCAACACAAAATCAGACTCGCAACAGATGTGGTCACAATATCTTTTGACCTCGTACTGTTTTTCTTTTCCATCAATAGAATCCTTGAGGATTCTTTCTACTTCATTGATATGCATATCTAAACTTTTTTATTTATCTTTGTTTTATTTGGTTTTGTAATTATTCCTTTCTAATATAGTCAAATTTCCAGAGAAATTCAAAAGATTGGGGAAAAAATTAGGTGGAATATTTGTCCTTCTCAAAAGTGATGCCTTCGTAGAGTTCCTGAGTGCCTTCGTAGCTTTGGGGCAGGAAATGAAGGCGGACACCACGAATGTGCTTTTTGGCACGAAAACTCTTAGGGTCATCAACCTTCTCGCTCTCAATTTCCAGCTTCATCATACCCCAGTCAGGAAGACGAACACGGTCGCCCTCGCGCAGATGATTGTTGACGACTTCCGCCAAACACATAATAACACCATGAATGGTTCCCTGATTGATATGCATACGTTGGGCTGTTTCCTCCAGGATTTGTCTGCTATCAATGGTTTTATCATGTACAGCAACAGCCTTATACTTGCCGAATGTAGGTAATGTAGGCTTGGTCTCCTTTTTGATTCTATATTTCATAATATTCTGAATGTTTACGTTTGTTGAATTTTGATGCAAATATATATATTTTCCAGAGAATACAGGAATTTTTCAAGAGAGAATGATATTTCTGCACAGGGCAGACGCTCAATAGTTTTGACATTGCTTTTTGATGCCTAGGACAATGTCCCTGGTTTCCTCGTTCCATCCACAGAATTTCCTCTTGCTTGCAAT